>NZ_JBELOA010000001.1:253686-853875 GCF_040227205.1 Parafrigoribacterium humi | reverse complement strand
CCGGCCTCAACGCCGAGGAAGGACTCTGGCACCGATCAGGCTGGGCAGGACGCGGATGACACACCCGACCCATCCACACGTTCTTGCCTATAAGCCCCGCCTGGCAGCCAGCTCCGTGAAACCGCGGCGTTAAACAGGATTGAGGGCCGGCTTCAGAGGCTAGAAGCCGACCCTCTCCCTTGCACCAAGAGTGTCCTGCAATCACATTCCGCAGAAGCTGCCACAGCAAACAACCTCTGCCCTTGAACTATATAACGGTCAGGTAACGGAGCGCTAGTTATGAAACTGTTATTTTTCTGAGAATGTTGCTCGATCCGCCTGTGGACCGGGAACGTCTACAGCGGATTGTCGAGCGGATTGTCGAGCAGCCGCTGGAGCAACTCGTCGAGCGTTTCGCGTTCGGCGGGTGTCAGCGACTGGAACGACTTTGTGAGCACCTGGTCGGCGATGTTCGCTCCACGCTCGCGAAGATCCTCGCCCTTGGCGGTGAGGCGGTGACGCACCGCGCGCCCGGGGCCCGGTACGCGCTCGATCAGGCCGCGGGCAATCATCCGGCCGGCCAGCGTTCCGAACCCCTGGTCCGACTGGAAGGTGAGTTGGGCGAGATCGTGCAGGGATGCATCGGGGTTCTCGTGGAGGTGACGGAGGGCATCCCACTGCACGAGGCTGATCTCGAGCGGCGCGAGTGCCGCCGTCATGGCGTGGTGGTGCCGCATCTGCACTCGCTTCACCGACAGTCCGGTGTCTCGCAGTGACCTTGCCATGCCAGCAGTCTAACCATAGATAACAACTTGTTTATATCAACATATTTGGATACTGTTCTTCCACACAACGTGAACCCAGGGAGACATCTTGAGCAACATCGACACCACGAGCGACACTCGCACCTTCGCGCTTCCCGCGATCGGCGAGGTGGAGGTGAGCTACGCGGAACGCGGCTCCGGCCGCCCGGTCCTCCTGCTGCACGGGGGCGCCGGCCCCCAGTCGGTCATCGGGTTTGCCGACCTGCTTGCGGCTACCGGCGGCGCGCGCGTCATCACCCCAACGCATCCTGGCTTCGGAGGAACCTCACGCCCGGCGAGCCTGAACAGCATGGCCGGGCTTGCCGCGGTGTACTCGCGGCTGCTCGACGAACTCGACCTGGAGAACGTCACCGTGGTCGGCAACTCGATCGGCGGCTGGATTGCGGCCGAGATCGCACTTCTCGCCTCTCCGCGCGTCAGTGGTGTCGTACTCGTGGACGCCGTCGGCCTGCAACTGGACGAGCATCCGATCGTCGACTTCTTCGGCCTCACCATGGACCAGGTCGTCGACCTCAGCTATTTCGCCCCTGACGCGTTCCGCATCGATGTCAGCGCGTTCTCCGAGCCGCAGAAGGCGATGATGGCTGCGAACCGTGCGGCACTGCAGGTCTACGGAGGCGCCACCATGGCGGATCCAGGGCTGCAGGGCAGGCTGCCCGGGATCGCGACGCCGACCCTCGTCCTCTGGGGCGAGGCCGACCGCATCGTGCCGCCCGAGCACGGCAGCGCCTATGCCGACGCGATCCCGGGCGCTCGTCTCCACCTCATTCGCGAGGCCGGTCATCTTCCGCAGCTGGAGACTCCGGAGGAGTTGCGGCGAACCGTCGTGGGCTTCATCGATGAGCGCGTCGCCGACCGCGTGTAGTCGTCCTAGCTGGTGAAGTAGGCCCGACCGGCGAGGTCCTCCTCGAGCGTCGGACCGCTCGGGGTCCAGCCGAGGTACTCGCGCGTGCGGTCGCTGGAGACGAGGGTGTCCGTGCCGAAGAAGCCGGCCAGCCAGCCGAATTGCTCGGGAGCATCCGCCCTGTCGACCGAGACGACGGGCATCTCGAGGCCGCGCCCGATCCACTCGGTGATAGAGCGGGTCGGGATGCCCGGCTCACCGACGGCGTGCAGCACCAGTCCGGGTGTGGCCTTCTCCAGCCCGAGGCGAACGACGCGCGCGGCGTCGGAGCGGTGCACGGCCGCCCACCGATTTGCACCGTCGCCGATGTAGGCGGCGCGGCCCGTGGCGCGGGCAATGCCGACAAGCGCGGCGATGAAGCCGTGGTCACCTTCGCCGTGAACGGTGGGGGCAAATCGCACGCTTACCGAGGCGACGCCCTGGTTGGCGTAGTCGAGTGCGAGGTTCTCGCTGCCGCCCCGCGGGGCTTCGAGCCCGTGAGCCGGGGAGCGGTCCTCCTCGGTCACAGCGTTTCCGTTGACCGCGCCGAAGCCGGACGCGATCAGGAGCGGCCGATTCGACCCGCGCAGTGCGGTGCCGAGAGTGTCCACCGCGGTGCGCTCGGCGAGATTGGACGCGGCGGGGTTGGCAAAATCGTGCTTGTTGGCCAGGTGAACGACCGCATCCGCACTCGCGGCGCCCGTGCGCAGGCTGTCGAGATCGTCCAGGTCGCCGCGCTGCACCGCGGCGCCCTTGGCGACAAGAGACGAAGCGGATGCCGCGGAGCGAGCGAGTCCGAGGACCTGGTGCCCCGAGGCGAGCAGTTCGTCGACCACGGCGGAGCCGATCCATCCGGATGCTCCAGTAACAAAGACGCGCATGGGCGCGACCCCTTTCTCCCGTCGCTGTCGGCGAGAATTTGATGTCAGATACTGACATCACTATACATGCCCATGACAGCGACTGTCATCACTAGAATCGAACCATGGTGAGGTGGGAACCCGGCGCGCGCGAGCGGCTTCAGACGGTGGCGCTCGCACTCTATGCGAAACGCGGGTTCGAGGAGACGACCGTTGCGGAGATCGCCGAGGCCGCTGGTCTCACCGAGCGCACCTTCTACCGTCACTTCGCCGACAAGCGCGAGGTGATCTTCGGGGGCGAGGACGAGTTCCAGGGCCTGTTCGTTCGGGGCATCGGTTCTGGCCCTGCGGGCGGGAACCCGCTGGAGCTGGTTGCGTCAGCCGTCACGGGCGTCGAGTACTTTCCCGATGAGATGCGTGCACACTCGCGGCAGCGCCAGGCCGTCATCGCCGCGAACCCGGAGCTCCAGGAGCGCGAACTGCTGAAGCTCGCCGCCCTGGGAACGGCCATCGCGG
The DNA here is from genome assembly GCF_040227205.1 of Parafrigoribacterium humi. NCBI lineage: Bacteria > Bacillati > Actinomycetota > Actinomycetes > Micrococcales > Microbacteriaceae > Parafrigoribacterium > Parafrigoribacterium humi. Next base: position 850,813 of record NZ_JBELOA010000001.1, on the reverse strand, counting down.
TCGCCCTGCGCGAGCGGGGCATCCCGGAGCCGACGGCCACGCTCTCGGCGCAGTCGGGCGTCACGGTGTTCCAGGTCGCGTTCCAGCAGTGGATCGCGGAGGGCGAGACGCGCTCGCTGGTCGAACTCGAGCGCGAGATGTTCACGCAGCTGGCGGGTCTGACGGCCGCCGAGCCCCGGAAGACCAAGCGTGAGAAGATCGAACCCTAGAAGATGTCGGGACTGGGGGCGCTCGCGTGCCGCACCGAGACATCCGCGTGGCGGTCGAAGCGGTAACCGACGCCGCGAACCGTGCGCACGATGTCTTCGTAGGCACCGAGCTTGGCGCGCAGACGACGAACGTGCACGTCGATCGTGCGCTCGTTCGGGACGTCGTCATCGCCGACGGACCACAGCGATGCGATCAGTTCCGCGCGCTCGATCGTGTGGCCCTCGCGCAGCACGAGGTATTGCAGCAGCTCGAACTCCTTGTATGTGAGCGAGGCGGTCTCGTCATCGAGGATCAGGCGTTTGCGGGAAAGGTCCACCACGACACCGCCGCGGCGGGGCTCCTCTTCCGGCTCGGCGTGCTGGCGGTGCTTCGCGAGTGCCGACGGATCCTGCAGGGCGAGGCGAACGACATCCACGTCGCGTCCTCCCGCACCCTCCGGTGCGAGGGCGACGGCCGCGTAGGTCTCCGCGGACGGCACGAGGTCGTTCGTGAGCTTCTTGAGCGCCTCGACGATGTGGCCGAGGTCGGTCCCGGCTGCTGCGGCCTTCAACTCGTCGACTCCGACGTAGAGAACGAAGCCGCGCGCCTCGGTGCCGGAGGGCACGGCGCGCAGTCTCGGCGTCGGGGCTTCACGCGGGGTCGCGGGAGCGGTGACGTGGCTGGACGGAGCCTGCGCCGGAGCGAGGTGGTGGGTCGCCGGGTGGGTCGTGGCGGGCGTGCGGATGAGATCGGTGGTTGCAAGAGACATCAGAGAATTCCTTGTGTGGGGTGAAGGGCCTCTAATGATGAGGGTGTGATCCTTCGGCTACTGCGGGTCGTGCTGAGCGGATGCCGTTCGTTATGAGGAGCGGCGCCCGGGAGTCTGCGCCGCGTCGTGGCAGCGGAAACTCGACAAGGATTGGCCGATTAGGCACACATTCGACAACAGACAGAAGCGCAGCGCGGCATCATCATGCCGGCAGTCCCATGGTCCTCAACAGAGGTCAGGGCGCGCGAGTCGATAGTCATAGACCCCACTATCGGGCAGCATCCCGCCGTCTGTCAAGTCCCGCTGCTGCTGAACACTGCCCTCTCGTGGCGGGAAACGCGCACTCGTGGCGGGAGAAACCGCACACTCCGGCGGGAGAAACGGTCTCGCGGGCGGAGGTATAACTCCCGCCGCGAGACCGTTTCTCCCGCCACAGGGAGGTGGAAAGGGAAGTGACTTATTCGACGGTTCCGTAAAGACGGTCGCCCGCGTCGCCGAGGCCGGGCACGATGTAGCCGACCTCGTTGAGTCGCTCATCGAGCGCACCGAGCACGATCGTGACATCCCGCCCGGCCGTGGCCCTCTCGACCGCGGCGAGGCCCTCCGGCGCACCGATCAGGCAGATGGCCGTGACGTCGACCGCGCCGCGCGCGAGCAGGTAGTCGATGGCCGCGATGAGCGAGCCGCCCGTCGCGAGCATCGGGTCGAGTACGAAGCACTGCCGGTTCGAGAGGTCGTCGGGCAGGCGCTCAGCGTAGATGCTCGGCTGCAGCGTGGTCTCGTTGCGCACCATGCCGAGAAAGCCGACCTCCGCGGTCGGAACCAGTTTGACCATGCCCTCGAGCATCCCGAGGCCCGCGCGCAGGATGGGAACGACGAGCGGGCGGGGCTGGCTGATCGCGAGGCCCTTGGCTGTTGCGACGGGAGTCTCCACGAGCACCGGCTCGACCCGAACGTTGCGCGTCGCCTCGTACGCGAGCAGGGTAACGAGCTCCTCGGCGAGAGACCGGAAGGTGGGGGATGAAGTGGTCTTGTCGCGCAGGACCGTGAGCTTGTGGGTGATGAGCGGATGGTCAGCTACGTGAACTCGCATAGGCTCAATCTACTTCAGGAGGCGCCATGACCGGACACAGGGACGAGCACTACAGCACGTGGATGCTCGCGGCCATCGACGACGCCCGTCGCGCGTCGGAGACCGGCGACGTTCCCGTCGCGGCGCTCGTGCTCGACGCCGACGGCACCCCGATCGGCCGGGGCCGCAATGAGCGCGAGAAGCTCAGGGATCCGACCGCGCACGCGGAGATCCTCGCTATTCGCGAAGCAGCGCGCGCCACGGGCGACTGGCACCTGGAGAACACGACCCTCGTGGTGACGCTCGAGCCGTGCAGCATGTGCGCGGGCGCGATCCTGGGCGCGCGGATTCCCCGCGTGGTGTTCGGCGCCTGGGACGAGAAAGCGGGGGCTGCGGGCAGCGTCAACGACCTGCTGCGCGATCGACGGCTGCCGCACAGGGTCGAGGTGGTCGCGGGAATCGAGGCGGACGCCTGTGCTGCACTGTTGAAGGAGTTCTTCGAGACCCGTCGCTGAGCGCTAGTCAGAAGCCTTGATGATGATGGCCTCGGTGCTGACGTTGCCGTCCGCCTGCGAGACATACACGTCCGGTTCGATGAAGATGACGCGCGCGATGGGAACGGCGTCGCGGATGCGGGCCTCGAGCGCGTTGATCGCGGCAGCCACATCCGCCATCTTCTTCTTGCTCGCGAAGGCGACCTTGGCTCCGACCAGCAGCTCGTCTGGTCCGAGGTACAGCGTGCGCATGTGGATGAGGGCCTCGACGCTCGGCTCGGCGTTGATCGCGTCGCGGATGAGCTCGGCATCCGCTGGCCTTGCTCCCTCGCCCACCAGCAGGCTCTTCGTCTCGACGCCGAGGATGACCGCGACGAGCACGAGCAGCGCGCCGATGCACAGTGTGCCTATCGCGTCGAAGACGGCATTGCCGGTGATGACCGTGAGGCCGACGCCGAGGAACGCGAAGACAAGACCGGTGAGGGCTGCGACGTCTTCGAGCAGCACGACGGGAAGCTCGGGCGCCTTGGCGTGGCGGATGAAGCTGAGCCAACTCTCCTTGCCGCGAACGTGGTTCGACTCCTTGACTGCGGTGCGTAGCGAAAATCCTTCGAGGACCATGGCGATCACCAGCACGAGAACGGGCAGCCACGCGTTCTCGAGCGTGTGCGGGTGCTGCAGCTTCTCGACACCTTCATAGATGGAGAACACACCACCGACGCTGAACAGGATGATCGACACGACGAAGGCGTAGACGTAGCGCTCCCGGCCGTAGCCGAACGGGTGCTCGCTGTCCGCGGCCTTGCGGGACGCCGCGGCGCCGCGCAGCAGAAGCAACTGGTTGCCGGTGTCTGCGAGAGAGTGCACGCCCTCCGCGAGCATCGATGCGGAGCCCGAGAAGAACCATGCGATGAACTTCGTGATTGCAATGCCGAGGTTTGCGAGCAGGGCCGCAACGATCGCCTTGTTCCCGCCAGAAGTGCTCATGGATCAATCCTAGGATGTGCGTGCACCGGCTCACCGGTTCGACTGCACCGCGGAACAGGGGCAGGATTGAACGATGCAGACGACTTTGCCAGCTATCTCCATTCTCGGCGCCGGCTCCATGGGCGGGGCGATCCTGAGCGGCCTGTTGCAGCCGGACGTGGCCGTCGAGGGCGGCATCCGGGTGACCAATCGCACCGAGGCGAAGGCGGTTCTGCTGCGCTCGGATACGGTGCTCAGCTACGCGACAGACAACAACGCCGCCGCGAACCTGGCTGCCGTCGCGGGCGCGCGCATCGTGCTCGTCGCGGTGAAGCCGCAGATGGTTCCGGATCTCCTGAGGGAGATCGGAGGCGCCCTGGACCCCGGCACCGTCATCATCAGCGTGGCTGCGGGCGTGACCGTCGCGACCATTGAGTCCATCCTGCCGGAGTCCGTGTCCGTGCTTCGGGCGATGCCGAACACGCCCGCGATCGTCGGCAGGGGCGTGACGGGTCTGAGCGCAGGAACGCGGTCGAGTGCGGCGGACCTGGGCCTGGCATCCGCTCTCTTCGGCACGGTCGGGGATGTCGTGGTCGTGCCGGAGGAGAAGATCGACGCCCTGAGCACCATCTCCGGTTCCGGCCCGGCCTATGTGTTCTATCTGATCGAAGAACTCACCCGCACCGCCATGGACCTGGGCTTCAGCGAGTCGGCGGCCGCGACGATGGTCAACGGCACCTTCCTGGGCGCAGCGGAGCTGCTCGTGTCATCCCGTCAGAGCCCGCAGGAGCTGCGCAGGCAGGTGACGAGCCCCAGGGGCACGACAGAGCGGGCGATCGCCGAACTCGAGAAGGGCGAGCTCAAGGTGCTGTTCGACCGGGCGACCGCGGCCGCGCTCACTCGCGCGAAAGAGCTCGCCGCGGGGGCCTGAGCCCTTACGCGGGTCGAGTGCTCGCGCAGCGAGTGTATCGAGACCTCAAGTCGTTACTCACGAGGGAGGTTTCGATACGGCCCCGGCGGGCCCACTCAACCCACTGGGTTGGCCTACGCCTGCAGCGTGGCGAACGCCTCAATGTTCGCGGAGTTGCCGCTCACGATGATGAGATCGCGGTTGGAGACGATGGTCTCCGGCGTCGCGTAGGTGAAGTCCTTGCCGGGCGACTTCACGCCGACGACGGTGATGTTGTACTTCTTGCGCACGCCGGCCTCCGCGAGCGTGATATCGCGGATCGGCTTCGGCGGATACATCTTGACGATCGCGAAATCGTCATCGAACTCGATGAAGTCGAGCATCCGCCCCGAGACCAGGTGCGCGACGCGCTCGCCCGCCTCCGCCTCGGGATAGATCACGTGGTTCGCGCCGATGCGAGCGAGGATCTTGCCGTGCGACTGGCTGATGGCCTTCGCCCAGATCTGCGGGATCTTGAGGTCGACGAGGTTCGCCGTGATGAGCACGCTCGACTCGATCGACGAGCCGACCGCCACCACGGCAACCGAGAAGTCCTGAGCACCGATCTGGCGGAGCGCGTCGATGCTGCGGGCATCCGCCTGGACCGCGTGCGTGACGCGCTCCGACCACTTCTGCACGAGGTCTGCGTTCTCGTCGACAGCGAGCACCTCGCGGTCGAGCCGGGCGAGCTGGCCAGCGGCCCCTGCGCCGAACCGGCCGAGGCCGATGATGAGCACGGGGGCATTGTGAGGAATGCGATCAACCAACGATGGGCCTCTCTTCTGCATTTCGGAACAGCTGTGGGCGCTGGCTGGCGGCCAACGCTGCGGCGAGGGTCACTGTACCAACGCGACCTGCCCACATCGTCGCCGCGAGGATGAACTTGCCGGAGTCCGGCAGGCTTTCGGTGAGTCCGGTGCTCAGGCCACAGGTGCCGAACGCGGAGATCACATCGAACAGCACCAGGTGCAGCGGGGCCTTCGTCACCTCCATGAGGGCGATCGACGAGGCCGCGACGATGGTCGCACCCCACAGCACGACACTCACGGACAGGCGCAGCACATCCGTGGGGATGCGGCGTCCGAACGCCTGCATGTCTTTGTTGCCCTTGGCCTCGGCGACGGCCGCGAGGAACAGCACGGCAAGTGTCGTCACCTTGATGCCGCCCGCGGTGGATGCCGAGCCGCCTCCCACGAACATGAGCATGTCCATGGTGAGGAGGCCCGCGCCGTGCATGTCGCCGATGTTCACGTTCGAGAAGCCGCCGGAGCGCGTCATGATCGACAGGAACGTCGCCGTCATCGGCCTGTCGATCGGGGCCTGCGCGCCCAGGGTCAGTGGGTTGTCCCACTCGATCGCATAGATCGCGATGGCGCCGAGCACGATGAGTACGAGAGTGGTGACGAGGGTCAGCCTGACGTGGATCGACAGGCGACCCGGCTTACGAAAGCGCCTGGCCAACGCGAAGATCACCGGGAAGCCCAGGCTGCCGACGAAGACGCCGATGGCGATGGTGCCGAGCATCCACGGGTCGGTGGCAAAGGGCGCGAGGCCGGAGGTATGCGGCACGAAGCCGGTGTTCGTGAACGCCGAGGTGGCGAAGTAGAAGCCCTCCCACAGCGCTTGCCACGGGTTTGAACCCGCGAGCAGCAGGCGTGGCACGAACATCGCCGTGAGCACGATCTCGATGGCGAACACGCTGATCGCTACGGTGGCGAGCAGGCCTCCGATCTCACCGAGGCGGATCGCCTGGGACTCTGAGACCGGTCCGACGTGAATACGCCCCGCGTTCGAGTCGCTCGCCGCGAGCAACCTGGCGCGAAGCCCGAGACGCCGGGACACGATGAAGCCGAGCATGCTCGCCAGGGTCATCACGCCGATCGCGCCGACCTCGAGGCCGATCAGGATGACGACGTTGCCGAACGCGGACCAGTGCATCGCCATGTTCACGGTGTTGAGCCCCGTGACGCAGATCGACGACACTGCGGTGAAGAGCGCATCTGGCAGCGGCGTCGCGGTGCCGGACGCGCTGGCGATGGGCAGCGAGAGCAGCGCCGTGAACAAAAGGATGAGCGCCGTGAAGACCACGATCGCGAATCGTGCAGGCGACGACGCCGCAAAAAGGTCGATAAGATCGCGGGTGCGTGACAAAACGGTGCCGCGAGTGGCGCCTCGGGCGGTGCGCTTGGCGCGCATTGCTCCCCCTTGCTCTCCTGCATCGTCTGCGTCGTTGCGGCAGCTTGTCATGGTACTCCAGCTGGGAGGCCCGGTAGCCTTGGTTCCATGGCGGACATTTTTGACGTGATAGCGGATGCGACGAGGCGCGATCTCCTGCAGGTGCTGCTCGAGCGTCGGGTCTCGTCGGAGTCGGACTCCGGCGAGACCGGGGCGGGCGAGATCAGCGTCGGAGAGCTCGTGGAGACTCTGGGCCTCAGTCAGCCCACGGTGTCCAAGCACCTGAAGGTGCTGCGCGATCACGGACTGGTCCACGTTCGCGAGGAGGGCCAGCACCGCTACTACACCCTCGACTCTCTTCCGCTCGAGGAGCTGGAGGACTGGGTCATCCCCTTCCTCAGCTCGGACTTCGGGGCGGAGGTCGACGGTACGACCGTGTTCTCGGCGTGGTCAGGGGTGCAGGTTCCCGCACCGCTGCGGCGCGCGGCAGACACGCTGCAGCATCCGGCAGAAGCGGGCATCGCGGTGGGGCGCAAGGCGGCGGAGGCCTCGTTCCAGACGATCAATGTTCTGCACGATGCATCCCAGGGCGTCGAGCGCAGGGTGATCGATCCGATCAAGAAGAAGCTCGGCAAAAAAGACTCAAAGTAGGCCTTCGGCACCTGCCTGGGCGGTTGGCGGGGCGAACGCTGCTTGCACACAAGTCACATCTGCCCCTAAAGTGACAATTCAGCACTCCAGTAACAGCGGATGAGTGCTCGGTTCTGCATATTCACGGAACGCTAGGGGCACAGGACAATGGCACGCGATCTTTCTGAGGTGCGTTTTCTCACTATTGCTGAGGTCGCGGACATGATGCGCGTCTCGAAGATGACGGTCTACCGTCTCGTGCACTCCGGCGAACTGCCCGCGATTCGCTTCGGGCGCTCCTTCCGCGTTCCAGAGTCCGCGGTCGAGGCAGCGATCGACTCGCACATCTCCGACGTCGGCTGACCGCTCGGCGAGGACTCGCGAGCTACACGAAGCGGATCGACGCCTGCAGTCTCGTGCGGATGTCGAACAGTTCGTTTCCACCGATCGGCGGCTCCTCTGGGAGTCCGGTGCGCATCAGGGTAGGAAGCCCTGACTGCTGCACGAGCACCGAAGGGATGCCCTTTACTCGGCCGAGCAGTGTGCTCGTCGACTCCGTGGCGTCATCCGGAACCACGATCGCGAGCGCGGTGAAACGCACGCGCGCGGGCTTCTCGACCGACTTCGCGCGCGCCGCCAGGGTGCGAAACGGCCGCTCGTCCTCGATGCCGTCACCGATGAGCTCGCTCTTGCGCACCTTGACGGGAGCGCCCCAGTCCTCGGACTGCACGGCGAACAGCCCGGCCGGCCCGAGCACGACGTGGTCGAGTTTGCCCGCGTCACTGCGCACGTCGTGCCAGATCGTGTATGCGATGCCGAGCGCCGAGAGTGCGCGGGCGGAGGCCTCCTCGGCGAGGGCATCCGCGAGCAGGTGCCGGAGCTCACGCGGCGCCGAGCGCACGAGCGCCGCGTCGTACGGATCCTCAAGCGGTGCGCCGAGCCCCACCCACTCGCGGATGGACACGAGGTAGCGCTCGCGATTCCAGCCACCCGGATGCCCGTAGGACCGAGCAGACGGCCGAGAGTCCCTAAACGTGCGGGCCGGCCGCGCCTCCCACGGCTTGTCGTTCGATGACGCCCCGCCCGAGCGGGACGACGCTCCGGCGCTCGCCGCGTGCCCGCGGTCGTAGATGGCCCGGCTCGCCGGGGTGCCCACTCGCTCCCAGGCCCGCTGCACCGCGGTGAACTCCGTCTCGGAACCGCCGGTGTCTGGGTGGGCCGCGCGCAGCATCCGCCTGTAGGCGCGCCGCAACTCCTCGGTGCTCGCCGACGGGCTCACGCCGAGCACCTCGTAAGGCGTCGCCGCGAGTGGGCTGTCAGTCATGCGGTCGCTTTCGGGTCGAGAGTCAACTCACGAGAATACCCGCGAACCCTGCTCCCTCGCCAAGACGGTCGGCACGACGGTTCAGCTCTTGGTGCGGCCTCCCCGCCTGATGAAGCCCCAGAGCGCGGTGATGACGAACAGGATGATCCCGACGACCGCGAGCCAGAGCAGGCTCTTGATGACGAAGCCCAGGATCGCGAGCACGAGCCAGATAATCAGAAGGATGATCACTAGTGACAACATCGTCCGAGTGTACGTGCATCGTTCGTGACTAGGGTGGAGCGTGATGCGATTCTAGGAAAGAGGCGGCCCGTGGCCGAACCGATCATCCGCCCGTATCGGCCCTCTGACCGTGCCGAGTGCTACGACGTCTGCGTGCGAACGGGCGCGGCGGGTGATGATGCGCGCAGCGTGTACTCCAGCGACGATCTCCTCCCCGACATCTTCTGCGGCCCCTACCTCGACCTGGATGCCGACTCCGCCTTCGTCGTCGACACCGGCGAGCGAGTGGCCGGCTACGTGATCGCCGCGTCGGACACCCGCGAGTTCGTGCGCCGGTACCAGGCTGAGGTACTCCCGGTGTTTGCCGCGCGGTATCCGCTCGTCCCGCATCCGGCGAGCGCGGAGGACTTCATGGTGATCCTCGGACACACACCCGAGCGGATGCTCATCCCGCAGCTCGACGACTACCCCGCGCACCTGCACATCGACCTGCTGCCGGAGGTTCAGGGGCTGGGGCTGGGGCGCCGCCTGATCGAGACGCTGCGGGCTTCGCTCGCTGCCCGTGGCATCCGCGGCGTGCATCTCGTGATGGACTCCGCGAACACCCCGGCCCGCGCATTCTACGATCGGATCGGCTTCGTCGAACTGCCGACGGACGACGAGAGCGTTGCGGTGCTGGGCATCCGAACCGCCTGAGACGGTGTCGGGAACCGCGGGTCAGGCGTCGTCGCCGATCTGCCCAGCGGATGCCCGTGCGAGCAAGCCAGACATGGCCTCCTGCAGGGACTCCCGCGAGACGCTCTCGAACGCCGTGAGCTCCAGGAAGTGCCGTGCGATCGTGACGCCGAGAATCGTGCTGACCGCGAGAAGCGCCCGAGCCTGGCCGGTGTCGCCGCCGAACGAGCGCGTGAGGTTGGTGACGCGCTCGTCGAGATAGCTGCGCATCGAGTCCGCGGCCTCGGGCACGGTGAGCATCGACCGCACGAGGGCGTGGGTCTCCGGCGGCAGTTCTCCGAGGCGAGAGGCGAGCACCTCGGCCAGGTGATCGACGGTGCCACGGTCGTCGCCGGTGGGCAGCTGAACGGCGGAGGCGAACAGCGCGGCCTTGGAGCCGTAGTGCTGCATGACGAGCGACGGGTCGACCTCCGCGACCGTCGCGATGCCCCTGATCGTCGCACCGTCGAAGCCGCGGGCGGCGAACTCCGCCCGTGCCGCTTCGAGGATGCGCTGTGCCGTGCGAGCGCGCTTGACATCTCGTGTACTGGGGGCCATGCACTCACTCTACAGGCGTTGAGCGAAGGTGGTACCGTGATCACTCAACAGCCGTTGAGTGGAGTGGACAATGACACGGATCGCGATAGAGGAACACTGGAACCTTCCCGGGGTGACGGCCGCCGTGAAGGCCCTTCCCGCGGATCGTGGGGATGACAGCATCGTGTTCGACGAGATGGGCGACAACCTCGAGCGTCTCGACGACCTCGGTGAGGCGAGGATCGCCGCGATGGATGCCCAGGGCGTCGACCTGCAGATACTGTCGCTCGCGCCTCCGGGGACGCATCCGCTCGACCCCGCGGAGGCGCGCTCGCTGAGCCGGAGAGCGAACGAGGTCGCGCTCGAGGCGGTGCGGCGGCATCCCTCGCGGTTCCGCGCGTTCTCGACGCTTCCGATGGCTGACCCGGTCGCGGCGGTCGCCGAGCTGGAGCGCACGGCTGGTCTCGGTTTCGTGGGAGCGATGGTCTACGGCCGCGTCGGCGAGACTCCGCTCGACGACCCGCGCTACGACGACCTTTTTGCCGCGGCGGCCGCGCTGCGCCAGCCGATCTTCATCCATCCCCAGATCCCGTCGAGCACGACGAGGGACGCGCTGTACGGCGGCTTCGAGCCGATGACCGAGCTCGCCCTGTCAACGTTCGGATGGGGATGGCATCTCGAAGCGGCGGTTGCGGCCCTGAGGCTGATCGTTCGCGGCACCTTCGACCGGCACCCCGAGATGCAACTCGTACTCGGCCACTGGGGCGAACTGCTGCCGCTGTGGAGCGAGCGCACCGACGGCCTGGCGAAGGTGGCGGGGCTGGAGCGGAAGGTGTCTGACTGCATCCGGTCGAACATCCACGTCACGAGCTCGGGGATGCTCAGCCCCGCGCTGCTGCGGCACACGCTCGAGGTCACGACCCCGGACCGGCTGCTGTTCTCGACGGACTATCCGTTCCAGCGTCCGACGGCGGCGCAGATCGACGCGTTCCTCACGGTCTTCCCGAGCGATGCGGCGCGCGAGCAGTTCATCGCGGGCAATGCGCGTGCGCTGTTCGGTCTCCCCGGTGAGCCGGTGGTTTCAGGCAGCTAGTTCGTCGGATTACTCAGGCGGCCTGGGTGAGACCGCACTGTGGGCACACCCACCAGCTGCGCTCCCCGTCGCCGGTCGGCATCATCCGAAAGAAGCAGTCCGGGCAGTTCGGCGCCTCTGCGTCCTCAACGTCATCCATGAGACCGAGGGTAGCCCTGGCCTCCGTCGATGGCAGGCTGTAGCTGCGCTCTCATTGCTCGGCGCTCAGGAGCGATGCGTAGGACCCCGCGCGGACGTCGTCGAGGAGTGACCGCGCCGAGGGCGCCCATCCGAAGGTCTCGCGGGCCTTCGTGGCGACGAGGCGACTGCTCGTGGTCAGCACGCGCGAGGCCGGGCCGATAGTGCTCTCCGCGACGGAGAGCGGGATCGACACCGCGGGCTTCCCGGTCAGCTCACCGATCGCTTCCGCGAGGGCTCGGAAGGTGAATGGCACGTCACCGACGGCGTTGAAGACACCCGCGGTCGGCCGCGCGATCGCACTCGTGTAGAGAGCGGCGAGGTCGTCGACGTGGATGGGGACCCAGCTGTTGCCTCCCTCGTCGAGATAGGTCGCGGCACCGTTGTCGATGGCGGATCGGATGAGTCCGGTTACGAGACCGGAGCCGCCGCGACCGAAGATCAGCCCGGCGCGAAAGACGATGGGTGTGATTCCTGGGGCGTCGAGCACGATGCGTTCGGCCTGGGCCTTCACGGGCTGTGCGCTGATCTCGGGTAGCACCGCATCCTCCGTGACATCCTTGTTCGGCTCGAAGCCGTAGACGAGACCCGTGCTCGTGAACAGCACGGGCTTGCCGGTGCCCGCGGCTCCCGCACCCTTCGCGAGTGCGCGTACGGCCGCGAGCTCCGTGACGGTGGATTCTTTCGTCATGGCGTAGTCGACCGCCGCGTGGATGACGGCGTCGGCGTGTGCTGCCGCGTCGTACAGCACCCCGGTATCGTCCAGTGAGCCGGCGACCGGCGTCACTCCCGCCTGCGCGAGCGTGTGGCGGCTCGCCTCCGAACGGCCGAGGCCGCTGATCTCGTGGCCTGCGCCCAGCAGATGTTCGACCAGTACCGATCCGAGGTAGCCCGTGCCGCCGGTGATGAAGATCTTCATTTTCGTGTTCCCTTCCGCGGTGTGTTTCGCCGCGGAAGTCACGCTAAACTCTGACATCAGTGTCAAGGTCAAGTCGAAGGGACCACACGTGAGAATCGGTGAACTGAGCCGGACCACGGGCGCGAGCGCTCGCTCGCTCCGCTACTACGAGAAGCTCGGCCTCATCTCCTCCGAGCGCGAGTCGAACGGGTACCGCGAATACGATGCATCGGCGATCCGCATCGTCGGCACGATCAAGTCGCTGCTCGAGCTCGGCTTCCCGACCACGCTGATCGAGCAGGTGCTGCCGTGCACGGGGGACAGTGGCCCGGTCGAGATGAGCTGTTCTTCCGTGATGGAGAAGGTCGCGCGCATCCGCGACGAGATGGACGAGAAGTCCCGCCGCCTGGCGGAGACCCGTGACGTGCTGACGGCGTTTCTGGAGCAGGCGGCCGCCTGACGAGATAGGGCCACGCGGCGTCTTTCGCTCCGCCGATTCACCCCGTCACCCAGTGCGGCTTCAGGAATCCGCTTTCGTAGGCGAACATGACGGCACCCACGCGACTTCGGGCGCCGACCTTGGTGAAGATGTTCGCCAGGTGGGTCTTGATCGTCGCTTCGCCGAGGAACAGCCTCTTGCCCACTTCGCCGTTGCTCAACCCCTGAGCGACGAGCGTCAAGACGTCGCGTTCCCGCTCCGTGAGTGCGCCCAGTCGGCTGACGTATTCCGCGGAGACGAGCTCGGTCGGGGTTGACCTGGCTCCGCGCTCCAAGAGCACACGAGTCATGGCCGGGTCGATGAGGGCGTCGCCTCGCGCCGCGCTGCGCACGGCCGCCGCGAGCAGATCGGGTCCGGCATTCTTCAGCAGGAAACCGGATGCTCCGGCGTGCGCACTCTCGCGGAGGTATTCCTCGTCGTCGAATGTCGTGATCATGAGCACCGCATCGGCACTGCCTGCGTCGAGGATGCGCCGGGTCGCTTCGATGCCGTCGACGCCGGGCATGCGGATGTCCATGAGCACGACATCGGGCCGGAGTTGTGCCGTGGTCGTAACGGCCGCCAGTCCGTCGGTCGCGGTGCCGACGACCTCGATGTCTGTTTCCTCATCGAGCATCAGCCGGAATCCCGCGACGATCACCGGCTGATCGTCGGCGATCACCACTCGGATGGTCTGGTCGCTCAAGCGAGTACCGCGCTCCCGGTTCGAGGCAGAACCGCACGCACAGTCCACCCGCCCTCCGCGCGAGGGCCAGCCGAGAGTTGACCGCCGAGAGCGCGTGCGCGTTCCCGCATTCCCCGGATGCCGTTTCCGGCGTGGGTGGGTGGTGTCGTCTCACTGCGCTGGCCGCGGTCTTCCACGCGGACTTCGATATCGCTTCCTGTCGTCGCGAAACTGACGGAGATGTGTTCGGCGTCGGAATGCAGGAGCACGTTGGTCAAGGACTCCTGCACGATGCGGAGCACCGCATCCCGCACGATCTCGGTGGTGCCCGCGATCTTACCCGACACCGTCACGCGACGGCCACTCGTGCCGAGCCGATCGGTCAGTTCCCGCAGGGCCGTTTCGAAAGACCTGTCGGAGTTGGGCCGCTGACGCAGCACCTGCACGACCTGCCGCATCGCGGCCAGGGCCTCGTTTCCTTCGACCGCGATCGCCCGAACCGTGGTGCGGAGAAGCGCGGGGTCTCGATCGGCAACTCGGTCGGCGGCCTGCGCGGTCACGACCATGGCAGCAACGCGGTGCGCGACAACATCGTGGATGTCGCGGGCGATCGCTGTCCGCACCTCGATTGCCACCCGCTCCCGTTCCGAAGCGCGCAGGGCGATGAGCTCAGCATTCTGTCGGTTGAGGTCTTCGGCGATCTGTTGCTGTCGATGCACGGCCTGCTGTTGGCGGTGCACGGCGTACCCGAGTGCCGCGACCACGGCAACAGTGACCATGAGCATGATGTCGACGGAAGGTTGCGTCCAGGCATATCCGTGGGGGTACACCAGGTCGCCGTTGACGATATGTGACAGGAGATTGTGAACGGCGACGAACGGTGTCGTGATCGCGAGAATGGGGATGACGTACCGCTTGGCACCGCCCAACTGTGCCGCACGAAATGCGGCGACGGCGAGCGGCACGATTCTCACCTCGGGTGCAACGAAGGTCCAGATCCACGGGAGCGCGGCGATGGCGGCCACCACCAGGAGGGTCGATTTCGGCGCCAGCCGCGAGAGCGGCCATGCGACAGCGGTGACGATCGCTACGACGAAGTAGTCGGCGGGACGCGCCGGAAACCACACGGTCGACATCGCGAAGACCACGACTGACAGGGTGAATGCCAGCCAGAGACCGGCGATGATGAGGTCGCGCGTGAGTGGCGAGCGACGGGTGAGGAATGGGGCCACACCGTTACGCTACGCGCCGCCGCTCGGGGCCGCCTCATCCGTTCGGTGGAGTGTGTTCCACCGTTTCCCCGATGGTCTACGGCTTGTGCGGAGCAAAGGCTGGACACCATGAAGAGCACCCATCGAAGCCCCTACCGCGCCCTGTCACTGGGCGCCTCCGTTCTTATGGTCGCGGGTCTCGCGGCCTGCTCGAGCTCGGGTCCCGCGAGTCCGTCGTCCGCGCCGTCTGGTGGCGCCGACGCCAGCACAACTCAGACCGCGAAGACGCCGGTGCTGCCGCTGGACGCTTACATGAATAGTCTCACCGGCCTCTCCGGCAGCCTTGCCGACATCCAGGAGCAGACCTATCAGAGTGATCTCAAGCGCGAGAATCTCATCGCCGCGTGCATGCAGAGGAACGGGTTCTCGTACATTCCCGAAGCGGTCAAGAGCACGCAGACCACCACTCAGGTCGGGCCGCAGCAGAGTGACCTCGACTCGAAAGCATGGGTGCAGAAGTACGGCTACGGGGCCGTCTACACGCCCGAGGGACTCACGGGCGGGATAGCCCGGGCTCAGGAGGCAGCTGGTTCCGCCAAGAAGTCGGGTGAAAGTGTCTCGAATGATCCTAATTCCCGGTACCGATCGTCCCTCACCGGTGCTGAGCAGAAGGCATACGACACGGCGCTGTATGGCACCGAGGCCGCAAATCTCTCGTCGGACGGGACGCGGGACTGGCAGAAACTCGGATGCAGCGGCGCGGCTCTGCATAAGATGCCGAACGAGAACGTGATCATGGCGACCGCTCAGGGGAAGGTAGTCGAAAAAGCCATCGAGCAGTTCGAGAACGGCTACTCGACCTGGCCCGGAGTCTCCGATACCGAGAAGGCGTGGTCGTCGTGTATGGCGGACAGCGGCCATGCCGGCTACCACGCCCAGAGTGAGCCAGCGGCACAGTTCGCGGGGCAGGACACCGCACTCTGGGCCGCCGCGAGTTCCGGCAGCCAGCCGACGACGTCCGATCTGGATGCTCTGGCGAACAAGGAACGTGTGGTCGCGCTTGCAGACCTGAGCTGCCGCGAGAAGACCCACTACAGCAGCACCCTTCGTGCCATCGAAATCAGGCAGGAGAACCAGTTCATGGCGGACAACAAGGTGGCGCTGGACGCCCTCACAGCAGCGGCAACTCAGGCGAAGTCCAAATGAGCACGAAGCGGCTGTCACCGCGCGACTGGTTGCGCAGAAAATGGCCATTTCGAGGCTGGAGCGCGGTGCTTCGACGAGGCCGTGTGATCTGGATCGGTGCGGCCGCAGGAGCTTTGTCGCTCATCGCCGGGCTTCTCGTCGGCCACTACGCGTTGCCGGCAGATGCTGCGGGTGTCGCTCCGGGAGCCGGGCTCGTCACGGTGCCTGTGAGCTATACCCGGTTACAGAACGTCGTGACCCTTCGAGGCCAGGTCGGCTACGCGGATTCCCTTGACGTGACGGTGGACACGTCCGCGCTGACCGGCACTCCGGTCGTCACCGGCCACGTGCCTCGGGTGGGTGCTCAACTCACTCCGTTATCGATCGCTCTCGAAGTCTCGGGGCGGCCGCTGATTGTGTTGCCCGGAGCATTGGCCGCCTATCGCACGCTGAAGTACGGGATGACCGGTGCCGACGTCGTGCAGTTCAAGCAGGCAATGCGGACGGTCGGACTCGATGCCGGCGACCCGGCAAATCCAGTCTTCGACGAGGCCGCGGCCAATTCGATCCCCACCCTGTATGCAAAGATCGGCTATTCCCCGCCCGCGGCAGCGGAGGGAACCTCCGCCGCGGTGACGGCGGCTCGCGCCACGGAACAATCGGCGGAGGACGCACTGACGTCGGCCCAGAACGACCTGTCGGCTGCCTCGGCCGGACCATCAGCGGTCGCGGTGGAACAGGCCGATAACTCGGTCAGGAGCGCGCAGCGTGCGCTCGACTCGGCCAGGGCAGCGACTCCGACGGATGCAGATCAGCTTGCAGATCTTCAGGATGCCCTGGATCTGGCCACAACGGAGCGTCACGCGCTTGATGTCGCCCCGAACACGAGCGCCCAGCGTTTGGCTGTGGCGTCCGCGATCAGATCGCTGGCTGAAGCCCGGGCGGCACTCGTGCTTGCGAACCAGAATGCTCTTCCGGTGCTTCCGCTGAGTGAAGTGCTGTTCGTTCCACAACTCCCGGTGCGGGTCGACAAGGTCGATGCCCACCAGGGCGAACGGCTCAGTGGCGCTGCTATGACGCTGTCAGGAACGACGGTCGCGCTGACAGGCTCGGTCGACATCGGAGACGCGAAGCTTCTGAAGACAGCGGATTCCGCGACTTTCGATCTGCCCGATGGCGGCAAACATCCGGCGACGGTGACGAGCATCACACCGGGAGCGACCGCGAGCGATCGACCGACGATCGTCCTGACCCCGGCGTCTCTGAGCGCCGACCAGATGAAAGAACTGGCCGGACAGAACGTGAAGGTTGAGGTTCCCGTCGGTGCGACGAAGGGCGCGGTGCTCAACGTGCCAGAGGCCGCGCTCTCTGCTGGCCCAGGCGGGGAGACTCGTGTGCAGGTGGTGGATGGAGATCCTCGGGCGGGCACGAAGGCTGTGACCCATCTGGTGGTCGTTGACACCGGACTGGCCGCGGGCGGCCAGGTCGAGGTGACATCGAAGCGCGGCGTGCTCCGTAAAAACGATCTGGTGGTGGTCGCCCGATGAATGAACTTCTTGTCGAACTTCGGGACGTGACTCGATCATTTCCGGGACCGCCGGAGATCCAGGCGCTTCGTGGCGTCAATCTCACGATCAAGCACGGCGACTATTTATCCATCGTCGGGCCCAGCGGCTCGGGCAAGTCGACCATGCTCAACATTCTCGGACTGCTCGACAGACCTTCTGTCGGCGAGTACCGTCTGGAAGGCGTCCTCACCAGCAATCTCGACGAACGTGCCCGCGCCACCGAGCGTGCTCACCGCATCGGGTTCGTCTTTCAATCGTTCCACCTGTTGTCCCGCCGTACGGTGCTCGAGAACGTCATGATGCCGATGCTCTATAACGGCACCTCTCGCACAGAACGCGAGCCGCGCTCCGTGTCGGCTCTTGAACGAGTGGGCCTGGCCGAGCGATCCTCGTGTTTGCCGAACTTTCTCTCGGGGGGCGAACGGCAACGGGTTGCGATCGCGCGCGCCGTAGCGAGCCGCCCCAGCATCCTTCTGGCGGATGAGCCGACCGGAAATCTCGACCAGACGACCGCGGGCGAGATCATGGCGCTCTTTGAAGAACTGAACGCCGAGGGATTGACGGTTGCCATCATCACCCACGACGTTGAGTTGGCGCGCCGCGCATCACGGTCTGTTCGCATCAATCGTGGACGCCTGAGCGAGGTCGAATGAAAGGCGGGGTTCGGTCCGCCGATCGATTCAGGATCTTGGATGTGGTCGTGGAAGCAACCACAGATATCAACGCTCGTCCGGTGCGGCTAATCGCAACCGTCATTGGAACGATCTTCGGGGTGGGAGCGCTCGTGGCGACGATCGGTTTTGCACAGACCTCCGGCGTTCAGATCGCACGCCAATTCGCGGCCGTTGCCGGACGGCAAGCCATCGTCAGGCCGGCGACCGAGCCCGGACCGAACGGTACGGACATCCCGGTGACGAATCTGAACTGGGATGCCTCGACGCAGATTGGACGACTGAGCGGAGTCGATGATGCCGCACTCTTGTCCAAGGTCCCGCTCGGTGGCGGGGTCGTCTCGGCAGTCACGGTTGACGACCCGTCCGCACCAATCCTCGAGCAGCCGGGAGTCTATGCGGCGTCCCCGGAGATCATTCGCACGGCGGGAGCGTCTATGGTCGCCGGGCGGATGTTCGACAGCGGCCACGACCGTCGGGCCGCTCGGGTCGCCGTGATCAGTGCGCGTGCCGCAACCCGGCTGGGCGTCGGCGCCATAGGATCGCAGCCCTCGGTCTTTCTGGGTGGGGTGGCGTATGCAGTGATCGGGATCTACGACCACGCGAAATACGACGGTGATCTCCAGGACGCGATCATCATCCCGTCAAACACGGCGCGCGCCGAATTCGATCTCGCTTCGCCGGACGAAGTGCTGGTGCGGTTGGCTGTGAACGCGGGGCCGATATTCACCAGGCAGGCTCCGATCGCGCTGTCCCCGGGCAACCCGTCTGAGATCGCCGTGTCTGCGCCGAGTGGAGTGTCCGGCCTGCAGAAGAGCGTGCAGGGCGATGTCAATCTCGTCTTCATCATCCTGTCGGTGGTGGTCCTGCTCGCTGGCGGCTTCGGGATCGCGAACGTGACAATGCTCTCAGTCATGGAACGAACCGCTGAGATTGGCTTACGGCGCGCGGTCGGCGCGTCTGCGCGACAGATCGCTGCGCAGTTCATCGCAGAATCTGTCGTCCTGGGTCTGCTCGGTGGGCTGCTCGGGGCAGCTGTCGGGGTCATGTCAATCGAGGTGTTTGCGCTGGTTCACCACTGGCCGGTGGTCACGAGCCCCGCTGTTGCTTTGGGCGGGGTGACACTGGGAGCGCTCGTCGGGCTCGTCGCCGGAGGTCTTCCCGCGCGGAGGGCGGCCGGAATCGAACCCATTGATGCGCTACGCGGGTGAAGGTAAGCCTCACTCCCCGTAGAAGCCGGGAAATGAGGCAGTGGCTCCGACCGGCGTCGATCCGGTGACCTTTCGATTTTCAGGCGTGCTGCTAATGCTGCGGCATTGCCATGCTGGATGCTCCTTCGAACCTCGAGCCGGGCGCTGCGGAGGTCATCGCGCGCGGATGTGCCCGCCCCATCAAGACCGCTTCGGGCGTGTGGGTGCGGTGCGGCTCGAGGGTCAAGAGTCGTTGCCCGTCGTGTGCGGAACTGTACCGGGGCGATTGGGCAGCCATAGCCCGTTCTGGCGTATTTGACGGGCCGGTTGAGAACTTCCAGTTCTACCTTCTGACGCTCACGGCACCATCGTTTGGCCAGGTGCATCGCGTTCCGCGACCTGGCAAGCAAGTGGCCGGCAACTGTGGTTGTGGCGTGCAGCACTCGGCTGACGATGCGGGACTGCGCGGTGTGCCCTTGGATCCCGCGCGATACGACTACGTGGGGCAGGTCGCCTGGAATCGTGACGCTGGTTTGTTGTGGGATCGCACGCGACGTCGTGTGCGGGATCGCTGGGACTCTGCGGAGTATTTCATCGTGCGGGAGTGGCAAGACCGTGGGGTGCTGCATGTGCACGTGTTGGTGCGTATTGCACGTGTTGAGGCACCGACGGCGGACGTGCTGCGGGAGGCTGCGCGCACGGCGGTTGCTGCGTCGAAGGTTGACGGCGGCCTGGTGGAGTGGGGCGCGCAGGCTCGCTGTGATGCATTCCGTGCGAACGGTGACGGGGCAAAGACGATTTGGTATCTGTCAAAGGCGCTGAACTACGTGATGAAGGACGTGGTGCAGCAAGACGGGAGTGCGGCGCATCCGCTCGTCTGGGCGCATCTGTCGGCATTAGAGCGTGCTGCACGGTCGATTCGATGCGCTCCCGATTGTGTGCCTGCCTCCTGCGGTAGTCGGGTGCATGACCGCTACGGTGCGCGCTCGCAGGTGGTGAGTGCGTCGCGTCGTACTAAGCACCGCACGGGCTGGTCGTTCACCGGTCTGACGCGCACGGTGCAGCGGCGGCTGCGCCTGGAGTGGTTTCTCTCACACGCCGCTCCGTCAGGGGCGGCAGATTCTGCGACTGCGGTTTACCAGGTGGAGGCCGTCGAGGAGTTGGCGTTGCGCTTGCGACGTGAGCTGGCTCCTTGCTCGGCGGCTGTGCCATGAGGGGGAGGGGGTGATGAAAATGGCTGAGCCAGATTGTGGGACGTGCGAGATGCTGGGTTACCGTGCGTGCGATATCTGCGGCACTCCGATTATGGATGGCCGGGGCCGTGATGCTCTCGGTCGTGAGTTGTGTGCGTACTGTTCGTGACCGGAACCTGTTGACCGGTTGCGAAGGTGAGGAGACCGTGCGGATGCCGTGCGTGGATGCCCCGAAGGGGCGAACGCGCGGTGCCGCGCGGCCTTTCTCCCTTGCTCCGTGCAACGGCTCCCGCCGCGAATGGACTGCACTATCCCCGCCTGTGGCAACCGGAGCGCGCAGCGCGGAGGGCGGCAGCGCTCCTCTAACGAAGCTAGCGATTCATCATTGAACGGGGACTGGGTATCAGGCTGTGGTTTCTTCCGCGACGTAGTGAAACGCGGCAGCGAGGATGGTCGAAGCAAGAGCGTACGCGCTCCATTCATTGTTCTGAGCTTCCCACTCGTTCATTTCGCTCGGCGAGGGTAGTGCGCTTGGGTGACTAAGCCTGCTGTTTCTGAACTTTCCCAGCTCGCGCGATCTTTCGATCCAATGTTTCTCTAGTCCAAATGTGCTCGCCGTGTGCTCAATGCGAAGGCTCGTGTACTTGGCGTCGAGACGGTTGAGCGCATCGTTGGACGCGCGAATAGCTTTGGCCTTTTTCTTTGCGAGCGCCTTGCCCTCTAGCGTCTTTTTGAGCGTCGCCGCAATTGCCGCCGACTTCTCGTCGTAGTCTGCTGGTGTCATCCATGGAACCACGTCCGCGCATGCTTCTAACACTTGGTAGAACGCAAGGATGGAGCTAGCTGACGTCAGCGGCCCTGCCGCGAAGTCGCTGTATTCAACGCCTCGGTAAAAGATCTCACTGGCAACGGCGAGCTTGGAGTTCTTGTGAAGGCTGGCTACGCGCGCCTGAGCTACTGCGAGCTTCTCAGCAGGAAGATCCTCCTTGGCGTAGTAAGCGATCTTGACAGCTTCGGAGAATGACGAGCCCTGCTTGCCGTCATCGACACCCCAAACTTGAACGCGGTGAGGGTTTCTTCTTTCGCCAGCAGAGAGAGCCGCTATGAGCGGGACGATCTCTTCTGCAACTGCTTTGCGGATGGCAAGATCAGATCGAGTCGCGCGCACGCCTGGGACTATCACCCAACAATCCGAGACGACGCGCAGAGCGGGGGAGGCCGCAGTGAAGTATGTCGAATCCGCGACCGGTTTCAGCTGCGGCCCACTCGGCGGACCCACTGGGCGGTAACCCGCTGGCCCCGGGCCTACCATGGCATTTCCTATTTTCACGTCCACTAGGGGAAGCTGCGGTCCGGTGATGCGTGCCCAGACGCGCCACTCTTTGGAGGCATCGCGGGTTGATGTGCCCATTGCTGCTTTCTTGATCTTGTATAGAAGATTTCGGGAGAACCTGGCTAGGTAGTGTTCGTCGGTGGTGCACCGTAGTCTTGTAGTCGCAGAATCAAGAACTACGAGACGGGGCGTGATGGCGGACTTCCGATCTGAGCGTATGCCCTCGCCTGAGGGTGAAGGCCGGGCAAAGTCTGCCCTTGAGTCGGCCTATACGACTTACTACAAGGCGAATAAGTCTTTCAACGAGCGACTCTTTGGCGCATTCCCGGAACTACGCGAAGCATTGCGCGGCTATTCCGGTGCGCGGCTGCTCGATCTGTTGGGATTCTGGCTCATGTGGCGGATTAGCGGTGGATTCGAGGGCACTCAGAAGGCGCTCGGCATTAGCAAGTCTCAGATGTACCGGCGTATCGCTTTGTTTCGTGAGGCATTCGGAGAACATCCCGACGTGTACGAGTTCCCCGGAATCACTGTTGACCCCGTTGAATTCCTTGCCGGTATGGGCGAACGGTTGAGGCCCAAGCCAAAGAGCTAGTCGCAAAGATTGCGTCTATAGAACATTCCCGCTACTCTCGCATTATGCGAGTACAGAGCGAGTTGGACGCCCCTACGGTGGGCGACCTCTTTGCGCGGTATTGCACGCTCATTCTGAGCAGAGTCGCTCCGGGTACCGGGCGCGGATACATGGTTGCGTGGCGTCGCCGTGTCGCGCCGTCGTTCGCGTCTCGCGCGGTCGCTGAGCTCACGCCGCTGGATATCGAAGCTGAGTTCGCCGCTTGGTCTGGCTCGCGCTCGACCCGGATTGACGCGTTGAGCATGCTGTCGGCGATCTGCCGCGTTGCGGTTAAGGGTGGCTACCTTGTTGCCAACCCTTGTCTCGGAGTCGATGTGCCTCGAGGGCGCGAGGCTGATCCTGCCTCCCGTTCGCTGAATGTTGTGGAGGTTGATCGGCTGCTCCGGGTGTTGCCGCAGTCTGGGCCATATCGGCGGTTCGTGCTCGCTTTGCTCTATACCGGCTGCCGCCTCGGAGAAGTCGCGGCGCTGCGCGTCTCGAACGTTGACCTGGCGGAGCGCGTGATCCGAGTGGCACAAACTGCCTCACCCGGCATGCACGGTGAGCTGCTCATTGGGCCGACCAAGGGCCGTCGCGTTCGCATGGTTCCGATAGCCGATCCGCTGCTGCCGATTGTGTTTGAGGCGATGGGCGGCAAGACGGAGCATGACCTGCTGTTCCCTGGGCCGCGCGGGGGATTCATCAACTCGAAGAACCTCAGCCGTGCGCTGCATTGGTCTGGGATCCGTGACCAGGTGAAGACATACGCACCGGGGGAGGCCGCGCTGCACTGGCACGACCTGCGCCACACAGCCGCTGTCGCCCTGTTCAGTGCTGGCGTGTCCGCTCCCGACGTTCAAGCGATCCTTGGGCACTCGTCGCTACTCGTCACGCAGCTATATGCAGATACGCGAGCTGATGCTGCGAGGCGCGGTGCGGCTGCCCTGTCCAAGTACTGGGATGCCCAGTCGAACGGTCATATTCGAGGGGGTGACGAGTCCGCAAAACTGGCGGCTGATCAGGGGATTTGAGGGTGGCTCCGACCGGCGTCGATCCGGTGACCTTTCGATTTTCAGTCGAACGCTCTACCAACTGAGCTACAGAGCCCTGCACTAGTGCAGAAGGCACGGCCGTCTGGCGAGAGATGACCGTGCCTTGCGACCCTGACCGGACTTGAACCGGCGACCTCCGCCGTGACAGGGCGGCGCGCTAACCAACTGCGCTACAGGGCCTAGCTATTAATGTTTTGTGACCCCAACGGGATTCGAACCCGTGCTGCCGCCGTGAAAGGGCGGTGTCCTAGGCCACTAAACGATGGGGCCATGAAGAAACAACCTTCATAGCTACCGAGCAATAAGCATAAGGGTGCACTCCCCATTAACCAAACGCAGCAGTTTCCGAATCGAAAGACCCAATTGCACCACTCCGAACGAGCGCCCGGCCGAGTCGCCGGAGGGCAGGTAGGTTCAACTGGTCATTGAGGCTGTGCAATGCCGGGTAATGCGCATGAGCGTTGTTACCGTGGTCATACAGAGTTGTTGCTGTGATCAGCCGGCACTTCGCGGTACCGGGTTTGGGGAACGATGAAGAAGCTGTCAGGCCGCGTGCGCACCGCGTCCGAGCCGACCGGTCGTCGCCGCATCCTCAGTCGCCTGCTCTCCACCATCGCCATCGTCGGGATGCTCGCCACCGCCGGCATCATCGCTACCCCGGCACCTGCCGCCTGGGCCGCCGACTACCCGAGCTGGGAAGACGTGATCGCCGCCCGCAACAGCGAGACGGCCAAGGCGGCCGAAGTCGCCAGGGTGCAGAGCCTGCTCGCTGGACTCGAGGCAGCCGTGGCATCCACCCAGGCCGACGCTGAGGCCAAGGGCCAGATCTACTTCGAGGCCCAGCAGAAGTTCGACGCTGCGGCGCGCAAGGCTGAGGAGCTGAAGAAGCAGGCGGATGAGGCTCAGGCCACCGCGGCGAAGTCAAAGGTCAGAGCGGGTCGGGTCGCATCCCAGCTCGCGCGCTCCGGCGGCGGGGACCTCACGGCCACTCTGCTGTTCAGCGGAGACGATGCCGACAGCCTGCTCGCCCAGCTCGGCCTGGCCAGCAAGGTCGCCGACCAGTCGCAGGGCCTCTACAGCAAGGCCATCCAGGATCAGAACACCGCGCAATCGCTGACCGACCAGGCAACCGTCGCCAAGAACGCGTTGCAGGCTCTCGCCGAGGCGGCGCAGGCTGCCCAGGTGGCTGCCCAGGCGGCGGCGGATGCGGCGGCCGCGGCGCTCGCAGAACAGCAGGCGAACAAGGCCAGGCTCGATGCCCAGCTCGCCACCCTGCAGAGTGACCGCATCCACGCCGAGTCGGAATATCTCGCGGGCGTTCAGGCACAGTGGGGTGCCGGCGCGGGTCTCGGCGCGGGCAAGATCAGCGCATCCGGGTGGGCACGGCCCGCGGGCGGGCACATCAGCAGCGGCTTCGGGCGACGCATCTCACCGTGCGCAGGCTGCTCCTCCTTCCACGAAGGTGTCGACCTCGCGGCCGGCTGCAACTCGCCCATCTTCGCCGCGCACAGCGGCACGGTCGTCTACGCGGGTCCCTTCGGCGGCTACGGCAACTTCGTGCAGATCGCCAACGACGACGGCAGTGGCCTCTCCACCGCCTACGGTCACATCGTGAACGGCGGAACCCTCGTGCGCACGGGACAGTCGGTGGGAGTCGGCCAGCAGATCGCACGCGTGGGCAGCACGGGCCACTCCACCGGATGCCACCTCCACTTCGAAGTGCGCGTCAACAACGTGCCCCGTGACCCCGTGTCGTTCATGCGCTCGCAGGGTATCGAGCTCGCAAACTAACGGGCTGGCCCAGGGCGTCCGATAGTCGCCAGGGACTGAAATGTCCCGTGGGGCTGGCCATTTCGGCACATGCCGGTTATTGTGGCTGATGTTAACAGTGTTACTGGAGTGATTCTCCGAGCACTGTGATGTTTCGGGGGATCATGAACAACGCACTCACTGCCGACGGTCGGACAGCGGTCGCTGGCATGCCCAGGCGGCTGCGCCGAGTGTTGGCCGCCGTTGGAGTGCTCGCGCTTTTCGTCACGGGAGCCGTCGCGGGACAGGCTGCGGCGCCCGCGTATGCCGCGAGCTATCCGAGCTGGAACGACGTGCTCGCCGCCCGCAACAACGTCGCCGCCAAGCAGGCGGAGATCGCACGCCTCGATTCCCTCATCAGTTCGCTCACGAGCGAAGTGACCGCAGCGCAGGATCTCGCCAATCAAAAGGGCGCAGAGTTCCAGGTTGCCCAGCAGAAGCTCGACGAAGCCGGCTACAAGGCCGCCGAGTTGAAGAAGCAGGCGGATGCCGCCAAGGTGAAGGCAGACAAGTCCAAGCAGTACGCGGGCCAGCTTGCCGCGCAGCTCGCCAGGGTCGGCGGCGGAGACGTCAGCACGAGCCTGTTCTTCAGCGGAGACGACGCCAAGAACCTGCTCGCGCAGCTCGGCCTCGCGAGCATCGTGAACGACAAATCCGCCTCGGTCTATGAGAAGGCCACACTCGACGAGAACACCGCTCGCTCGATGGGCGACCAGGCCACCAGGGCGCAGGACGCGCTCAAGGTGCTTGCCACGGCCGCCCAGACCGCGCTCGACGAAGCGAATGCCGCATCGGATAAGGCCAATGCCGCACTGCAGGCGCAGGAGGCGAACAAACCCAGGCTCGAAGCGCAGCGCGCGAGCCTGATGGGCAACGTGAAGATCACCGAGGCAAGCTATAACGACGGAGTCGCGGCGGCAGCTGCGGCGGCCGCTGCAGCAGCGGCAGCCGCCGCAGCGAACCCGCCCGCAAACGGCGGATCGAACAGCTCTGGGTGGGCGCTGCCGGCGCGCGGTCCGATCTCCAGCGGCTTCGGCCCACGCATCTCACCGTGTGCAGGCTGCTCGTCATTCCACGAGGGCACCGACATCGCGGGCGGCTGTAACGCTCCGATCTATGCCGCCCACGCCGGAACCGTCGTCTATGCGGGTGTGTACGGCGGCTACGGCAACTACATCCGTATCGACCACGGGGGTGGAATCACCACCGCCTACGGTCACATCGTCAACGGTGGAACGCTCGTGCACCGAGGCCAGTCTGTGGCGGCGGGGCAACAGATAGCCAAGATCGGCAGTACCGGTGAGTCCACCGGATGCCACCTGCACTTCGAGACGCGTCAGGGTGGCGTTGCGACCAACCCGGTGCAGTTCATGGCGGCGCGCGGCATCAGACTCGGCTAGTCACATCGCCTCGACAGCGTAGGGTCCGTAACGGGCGAGACTGCCTCACGGCGGGAGAAATGCGCCCGGCTTTCGGCGTGCGGACGGAGAAACTCTCTGGAGGAGAGAGTTACGACTCCCGCCTCGAACCGCTATGTCCCGCCGCGACTGAAGCCGACGGCGACTGAGCTCGCCGCGAGTGAGACTCGGCGCGTGAGAGTCGGGTCAGTGGCCCTCGGCCTTGAGCTTCTCGACTCCGGCCACGATGATCTCCTCGGCCTCTGCGGCGTCGCCCCAGCCCTCGGTCTTGACCCACTTGCCCGGCTCGAGGTCCTTGTAGTGCTCGAAGAAGTGCTCGATCTCCTTGCGGGTGAACTCGGGGATGTCGCCCACATCCTGGATCCAGGTCCAACGCGGATCCTTCGCGGGAACGGCGATCACCTTGGCGTCTGAGCCGCCGTCATCCGTCATCTTGAAGACGCCGACCGGGCGCACCGAGACGCCGACGCCGGGGAACAGCGGGTAGTCGAGCAGCACGAGCACGTCGACCGGGTCGCCGTCGAGACCGAGGGTGTGCTCGATGAAGCCGTAGTCGGTCGGGTAGACGAAGCTGGTGAAGAGTACCCGGTCGAGGAAGACGCGACCCGTCTCGTGATCGACCTCGTACTTGTTGTGGCTTCCCTTGGGAATCTCGATGATGGCGTCGTACGCGGCCATGGGGTGCTCCTTCTTCTGTCTGCTGGAATAACGTTACTGGATGACCACCCGGCCGAAACTGACCCCCGCGATCGCCGATGTGCGGCGTGCGGTGCGAGCCGCTTTGCTCCCGCTGCAGGCAGCATCCTCCGCTGCCGCCCTCGTTCCCATCCCAAATGAAGGCATTCCAGCGCGGGGGATCGAGACTGCCCAGTACTCCCGGGACGACGAGGTGGCAGTGCCTTCATTTGGGACGCCGGCGGAAGGGACGGCCGGGAAGCAGAGCCCGCTCGTGCTGGTGGCGCTCAGCGGTGGGGCTGACTCGCTCGCGCTCGCGGCCGCCACGAGCTTCGAGGCGGCGCGGGCGGGCATCCGCGCGGGTGCCGTGATCGTCGATCACGGTTTGCAGGTCGGGTCGGCGGATGTCGCGGCGAGGGCCGCGGATCAGGCACGGTCGTTGGGCCTCGACCCGGTCATCGTCACGCGGGTCGAGGTGGGAACGGACGGCGGCCCCGAGGCCGCGGCGCGAGACGCGCGCTACGCGGCCCTCGCCGATGCTGCGGCAGAGACAGGTGCCGCGCGGGTACTGTTCGGGCACACGCTCGACGACCAGGCAGAGACGGTGCTGTTGGGGCTCGCGCGCGGAAGCGGCGCCGCGAGCCTGAAGGGCATGGACCACTCGGCGGGGCTGTATCTGCGGCCGATGCTGGGCATCCGTCGTTCTGTGACGCGTCAGTTCTGCGCGGATTCCGGGCTCGAACCGTGGGAGGACCCGCAGAACAGCGACAACAGGTTCCGCAGGGTTCGGGTGCGCGAGACGATCCTTCCGATGCTCGAGGCGGAGCTCGGTCCCGGCATCGCGGAAGCGCTCGCCCGCACGGCCACGCAGCTTCGCGAGGACGGAGACGCCCTCGACCACTTCGCGGAGGAGCAGATCGAGGAACTCGCGGAACACGCGGAGGCGGGAATCTCGCTCGAGGTGAAAGCACTCGCGGCCAACCCGCCCGCGCTGCGGCAGCGCATCATCCGCCTCGCCGTCTCCGCGGAGTTCGACGTGAGCCTCAGCCGCGCGCACACCCTCGAGGTCGCCAGGCTCGTGACCGACTGGCACGGCCAGGGGGCGCTCGACCTGCCGGGCATTACTGTTAAACGCGAGAGGAACCTGCTGGTGTTCTCTGCAACCACTTCATCTCACCGGGAGCCATAGACCCATGGAATTCAGCGACATCGCGGACGACCTCAGCAGCACGCTCCTCACCGAGGACGAGATCCACGCGAAGATCGCGGAACTCGCCAGGCAGATCGAGAAGGACTATGCCGACCGGGAGATCCTGCTCGTGGGTGTGCTGCGCGGCGCCGTCATGGTGATGGCCGACCTCGCGCGCGAGCTCACCATCCCGCTCGAGATGGACTGGATGGCCGTCTCCTCCTACGGCTCCGGCACGCAGTCCTCGGGCGTCGTGCGCATTCTCAAGGACCTGGACTCCGACCTGCACGGCCGCAACGTGCTCATCGTCGAGGACATCATCGACTCAGGCCTCACCCTCTCCTGGCTCCGCAGCAACCTCGCCAGCCGCGGCGCAGCATCCGTCGAGATTTGCGCGCTGCTGCGCAAACCGGATGCCGCCAAGGTCGCTGTCGACGTCAAGTACGTCGGCTTCGAGATCCCCTCCGCGTTCGTGGTCGGCTACGGACTCGACTACGCGGAGCGCTACCGCAACCTGCGCGGCATCGGCGTGCTCGCGCCGCACGTGTACCAGTAGGGCGAACGGCGCTGGCGTGCATTACGCCGCCAGCAAACATCCAGTGGCTGCCCAGTCCCGGCGCGATACCCTTGCAACCATATTCTTCGTCAGAAAGGTGCCGGGAGCGATCCTCGGAACACTATGAATTTCAAGCGCTTTCTCAAGGGCCCGCTGGTCTACATCCTGCTGGCTGTTGTCGTTGCGTCGGTGGGGTTTAGCCTCCTGAGCGGCTCCGGATTCAAGCAGATCTCGACGCAGGATGGTCTGAAGCTGCTCTCGAACGACAAGGTCGCCTCCGCGAAGATCGTCGACGGCGAGCAGCGAGTGGATCTGACCCTCAAGGCCGCGGGTGCCAACGGCAAGCAGGTGCAGTTCTACTACGCTTCTGCGCGCGGCACCGAGGTGGTCTCCGCGGTGACCAAGTCGACCGCGAAGTTCGACGACCAGGTCGACAAGGGCAACTGGTTCTCCTCGGCGCTCTGGCTCATCCTGCCGTTCCTCGGTATCGGCCTGATCTTCTGGTTCCTGCTCTCGAGCATGCAGGGCGGCGGAAGCAAGGTCATGCAGTTCGGCAAGTCCAAGGCGAAGCTCGTCTCCAAGGAGACCCCGAAGGTGACCTTCGACGATGTCGCGGGTGCCGACGAGGCGATCGAAGAGCTCGAGGAGATCAAGGACTTTCTCAAGGAGCCGGCCAAGTTCCAGGCTGTCGGCGCGCGCATCCCCAAGGGGGTTCTGCTCTACGGCCCTCCCGGAACCGGTAAGACCCTGCTGGCCCGCGCTGTCGCCGGTGAGGCCAACGTGCCGTTCTACTCGATCTCCGGATCGGACTTCGTCGAGATGTTCGTCGGCGTCGGCGCGAGCCGCGTGCGCGACCTCTTCGCGCAGGCCAAAGAGAACTCGCCAGCCATTATCTTCGTCGACGAGATCGACGCTGTCGGACGCCACCGCGGTTCCGGGATGGGCGGCGGCCATGACGAGCGCGAGCAGACCCTCAACCAGCTCCTGGTGGAGATGGACGGCTTCGACGTCAAGACCAACGTCATCCTGATCGCGGCGACCAACCGCCCCGACATTCTCGACCCCGCGTTGCTTCGCCCGGGCCGCTTCGACCGCCAGATCGGTGTCGACGCACCTGACCTCCTCGGCCGCAAGAAGATTCTCGAGGTGCACGGCAAGGGCAAACCGCTCGCCGCCGGAGTCGACCTCGAGGTCGTCGCGCGCAAGACGCCTGGGTTCACCGGCGCGGACCTCGCCAACGTGCTCAACGAGGCCGCGCTGCTCACCGCGCGCTCCAATGCCCAGCTGATCGACAACCGCGCTCTCGATGAGGCCATCGACCGCGTGATGGCCGGTCCGCAGCGTCGCACCCGCGTCATGCGCGACCAGGAGAAGCTCATCACCGCGTACCACGAGGGCGGCCACGCGCTTGTCGCGACCGCGATGCGCAACACCGACCCCGTGACCAAGATCACGATCCTGCCGCGCGGACGTGCCCTCGGTTACACGATGGTGCTTCCGCTCGAGGACCGCTACTCCGTCACCCGCAACGAACTGCTCGACCAGCTCGCTTATGCGATGGGTGGCCGGGTCGCCGAGGAAATCGTGTTCCACGACCCGACGACCGGCGCATCCAATGACATCGAGAAGGCCACGAACACGGCCCGCAAGATGGTCACCGAATTCGGCATGAGCGCGAGCATCGGCTCCGTGAAGCTCGGCTCCGGCTCGGGCGAGATGTTCCTCGGCCGCGACATGGGAAGCCAGCGCGACTACTCCGAGCGCGTCTCGGAGCAGGTCGACGACGAGGTACGCGCGCTGATCGAGAAGGCGCACGACGAGGCCTGGCAGGTGCTCAACGACAACCGTGCCATCCTCGACACGCTTGCGACAGCGCTGCTCGAGAAGGAGACCCTCGACCACGTGCAGCTCGAGGAGATCTTCAAGGATGTGAAGAAGCTTCCGGAGCGCCCACAGTGGCTCTCGAGCGACAAGCGCCCGATCTCGAACAAGCCTCCGGTGGCGATGCCCGTGAAGGCTCCCATCGACGGAGACCTGGTCGACGGAGACGTAGATTCCGCGCCACCGAAGAAGGCTCGTGCTCCGAGGCAGCGCAAACGCCCCGACATCGCAACCGCGTAACGCACGACGAAGGGGATCCGTGTCCCACCAGCACACCGAACCGGATGACGACGGTGCCGCCAGAAGCGCGCCGGCGGCATCCGCGCGGTCCATCGACACGGAGCGCATAGAAGCCGCGGTCGCCGAGCTCATCCGGGCGATCGGCGAGGACGCATCCCGCCCCGGCCTCGCGAAGACCCCGCAGCGGGTCGCGCAGGCGTACACGGAATACTTCGCCGGACTCGCGGTCGACCCGCTCGACCACCTCGCGGGCAACACCGAGTTCCCCGAGGGCGCGGAGGAGTTCGGCGAGCTCGTGCTCGTGCGCGACATCGACTTCCGCTCCATTTGCGAACATCACCTGCTGCCGTTCGTCGGCGTCGCCCACATCGCCTACGCACCGCGCACCCGTATCGTCGGTCTCGGCAGGCTTCCGCGCGTCGTCGAGACTCTCGCCGCGCGGCCCCAGGTGCAGGAGCGCCTCACGGAAGAGATCGCGGATGCCCTGCAGACCGGCCTCGATCCTCGCGGAGTGCTCGTGGTGCTGGAGGCCACGCACGCCTGCGTCTGGGCACGAGGAACCCGACAGCTGCACAGCTCGACGGTCACGGTGACCAGCCGAGGAACCCTGTCTGAGCCGCTCGTCCGCGCCGAGACGATGGCGCTCATCGGCGCACCACGAGGGTCGGCAACGCCGTGAGCACCGACCAGGTCGCCCTGCCGGAACTCACTCCCGGTCGCTCCCGCACGCCCGCCGTCCTGCGCCGGCGCGCACCGTCGAGCGCGACAGCACCGGTCATCATGGGCGTGATCAACATGACCCCGGACTCGTTCAGCGACGGCGGCGAATACAACCATCTGGATGCGGCGATCGCGCGCGCGGTCGAGCTCACCGAGGCGGGCGCGAGACTGGTCGACATCGGAGGCGAGTCGACGAGGCCGGGTGCTGAGCGCATCCCGCTCGACGAGGAGCAGCGCCGCGTCATCCCGCTCATCACCGAACTCGTGCAGCGCGACATCGTCGTGAGCATCGACACCATGAACGCCGCGACCGCGCTGGCGGCCGCCGAGGCCGGCGCGAAACTCATCAACGACGTGTCCGGCGGGCTCGCGGACCCGGCCATGGCGAGGGTCGCCTCCGAGACTGGCCTGCACTTCGTCGCGATGCACTGGCGCGGCCCGAGCTCCACGATGGCGGCGAACGCCGTCTACGGCAGCGTCGTGCGGGACGTGCGCTCCGAGTTGAAGCAGCGCGTCGCCGAGTTGATCGTCGCTGGCGTGGATCCGAACCGCATCATCGTCGACCCCGGCATCGGCTTCGCGAAGAACACAGAACAGAACTGGCTGCTCATCGGCCACCTGCGCGAGCTCGGCATCCTGGGCTACCCGCTCCTGCTCGGGGTCTCGCGCAAGCGCTTCCTCGGCGAACTCCTGCCGGAGGGCGCCCCGGTCAAGGATCGGGACGCGGCGACCGCCGTGATCAGCGCCCTCGCCGCAGAGGCGGGAGTATGGGGTGTGCGCGTGCACGATGTCGCCGGAACGAGGGCGGCTCTCGACGTGTGGAGCGCCATGCACGGAAACGGAGCCAGGCAGTGACCGACGACCTCTTGACCCTCACCGGGCTACGCGCATCCGGCTTCCACGGCGTCTTCGCGGAGGAACGGCAGAACGGGCAGGACTTCTTCATCGACGTGATCGTGGCGCTCGATTTCGCGGCAGCCGCGGCATCCGACGACCTCGACGACACGCTCCACTACGGCGTGCTCGCCGAGGAGATCGTTGCGGCCGTGGAGCGCGATCCGGTGGACCTGATCGAGACCGTCGCCCAGCGCGTCGCCGATGTCGTGCTCGCCCACAGAGCGGCGAAGCGGGTGACCGTGACGCTGCACAAGCCGAGCGCGCCGATCACCGTGCCATTCGCGGATGTCTCGGTCACCATCACCAGGAGCCGCGAGTGAGTGCTCGGGTCGTCGTCGCGTTCGGCAGCAACCAGGGAGACCGCGAGGAGACCCTGAGGTCCGCGGTCGCCGACGTTGCGGCGCTCGACCGCGTCGAGGTGACCGCTGTCTCCGGGCTCGTCGAATCCCACGCCGTCAAACTCGTCGGCGTGGATGAGACTGCACCCAGCTACCTGAACGGCGTACTGCTCGCGACGACCTCGCTCGCGCCGGAGGACCTGCTGACCGAGCTGCAGCGCATCGAGCTCGACCATGGTCGGGTGCGCCTCGAACGCTGGGGTGACCGCACGCTCGATCTCGACCTCGTTGCGGTGGTGAACGCCGACGGCACCCCAGTGCAGCAGGAGACCGAACGGCTCACGCTGCCGCATCCGCGTGCCTGGGAACGCGCGTTCGTGCTCGCACCATGGGCCCAGGTGGATGCCGCCGCCGAGATCCCCGGTCGCGGCCCGGTCGCAGAGCTGCTGGCCCCGATCTCCTCCACCGTGTGGGCCCGCGAGGCGGCGGCGCCCTTCGACAGCAGCTCGGTCGAGGGGACTTCGCTCGAGGAGGCACCGCGATGAAGCACACTCGCGTGAGCACACTCGTGCTGCTCGGCGCCCTCGGAATCGTCGGCGGGGCCTTCGCCGAGACCCTGCTCGCCACGGGTGGGCGGCCGATCGTCATTCCGCAGCTCGGCCTGCCGGTCGCGCTCGTGGCGATCGCGGTCATCCTCGTTCTGCTGGCGCTTCCGATTCGCAGCCTCACCCACGGCACGGCCAAGGCACCGATCGACCCCTACTACGCGACGAGGGTGCTCATGCTCGCCAAGGCCTGCGCGCTGGTCGGTGCGGTGCTCGCGGGGTTGAGCATCGGCGTGCTCGGCTACCTGCTGACACGCTCGGTGTTGCCCGACGGTGGCCCGATCGGCCTCACGGTGTCTACGCTGGTGGGGTCTGGCATCCTGCTTGCGGCGGGACTCATCGCCGAGCGCATGTGCACCATTCCGCCCGTCGATCCCGACGATGACGCGGATCCGAAGCCGATCCGCATCAGGCCCTGACCGACCACCACCAGAGGACACCCGTGAGCACTCGACTTGAACTGGCCGATGTGAGCTGGCGCCGCGTCTCGCCCAAGCTCGTCTGGGTCGAACTCGGCGGCGGCGCGATTTCGTTGGTCGTTGTCGTTGCCATCGCGCTCGGCCTGTGGTTCCTGCAGGCCTGGATACCGCTCGCGATCGCCGGGGTCTTCGCGGTCGGCACGCTCGTGCGGATCGCGGTGACGCCGCGGCGGGTGCGCTCGATCGGCTACCAGCTGCGCGAAGACGACCTGTTGTTTCGGCGCGGCATCATGTGGCAGCGCTTCGTCGCCGTCCCCTACGGGCGGATGCAGCTCATCGACATCAATCGCGGGCCGATCGCCCGTGCGCTCGGCCTGAGCGAGCTCAAGTTCGTCACCGCGGCCGCAGCCGCGGGTGTCACCCTCCCGGGGCTCCCAGAGGCGGATGCCGACGAGCTGCGAGACCAGCTCGTCGCGCTTGCGGAGACTCGGCGAGCGGGACTGTGAGCGAGACTCCCCCGCTCGCGTCCGGCGCCGTGCCGATCGCGAAGAAGGTCGTGGCACTCACCGACGGCGAGTGGCACCGGCTGCACCCGGCATCCCCCCTGCTCCGCGGCGGGATCGCCCTCATCGCCGTGCTCGGAGCCGTGATCGCCAACCTGCGCGAACGCCTGCTCTCGATCTTCATCCCGCGCTTCGACGAGGGCGGCGACCCGATCGACTACGTGATCGACAACGGCCTCGTCATCCAGGCGCTTCTCGTGCTCGCGGTGCTGCTGATCCTGTTCATCACGGCCTTCTACCTCTCCTGGCGGATGCACACCTTCCGCATCACGGACGAGGTCGTCGAGGAGCGCTCCGGCATCCTGTTCCGCACGAATCGCAAGGCCAGGCTCGACCGCATTCAGGGCATCAACATCGTGCGTCCGTTCTTCGCGAGGCTGTTCGGCGCGGCGAAGCTCGAGATCAACCAGGCCGGGCAGAACAGCAACCTGAGGCTGTCGTACCTCTCCTCGAGCGCCGCGGATGACCTGCGTCTCGAGATCCTCCGCCTCGCCTCCGGCGCCAGGTCGGCCGAGCTGCCCGCCGCCGCTGCCGCACTGCACGGACTGCTCGATCGTCGGGTCGCGGAACTGCTGGCCCCCGAGCTCGACCCGAAGCTTGCACTGCCGGAGTCCGTCGTGAAGATCAATCTCGGCCGCCTCGCGGGGTCGATGCTGTTCAGCGAGACCACGATCTTCTTCATCCTCCTGTTCATCGGCGGGGGCATCTGGATCGCGATGACGGGCCGGTACTTCATCCTCTTCTTCGTGCTGCCGAGCCTCTTCGGTCTCGTGAGCTTCTACGTGCGGAAGTTCACCAAGGCGCTCAGGTACACGATCGCGGGAACACCGGATGGCGTGCGCGTCGGTTACGGCCTGCTCTCCACGAGCAACGAGACCCTGCCGCCCGGGCGCATCCACTCCGTGCAGGTGCGCCAGTCGCTGCTGTGGCGGCCGGTCGGATGGTGGGAGGTGCGGGTGAACGTCGCCAGCCACTCCTCCAACAAGGGCGCGGACGGTCGAGCCAACACGACCATCCTGCCGGTCGGAGACTTCGACGATGCCGCGAGGGTGGTCGCGCTCGTGCTCCCCGGATTCCAGCTTCCGGACTTCCGCGAGGTCGGACCGGAGGACGGCTTCACCAATTCGCCGCGCCGCGCCGCCTGGCTGCGCCCGTTCTCCTGGCGTCGCAACGGTTTCGCCTCCGCACCGGACCTGCTGTTGCTGCGCCGCGGTGCCATCTGGCGCCAGCTCGTGATCGTTCCGCAGCCGCGCCTGCAGAGTGTCGCCATCGCCCAGGGGCCGGTGTTGCGGGTGCTGGGCCTCGCGGACATCTCGCTGCACACGGTCTCGGGGCCCATCCGCGCGCAACTCGGCGCCGTCGACTTCGAGCAGGCGGAGACCTTCTTCGGGCAGGTGGCCGAGAGCGCCATCAGCTCCGCCCAGCGTGACACCTCACATCGCTGGCGTTCAGGGGAGGAATCGGCATGAGCACAGAACAGCGCTCAGGTCGTCTCGGGGTCGGCATCGTCGGCGCTGGCCTCGTCGGTCCGATCATCGGGGCGGCGCTCGCCGGAGCGGGGCACGCGATCGTCGGCATCTCCGCGATCTCGGATGCGAGCAAGGAGCGTGCCGAGGCGATCCTGCCCGGGGTGCCGATCCTCGAGCTGCCGCAGGTGATCGAGCGCAGCGAGCTCGTGATTCTCGCGGTGCCCGCCTCGGAGCTCACGCAGCTCGTCGAGGGGCTCGCCGCTACAGGCACCTGGCAGGCCGGGCAGCTCGTGCTGCACACCGCGGCCGAGTTCGGCACGGGCGTGCTGACGCCGGCCATGGCCCAGGGGGCGATTCCGCTCGCCGTGCACCCGATCATGTCGTTTACCGGCACGACCATCGACCTGACCCGCATGGTCGACAGCTACTTCGCGGTTACCGCCCCGGCGCCCGTGCTGCCGATCGGGCAGGCACTCGTCGTGGAGATGGGCGGGGAGCCGCTCGTGGTGGCGGAGTCCGATCGCGCGGCCTACGCGGAGGCCATCTCGACCGCGGTCAGCTTCTCGACCGCCATCGTCGACCAGGCCACGGGCATCCTCGCCTCGATCGGGGTGGAGAACCCCGGTCGCGTGCTCGGCCCCCTCGTGCGCTCCGCGGTCGACAACGCGCTCGGCCGCGCTCTCTGACGCCTCGTCCCCTCGTCATCACCCGGATCGTTGGGTGTTTTCGCCCTTCCCAGCGTGGGGAAGGGCGAAAACCGCCAACAATCGCGCCGCGACCGAGCCGGTAGCATCGGGGTGTGCCCGTTGACGTCGTCGAAACCATTGCCGAACTGCGTGCGCGGCTCGCGGATGCGCGGGGCGACGGCAGGAGCATTGCGCTCGTTCCCACGATGGGCGCCCTTCACGACGGCCACCTCGCACTTGTCGCCAGGGCCCGGGAGATCGCGGATGTCGTGGTCGTCTCGATCTTCGTCAACCCGCTCCAGTTCGGTCCGGCCGAGGATCTCGACCGCTACCCTCGCGACCTGGATGCCGACCGTGCTCGCCTCGACGGCCACGGCGTCGACCTCGTCTTCGCGCCGTCCGTTGCCGAGATGTATCCGAACGGAGAGGTGCAGACCCGCGTCGTCGCGGGC
Source organism: Parafrigoribacterium humi (assembly GCF_040227205.1). Lineage (NCBI taxonomy): Bacteria > Bacillati > Actinomycetota > Actinomycetes > Micrococcales > Microbacteriaceae > Parafrigoribacterium > Parafrigoribacterium humi. Next base: position 813,508 of record NZ_JBELOA010000001.1, on the reverse strand, counting down.
GAGGTCGGCAGCCTCTACGAGGGAGCGGCGCGCCCGGGACACTTCGACGGCGTGCTCACCGTGGTCGACAAACTGCTCGGCATCGTCGGCCCGACCGTCGTGCTGTTCGGACAGAAGGACGCCCAGCAGGCGTTCCTGGTGAAGCGCATGGTCGCGGACCTCAACCTGCCGGTCACGGTCGAAACCGTGCCGATCGTGCGGGAGGCGCGGGGGCTCGCGCTGTCCAGTCGCAATCGGTACCTGTCTGAGGAGCAGAGGACGGCGGCGCTGGCACTGTCTGCTGCGCTCGCGGCGGCCACGGCATCCGCTGCTCTCGGTGCCCCGGTGGCGCTCGGCACCGCCCGTGCGATCCTCGACGAGCAGCCACTGGTTAAGCTTGACTATCTGGTTGCGGTGAATCCGACGGACTTCCTGTCCGTCGAGGATGACTACCACGGGCCAGCAACCGTTCTGGTGGCTGCGACCGTGGGTACGACCAGGCTTATCGACAATGCCGCGGTGCATCTCGGCCCGCCATCAGCTGTGAAGTGAGAGTGCGATCCACATGACGACCACACCGGCAGACTCTGCGTCCGCCGCCACCGAGGCCGAGACCGCTGCGGCCGAGGAGGCCTTCGAGGCCGAGGCATCGCAGCAGATGCAGGTGCGTCTCGGCAAGCGGGACCGCCTCATCGCCTCAGGCACTGGCGCCTATCCGGTGTCGCTGCCGATCACCACGACCATCGCTGAGACGCGTGGCCGCTTCGGCGAACTCGAGCCGGATGCCGCTACGGGCGAGGTCGTCGGACTCGCCGGCCGAATCGTGCACCTTCGCAATACGGGCAAGCTGTGCTTCGCCTCGCTGCAATCGGGCGACGGATCCCGTATCCAGGCCATGGTCTCGCTCGCAGTCGTCGGCGAGGACTCGCTCGACTCGTGGAAGGAACTCGTCGATCTCGGTGACCACCTCTTTGTCTCCGGCGAGGTCGTTGCGAGTCGCCGCGGCGAGCTGTCAGTGATGGTCAAGGAGTGGAAGATCGCCACCAAGGCGCTGCGCCCACTGCCCAACCTGCACACCGAGCTCAGCGAAGAGACGCGTGTTCGCGCCCGCTACCTCGACCTCATCGCCCGTGAGGGCGCGCGCCAGATGGTGCGCAGCCGGGCGGCGTCCGTCGCATCACTGCGCAAGACCTTCGCCGACCACGGCTATGTCGAGGTCGAGACGCCGATGCTGCAGACCATCCATGGCGGGGCATCCGCTCGTCCGTTCATCACCCACAGCAACGCCTTTGACACCGAGCTGTTCTTGCGAATCGCCCCGGAGCTGTTCCTCAAGCGCGCCGTGGTCGGCGGTATCGAGCGGGTGTTCGAGATCAACCGCAACTTCCGCAACGAGGGCGCGGACTCCACCCACTCGCCCGAGTTCGCGATGCTCGAGGCCTACCAGGCCTACGGCGACTACAACCAGATGGCCGATCTCACCCAGGAGATGATCCAGAACGCCGCGATCGCGATCGGCGGCAGCATGGTCGTGACCTGGGCCGACGGCAGCGAGTACGACTTCGGCGGCGAGTGGGATCGCGTGAGCATGTACGAGTCGCTGAGCGCCGCATCCGGTCGGTCGATTACCACCGAGACGCCCGTGGATGAGCTGGCCGCCTTCGCGGACGCGCTCGGCATCGAGGTCAAGCAGGCCACCCACGGCAAGTACGTCGAGGAGCTGTGGGAGCACTTCGTGAAGGGCGATCTCGAGCGGCCCACTTTCGTGATGGACTTCCCGGTCGACACCTCCCCGCTCGTGCGCGACCACCGCACGAACCCCGGCATGGTCGAGAAGTGGGACCTCTACGTGCGGGGCTTCGAACTTGCCACCGGCTATTCCGAGCTCGTCGACCCGGTCATCCAGCGCGAGCGCTTCATCGAGCAGGCCAAGCTCGGCGCGACCGGCGATCTCGAGGCGATGCGGCTGGACGAGGAGTTCCTTCGAGCGCTCGAGCACGGGATGCCGCCGTCGGGCGGCATGGGCATGGGCATCGACCGCCTATTGATGGCACTCACCGGGCTCGGCATCCGCGAGACCATCCTGTTCCCGCTGGTGAAGTGAGGCTCGGATGACCGACTCTGGCAACGGCAAGAAGCCGGAACCGATAACCAGGAACCGCATCATCCTGTGGATTCTCGTGGGCGGCTTCGGCCTGTACCTGGTCGTCAGCGGGGCCATCGGGCTGATCAACTCATAGAGACAGCGCTCGCAGGCACTGGGCGGGCATCGTTCAGCCTGACCGCGTATCCTTGAGCCGTGGACAGCCTTTGGGACAGTTGGTTTATCGTGCTGCTGCCGACGGTTCTTGTCGGCCTCATCTTCTGGTTCATCATGCGCGCCGTCGTGCACGCGGATCGCACCGAGCGCCGGGTCTATGCGCGCATCGAGGCGGAAGAGCGCGCACGCCTGGGCCAGCCGGCGCCGCAGAAGAAGTAGCCGCCGCGCTTCGGGGAATCACGTGCGCGGCTTGAGCCTCACGTTCGGCATCTCGGGCGCGGGCAGCGGCGCGCCGTCGTAGCCGAGAACGGTGCCGAAGCGGCCGTCGATCGAGCCGCCGGCCACGACATCCGCCTGCCACTGCTCGCGGAAGCGCACGATCTCGTCGTGGTCGCGGCCGATGAAGTTCCACCACATGACGATGCGCTCGCCGAGCGGCGTGCCGCCGATAAGCAGCGCGCGCACCGGGGTCGTGCCGGCACTGAGGTGCAGTGTCGAGCGGCCAGGGGGGAGATAACCGAGGTGTGAGACCGCGACTCGTTCGGTCTCGACGGTCAGATCGCCGGCATCCACGAGCACGCCGTGTTCGAAGTCGGGGTCGACCGGCAGGTCGACGGATGTCCCGGCCGGCAGGTCGAGCTGCGCGCCGACGAGCGGGCTGAAGGCCGTTGCCGTGGAGCTCTCGCCGAGGAGGGACCCGAAGAAGATCCGCAGCGTAGCCGCTCCGAAGCGTACGGGCTCCGGGACATAGTGCTCGAACAGCGGCTCGGTGTGCCGCGTCGCATCGGGCAGCGCCACCCACAGCTGGGCACCGTGCAGCACAGTGGTCTGCGTGGTCGACACCTCGGAGTGCTGGATGCCCCGCCCCGCCGTCATGAGGTTCAGTTCGCCCGGGTGCACCATGGCGTGGTGTCCGGCGCTGTCGCGGTGCTCGATCTCGCCTTCGAACAGCCAGCTCACCGTCTGGAGGCCCGTGTGCGGGTGCGGGGGCACGACCATCCCGCCCGTCGCGGCCACGTCATCCGGCCCGTAGTGATCGATGAAGCACCACGCGCCGATGAGCGATCTGCTGCGCTGCGGCAGTGTGCGGCGAACGCCCATCGCGCGCGGGCCGCCGAGCGGAACGTCGCGGGGCTCGAGAATCTCGATCGCGGCGTCCGTGCCGGCGTTATCGCAGACCACCTCGGCCGGGTTCTTCTCCAGGTTGCTCATGCCGGGAGCCTAGCTGCACACCATCTCACTGTGGGAGTGGTGTGCCACCGCCTGAATCGGCGTCAAGTCTGCGTACTTTCTCCACCTTGCCGAGAGGATTCGGGTCACACCGTGGCACGACTCTGTTGCCCGGTTCTTATGGAGGAGAGGATAGAGGCATGGATTACGGCGTGCGGGTGCTTCGCTTCGCCGACTATCCGGTCGTGCCGTGGCGCAACGGCAGGGGCGTGACGCGCGAGGTGGCGGCCTCCGCGGTGCCGATGGCGAGCACCAACCGCGACCCGGGCGGCGACGACCTTCCCCCCATGCCAGCACCGACTCCGGCCTGGCGCATCAGCATGGCGACCGTCGACTCAGAGGCCTCGTTCTCGGACTTCACCGGGCGCACGCGGGTGCTCGGCGTCGTCGATGGCGCGGGCATCGAGCTGACGGTCGACGGGCGGATGTCGAGCCTGCGCCGCGGGGAGACCTACGGGCCGTTCTCGGGCGGGGCACCGGCATCCGCTCGTCCGCTGGACGGCGAAGCACTCGATCTCGGCCTCATCTTCGACCCGGCGCGCACTCGAGGAGAACTGGGCGCGGTCGGCGCGGGCGAGCACGACATCGTCGGGCTGATCTGGTTCGTGGTCGCGCTCGTCGACGGCCTCGAGGTGAGCCTCAACGGCACCTCAGCGGCCACCCTCGCCCGGCGAGACACCGCAGCCCTCGACCTGCGTACGGCCCCCATCGCGCGGCTGTCGCTCGCGGCGCCCACGGCCGCCGCCAGTTCCCCATCCGCCCCGCTCGCCTACCTCGTGTCGATAGCGTCCTGACACGTCGGCCGCCAGCCCCGCCGTAATCGCCCAAATGAAGGAGATGCGGGTGTTTCTGTGGTGACAACCCCCGGAATCCGGGGAAGTCACCGCGCCGACTCCTTCATTTGGGCGATTGCGGATGAGAGGTGCGGTGGAGGATGGGATGCCGCCGTCAGGCGGTCGGTGCACGCACCAGCAGTTCCCCGACCTCACAGTCGAGCGCGTCGCAGATCGCGGTCAGCGTGGAGAAGCGGATCGCTTTCGCACGGTCGTTCTTGAGGACCGAGAGGTTGACGATGCTCATCCCCACCAACTCGCTCAGCCGCGTCAGCGTCAGTCCGCGCTCTTCCAGCAGTTCGTCCAGGCGGCAGTGGATGCCCGTAAGCTCCTCGTTCACGCCCTTGCCCCGAGTCGACCTGCGTCGTTCCCCGCAGTACTCGCGCGGATTGCGCCAAAATGCACTTCCCGCGCCCCGCAAGCGTCCATTTGGCGCAACGCAGTGGGCGCCGACCTGCACGACGGCATCATACGAGCCCTTCTGTGTCGCGCTGCAGGCGCTCGCCAAAGCGGAATGTGGCCGCGAGCAAGGCCAGTGCAACACCTACCAGCAACGGCATCCAGTCAGTCGATCCGATCGCGGTCGGCATGACGAGTGTGTTCGGGGCTGTCTGCGCCACTTCGACATAAGCGATGTGTTGGGCTAACAGGAGTGCGGCACGGGAGAGAGTTCCGCCCAGCCCGATTACGATGGCGCAGGAGGCCAGGCCACGCGAGATCTTGCTGCGAAATGCGACCTCCCGCGCAGCGCTTCTTGCGAAAACGAGGACGAGCACGGTGACCGCAATGCTCGTGACGGCTCCTAGCAGGATGCCAAATGTATTCCACGCATGCGGCCACCAACTGAACGCTGATGAGGAGAATGTCGCTTCGCGAAAGTATCCGAAAGCATCCGGAGCAATCGACGCCGGCACTGCCGTGCCATTCGTCGACATCACGGAGAAGGTGAATGCTGGCGAAGTCGAGCCGATGACGACGAGCGCGATGACAATGGTGAGGAGGTTCCAGGCGATAAAAAGCGTTCCGCCCAGCACGAGAATTCCTTGGGCGATTGAAAGGCTCCCTCTGGCCGGCGTTGGCGGCCCCTTTTCTCGCACCATCGGACTGCTCCTTCCGCGTGATCCGTTCAACGATAATCGTTAACATAACGATTATCGATAACCTTCACAACGTCCGCCAGTCTCTCGCGAGGAAGGGACGCGCAGAAAAGGAGGAGAAACCGTCGTCGGAGCCGCAAAAGTTCCTCCTTTACGTGCGGATGACGCAAAACGTCCTCCATTTCGGCCAGACACCGCCGCCGCGCGGCCGCCGCGACCGTCACGCGGCCGGCTCACGCGGCCGACTCACGCGGCCGGGAGTACTCGCCACTTCGGCCGCAGATGCGCCCCGGTCACGCCTAGGGCGAACACTCGCCAATTGACCGGCTCCCCTCGTTACTCTCGATGTAACGGCATCCACACTGCGCGATGCCTGAGGAGTCAGAAATGTTTGAGAGATTTACCGACCGTGCTCGTCGCGTCGTTGTTTTGGCCCAGGAAGAGGCCAAGATGCTCAACCACAACTACATCGGCACCGAGCACATCCTGCTGGGGCTGATCCACGAGGGTGAGGGCGTCGCTGCGAAGGCACTTGAGTCGCTCGGGATCTCCCTGGATGCCGTGCGCGAGCAGGTACAAGACATCATCGGCCAGGGTCAGCAGCAGCCGACCGGCCACATCCCCTTCACGCCGCGTGCGAAGAAGGTGCTTGAGCTGAGCCTGCGCGAGGCGCTGCAGCTCGGCCACAACTACATCGGCACCGAGCACATCCTGCTCGGGCTCATCCGCGAGGGTGAGGGCGTCGCCGCACAGGTGCTCGTGAAGCTCGGAGCCGACCTCAACCGCGTTCGCCAGCAGGTCATCCAGTTGCTCTCCGGCTACCAGGGCAAGGAGCAGGTCGCCGTCGGCGGTAACGACCAGGCCACGGCGCAGGCGGGCTCGCAGATCCTCGACCAGTTCGGGCGCAACCTCACCCAGGCCGCCCGCGACGGCAAGCTCGACCCGGTCATCGGGCGCGAGAAGGAGATGGAGCGGGTCATGCAGATCCTCTCCCGCCGATCGAAGAACAACCCTGTCCTGATTGGTGAGCCCGGCGTCGGCAAGACCGCCGTCGTCGAGGGCCTCGCCCAGGCGATCGTGCGCGGGGATGTGCCGGAGACGCTGAAAGACAAGCAGCTCTACACGCTCGACCTCGGTTCGCTCATCGCCGGCAGTCGATACCGCGGTGACTTCGAGGAGCGACTGAAGAAGGTGACCAAGGAGATCCGCACCCGCGGCGACATCATCACCTTCATCGACGAGATCCACACCCTGGTGGGTGCGGGTGCCGCAGAGGGCGCAATCGACGCGGCCAGCATCCTGAAGCCTTTGCTCGCCCGCGGTGAGTTGCAGACCATCGGCGCGACCACGCTCGACGAGTACCGCAAGCACTTCGAGAAGGATGCCGCTCTCGAGCGCCGCTTCCAGCCCGTGCAGGTGCACGAGCCGTCGCTGCCGCACACCATCAACATTCTCAAGGGACTGCGCGACAAGTACGAGTCGTTCCACAAGGTGTCCATCACGGATGGCGCGATCGTCGCCGCCGCGAATCTGGCCGACCGCTACGTGGCCGACCGGTTCCTGCCGGACAAGGCCATCGACCTGATCGACGAGGCCGGCGCACGCCTGCGTCTGTCGATCCTCTCGGCCCCGCCGGAGCTGCGCGAATTCGACGACAGGATCGCCGACGTTCGCGGGCGCAAGGAAGCCGCCATCGAGGACCAGGACTTCGAGAAGGCCGCCTCCCTGCGCGACGAGGAGAAGAAGCTGCTCGGCGAGCGGCTGCGCCTCGAGAAGCAGTGGAAGAGCGGAGAGGCCGGCTCCACAGGAACAGTGGATGAGGGTGTCATCGCCGAGGTCCTGGCTGCAGCCACGGGCATCCCGGTCTTCAAGCTCACCGAGGAGGAGACCGCGCGTCTCGTCTTCATGGAGAAGGCCCTGCACCAGCGGGTCATCGGCCAGGAGGAGGCGATCTCCGCGCTTGCGAAGACGATCCGCCGCACGCGTGCCGGGCTCAAGGACCCGAAGCGCCCATCCGGTTCGTTCATCTTCGCCGGCCCCACCGGTGTCGGCAAGACCGAGCTGGCCAAGGCGCTCGCCGAGTTCCTGTTCGACGACGAAGACGCGCTGATCTCACTCGACATGAGCGAGTACGGCGAGAAGCACACCGTCTCGAGGCTGTTTGGTGCCCCTCCAGGGTTCGTCGGCTTCGAAGAGGGCGGGCAGCTCACCGAGAAGGTGCGCCGCAAGCCGTTCTCCGTCGTGCTGTTCGATGAGATCGAGAAGGCCCACCCCGACATCTTCAACTCGCTCCTCCAGATCCTGGAGGAGGGACGTCTGACGGATGGCCAGGGCCGGGTCGTCGACTTCAAGAACACGGTGATCATCATGACCACCAACCTCGGCACGAAGGACATCTCGGGCACTCCGATCGGCTTCACCTCGGCCACAGACACCGCAACCGGCTACGACCGGATGCGTGGCAAGGTCGTCGAGGAGCTGAAGAAGAACTTCAAACCAGAGTTCCTGAACCGCGTGGACGACACCATCGTGTTCCCGCAGCTCAGCGAAGTGGAGCTCCTGCAGATCGTGGACCTGTTCATCAAGCGGCTCTCGGACCGCCTGCTGGACCGCGACATGACCATCGAGCTCACCAAGCCCGCCAAGGAGCAGCTCATCAAGATCGGCTTCGATCCGACACTGGGTGCCAGGCCGTTGCGCCGTGCGATCCAGCGCGAGGTCGAAGACCAGCTGAGCGAGCACATCCTGCAGGGCGAGCTGAACGCGGGAGACCACGTGCACGTGGACTTCGTCGGAGGCGAGTTCGTGTTCACCACAGCACGCCAGCCGGGCCGTGAGATCGAGGAGCCGGTGGCTGCCGTCGAGGCCTGACAACGGCACCTCAAGGGGCGCGACGGGTTTCCCCGCCGCGCCCCTTCTCTTTCCCGCCCCATTCAGCGCTGATCTCGCCGAGCGTGCCCGTGTGCGTCGAGCGTGCCTGTCCGCGCCGCGTTAAACGGGCACACTCGACGCACACGGGCACGCTCGGTGGAGAAGAGAAGGGCGGCACGTAGGATTGAGGTGTGAGTTTTACCGTGCGCACCGCCCGCACATCCGACGTGCCGCACGTGCAGAGGCTCATCGAGCCACTCGTGCAGCGGCGCATCCTGCTCGGCAAGGATGCGGTCGTCTTCTACGAGGCGATCCAGGAGTTCCGCATCGCCGAAGACGAGCATGGCAGGCCCATCGGATGCGGTGCCCTGCACGTGATGTGGGAAGACCTCGCTGAGGTGCGCACCCTCGCGGTCGTGCCGGAATGGCTTCACCATGGAGTCGGACACGCCCTGCTCGAACGCCTCGAGACGGATGCGGTCAATCTCGGTCTGAGCCGCCTGTTCTGCCTCACCTTCGAGGTCGATTTCTTCGAGAAGCACGGATTCTCGACAATGGACGAGGAATCCATCGACCCCGACGTGTACTCCGAGCTCGTGCGCTCTCCCGACGAGGGCGTTGCAGAGTTTCTGGATCTCGCCCGCGTGAAGCCCAACACGCTGGGCAATACCCGGATGCTGAAGCGCCTGTAGTTACTCTTGGGACATGTCGACGTTCAAGAACCCCGTCGGCCCCCAGTCAAGCAAGGTGTACTGGCGCCGCAGGCTCATCGTGGGACTCGGGCTGATCGCGGTCATCGTGATCATCATGCTGATCGTGACCCGGCCTGGTTCGGCGTCGGACAAGAAGACGGCCACCCAGACGCAGTCGCAGTCGTCGACCGCGTCGACGCCGGCGAAGACGACAAAGGAGGGGGATGCCTGTTCCCCCGCCAATATCAAGCTCGAGGCGATAACCGACAAGTCCAGCTACGCCGCGGGGCAGAATCCGATGATCTCGATGAAGATCACCAACACCGGTACGGCGGCGTGCACGATCAATCTCGGGTCGACGCAGCAGGAGCTTAAGATCACGAGCGGCAGTGAGACCTACTGGGATTCCAAGGACTGCCAGACGGACGCTGTCGACTCGACTCAGGTGTTGAAGCCGGCGACGCCGCTCACCACGCCGGCGATCACGTGGGACCGCACCCGGTCGTCCACAACGACCTGCAGTTCGAGCAGGCCGCAGGTCACTGCGGGCGGAGCGAGCTACCACCTCACGGTGAAGGTGGGCGACATCACCTCGAAAGACACCGCGCAGTTCCTGCTGAACTGATCGCGGCTTGAACTGACTCCGGGCGCTCGCAGTGGCTCGTCGAGGCTGCGGTCGCTCCATCGACTACCGTCGCTGCGCGCCGCGCCAGAAGACGTCTCGTGGCGCCAAAAACTTCTGGAGCGGCGGGCCCGTTTCCGGCGCGCGGAGGCCCGCGGCAGCTGCGCGCACGAGGAACAGTTGCGACCGCGGTGGTGAGTGCGAGGTCGGGCCTTTGCTCGCCCTGCTGAGGTATACTCCCCCGAAAGGGGGTAGAACATGACGACGACACCCGTGGAGGAACGGCAGCACGCCAGGCTCACCGCACGCCAATTGTCGAAGCTGCGTGCGCGGCTCGTGTTGGATCTCGAGGACACTCGTGATCTCATCTCGCAGCTGGTCGTGGATCTCGAATCGATGCGTGAGTCCAGGCAGGATGTCGCGACCGATGACGAGCACGACCCAGAGGGTCCGACCCTCGCCTTCGAGCGCTCGCAGGCGACAGCCGTGTTGGACGATGCCAAGGCTCACTTCTCGAGCATCGAGGAGGCGCTACAGCTCGTCGACGGTGAGGAGTTCGGCATCTGTCTCGGCTGCGGTGGACGGATTCCCTTCGCACGGCTGGATGCTCGCCCCTATACGCGCTACTGCGTCGCGTGTGCGGCGCGCGCCGAACGCTGACGCGCGCGCCGCTGGTTAGAATTCCGGAACGTCGATCTTCTCGGTGCCAGCGAACGCGAGCCTCAGCGCCTCGCGCAGGTGACCGCTGTGTGCGTCGAGGACGGTGGAGAATCCGAGGCGTGCTGCCTCTGAAGCGCGCCGCTTCTCCTGGGTGACGGGGCGGATCTCGCCGGCGAGACTGATCTCTCCGACCGCCGCGAGGGTGCCGGGGAGCGGCTTGTCGCGGTAGGCGCTCGCTATTGCCAGCACGATGGCGAGATCGGCGGCGGGCTCCGTGAGACGGATGCCGCCCACGGTCGACACGTACACATCCGCTCCGCTGAGCGCCATCTGGGCGCGCCGCTCGAGCACCGCGAGCAGCATCGCCACCCGCGAGGAGTCGACCCCGTTCACGACCCGGCGCGGCATCGGGGCGCTCGTCTTGACAATGAGCGCCTGTACCTCGACGGGCAGGGCCCTGCGGCCGTCGATCGAGACCGCGACGCAGGTGCCGCTCACCGGGATCGCGGCACGGCCGGGTACAAAGCTTCGCGAGAGGAACAGTCCGCTCGGGTCTGCGACCTGGGCGATCCCGTCGCCGGTCATCTCGAAGCAGCCGACCTCATCCGTGGGACCGAAGCGGTTCTTGTGGGAGCGCACGAAGCGCAGCGCGGTCTGGCGGTCGCCCTCGAACTGCAGCACGACATCCACGAGGTGTTCGAGCAGGCGCGGGCCCGCGATGGTGCCGTCCTTCGTGACGTGGCCGACGAGCAGCACGGGCAGGTTGCGATCTTTGGAGACACGGATGAGCGTGGAGGCGACCTCGCGCACCTGCGCAGGGCCGCCCGCCATGCCCTCGCTGAGCGAGCTGGACACGGTCTGCACGGAGTCCACGATGAGGAGCTGAGGCTCGACCTGGTCGATCTGGCCGAGGATCGTGGCGAGGTCGGTCTCGGCGGCGAGGTAGAGAGTGGGCTGCAGCGCACCGGTGCGCTGGGCGCGCAGGCGCACCTGGCTGGCAGACTCCTCGGCGGTGACGTAGAGCACGCGGGCGCCGCCGGCCGCCGCGCACGAGGCGACCTCGAGCAGCAGGGTCGATTTGCCGACACCGGGCTCACCGCTGAGCAGGATTGTGGCGCCGGGCACGATACCGCCGCCGAGCACGCGGTCGAACTCGGCGATGCCGCTCGGCCAGTGTGCGACCGAGTCGGATTCGATCTCGGTGATCGGCCTGGCGAGCCGGGCGTCGCTCACGTGCACGGCCTTGACCGAGCGCAGGATGCCGGTCTGCTCGCCCGCCTCCACGACGGTGCCCCAGGCCTGGCATTCGCCGCAGCGGCCCGCCCACTTGAGGGTCGTCCATCCGCATTCTGTGCAGCGGAAATTGGACTGGACCTTGGGCATGCTGCCAGCTTAAGCGAGGCCGCCGTCACTCATCCGCTGCGGTGGATGGCGTGGCCGGAACACGCCTGTCGAGGAGAGGAAGAAACGCGGATGCCCACACCCGGTATCCGCGATCGTTCGGGTGAAAGAAGTCTGCCGCGACCTGGTTCAGCGCGTACCGCGGGCCGCCCTGCCGCCACGTCGCCGCGTAGAGCGGAGCCACCTCGAGCCCGAACTCGTCGGCGATCCGGTGCAGGATCTCGTTTGCGATCCGCACCTTCTTCTCTGCGGCGCCGAAATAGAAGGCGGGGAGGTCGGCGACGATGGCGTGCCGGGGGAGCGCGGAGTAGAGCTCGCGCAGCTCGCGTTCGAAACGCTCTGCCTCGAAGGCGGCGATGTCGTTGGCGCCGATCGAGACGGTGAGCACGTCGGGGTGCAGCTTTCGCAGCTTCGGCAGTTCGAGGTCGAGCGCTTCCCGCAGCCGAGCGCCGGACTGGCCCAGGTTGACGACTCTGACCGGTCGTCCCGTGCGCTCGAGCATGTGTGCGGCCAGCATCCCGACATAGCTCCGACCCGGTCGGCTCGCCCCGATGCCCTGGGCCGCGGAGTCGCCCACGGCGACGTAGAGCAGTTCGCCGGTCTTGTGCTCCTGCTCATGCCACCACTTCGCGTTGATCGGGATGTCGGCGGTGAGCCGGATGACCGCCGCACGTCTGCGACGCAGTACCAGCGTGCGCGCGACCAGTGCCGCGATCGCACCGAGCACGACGACGGCGAGCATGGCGCCGGCGATCCACCACCCCATCCGACGACCTTACCCAGCGGCGTCGAGAGCCCGCCGAATGTGGCACGAGTGGGAGCCCACCGTCGTCACCACGAACCGGCCGCGGGCACAACTCAGGAAAAATGCGTCTCAGACCGCTCGGATCCATGCTCCGAGAGGCCATCGCCGCGTTCTGCCTGAGTTGTGACGAGAACAGCGGATGCTCGTGGTCGTTCCGGGGTGAACGCGCGGTCGCTCTGTACTAGGATCGTCCGCGGTACCGTGTCCGAGCGGCCGAAGGTGCAACTCTCGAAAAGTTGTGTGGGTGAAAGCCCACCGTGGGTTCAAATCCCACCGGTACCGCCACTCTCAACCCCTCTACTTCCCTTTATTTACGGGGAAGCAGGGCTGGCGGTGAAGGCTGACGCCCACCGTTTGCCCACATTTTGCCCACATTTGAAATCAAACGGGCGTGATTCAAAGCTGTCGCAACGGCGTCTAGATCCTCGTCGAAGAGGTCCGCGTAGGTGTCCAGAGTCATCGCGGCGGAGGCGTGACCGAGCATTCTCTGCACCGCTTTCACGTTCGCGCCGGCGGACACGGCGAGCGACGCCGCGGTGTGTCTCAGATCATGCCGGGTCAGGCTGGGGAACGTCGGGTCGACCTCCCGAGCTCGGCGCACTGCCGAAATCCACCACCCGCGCCTCGAGTCCGGTGGGCGCACGAAATCTAGGCCGTCGCCGAACACGAGCTGCTCGAGGGTCTTCCCCTCGCAGGCGGCCGCGAGCCCGACGGTGAGGAACTCCGGGAACGGCACAGACCTAGCCTCATGGGACTTCGGGGTGCCGACGACAATGCGCCCGCCAACCATCACAGCGTTCTGCTGCACCTTTGCTCGCCGCCGGAGCATGTCAAGGTCACGGACTCTCAGGGCGGTCACTTCGCCCCACCTGAGGCCCGTGTAGGCCATGAACTCCACCAAGGTGGCCTTGTCCCCGCACAAGCCAACCAGCAGCTCCACCTGTTCGTGGGAGAGGTACACGCGCTCCTTCTTGACCTTGCGTGGCAGGTTCACTCCGCGAGCAGGATTCGACAGGATGCGCCTGTCCTTCACTGCCACATCGAGGATCGACGCCAGGACACCATACGCGCGCAGCACGGTCGTCGCTGACCTGCCGTTCTGGATCTCGGTCACCCACTTCTGCACGGCACTGAATCTGACCTCCGAGACGGCGGTCTGTGCCCAGGCGGGGGAGACGTACAGTCGCCATGCGATCTCGAGCGGACGTGCCGAGGAGGGCTTCAGGTGGCCCAGGTTATCCAGCCAGACTTTCCCGAGCTCGCCGAGAGTGACCTTGCCCTCGGTGGCGTCGATGAACTCACCCTTGGCCTTCGACACCTCCACGGAGGCCAGGAACAACTCTGCGGCTCTCTTCGTGGTGAACCCGCGCTTGTCAGTCTGCGTGCGGTCAGGCTTCCGGTAGCGGACCCTGTAGCGCTTTCCCTCGGATGTTGTGTACGCGGTGATGCTAGCCATCAGAATCATCCACTTTGAATACTTGAAGGTCGACCTGTAGCTGACTAAGTGATGTGCGCAGCTGCTCGAGCTCCCCATTCGCCTCATCGAGCGCATCCTGGTCAACCGTCCCAGCCTCCACTAGGGCCGCAAGCCTTGTGACGCGATTTTCCTGCATCATGTAGTCACGCAGGTGACGGATTAGGTTCTCTGCTACTGCTGTTGCTTGGTTCGCGTGGTCGAATTGCGACGGGTGGTTTGTGAAGATGGTGGACATATTGTTGAACCAGTCCATAGCGCTGAAAACACGTCGCGTGTGGACGTGGTTCTTGCCATTAGCCAGACGTACGAATCGATAGGGCTCATCGATCGGCATTGCCAAGACCACAGGTGGGATGGCCAGGGCCGCTGACAATGCGATGAGTTGGTCAACTGTTATGTCCGTTTTCCGGCCCGTCTCGATATTCGCGATTACACCGCGAGTTAGGCCATAGCCGGCCATTTCCGCAAGCTCGCGTGCGCTGAGGTCCGCGAGCTTGCGGAAGCGAGCGAGGCGCTTGCCTAAGCCTTCACTGGGTTTCTTGCTCACCCCGGAACTATAGCGGCTTTTGGTGTGTTTGTCTCACTGAGAGACAGTTTGCGTTACACGGAGACTATCCGCTATTGTCTACAACAGAGACAAGTTGTCTCTGAGGAGGACAAATGGAGAAGTACCTCAGCCCCGAGGAGGTGTGCGAGATTATCCCGGGCATGACCAGGGCACTACTCGCACAAATGCGGTTCCGCGGGGATGGCCCGCCGTTCATCGCAGCCTCACCGAAGAAGCGCGTGTACTCGGAGGCGTCACTGCATGCGTGGCTGGCCTCACGGGAGCGTACGCAGACCGGAGAGCCGGTATCAGCATGACCGCGCAACCACTTCCACGGCAGTCGTGGGAGACCGACGCCGACTACCAGGCGCGTCTCGCGTCCTGGGAAGGAAGCGCCACCAAAGAAGAGACCCCTCGCGCCAACGAGGGGTCAGTATCCGAAACCCTGAAAGAGGAAACGAACATGTCTATTGTCTCAGAAACCACCAACAAGCGCGAGCTTACCGACGCCGACCTGGTCGACGGCCAGCTCTACGAGCTGGGCGACGAAAGCAAATGGTTCAAGCCGATTGCACGCAAGATGCGGATTCCCGTGTCGGCAATTCCTCCTGAGACTGTGGTGGAGATCCGCAACAAGCCGAGCGACATTCCCGCGATCAGTTATCCGTTCTCTGAAGCCACAGACTCGGACGGCAACAAGATCAAGTTCGCACCGCTGCCCAAGGGCGCCAGCTTCAAAAGCAACTATCTCTTCAAGGAGAACGGGATCACCTACGTCGGTCGAGGCATCTACTGGACAGATGGGCTCGAAGAGGTCGACGGGATCGAGTACGTCAACTTCACTTACGGTCAAGGAGATCTGCCGTGCCCGGTGCACGACTGGTGCAATGGCCACTATCTTCGCGACATCGAAGCGTTCGAACGTAGCGGGGACAAGCTGGAACTCGACTTCTGTGTCGGTCCCACCATGACGTTCTTCGAGTTCAACGTCGGTGAACCCGGCGATTCCACTAGGCCTCAGCGTCTAGCGGGTAGCCGATCCGTCAATGATGACGGGGAGGAGCAGGCACACATCTTCGCCGAGCTTGAGGTCACGTGCAATCGGACGAGTGCCCAGAAACTCGCGGCCGAGCTTCATGCCGCTGCTGACGCGCTCGCCATGTACGCCGCCGGAATGGAGCGTGCCTGATGGCGACCTGTGCAGCGTTGGTCCCCGGCCGCAAGGGCGAGTGCCTTCGTCCCGTACCCGAGGACGCACCCATCCGGCTGTGCCTCGTCCACCAGTGGGTAGTGCAACTTGGTGGGGCGCAGGCCGTCGCCGCCGAGATCCGCAAGGAGGGCAGCTGATGGGCGACGGGATGAGCTTCGACCCCTACGCACTCCCGAGGTTCGAGGGCGGCGACATGACCGCCCTCGACTCCCTCGTCACGTTCAGCGACGGCAGCCAGAAGGCGTTGCGTGATTGCAACAGCGTCGACTTCGAGGTCATGAGAGCGTGGGCCGCCTACAAGTCCGCTGACGCTGGGCGCAGCCTCGCCCTGATCGACGCCGAACTCGAGAACCGCCGCCCGAAGCTCAGGGCGGTGGACTAGCCGATGGGATTCAAGGACGCCAACTGGGCCTACAGCCTCGACCTGCCAATGGCACAGAAGGTCGTGCTCGCTGCGATCTGCCAGCGCACCGACGACAAGACGCACACGACCCTCGTGGGGCAGCAGACAGTCGCCGAGATGATCGGCATGTCAGTCAGGTCAGTGCATCGCGCAGTTGGCGTCCTTGACGATCTCGGCATCATCACACGTGAACCGAGGCGACGCTCGGACGGATATCGATCCTCGGACGCCATCACAATCAACAGGTCTTACACGCCAGAGAGTCACGTGACAGACGTTCACATGACAGAGAGTCACGTGACAGAGAGTCCGACCTCACATGACACACAGGCCGATCTCACACGACAGAGTGTCATGACGATAGATGTCAATCAGTTGTCAACCAGAGATCAACCAGTTTCGGCGACGCCGAAGCCGAAACGACCCGCCGCGACCGGAACACGACTACCCGAAGGCTGGCTCCCATCAGCACCCGTCCGTGCAGCGATGAAAGACGCCGCGCCGCTCGTCGACCTCAGGACCGAACACGAACGATTCACCGACTACTGGATCGCCCAACCCGGCGCCCGAGGCCGCAAGACCGACTGGGACGCGACCTGGCGCAACTGGATGCGCAAGGCCAACGACGACGCCAAGCGACTATCCGCCCCGAAGTCATGGGAAAAGCCAGTCGGCAGACCCATGACGCTCGCCGAAGAGCGAGCCCGATACCTCCAAGAGGTGAGCTAACCCATGAACGAAAACCACATCCACGAGTTCGACCCGATCTCAGGCTGGTGCACGAGAGTCACCGCAGGCGACAGCACATTCTGCGGACACCGCGACGACGGCAGACACATCATGCCCTTCTCCGGCGAGATCATCCACACCGGCCCGAGCTATACGCGCACTGTGCTCGACACCATCAAGGCCAAGATCGAAGCACTCGTCGCCGCCAAGTACCCGACATACAGGAACAAGAAGCAGAACATCGACCTCAACACGCGCGCATACAGGGAGCCAGCCGCATGAGCCGCCAGTCGCGCCGCCAGGTCCGCCGCTGGGCACGGGGCTTCCACCGCCCGACATGGCGACTGGTCAGCTTCACCCTCACGAGGTGGCGGGCATGACAGCCAAGCACGCCGACCCCGAGTACCGGAAGAACGCCCGCCTCATCCGCCAACACGTGAACAGCGCACGCAAGCGCGGCATCGAGATCCTCTGCTGGCGGTGCGGCTGGCCCATCGACGAAGAGCAAGCATTCGACATCGGACACCTCAACCCCACCGAAGGACACAACATGGCCAACCTCGCACCCGAACACCGAGGAGAGAACCGCAGAGCCGGAGGCAAGACCGGAGCAGCCATCCAGAACCTCAGACGCGCCCGAACAACAGGGATGCTGCCATGGTGAACGCTTTTTTTATTTCGGCACGCGGAACCCCCGCCATAGGCTCTACAGTCATCTCTCTCCCTGAGGTCGACTCGTGAGCGAGATTCCCGCCGAAGTGTTGGCGCATCCGCTGCTGGATGAGTCGGCGTGGGTGGAGTTTCGGGACAGCGGCATCGTTCCGTTCTTCGAGACGGAGCTGGTCACGACGGAGGACTCGCGGCTGGAGTTCCTGGCGGGCGCGTGGTTGCTGGATCGCACGGTGAAGGATGGCGGGCTGCTGGCGAATGTGAAGCCGCAGATGCTCCGCGTGGTGGATGTACTCGCCGCGGGCCGGTTGTTGAATGGTGTGATCGAGCCCCGCCGGTCGAGCAAGACGACGACGCTGTTCTGCATCCTGCTGGGCCGCTGCTACGTGCGCCCTGTGCACATGGCTGGGTTCACGCTCGCAACGACGCAGAAGAAGGCGGCAGAGCGGTACCGGTTGGACGTGTACGGGCCGATCATCCGGCAGTGGCCGGACGAGAGTGTGCGCCCGGTGAAGCTGTACAAGGGCAACGGCACGGAGCGGGTGGAGTTCGACAACGGATCGGTGCTCGCTGTGCTGTCCCCGGACGGTGAAGCATTCCGGTCTGGAGCGTACGACACGCTGCTCGTCGACGAGGGCGGCGAGGCGTCCACGGCTATGGGTGACGACATCCAGTCGGCGGTGCTCCCGGCGTTCGATACGCGGCCTGATGGGCAGTTCATCGTCGCCGGTACCGCGGCGAAGTTCCGTGACGGCAACATCTTGTGGGACACCATCAACGATACGGTCGCCGGCGTGCTGCGGTTCACCGTCCCGGACACGATCGACCCCGAGGAGCTCGAGGCGTGGGAACCCGACGAGGAGCACCCACGGGCCCGGGTTCGCGAGCTGATCGAGGGCATGCACCCGGGCGTTGGCACGCTGACCACGCTCGAGCGCATCGAACTCAACTACCGGAAGCTGGGAATCGAACGGTTCGGCCACGAGTACCTCGGGCTGTTCGGCATGGAGGGCGCGAACCAAAGTCTCATTCCGGCACCTCAGTACGAGGCGGCGCTGCTGCAGGAGGCGATGCCGCCCATGCCGAAGCTGTTCACCCTCGCCGTGGCCGTGCATCCTGACCGCGCGTGGGCCAGTGTCGGGGTCGCGTGGAAGCGTGACGACGGGCATGTACTCGTCGGCCTGCTGCATCATCAGGACGGGGTGAAGGGATTCGCGCAGAAGGTGCTGAGCCTGACACGCAAGCTCAAGGTCCCGGTTATCTACGACGACGGGTCCACTGCCACGTCGGTGGAGATGGAGTTCTTGGCCAGGGCGAGCCCGCGCCCGCAGCTGTCGAAGATGGCGACCGGCGATGTTCGCAGGTCCGCGACGAAGGTGTTGAAGCGGTTCGAAGAGGGCACCATCCACCACTACGGGCAGACGCAACTGGACGATGCTGCGCGGGTGGCGGTGAAGCGACCGATCGGCAACGCTGGCGGGTTCGGATTCGGCCGTCCGAAGGATGCACCGGGCGTGGACATCACCCCGCTCGAGGCCATCGCACTCGCCGTGCATGTGCTCGATGATGAGCAGAAGAAGCAGAAGATCGACATCGTCTTCGCGGCTTAGAGCTTATCTACAAGCAACACGCCGATTGGTTGTGGGTAACCTACAACAATACGGGTAATGTGGAGGCGTGGGTTTCCTCGAATGGCTCGGCTTCGGTGCCTCGCCAACTATCGGTATTCAGTCGCCCCTCGCGCCCACTGACAACCTCACGATCTTCGCCGCCGACGACTGGCTGCGCAGCGGCGCGAATGGTGTGATAACCACTCGTGAGACTGCACTTCGCGTCCCTGGCGTCAAGCGTGCGCATGGCATCCACTGCTCACTCGTCGGAGGTCTCAACTTCTACGACATGACGGGCGATCAGCGATCCGAGGAGCAGCCGGCCTGGCTTACTAACTCGGCATCTGGCATCGCGCCGTACCACCGTTGGTACGGCCTTGCGTCCGACCTCTTCATGAGCGGATGGGGATGCCTCGGCTTCACCGACGACATGACTGACTGCATGCATGTCCCGGTCGGCTGGTGGGGAGCTGACGCCGCAGGGAACATCGTCATCTTCGACCAGCGTGTACCCGCGCGATACCGTGCCCGCCCGATCGCTATCCCGATGGGCTACGGCAACAACGGGCTCCTAGTGGACGGCGTCAGTACCGTGCGTGCTGCCCTCCGAATCGAAGATGTGTGGATGGAGCGGATCAACAACCCGCTGCCCGCGACCGATCTGCACATCACTGACCCTGCATACAACGAGATGTCGAAGAAAGAAAAGCAGAAGATCGTCGACCAGTGGAACGAGAACCGTGCACGCGCCGGCGGACAGACGGCAGTGACCCAGTCGTTTCTTGAGGTCCAATCTCTAGGCAGCATCAGCGCCGACCTGTTCGAGAAAGGCCGCAACGCGATCCGCCTGGATCTCGCCAACCACACGGCCGTCCCCGCGTCGATCATCGAGGGCGCGAAAGACGGCAGCGGCTCGGACATCAACTACAGCAATTCGGAAACCTCACCCAACGAGCTCTACAACTTCGGCACCAAAGCATTCGTACAGGCAATCGAAGCACGCCTCTCACTCGACGACGTGTGTGCACCAGGCCACAGCATCCGCGCCGACCTCACCGGAATCATGGCCACACCCAGCCTCAACACCGACCCAACCAGCGCCGACTAGGAGATCATCATGACCGACAACCTAATCCAGTTCGAGGGCGGCGATATCCTCGCCAACCTCGAAGAGCGAACCATCACGGGACTGCTCATCCCCTTCAACGAAGTCGGCAGGACCAACATCGGTCGCTTCCAGGTAGAGGCGGGAGCAGTCGAGCTACCTGCCGACCCCATTGTTATTGGAATCAACACCGACCATGATCCGACCTCGGGCGTCGGTCGTGCTACCAAGGTCTGGCAGGAAGAGCGCGGCATCATGGCGACATTCTCGATCGCCAAAGGGCCCAAGGGCGACGCAGCCCTCGCGGATGCGATCAGCCCGACGGGTGAACGTCGCAAGCTCTCCGGCGAGTTCGGCCCTGCCTTCATCAAAGCGGGCAAGCTCGTCGCCGGAACTGCACACCTCTGGGGTGCAGCGCTCGTGAAGGCCGGCGCATTCCCATCGGCACAAGTACTCGCCGCAGACACTGCCGACCCCGCGCCCGCGATTGAGGGTGTTCCTGCCATCGCAGCGGATGACCCTGCCCATGTGGTCATCGCCGTCGACACACTGCCCACTGACATCACCGCCACGACCCCGGATGGGTCGAGCGCGGTCTACGAACCTAACGCCGCCCCGGCGCAGGAAAACAACACCGAAGGAGCGTCCAACGTGACCGCAACCGCAACACCTGCCGGGGCTCCGGCAGCAGTCCCTCCCACGATCCCGGGCGCGCCCCAGGTTCTCGCCAACCAGGCACCCGCGACCACCGAGCCGAGGCCCGTCGACCGCCGCCAGGTATTCGCCGCCATCGCCGCAGTGAAGGCAAACCCGAATGACCAGGAGAACGTGCAGATCCTCGCCGCTCTATCCGACATCAAGTTCGACGGAACGGGTGCACTCCCTGCCTCCGGTGTGCTCCAGCCCAACTGGCTCGGGTCGCTCGACACGGGCGCGTACGTGCGCGAGTACATCGACCTCGGCAACCTCGGCACCGCAATCACCGCCGGCGGAAAGTCCGGATACAAGACCAAGCGTGGCACCACCGACGCGCCCATCGCCGGACCCGCAGGCATCCCGAATGGCGGCAACTGGACCGGCAACAAGGGGGACATCAACTCCTACGACGGGCGGACTCAACTCTTCGGATCGAGCCTGCGCCGCTTCGCCGTCGGCAACGACATCGCGAGGGAGTTCTACGACCTCCCGGGCGGTGCAGAAGTCGTCGACTCTTTCATCAGCCTCCTTCAGGAGGATTACATGTACTGGTCCGACATGTGGGCACTGTACGACCTGATCTCCCAGCCCGGCGCTCCGGTCGCGGCCGACACCTACCCGACCAACTACCCATCCGCCGTGGGCATGCTGATCCAAGGCATCCTTGCCGTCAAGAAGCGCAAGGACGACGGACGCCGCGACGTACCGACATTCGCCATCGCCAACGACACCGCCTACGCAGCGCTCGCGTACGCAGCCGGTGGAGAGCAGAACCTGCCCGCATTCGTCAACCTCGTCATCACGACCGCCTCAAAGGGCACCGTCGACGGCAACGTTAACGTTGTCCAGGGCGACAACGGCATCACCGACACGGCATCCGTCACGGTCGGTGCGAAGGCCGGCATCGACTTCGACGAGATCGCCGGCGGCCCGCTCGTCGTCAACGCGCTCGAACTCGCCCGCGGCGGTATTGACCGGGCCGTGCACGGATACCTCCAGACGTTCCCACGTCGCTCCGAGGCATTCGTCACCATCGGTACCGCCGACACGCGCGCGAACTCCACCGACTACGCGCTCGGTCGTCTGATCAAGGCGAGCAGCGTCGTCTATCGAGTGGTTGCCGCCGGCACGACCGGCGCATCCGCGCCGACCGCGCCCGCAGTCGGCGCAACCGTCACGGACGGCACCGCGACGCTGCTCCGCCTCGTCTAACGGATCGGGAGCGAAGTCATGGCCGAATGGTTCACAGTCGAGGGCGACACACCCGAGGAAGCGACAGCGGCGCAAGAGCGCCTCGCTGCCGCCTGGGTGGACGCACCTCTCGACAACCTGGAGGTGTGCGCCATGCTGCTGAACGTCGCCAAGACCGACGTTCTCGACTTCGCTCCCGACCCTGCCGACGAGGACGATGCGCCCGACCCGCTGCCCGACCCGCCCGTGATCCCCGAGCGCTACGTGCTTGCACAGCTCCAACAGGCCATCAACCTGTGGAACGCAGGCCGCGTGAGCTCGGACGGAACCAGCGGCATGGACACGTTCACGTTCACGCCGCGCCCTCTCGACAAGACAATCCGGAAAATGATCCGCCCAACGAAGGGACTATTCAGTGTCGGATAGCCTCCGCGTCTGGCTCGACGAGCAGCTCACTCCGCTGCTCCCATCGGGGTGGACACTGATCCCGAACCAGCGGATGCCCGAGACGATCACTGTCACCACGGTGGTGTTGAAGCATTTGGAAATCGAACGTCTCGACGCGGCACCGCTCGGGCAGCTACGTAACACGGTCGTGCTCACCGTGGCGGACGCTCACCAGAACCAGACCACCGCGGAGAACGAGCTCGACGAGTCCGTTCTCACCCTGTGCACCGCTCTGGACGCCCTCAAGAACCTCAACTGGACTGGCGCGAAAAAGGTACTCGTGAACGACACCTATTTGGGCTGGGACATCACCCTCACCGTCATCACAAGCAAGGAGTAATCTCATGGCTCAGATCGCCGTCAACCCGTTCCTCATGAAGGACTGCCTCCTCACGGTCGCAGCCTCGGACTACGCGAAGCACGTCTCCGCTGTCGAGTTCGTCCCGACGTCCTCCGTTGCGACGTGGAAGGGGCTCACTCCTGATTCTGTTTTCAGCTTCGGCAGCAACGCGACCTGGGTCTGCAACCTGACCTACGCGCAGGACTGGAGCACCGCTGATTCGCTCTCCCGCTACCTGTACGACCACGAGGGAGAAGAGATCGAGGTCGTGTTCGAGCCGGTTGCAGGCGGACCGTCCGTCACGGCGACGCTGATCATCACCCCGGGGTCGATCGGCGGCGCTGTGGACTCGGTTGCCGTCTCCACCGTGGGCCTCGGCGTCAAAGGCAAGCCCGTCCTGGAAGCGGTCGCCTGATCATGGCGAGTAGCGGGAGGATCTCGCTGCTCGTCTCCAGTCCACTCGCGACCCTCGTGCAGGCCGTCAAAGGGATGGATAAGGAGGTGACCGCGCAGATCCGGAAACACACGAAGCCGGTCGCTGAACCTGTCTGGCAGGAAGCGGTGCGCGGCAACGTCACCGACCGCCTCCAGACCCGCGTGCTGTCCGACACGGCTCGGGTCGCCGTGTCGGACTCGAACATCATGCTGCGCTCCGGCGGTATCGGGAAGATGACCAACGGCACACCCAAGTCGCTGCTGGCCAGCGCGGCGGAGTTCGGTGCCGACCCGAACAAGCGCATCACCTCACACACCAAGGCAGGTAAGGCGTACACGCGCCGTCGCGGGGCACAGTTCAAATTGCCCCGCTCGCGTGGCTACGTGGTGTTCCCGGCCGCTCGCGAGGTCATCCCCCGCATCGCCTCACTGTGGGTTCAGACCGCCGTACGCACGGTGCACGAGGTGTTCGAGAAAGGTGGCGTCCGTGGCTAAGGGCATCGAGATCGGGATTGCTTCGGAGACGAAGGCGTTCAAGCAGGGAATCGACACCGGCATCATCGCCCCGCTAGAGGACGCCCAGAAGTCCCTCACCGACCTGGGCCGCGACAAGGGTCTGGACAAGCTGGAGGACAACCTCCAGGACGCGCAGAAGGCGTCGAAGAAGCTGGAGAAGGAGACCAAAGACACTGCCGACGCCATCGAGCAGGAGTATCGGAACGCCTACCGCAAGCTCAAGACCGAGTCGAAAGAGGGATACCACAAGGCCTCTGAAGCGGCCGAAGGATTCAAAGACGAGGCCAAGCAGAACTTCGCCGAGACCGCATCATCATTCGACGGGTCTATGCAGTCAATCGCGGACGGTGTGCAGGGCACTCTCGGCGGTCTCGCCACGTCCGTGGCTGGCCCGCTCGGCCTCGCTTTCGGTGCCCTCGGTTTGACTGCGGGAGCGTTTTACTCGCAGTGGCAGAAGAATGCCGAGAAAGTTCAGGAGCGCATCAAAGCGATGTACGACGACATGCTCCAGTCAGGTCAGGATTACCTCTCCCAGGACTATGTCAATGACCAGCTCGCCGCTCTAAAAGACGACCAGAGCCAGTACAACGACCTGGTGAAACTGTCAAAGGATCTCGGCCTCGACCTCTCGGACGTGCTCATCGCCCAGGTCACCAAGGGTGAAGAGCGCGACCGCGTCGAGGCGCGCATCAGAGACAAGTACAAAGAACAACTCGACATCGCGGGCAAGATCGAGGACGGCTTCACGCACACCGGCAATGAAGCCGCGGTCGTGGCCGGACAGCTCTCGAAGTGGAAAGACCACTTCGCGGATCTCGACAAAGACCAGGCCGACACACTCTCCACCGTGCATGACATCCGGGACGCCCAGG
Source organism: Parafrigoribacterium humi (assembly GCF_040227205.1). Lineage (NCBI taxonomy): Bacteria > Bacillati > Actinomycetota > Actinomycetes > Micrococcales > Microbacteriaceae > Parafrigoribacterium > Parafrigoribacterium humi. The sequence goes on along the minus strand of NZ_JBELOA010000001.1, from coordinate 788,811 downwards.
AGCAGGTCAACGCGAAATACACCGAGCAGGGCAAGCTCATCGACTCGAACAACAAGAAGCTGAAAGAGACGCCCGCCGAGGTGAAGGTCAAGGTGGCCGAGCCGGATTCGTCGAAGTTGGATGCGTGGCTCAAGAAGCCGAAGAACACGAAGGTCACGGTCGATTTGTTCACGCGTGATGGGAAGCGGATCTACTGATGGTCACACAACTCGCTCTCGACCCGCGTGGCACTGTGGTGGTGCGCAGGAATCTGCTCAAGAATCCGTCTGGCCGCCGCACGCTGACTGGGTATGTGGCGCTCGGCGGCACGCTGGGGCAGGATGCGAACGCAGACACGTACTGCACGGTCACCGCGCCCGCCAGTGTCGCGTCTGCTGGTGTGCAGATTGAGCAGCTCACGGTTGGTGTCGGGCTGACGGCCGATACTGACTACACGCTGATGATCGATATCGGTGCGATCGGCGGGTCATCGGCACAAATTTTTGTGCTCGGCGCGGGTCTCGTCGCGGACGTGTCATCCACGACGGTCGCCCCCGATGTTGGGCTCATGACGCGCACCGTGACGTTCACGACCGCCTCGGCAGGCCCGGTCACGGTCTATGTGCTCAACGGCTCCGCTGCGGCGACCGGCAACACGATCTACTGGCGTGACGCGCTCCTCGGCTCCGCCGGAACCTATTTCGACGGCAACACGGCCGCCGTAGGCGATCTGAGCTATGCGTGGACTGGTGCTCCGGATAACAGTCCCTCGATCGAGCAGACCGTCGACCCGGACACGGTCTCCGCGGCGATCTTGACCGTCGGCTATGAGGTGACGCGGCAGGTGAACACGATCGTCCACGATGTGCCGAATGCGGCCGTGCCGCCGGTCACATTCAAGGGCGCCCAGTCCAGGAGCGGCACGCTCCAGTTTTTGTTCTCGGAGCGGGAGACCTGCCGGCGGGCGGAGATCATCCACACCCGGCCCGGCTACATCACGATCACGGACACGGACTGGCCTGACGGGGGTATGAGGTATGTGGCGCAGGGGGATGTGACCTCGCAGCTCGACCCCGACACGCAGGTGCTGTGGCTGTTGACGACCGGGTTCAGGGAGGCGTGATGGCGACGCCAATGATTCACGCCTGGCAGGTGTCGTGGGCGGACGACTCCGGCAGCGTCGTGCGCGCCTACACGTACACGGTCACCGAGGGTCGCCTCACGCTCGACGAGAACTGGGCACCCTACATTCAGGCCGAGGTCATGTTCCCGATCGTCGGCCTCGTGGGCGTCGATTTTCTCGACCCGCGCACGGACGTGCGCGTCAACCTCACCCTCACCATGACCGCCCTCGGGGCCAGCGCGGCGGTGGCGAGCCGATCGTTCAATCTGGGGGTGCGCACCCGCGAGGTCGACTGGATCGCCGGGACCGTCACCCTGACCCTGGCGTCGGATGAGGCCCTCATGCAGGACTACCGTGACCTTCAGCACGCAGCCGCCGTGTACGGATTCGGCAAACTCATCTACATGGTGCCCGCGGTCATCCAGACCGTGCTACCGGCCGCGACGGTCACATTCCCGACAACTCTGCGCCCTGCCGACAATGCCGCTATTAGCGACGTCGTCTACGGAACGAGCACGCTGTGGGACGTGCTGGCCCCGTGGGTCACCCGTGCTGCCAGGCGAGTCTGGTGCGATGGCGCCCGTGGTTGGCACTACGACGATCCGGCCACCAACCTCACCGCATCCCCGATGCTCCTGTCCGTCACCGACAACCTCACCTCCGCCGTGGAGACACTCGACCGCACCGGCGACTGGTATGACGCCCTGGGCATCACCTACAAGCTCGGAGACGGCACCTACCTCGCGTTCCGCACACCCGCCGGATACACCCGCGCTGGCGCGCTCGAGCGGGAGACTACCGAGTTCGTCGATTATGCCGAGATCGACGTGATCCGCGCCGCGAGCAGCCACGCCGGCCGGCAGTTCCCCATCACCGCGGTCAGCGACATCACCGCGCAGCCCGGACTGCCCATCACCCTCGACCGCGGCATCGGCGCAGAGCTCACCGGCTACATCAGTGCCGTCACATTCGACTGCGCGACCGACGAAATGACAATCCGACCGAGAGATCTAGCATGAGCACGAACGGGCATCTGGCCGCAGCGGAGCTGACGACCGTGCAGGGCACAATCCAGCTGCGCACCGACACCGCCGCCGCGTGGAACGCGATGAAAGCCGCTGCGGCCCGTGACGGGGTGACACTCACGATCGCACCGCCAGCGGGCGGTTACCGCTCGTGGGCAATGCAGCTCGACATGCGTGCACGCCCCGCGCTGTACAACATCACTCCCGGCATCATCCCGGGCCTGCCCTCCGAGCATGGTCTCGGAATCTGTGTCGACATCGCGCAGGGGCTCGCCTGGGTGAAGCACAACGGCGCCCAGTTCGGATTCACATTCCCGCTGCGCACCGACCCGAACCATGCACGCTACAACGGCACCACCACCGCAGGTAGCGGTGGCACATCGATAGGAGATGACGACGTGATTGACGACGCATATTGGAAGCGGCTCGACATCGGACTACAGTCCGTGATCGACCAGATCCGCGGCAGCAAAGAGGCCACCATCAAGCAGCTGCGTGAAGACCTCAGTTACATGCGCGACACGACGTTCAAGAGCTTGCAGGACGGGATCTCGCACCTCACCGCGAACGGCGGTGACATCTCGGCCGCGGACAGGGATCTGATCATCTCCGCGATCAAAGCCGCACCCGCGGCGACCGTCGCCGCGATCAAGGCCGCCCTGTAACGATGAGCGATGCAGTAGCAGCAGCGATCATCGGCGGTCAAGCGCTCGTCCTGGCCGCCGTGCTGCCCCTACTGATCTCCACCAGGCGGCACGCAAAAACGGCAGCCGAGGAGACAAGCAACGACCACAAAACCAATTTCCGCGTCGAGTCCGACGAACGTCACGCAGAGACCGCCGCGAAACTCGACAACCTCACCCGACTCATGCACGCCCAAGGCCGCAGAATCGGCCGCGTCGACCGACGCGTGACCACCATCAACACCCGCCTCGCAATCGTCGAGGACACCATCCCACGAAGGAGCACGAAATGAACATCGCCAAGCAAGCCAAGGCCGCCCTCGGAGGCATCCTCTCCGGCCTCATCACCCTCGCCGCCGTCGCCGCCAACGCCCACGGCATCCAGGACGTGACATTCATCCAATGGGTACTCGTCGCCATCAGCATCATCGGAGTCTGGATCGGCGTCTACCGCATCCCCAACAGACCCGTCAGCTGACCAGGACTCTCAGTCACGCGCTGGCGCTCTCCACGTAATGGCGCACGCCAGCAGCCACGTCAAGAATGCGGCCACGCCGAGGACGGCGAAGATGCCAGCCCACAAGAACTGGACTGTTCCATCACTGAATATCGACGACGACTCACTGGACCCGATCATGGCCAAGACGCCCGCAGTCCCCAACGCGAGAATCCAGACCCATCCGAGCGCGACAATGTACGGATTCATGCCAGTGAAGAAGCCAGGCTCGGCCTTGACCCGTGAGTTCGGTTCATTAGTCATGGCGGCAGCGTAGCGCGGACCACCCGTATCGTGCCCACATTTTGCCCACATTTGTACGAAAATAGGGTGATTGAACCCAATCCAAACGAACCCAAAACCCCCGTATTTACAGGGATCGGGCCACCTCGCCAGTGATCCATGGGGGTTGAGATAGGGTTCAAATCCCACCGGTACCGCTCTGTGATCTCGCAAGACATAGGAAACTCTTGAACCTGCATGGGCTCAAGAGTTTCTTGTGTTTTGGGGTTGGTAGTCGTGGGTCGGGTCTGGGTTCAGGTCGCGGATGCCCTGCCGGAGAAGGCCGCGGATCGGTCGCGCCGGCGGTCGGCGGCTCCGCTCCGCGACGGAGCTGTCTAGGAGAGGCAATTGCCCGCGCCGGCACCGTGCCTGAGGCTGGCAGGAACGGTAGATTATTCACGTGGACAACGGCGCTCAAAACAGTGAAACGAACGTTGACCCCACCCTCGCGGTGCCCCGTCGTCACCGGGCGATTGCACCGCCCGAGGCGGTCGGACGGCTCGAGTGGATCACCCAGCGCCTCGCTCGCGCCCTGCAGCGCGCCGTCGAGCTCGTCGCGTCCGACAACGACATCACCGTGCCGGAGTACCACCTGCTGCTCGCCACGAGTGACGACGTCGGCCGGTCGAACGCCGAGCTCGCTCGGCTGATGTTCGTGACGCCGCAATCGGCCAATCGGGTGCTCGCCGGGCTCGAGCGGCGCGGTTACGTCGTGCGCGCGGGCGAAGCCTCCCGCGGGCGCACGCGCAACACCGTGCTCACGCCGGAGGGGCGGGCCGTGCTCGAGAGCTGCACGAAGCGCATCGCCGACATCGAGGGGCGCGTGATGGCGAGCCTCGACGATGACCACCGCGACGTCATCCTGCCCGCGCTGCTTCGCGCGGCCGACACCCTCGTCGGCGGTTACTTCGGCAACGTCGAGGATGAGCGCCGCGCCGCCGCCAACCGGCGCTCTGCGCAGTCCCGGGGCTGAGCATCCGCCTGAACCGGGCAACGCGAGTCAGCGCGGCCAGCCGCCACCGAGGGCGAAGCGGCAGAACTGCAGGGCCTGCCTGAACTGGCCGACCTCATCCGGCGGAAGCGGAGATACCATCTGCTGCTCGATCCAATCGACCGTGGGCCGCACGTGCGCGAGAAGTTCGTGACCCGCCGTCGTGACGGTCAGGAGCTGGCGTTGTTGGTGGGATGGGTCCTGCGTGCGCGAGACGAGGCCGGCCTCCGTCAGCTCCGTGGTCACCGCCGACATTGATTGCGCGCGCACGAACGAGTTCTTCGCGAGCTCCGCCGAGGTGAGGCCTGGCCGACGCTCAAGCACCGTGAGCGCGGTGTACTGCGTGACCGTGAGCCCGACCTCGCGGGTCACGGACTCGAGGCGAGCGCGGATGGCGAGTTCCACCTGCTTGATCAGGTACAGCAGGGTGACGGTGTCGCCCTGGGTCGGCGGGTGGAGGGCCTCGATGCTCATGTCGACAGCCCCGCGATGAATGACACCATCGACTGCTCGACACCGGCGAGATCGAGGGTGCGCGGGTCTGCATTGCTGGCGCGGATCTCGAGCACCGGGATTCCGGCATCCTCGAGCGCGAGGGTGATGAATGCGGCGCCAGGCACGTCGTCCGCGACGAGATGTACTACCCCGTCGACTCCGTGACCCCTGGCCTCCTTGACGTACCACTCCGGTGCGAGCGGGGGCGCGTAGAGCAGGTCGGTGATGCCGACGAACCGGGCAGCGAGGGTCTCGATGGCGTCGTCGCCGTAGCGGATGTAGCCGTCCGCGGCGATCGCGAGATACATCGACCACACGAAGACCGCGCCGAACTCGTCTTCGAAGCGGCGGTACATCGCGGTGTCGCTCCAGAGTCCGCGCCCCACCCACATCAGGCGGGTGCGCTCGTGCTCGGCGACGGCGGCGCTCGACTCCACGAGCGAGGCGACCTCGTCTCTCAGGGCGCGCGCGGCATCCCGACCCCACTCGCTGCCCCGATGCCACTGCGGAATCATCACGGCCGGAATCGTGTCTGACACGCGCACGGGAGTCGGGCGAGCGGAGGCGACGAGGTCGCGCGCCTCGCGGTTGTACTCCTCCTGCTCGTTGATGAGCCGCATCACCCTCTCGAGCTTCTCCAGCTCGAAGGTGCGGCCGGTGCGCCGCTCGAGAAACTCGATGAGCTGCCGGTTCTCCGCCGCCATGAGGGCGATCCGCTCGCGCCCGAAGACGCGAGTCCACTCGCGCGGAGCGAGCTCCCACCACTCGCCGTCCGGGGTCACGGCCGCCGTGCGCTCGTAGGCGAAGTAGCCGATCGATGGATCGTCGGTCCAGGCCTCGAAGACCTTGCCCGTGGCATCCCCGCTCAGTTCCGCGATCACGAAGTCGGGCTTCGGCAGGCCGCCCCACGGTGCGCGCTCAGGGTCGAGACCGCGGGATCCGAGGGCCAGCACGTCGTACTGCCTGCTGTCGTCGGGGTATCCGTTCCTGGCCACGACCTCGAGGCTCTCGGTCGCGCCCTGCTTCGCGGTGACGATGGATGCCCACCACTGGTTGACGACATAGGGGATGTCCATGGCGCGCAGGATCTCCTGCGGCGCGTCCGCGTTGACCAGAGCGAATATCCCGCCCGCGGCGACGGACGCACGCAACTCGTCGAACCACTCGTGCTGGTGCGCGAGCGCCGCCGTCGCGGACGCCAGCCGGGTCACGATGCCGCTCGCAGGGACTCGACGGCAGCCACGATCTGCTGCGGGTCGTCGGCCGCATCGCCGCGCACCATGACGGCGGGCACTCCCGCGCGTGCGCTCTGGAGGCGCCAGTCCCAGGCCGGTGCGTCGTCGTGCGGGCGCACGACGCTCAGCAGGGCGCGGGCGCCGGTCGCGATGATGCCGTCCCGGGTCGCCGACGCCCGTGCGGCCATCGTGGACGACGCGGATGCCGGTGCCCCGCCAAGTCGGGCGAGCGCGAGATCGCGGAGCAACTGCTCCCTGCCCCGGTCGACCCTCGCGGGCAGCTCGTCGCTCAGAATCGGATCGCCCCAGTCGTGGTCCTCCCCGACGACGGTGGCCCCAACGGCCTCGACCGCGCGATACACCTCGTCTCCGAGGGGCGCACTGCCGGTGAGGAAGAGCGGGAAGGCGGCATCCGTGGGCTCGGTGGTCGTGGCGCGCAGGAGCTCCATCGTCGTGGCCGGGGGCAGGGCGGCTGCCACTCGGTACGCGTGCAGGGCCGTCGTGCCGGCGAGTCGCCGCGCCCGACGCTCCGCGCGCATCCGCTCGAGCTCCGCTCGCAGCCCGACCAGCTCGGCGTGGGCGTCGCTCAGGGACGCCTCCGTGATCGGCGTCGACGTCCAGCTCTCGAGCGTGCGCACCATCCCGGCGAGTTGGGCGATGTTGAACTGCACGGTGCTCTCCCTGTTCTGGTGCACCTGATCCACGAGGCTCACCCCCACCGTGGTACGCCCGCGGCGATGGAGTTCCTGCAGCGTGTAGAACAGCCGCACCGAGGACTCGGTGTCCCGCGAGAGGAGGATGCCGGAGAGAAAGTCGAGCGACCCGTCGAGCACCGAGGCCAGCACGAGGGTGGCCGCGCGGTCGACGGCTCGGCCGAGGAAGCGATCCGTCTCGTCGGTTGGAGCGCCCTCGGGTGCGATGCGGAACGGATGTGCGTCCGCCGCGGCGACGAGGAGCGCTGGCACGTCCCGGCCCACGATTCCGACCACCGCGCGACCGGATGACGCGATGGCAGCCGCGGCGGATCGTGCGCCGAGCGCCGCGGTCTCGAGCTCCCCCGTCACAGGGCGCCCGCGTCTCTCAGGGCAGCGATCTGCTCGGCGTTGTAGCCGAGGAACTCGCTCAGCACGGACTCGGTGTGTTCCCCGAGCCAGGGCGCGGGGCGATCCAGCGAGGTGCTGCTGCCGGAGAGCACGATCGGCACCCCGGAGCCATAGAGATCCTCCGCAACACCGAACACCGGATGGCTCAACTGTTCGACCTCGCCGCGGCTCAGCACGAGCGGGTCGCGAACCGCCTCGCCGGTGTCGCGCACGGGGGCCGCGGGAACGCCGTATTCCTCGAGGCGGCGCACGGCCTCCGCGGAGGTGAGGTGCTGCGCCCAGCTCGCGATCATGGCGTGCAGCTGGTCGGCGTTGTGCACGCGGCTGTCTCGCTTGGAGAAGCGCTCGTCGTCGGCCATCTCCGGCACTCCGAGCGCCTTCATGACACCGGAGCTGAAGGCGTCGGTCGGACCGCACAGGGCGAACCAGCCATCCTGCGTGACGAAGACGCCGAACGGAGCGAGGCGAGGCACATACGAGCCCGTGCGCAGCGGCATCCCGACCGTCTCGAAGGCGTCGAAGGGCTCGCAGGCGACGAGCGAGGTCAGCGCTCCGAGCATCGACACGTCGACCTGCTGGCCTTGACCGGTGCGCTCACTCTCGAGCACCGCGGCGAGAGTGCCGATCACGCCGAACAGGGGCGCGACGAGGTCGGCGATCGGCAGACCGAATCGCACGGGCGGCTCACCCGGGCTGCCCGCCGTCAGCATCGTGCCGCTCAGCGCCTGGATGATCGTGTCCATCGCCTTGCCGCTGCCTGGGCCGCCTTGGGCGCCGAAGCCGCTGATCGACGCATAGACGAGGCGCGGATTGATCTCGCGCAGGGTCTCGAAGTCGACGCCGAGGCGTTTGGTGACGCCGGCGCTGAAGTTCTCGACCACGACATCCGCACTCTTGGCGAGTTCTAGGAAGATCTTCTTGCCCTCTGGGGTCTTGAGGTTGAGAGTCACGCTCTCCTTGTTGCGCCCCCGCAGCATCATCGACACCGACATGTCTTTGTCGCTCGTGCGCCGCGTCTCGAGACCGTGGTCGCTGTAATACGGGGCGTTGTTGCGCGAGGAGTCTCCACCGAGCCGCGGGTTCTCGATCTTGATGACTCTCGCACCGAGACCGGCAAGCAGCAGTGTGGCGTATGGCCCAGACAGGGCGGTCGTGAGATCGAGCACCGTCTTCCCGGTCAGCGGCCTAGCGGTGTCGTTCATTCGGTGTCTCCTTGTTCGTGTGGTGCTCGGACCCGCACCTCGTCGCCCTCCCAGGCGAACTCGGTGTCGAATCCCTCCTCGGCGGTGATCCGCCGGATGTAGTCGATGACGTCTCTGCCGCGCTGGTCGTCGCCGTGCGGCACGGGCTGCGCGCCCTTGCCGATCCAGCACGGGATGACGCCCCAAGCCAGTCGGCCGGTCGGCGAGACATCGAGCAAGGCGATTGCCGTGTTGCGGCTCTCCGGATGGAACGGATACCAGCTCGGCAGACGTGGGTCCGGTTCGAAGCCGAAGAGCCTGCGACGGCGTTCTGCCCACTCGCGCTGCTCGTCGACGCTCGCGGCGGCGGGAGTGAGCGCGTCGGTGACCGTGACGAAGTTGCCGAGACCGTGGAAGATCGCGCGACTCCGATAGAACTCGATGCCGCGGAGGATGTGCGCGTGATGGCCGACGACCATCGCCGCGCCGGCGTCCACGGCGGCGCGCGCGATCTCGGTCTCGTAGGCGGCCAGTGCTGCCGGAACGTGCACGAGCCCCTTGTGTAACGCGACCACGAGCACGTCGACACGGGCGGCGACCCCCGAGATCGTCTCGCGCATCATGGCGAGGGATGCGGGGTCTGCGAAGGTGTGGACGCTCGGGGGCCCGCCCGGGTTCGCTCCGATGGCCTCGTAGTGCGAATAGACGCGCACGTACGCTCCGCCGGGGCGCCTGCTCGTGGCCCAACTGTCCGTCGGCCCGACGCAGTTGAACGACAGCACGCCGATCGTTCTGCCACCGCGCGAGAGGATGACGGGCTCGGTCGCCGAGGCGAGGTCCGCACCCGCACCCGTGGTTGCCATACCGGCCGCCCGCGCTGCGGTGATCGTCTCGACGATCCCCTCGCCCCCGGCGTCCGCGATGTGGTTGCCCGCGAGAGTCAGCACGTCGAATCCAGCACGGGCGACCGCGGCGAGATGCGCGGGGTCCGCCGGCGGGGCGGGTACGTCGATCGTCGCGACGGCAGTGGTCGTGGCGTGCGGCACCTCGAGCTGGCCGATCGTGAGGTCGGCGGCGCGCAGCACCGGCGCGGATGCCGTGAAGAACTCGTCCGGGTCGGGGCGATCGACGATCAGGTCGCCGACGGCCGCAATACGCAGGGAGCCGGTGGCGACATCACTCATGGCTGCCTCGGAGGTTCCGCGACGCCGTTCAGTTCGTCGACGAAGACGCGCACCTCGCGCACGAGACGCTCCGGGGCCTCCTCGCCGATCATGTGGCCGCTGTCCTCGAACAGCACCGCTTTCGCGCCGCGCACATTGACGGCGGCGCGCAGCGCAGACTGCGGTGAGATCACGCCGTCGCGCATCGCCGCGAGAATCAGAACGGGAACCCGGATGCCGCGGTACACCTCCGCGAGCGCCTCGTCGGTGGTGGCCTCGGGGAAGGGTTTTCCCTGGTTGATCTCGGCCTCGTCATCCGGTCGGAGTGCGGCCTCTTCAGCTCCGGCGGCGAATCTCACCTTCCGCGACTCGATCACGGCAGGGTCGTCGGTCCAGCCCGCCATGTGCTCGAGGATGCCTTTGACGAACTCCGGGTCCTTGCGGTGCTCGATGAAGCTGCGGCGGCCCTCGGAGGATGCGGTACCGCCCTCGCGATCGTGCGGCGTTCCGACGACCGAGATGAGGGCCTTGAGTCGCTCGGGGTTCCTGCGGGCGATGTGCCAGCCGATGCCGCCGCCGTGCGAGATTCCGGTGTAGAGGAAGCGGTCGATGCCGAGCCGGTCTGCGAAGGCGCAGACGTCATCCGCCCAGGTGTCGAGCCAGCTCTCCGGTGGGCTGGCCGGATGGGTCGACCGCCCGAAGCCCCGGGCCTGGATGGTGTACACGTGATACGAGGTCGGCGCGGCGGCCAGGATCTCCGGGTAGGCACCCGCCGCGAATCCCATCGCGGACGAGAGCACGACCTCGTCTCCCGATCCGAACTCCTCGTACCAGAGCTCGCCGTCTCCAACATCCATCACGCTCATTGCTCCCCCTCGTTTCGGCGACGTTGACGTTCTTCTCGCCGGGCGCGCTGCTCGGCGGGGTCTGGAACCGGCGCCGCAGCGAGCAGCGACCGGGTGTAGTCCTCGCGCGGACGTTCATAGACGTCGGCTGCCGGACCGAGCTCGACGATGCGGCCCTCCTTGAGCACGGCGATCGTGTGCGAGATGTGCCGCACGACCGAGAGATCGTGCGAGATGAACAACAGGCTGAGGCCGAGATCCCGCTGCAGCTCCGACAACAGGTTGAGCACCTCCGCCTGCACGGAGAGGTCGAGCGCGCTCACCGGCTCGTCGCACACGATCAGTCGAGGCGAGAGCATGAGCGAGCGCGCGATGGCTATGCGCTGCCGTTGTCCGCCGGAGAACTGGGCGGGGTAGCGGTGGGCGGCGTCCTCGCTGAGACCGACTCGCTCGAGCAGCATCGCGGCCCGGTCTGCGGTCTCTGCCGCGGTCATCCGCTTGTCGCGCGACACGATCCTGCACGGCTCCGCGAGGGTGTAGCCGATTGTCTTGCTGGGATCGAGCGAACTGTACGGATCCTGGAAGATCACCTGCCGAAGTGCGCCGAGCGCTCGACGCTCGCCCCGGGGCATGCGCGAGATGTCGCGCCCCTCGAAGAGCACCCGACCGCTCGCGATCGGCAGCATCCCGAGGATCGCCATGCCCGTGGTGGTCTTGCCGGAGCCGGACTCGCCGACGAGGCCCAGCGTGGTGCCCGTGGGGATGTCAAAGCTCACGGCGTCGACGGTGCGCTTGCGGCGGCGGCCGGTACCGCGATCCACGGAGAGGTCGGTCACCTCGAGAATCGGCCCGGTGGCGCTCACGACTGCACCTCACTCAGCTCGTCGATGTGGATGCAGCGGCTCGACCGTTTGCCCTCCAGGTGCACCATCTCGATCGGCGCCCGCAGGCACTCCTCGGTGGCGAGGGGGCAGCGCGCGGCGAAGTGGCAGCCGACCGGCCACTGGTGCGGAGCGGGAACCGAGCCTCCAATGGTGGGCAGCGGTTTGCCTGGCTCCGCGCCGTGCGGGTTCGAGCGCAGCAGCGCTGCGGTATACGGATGCCGCGGAGCCGAGAACAGTTGGGAAACGGACGCGCGCTCCACGACCTCGCCCGCGTACATCACGATCGCGCGGCTGCACAGGTCGGCGACGACGCCCCAGTCGTGGCTCACGAGGATGACGGCCATGCCGGTCTCCTCCTGCAGTCTGCGCAGCAGGTCGAGGATCTCCGCCTGCACCGTCACGTCGAGCGCAGTGGTCGGTTCGTCGGCGATGAGCACCTCGGGCCGCCCGGCGAGGGCCATGGCGATGGCGACCCGCTGGGCCATTCCCCCGGAGATCTCGTGCGGGTAGCGCGCCGCGAGGGCGGGATCGAGCTGCACAGCCATGAGCAGCTCCGAGGTGCGTGCCCTGGCGTCGGCGCGGCTGATGTGATCGTGGGCGCGCACGGCCTCGGCGATCTGCGAGCCGACCCGGAACGACGGGTCGAGAGCCACCATCGGCTCCTGCGAGATCATGGCGATCCGTGCGCCGCGCACCTCGCGAAGCCGGGCGTTCGACATACCGACGAGCTCCTCGCCTCCCAGGCGGATGGAGCCACCGGTGATGCGCCCGTTGACGCCGAGCAGGCCGAGCAGCGCGAGTGCCGTCACGGTCTTTCCGCTGCCGGACTCCCCGACGAGCCCCACGATCTCGCCGGGCAGCACATCGAAGTTGGCGCGCTGGATCGCGATCGTCTCGCGTCCGGCCGGACCGAAACCGACCGTGAGCCCACGCACCGAGAGCAGCGCGCCGGGGGACGCGGGCATCCCGGCCTCCGCGTCGTGCTCTGTCGCCGTGTTGGCGGGCTCATCCAGCTCGTCGGCAGTGGCCACGGCCGCGGTCACGGCCGAGGCGACCCTGCGGGCCGGACCCTCGGTGCGCACCCGCCTGGTGCTCGCGAGACCGGCAAGCGTGAAGCGCTCCTGGTTGGCGTCACGCACGGCATCGCCGAGCAGGCAGAGCGCGAGTGTCGTGACGGCGATGATGCCGCCGGTGGGAATGAGCAGCCAGGGGTCGGTCTGGATGAGCGTGGCGGCCTCGGCGACCATGCCGCCCCAGGTGGGCGCCGGCGGTGGCGGTCCGAATGCGAGGAACGCGAGACCGGTCTGGATGCCGAGGGTCGCCGCTGAGAACAGGCTCACCTGCACGAGCAGCACGCCTCGAATCTGCGGCAGCACGTGCGCGGCCATGATGCGCGCCTGCCCGACGCCGGATACCCTCGCCGCGCCGATGTAGAGCTCCCGCCGCACCGACAGCGCCGCGCTTCGGAAGACGCGGATGAACGCACCGCTGGCGAGCACACCGACGCTCACCATCGCCACGAACATGCTGTTGTTGAAGATGGCGAGCACGGCGAGCGTGATGATCGTGCCGGGGATGGAGAGCAGCACGTCGACGACGCGCAGGATGATGCGGTCGGTCAGGCCGCCGACATAGCCGGCAAGGATGCCGAGCGGGATGGCGATGATGAGCATCGAGACGACAGCGACGAGCACGCCGCTCAGCGAGTCCTGCCCGCCGAACAGCAGGCGGCTGAGCACGTCGCGCCCGAGGGAGTCCGTGCCGAGCAGGTGCGCGAGAGTCGGGCCCTGCTTCGCGATCCGCAGGCTCTGCTCGAGCGGGTCGTACGGGGCGAGCCACGGCGCGGCGATCGAACTGCCGACGATCAGGATCACGACGATGCCCGAGATCACGCCGAGCGGCTTGCGCAGCACGCGGTTCACGAGTCCGGCCGACATCGCCCGGGTTCCATTGCGGCGGGTCATTGCACTCGCACCTTCGGGTTCAGCACTCCGTAGAGCAGGTCGATGGCCAGATTGACGATGATCACGAAGAGGGTGAAGAACACGCCGACTCCGAGCACGACGGGCAGGTCGTGCGAGGTCGTCGCCTGGGTCACCATCGTGCCGAGTCCGGGAAGCACGAAGACGTTCTCGACGAACACTGCGCCGGTCAGCGCGCCGACGACGGTGAGCCCGAGCACGGTCAGCGAGGGGAGGGATGCGTTGCGCAGAACGTGCTTCCATACGATCGAGCGTTCGCGAACGCCGGTTGCCCGCAGCACGCGGATGTAGTCGCGAGCCAGCACGTCCATCGCGGAGTCCCGCATCTGCTTGGCCACGATGGTGACGCCGCCCAGGGAGAGCGCCGCCACGGGGAGCACGAGAGAGAGGAGCCAGCCGCCCGGATTGTCGGCGAACGGGATATAGCCGGTAGCGGGGAAGATCCGAATGGCCACTGCGAAGAGGGCGACCAGAAGGATGGCGACCCAGTAGCTGGGGAGCGCGAGGCCGATCAGCGAGATCGCATCGAGGAGCTTGCCGAGTGCGCCTCCGCGCACGGCGCTCGCGAGTCCGAGCGCCGTGCCGAGAACCGCGATCACGAGCGTCGACAGGACCATGAGGGAGAGCGTCACCGGCACCCGGGCAATGATCAGCGTGCCGACAGGGTCGCCGCTGAAGACCGACTTGCCGAAGTCGCCGTGGATGACACCGCCGAGCCAGGAGGCGTACTGGGTGAGCAGGGGCTGGTTCAGTCCGAGCTGGTCCCGAAGCCTGGCGACCGCATCCGGCGTGGCGTTCGCGCCGAGAATCGTGCGCGCAGGGTCACCCGGGACGAGCGACATGAGGAAGAAGATCGCGATGGAGGAGATCACGATCAGGACAACCGACAAGAGAAGCCGGTTGACGATGAGTCGAACCATGGATGCAGAGCTCCAGGGGGCCCGGCCGGCACCGGCCGGGCCCCATCGAGGGGTGGATAGGTGTGCCTGTTACTTTGTACGCTTCCAGGCGTACTGAGCGTCAGGTGCCTGCGGCAGCGGGTTCGGGTTGAGCGCCGACGCCTTCACATTGGTGATGGTCTTGCCGATCGCGAAGACGTTCTCCGTGGAGATCGCCGGGGCGAACCATCCGGCGTCATTTGCCGCCTTGGTGAGCGTCTCGTACGCCTTCGTCCTCGCCGTCGCACTCGTGCTCGACTGCGCCTGGGCGTACAGCTTGTTCAGTGTCTCGTTGACATTGCCGAACGGGTTGGTGACGCCTGGCTGGGTGAAGTTGGTCACGACCTGCGCGGAGTTCGTGCCCACGACCGGCCAGATCAGTGCAGGGAACTGCTTCGACAGTCCGGCCTGGATGAAGTCGGGAACGGAGTTCTTCACGACCAGGTTGACCTTGATGCCGATCTTGCCGAGGTCGCCGGCGATCGCCTGCGAGATCGTGGTCTGGCTGTCGAGGATGTTCTCGGTCAGCACCGTGAGTTCGAAGCCGTCCGGGTAGCCGCCCTTGGCCATGAGGGTCTTGGCCTGCTTGACGTCATAGGTGAATCCGTAGTCCGCCACGTGGCCGTCGGTGCCCTTCGCACCCATCTGGCCGTTGGGCTGGGTGTAGTCGGGGCTGAGCGCGGATGCCAGGGCGTCGCGGTCGATGGCCAGGGCGATGGCCTGGCGCACATCCGAGTTCGCAAGCGCAGGCACGAGCGTGCCCTGGGTGTCAGCGATCGTGAGACCCCAGGTGAAGAAGGGGGCTGCGACGAGCGTGAGGCCCGCTGCCTTCACGGTGGCCGCGGTGCCTGCCGAGATGCCGGCGAAGTCGACCTGGCCCGTGGTGACGGCGGAGGAAACTGCGCTCGGATCACCGATCACCTTGACGACGATCTTGTCGAACTGCTGGGCATCCGGGTTGAAGTACTTCTTGTTTCGCAGGTAGGTGTAGGAGGCCCCGGAGACCGAGTCGGCGGCGGAGTAGGTGTACTGGCCGGTGCCGTCGCTCGAGGTGAGCAGGCTCTTCGGGTCTGCGAGACCCTTCGGCCCGATGATCTGGCCAACACTCCAGTACTGCGAGAGGTAGTAGGGCGCATCAGGGTACGCCGCCTTGTAGGTGATCACGACGGTGTCGCTGTCTGGCGTCGTGATGGTGTCGACCGGTCCCGCGTACCTGGCATCGCCACCGCCGGCCTTCATCGTGTATTCGAGGGAGGCCTTCACCGCCGCCGCGTCGAGCTTCGCACCGTCGGTGAACGTGACGCCCTTGCGGATGGTGAGGGTCAGCTTGGTGTTGCCGTCAGACAGCGCCCACTTGGTCGCGAGGTCGGGGATGAGCTTGCCGTCACCGGTCTGGTAGACGAGGGAGTCATAGGGTAGCGAGGTGAAGATCGCGCTTCCGCCGGAGCCGCCGAGCGCCGGGTTCAGGCTGATGGGAACGCCGGCGAACTGCGTCGTGAGGGTGCCGCCCTTGGTGCTCGTCGAGGAGGACTTCGTTGACGGGCCGGAAGAACAGGCTGTGGTGCCGAAAACCAACGCCAGGGTAGTGACTGCGACCAACGCGGCTTTCCACGTCGGTCTGCGTGATGCAGACATGTTGCTCCTTTGCAATGAGTGGGGTACGAGGCGACGCGGCTGCGCGTCGAAGATGAAAGTATCAGCTAAACTGATACTCACGCAATAGGTTAGAAAAATCCTGAGAGGTCACGCAATGTCGCGTCCCGTTTCCGAGTCGATCCCGATCGGCAGGCGTTCACTGCCCTTCGGCACCGCATTTCTGCCCGAGCTGAGCATGGGTGTAGACCTCCCTCGCTACGGCTACGCGGAGGAAGAATACCTGTTCAGAGGCACCGCAACGGTGTGGCGCCACGGGACGGATGGGGCCCACGAGGCGGTCAAAGCCGAGCGGCCGTTCTGCACCAGGGTGCTCGTGCGGCGGCCGGCATCCGGTCGGAGCTCCGGGCTCCTGCAGGTGGAGCCGTTGCATCCGGATCTCGATTCCGCGTTGGTCTGGAACGCCATCCACCCGTGGATTCTGCGCGGTCGGCACACCTGGATGGGCGTCACGGTGTTCGCGCCGGCCGCCAGGCAGCTCACGGAGCTCATTGATCCGGAGCGGTATCGCGAGGTCGACATCCCTGAAGACGGCATGCTCTACGACGTGCTCGGGGCGGCCATCCGCTCCGCCATCGCGGGAGACTTCGGCCAGATCGGGGCCGAGCGGGTGATCCTGGCCGGGATGTCTGCCACCGGCAGTTTCTGTCGCGTCGTGCTGCAGGACGGCTTCCACGAGCGCTGGATGCGCGACGACGAGCGGCACCTCATCGACGGCTACGTGATCGGTATCTCCTCCGGGGGTGCTGGCGTCGCGGGCTATCCGCCGCTGTCAGAGCAGGATGGCGTGCTTGCTGCAAACGACCCGCGACGCACGCTTGACCCCCGAGACGCGATCGCGTTCGAGGTGTTGAGCGAGACCGAAGCCGAAACCCACGAGCCGGTGACTCGCGCGGATTCCGATGACCCGCACTCGCTGTATCGGTTGTACGAGATCGGGGCCACCGCGCACGTCGAGGCCCACCCGAGCGTGCTGACGAACCTGCAGCAGTACGAGCGGAGCGGCGGCGTTCGCCCGGCGTTCGAGGTGCTGGAGCGGCGCTCTGACGCGCGATTCGATCTCTATCTGCGAGGCGCGTTCGAGGCGATGCACCGCTGGCTGGTGAACGGGGAGCTCCCGCCCCGGGCGGAACGATTCGAGCACCGCCGCGGCACCGAGGAACTGGTGCGCGACGCGAGCGGGAACGTGCTCGGCGGGGTTCGAACGCCGTGGCTCACCGTGCCGACGGCCGCCTACGCGCCGCACAGCACGGCATCCGAAGAATCGGAGAAGCCGCCGGAGTGGATGCCGTTCGGCGACCCGCAGATGCTGGCCCGCCTGGTCGGCAGCATGCGCCCGTTCCGCATCGCCGAGCTACGCGAGCGCTACGGGTCACGCGCCGGCTATCTCGACCGCTTCGCGCTCGCCGTGCGCGACCAGGTGCGCTCAGGCCTGCTGCTGGACGACGACGCCGACGAGTTGCTGCGGGAGGCGCCGAAGCGCTGGCGCGGCTAGGTCAGTACAGCTACGGCCGCGCCACTATCGGGCGGGGGACACGGCCCTGAACAGGTCGTCCACGAGGGCGTCGACTTCCTCTGGCGTGAGCGGATCCGGGGCGAAGATCGCGCGGTAGGTGATCGGTGACACGACGTAGTTGATCACCTGGTCCGCGGTGGGAACCGGTGCGCCCGATTCGGTCTCGTCTTCCGGGTGCGTGTGCACTCGCTCGACGAGGACCGCGGCCTCCCGACGCCGATTGATCGTGCAGTCGCTCGTGCCGGCGTTGGCCAGTGCGGCACCGGCGCGCAGCAGGGAGCGGTTTGCCGGCGTGCCGAAGTGTTCGGCGAGCTCGTGCGCCCATCCGCGGATGTCCTCCTCGAACGAGCCGGAATCGGGCAGCGTCCGCTCGGGGTCGAGCTTGTATGCCGCCACCTCGTTGATCAGGGTGGAGAGGTCACCCCAGCGGCGGTAGATGCTCGTCGCGTTGACTCCCGCGCGTTCAGCGATCAACGCGATCGTCACGTTCTCGGCGCCAAGCTCGGCGACAAGGGTCTCGACGGCGGAGCGCACGGCTGCGACGACGAGCGAGCTTCGCCCGCCGGTGCGCGTGAATGCGATCTTCTCCGTCATGAATCCATGCTAACGCAGAAAGAGTTGCGATAACAGGACAACAGGGTTACGGTACTTCTCGCAACATTTATTGCGTTAGCCATTTATTCTGCTTTTGGAGCCCGCCGTGAACCAGGCCATCGGCCAGACATCACCCGCATCACCCGCAACATCCTCGATTCCCGAGGCGCACGCGTCAGGGCCGTCGATACGGCGGCGGGGTGCGTCTCGCGGCGTCGCTTTCACAGGGTTCTCGCTGATCCTCGTGCTGCTGTTTGCGTCATCCGCGGCGCCGTCTCCGTTCTTCGTGGTCTACCAGGCCGAGTGGGGCTTCCCCTCCTGGTGGATCAGTTTCGCGTTCGCCGTCTATGCGGTCACCCTCCTGGTGGCGCTGCTCACGGTTGGATCGCTGTCCGATCACATCGGCCGTCGTCCCGTGTTGATCGGTGCGCTGGCGTTTCAGGCGGCGGCCATGGTGCTCTTCGCGTTCGCTCCGAGCATCGGAACAGTCGTGCTCGCGCGCGCGATCCAGGGCTTTGCCACGGGCGCGGCGACGGGAGCATTCTCCGCCGCCCTCACCGATCTTGCCCCCGCGAACAATCGCGCGCTCGGCGCGACCATCAGCGGGCTGTCTTCGGTCGGCGGCCTCGCGATTGGAGCGATCCTGGCTGGCGTGTCGATCGAGGCGGAGGCCGATCCGATCGTCGGCACCTTCCTGGCACTCGCCGCCGTGTTCATACTCGGCCTCGCGTTCGTCGTGGTCTCGCCGGAATCCGTCACTCCGCGGGCGGGTGCGCTGCGCAGCCTGCGCCCCCACGTCGCAATCCCGGCCAGGGCTCGCGGAGAATTCGGCATGGCGGTTCCCGTGCTCCTCGCAGAATGGATGACCGGCGGCCTGTTCCTGGGGCTCGTGCCCGAGATTCTTCGAGACGTCTTCCACGTCGACAGCGGACTCGTCAGCGGCGGCACGATCGCGGCGCTGTCGCTGGTCGGGGCCGTATCCATCTTCCTCAGCCGTCGCGCGGCGGCCCGCACCGTCGTCATTGCCGGGTCATTCGCGCTGCTGCTGGGAGTTGGGGCGGTCGCCGCATCGTTCCTGCTCGCGTCCATCGTGCTTCTCGCGATCGGCACGGTCGTTGTGGGAGTGGGCTTCGGCATCACCTTTGCGGCCGAGCTGCGATTGATCGCACCACTGGCTGAGGCGCACCAGCGCGGCGAGATGTTTGCCGCGATCTATGTCGTGGCGTATCTTTCCTTCGGCGTGCCCGCGATCGTCGCCGGAGCTGCCGCGAGCATCTTCCATCTCGTGCCGACCGCGATCGCCTACACGCTGGTCGTTGTTCTCAGCGCGGCCGTCGGCACCCTCGTGCATCTCGCGAGAGCGCGTCGTGCAGGGGCCGGAGTACGTGCTCGCTGAGAGTGGCGCGTCTGGCGCGGCTAGGGTGTGATCATGGACAACCGCAGCGCTTCCGAGTCGATCCTGGTCAACCGCAGCCCCGAGGTGCTCTACGCACTCGTCTCCGACATCACCCGCATGGGCGAATGGAGCCCGGTGTGCACGGGCGGCTGGTGGGAAGACGATTCCCGCGGCGTGGGCGCCTGGTTCGTCGGGCACAATGAGACCCCGGAGAAGACCTGGGAGACGCGCTCGCAGGTGGCCGTGGATGAGCCCGGGCGCGAGTTCGCCTTCATCGTCGGCGGCGATCGCACCCGCTGGGGCTACACCTTCGAGGCCGTCGACGGCGGCACCCGCATGACGGAGTCCTGGGATTTCCTCCCGGCGGGAGATGCCCTCTTCGCCGAGCGCTACGGCGACGAGGCAGAGGCGCAGGTGATCGACCGCGCCGAGACAGCGCGGGCCGGAATGCGCGCGACCCTGGCCGCGATCAAGAAGGCCGCAGAAGCCGACTCATGAGGATGGAGGCGCGGCCCACGACGAAGCGGACCGCGCCGGCCCAGATGGCCTACGCGCTCTTGCGCGGCTTGATGAACGGGGTGGCTTCCGCCTTCTCCCGCTTCAGGGCCCGCTTGTCCTTCAAAGACAGCTTGGCCTGCTTCTTCGTGTCATTGCTCCGAGGCGATTTCCCTGCCATGTCCACTCCGCTTCCCTATTGACTAGCTGGCGTGCTTCCGAACGACCATAGCCCATTACTCTCAGGAAGTCATGTGCCTCTGACCAGCAAAAAATATGGATGCGACGGTCAGCTCATGCCGAGGCGCGGTTGCGCCGCCAGCTCACGATTCCGGCGATGATCGAGGCGAGGATGAAGGCGCCTCCGACGGCATATGCGGCGGACTTGACGGCCGGGATGCTCGCGGCGAAGTACCCGGTCACGGTGAGCAGCACTCCCCAGGCCAGCGCCCCCACGAGGTTCGCAGCGAGGAACTTGCCGTAGTCCATGCGGGCGATGCCGGCGATCGGGGGAACGAAGACGCGGCCCCAGGGAATGAAGCGCGCCACCACGACGGCCCACCATCCGAGGTCGTGGTAGAACTTCTCCGACCTGGCGACGGCGCTCTTGACCCAGCCGCCCTTGCGACGGTCGAGGTAAGGGCGGCCGTAGTGGCGGCCGAGCACGAAGCCCACCTGGTCGCCGAGGAATGCCGCAACACCGACGCCGATGGCCAGCACCCAGATGTTGACGCTGTCTGCCCGGTGCGCGATGATTCCGGCGGCAAAGAGCAGCGAGTCTCCCGTGATGAACGGGATGAAGACACCGACGAAGAGGCCGGTGCCGGCAAAGACGAGGCCCCAGACGATCAGGTAGAACAGGATCGGACCGAAGGTGGCCAGCCAACCGGATGCCTGGCCGTCAAGGGCGGCGAGGTGAAGCATTACGCTTCGGACTTCTCGGGGCCGTGATCGATCTTGCCCTGCGCGGCCAGGGTCGCGGCACGCTCGGCGAGGCGGTGCTGCACGGACGCCTGCCCCTCGGCGATCACGCTCTGGTCGAGGTGTGCGTTCACGTGGTCATTTCGCCCGTGGTACTTCTCGATGTAGGCGTCGAGCGCCGGACCGGACTCCCACGAGGTGATCAGGCTGTAGCGCGGCTGGGACCCCGCGTGCCAGGTGGCGTGCCAGAAGCGCTGGGTGTCGATGATGAGCTGGGCGCCTGCGGGCAGCGCGAGACGCACCTCGGTGGACGGGTCGAAGCGCTCCCTGCGCAGCACCATGTAGGAGTCCGCGTCGTCGGAGAGGTTGTAATAGCCGCGCACGACCCATCCGGAGCCCTGGGGGTTGAGACGATTGTTGTCGTCCTGGTGCATGTTGTAGAGCGCGTCCGCGTAGCTGTTCGGCTGCAGCTCGATAACGCGGCAGCGGCCGACGTTCGCGCCCGGCTCCTGGGCCCGACGCACGAGGTTCGGCGCCTTCGCAGTCTGGGACTCGATCCACACGCCGTCCTTGTCCGGACGCGGCGGCTCGTGGTTCCAGAAGCCACCGACCTCGATCTCGCCCTGGGCGCTCGCGAGCGGTGCGAAGCGGGTGTCCCCCGATGACTTCCAGTTGACGTATTCGAGGTCACGCCACTCTTCGGGGTCTTTCGCCTGGTCGTAGCGGTCCAGAACGACGAAGCCGCGTTCGTCGAGGAGTGCCGAGGTGAGGTAGCTCATACGAGCCCTTTCGATAGGAGAGCCAGCGCGTTTCAACAGGCTCGACTTAGGCAACCCTAACAGCCGCGGCGGGGAGCGAACGGGCCGGGTGGTTCGCCGATCCCACCGGCTTGCTGAGAGAACTCTAATCGCCCAATAGCCTGTGAACGCTTGTCAGCCCTCGGTGCCCCGTGCCTAGTCTGGAGACCGAGCGACGGGGTGTGGAGGCCTCCACGAGGCACTGGCCGATGGGGGTTGGCCAATCATCGAATCCCACCATCCGCTCTCGGGGGAACTTCCCTCATTGACGCCAACGACGCCGCTAGTCCAACACTCGCGACGGGTGCACGCTGCCCGCCAGAAGGAAATGGAGAACAGCAGCATGACGACTCCCTTATGGAAGAGCAGCCCCTATCGGGGCCATCGCCGAGGCGAGGAGACCCCGCTGCCGCGCAAGCAGGAAAACGGCGCGGTGCACTCTCCATCGCTCTACCTTTTCGTGCTCATCGCCACGGTCGGCATCATCGCGTACACCGCGTTTCTGCTGAACCCGGCGAATCGCGGCGACTGGCTTCCGTACTCGCTGGTGATGTCGGCAGAGCTGCTGCTGGTCGTCCAGGCGCTCTTCGCGATGTGGACCATCCTCTCCGGCGGCCACGACCCGCGGGGCTTCACCTTTCACCACGCGCAGGAGCGCCTCTACGACGGCGAGACGATGGACCGCGAGAACACGGCAGGCTCTCCAGATCGCTGGCCGATGTTCCTCGGCGACCGTCGCATCGGAGTCGACGTATTCATCACCGTGTATGGAGAAGACCTCGAGGTCATCCGTCGCACGGCGTCCGCAGCCGTGGCCATGCGGGGCGAGCACGCCACGTGGATCCTCGACGACGGATCCTCGGATGCCGTGCGCGACCTGGCAGCGGATGTGGGCGCCTGGTACGTGCGTCGCCAGGACCACTCGGGCGCAAAGGCCGGCAACGTCAACAACGCGCTCACGCACGCGAAGGCCGAGTACTTCGCGATCTTCGACGCGGACTTCGTTCCGAACGAGGACTTCCTCTACGAGACCGTGCCGTTCTTCATTGACGACGACGTCGCCTTCGTGCAGACGCCGCAGACCTACGGCAACATGCACAACCTCGTCTCGCGCGGCGCGGGCTTCATGCAGTCCGTGTTCTACCGCTTCATCCAGCCGGGCCGTAACCGCTTCAACGCCGCGTTCTGTGTGGGAACCAACGTGATCTTCCGCCGCACCGCGATCGACGAGGTCGGCGGCATCTACACCGGCTCGAAGTCGGAGGATGTCTGGACCTCGCTCCTGCTTCACGAGCGCGGCTGGAGATCGATCTACATTCCGGTGACCCTCGCCGTGGGTGATGCGCCGGAGACCGTCGAGGACTACACGAAGCAGCAACTGCGCTGGGCATCCGGTGGTTTCGAGATCCTGATGCGACGGAACCCGATGAATCCCCGCCGCAGGCTCACGATCGACCAGCGCCTGCAGTACGGCGTGACCGCGACACACTACCTCGTGGGTATCACCCCGCTCATCCTCATGATGGTGCCGCCGCTCGAGATCTACTTCGACCTGCGCCCAGTGAACCTCACCGTCACGTGGGTCACCTGGCTGCTGTTCTACCTCGGCTTCTACGGCCTGCAGATCATGCTCGCCATGCACACGATGGGGTCGTTCCGGGTGGAGACGCTCGTGCTCGCGACGGTGTCGTTCCCGATCTACCTCAAGGCGTTCATCAACGTCTTCGCGGGCAAGGAGCAGAGCTGGCACGTCACGGGTGCCGCGGGCAAACGGGTGTCGCCGTTCAACTTCATGATTCCGCAGGTGCTCACCTTCACGTTCCTGTTCCTCACCTCGATCGTCGCGGGTGTCAAGGACTTCGGGCATCAGACCTTCACGCTCGCGACCGCCTGGAACGTCACGAACACCATCGTCTTCGCGGTGTTCATCCTCGCCGCGATGCGTGAGTCGCACCGGGCCAAGCGTGCTCCGGTGCGGGCCCGCGTGTATTCCACCTTCGGTCGCCCGGCGGTCGCGCCCCTGCCTGTTCCCGTCGCGGCCTCGACGGATGCCGACACCACGACACCTTCGCCATTGCCCTCGCCGGTGTCCGACCCAGAACTCGTTCCGGCGGGTTCCTATAGAGAGGCTGCATCATGACCTGGACCAACCGCTTCAAACTCCTCAACGGACTCATCGTCGTCGTGGCGATCGTCGCGGCCGCAACGCTCATGCTCAACAAGCGTGAGTCGCAGGTGGCCAGCACCTCGGCGTCCATCGAGGCGATCTCGTACTCCGTGGGCTCGGACTACGCCGGCACCGTCGTCAAGCAGTCTGTGAAGCAGGGAGACACGGTGAAGGCGGGCGACCCGCTGCTCACCATCCAGAGCGCGAGCCTCATGAGCTACATCTCGACCCTCGCCACGCAGGACAAGACGCTGCCGACGACCACCGCATACACGGTGGGAAGCGACGGCCTGCTGACTCTCATCGCCACGCAGCCCGGTGTCGTCTCGAAGGTGAACGCATCCGTCGGCGGCTTCATCGACGCTGGCGAGACACTCGCCACCATCAACCGCAGCAACTCGCTCTACACTCTCGCGAAGTTCAAGCTCGACCCCTACGACTTTTCGCGCATCGAGAAGGGCGCTGAGGTGGAGATCGTGCTTCCGGACACGCGCAAGGTCCTGGGCAAGGTTGCGGTCATCCGCGTCGACACCGTGTCGGGAAAGGCGGATGCCGAAGTCGAGGTGCGCAGCAAGGGGCTGCATTACGGCGGCCATGACGGTCTCATCGAGCCGGGAACGCCGGTCACCGCGATCATGCACCTGCGCGATGACGGACCGCTCTCGGGGGTGACCAACACCTTCCGAACGCTCCTGTTGCAGGTGGGCCTGTGAAGCGCGGCATCGCGATGGTCGCCACCGCGCTCGCGGCCCTGCTCCTGGCGGGCTGCTCCGTCACGGAGCCGACTCCCGACAGGATCGACGACGGCTCGCTCACCTCGGCGCTGTCGCGCATCCCGCAGCGAGAGGTGGCCGCAGCGCCGCACATGCGGCTGGCACCCGGACTCGTGCCACCGACCAATCGATGGTTCTCCGGCCTCGTCTTCGGCACGCCGCAGCCCGTGTTCCCCCTGCCGCTCTCCTTCGAGCTCACCGACTCGGGCTTCTCGTTCGGTGTTCCCGTCGTACACAGTGGCGCGAACACGATCACGGGAGGGATGCAGCCGGACCTCACCGTGGATGCTGGGGCCGCCTCGAGCAAGGTCGTCGCCTACGACACTGCCTCGGTCACCATCGACGAACTGGATGCCTCGGGCAAGGCCATCGGTTCGGTGGTGATCGCCGAGGGCTCGCCGCTCGTGAGCTTTACGGCGAAGCAGGATGCGACGCTCAAACTCCCGCGTCCGCTGAAACACTCGGGCGGTGGCTGGAGCGCCGAAGTGCAGGATTCCCACTACGGCCTCGTCACCAAGGGAGAGGTGCAGAAGGACGGCGGCGCCGTCTCCCTTAAGAAGGGGCAGTCCGCCGTGTGGTTCGCCGCCCCGAGCGCCGGAAGCCTGGACGCGGTCGCCGCGCTCGCCGAGCCGCTCGTGTCGACATCCGTGACGCATTCGGCGTCGGACACGACGGTCGAGACCGCGATCAGCTACCGCACCCGCGGCAAGTCCGACACCGTGTTCGTAGCCATGCCGCACCAGAAGGCGGATCTCGATCACTCGGTCGACTGCGGCCTCGGCAGCTATCCCTCCGTCTATGGCGAACTGGCGCTATGCTCCGGCACGACCCTGAAGTGGGCATCGCCTCGCATCGCGCCCGACGACTCGCTTCCGGTGGATCGCCTGTCGGCGAAACAGAAGGATGCGCTGAAGGCGCAGGTGACGAAGGACGCGGATGCGCCGCCGGACCTGCCCACGGACACCTACTTCGGTGGCAAAGCGCTCTATCGCCTCGCGAACCTGCTCGACCTCGCCACCCAGCTCGGCGACGACGACTCGGCGGCGACCGTAAAGAGGCAGCTCTCGAGCGCGCTGGAGAAGTGGACGGACCCGAAGGGCTGCAGGACGCGCGTGACCCAGTGCTTCGTCTACGACCCGGCGGTGCGCGGGATGGTCGGGCTCAAGGCATCCTTCGGCGCGGACGAGTTCAACGACCACCACTTCCACTACGGCTACTTCCTCTATGCGGCGAGCGTCGCCGCAGCTCACGACGCGACGCTCGCGAAGAAGATCGCGCCGGTGATCAACCTGCTCGCTGCCGACCTTGCCACGAGCGGGCCGTCGAAGCACTTTCCCGTGCGTCGCACCTTCGACGCCTACGCGGGCCACTCCTGGGCATCCGGGTACTCGCCATTTGCCGACGGCAACAACCAGGAGTCGAGCTCGGAAGCGGTCTCGGCCTGGAACGGACTCGCGCTCTGGGCCGACGTGACGAGAAATAAGTCGCTGCAGGACGAGGCCGAGTGGATGCTGTCTAGCGAGGCCGCATCCGCGA
The DNA here is from genome assembly GCF_040227205.1 of Parafrigoribacterium humi. Classification (NCBI taxonomy): domain Bacteria; kingdom Bacillati; phylum Actinomycetota; class Actinomycetes; order Micrococcales; family Microbacteriaceae; genus Parafrigoribacterium; species Parafrigoribacterium humi. The sequence continues at coordinate 762,558 of NZ_JBELOA010000001.1, read as the reverse complement.
AGGCGTACTGGACGAACTTCGACACCTCCGCGCCCGTGTATCGGGGCTACACGCACTCGATCGTCTCGCTCAACTGGGGCGGCAAGCGCGACTACGCCACCTGGTTCAGCGCGGAGCCGAACGCGAAGCTCGCCATCCTGCTGCTGCCGATGAGTCCGGTCTCGGGCTACCTCGGCGGAGATTCGACGCGCATCGAGAAGAACCTCGCCCAGGGAGCACCGAACGGGTACGACGTCACGCTCGGCGACTACCTCATCATGTACTCCGCGATGGCGGGGGACGCGCAGAAGGCGAAGGCGTTGAAGGATGCGAAGGCGCTGCCGGACAACCGCATCGACGACGGCGACTCCCGCAGCTACCTGCTCGCGTGGATCATGACCAGGTGACGCGGCTGCTCCGCTCAGTGCTGCTTTTCGAGGCTCTCGGCGGTCACCGCGAGTGCCGCGCGGTTGGCGAAGACCCCTCCCACGATCACCGAGACGATGAGCACCCCCGCCGCGACGAGCACAAGGGTGCGCTGGGCGTCGACGGACAGCGGCGCGAGGAGAGCGATCGCCGCCAGGATGACCGCGATCGGTGCGCCGACCCAGACCGTGGGCAGCGCAGCCCTGTGTCCCGCGCGCCAGGTCTCCTCGCTCGCCATGACCGACGCGATCCGGATGCCGACGAACGGGTTGGACCGGATCCGCCCGGTCGCGCACGCGTGGATCAGGAACGGAAACGCGACGGACACGAGCAGGATGACGACCGCGGCAACAATCATGGGGATCAGGCTACCCCGTGCCCTCCCCTGCACTCCCGGAGCGCCATCCGGCCGCGGCTGTGTCGGCATCGGGGGACCGCCCCTTCCGTAACTCCTGCAAATTGCCTGCCTGCACGTGACCAGGCCCGTGTTTGTGGTGGCCGCGCCAGACCTGGCCGCAAGTCGCAGGAGTTACGCCAGGTGGTGCCCTCCGTGGGCGCAGACGAGAGTGGGCGTGGATGCGGGTAGGCGCGATGTGGACGCGGCACGGTATTGGCAGGAGCCCTACGAGGTCGACCGTCTCCTCGCCGACCCGCGGGTCCAGGCTGCTCTCGCTCCCGTCGCCGAGGCAGTCGCCTCCTCTCCCAAGGCCGCGTGGTGGTCGACGCCGCTCGACCGTGAGCGGCAGCGTTACGTGCAGTGGCTCGATGAGACGCCAGGGGAGCCGCCCGCGTTGGTCGGAGCGCGACCTCAGCTTGAGCAGTGGAAAGCGCGGACGGTTGCCGACGAGCTCCAGTCGCGGGAGCGTCCATATGGGCTCGCGGAGAATGTTTCGGGATATTGGTGGTCGGCGCCTCAACTGGTTCCCCTCGTGACCACGACCCGGGCATTGCCATTGCTCGCCGCGGTCGGGCTCGTGCTCGTCGAAGACACCTTTGGCTGGCAGCAGGCGCGCGTGTGGTCACTGCGGCCGGCATCCGACGCTCGCGTCTTCGAGATCACCGGGTCGGATGCCTGGGCCGAGTTGGCGGGCAGGTATCCGCTGGACGTGTCCCTGTCTCGCCGCCACGACTGGTGGAGGGCGACCGGGTACGACGGCAGCTGGCTGATCCCCGACTGGGCGGCCGTGGCATCCGACTATGACGCGGTGCACCTCACCGTGCTCGGCTACCTCACGACCGCCGGCCGGGCGCTTTCCTTCGGCGACTCGCACGCGGTACTGGCCGGATGGAACCCCGACGAGACGTACTGGCTGGCAGATGTGCTCGCCGAATCCGGCACTCCGAGCGAGTGGCGCCGGGAACCCTCAGATCCGCTCGGTTGGACCATTGGGTGACCCGACCCTGGTTCGACATGTCATCTCGACGCCGGTCGCCGTCGGCCTCGGAACGGGCTGCCCGACTATCGGTGCGCTGAGCGGCCCCTATGGGGTGACGAACCGCCCGGCGGCCTGGTCGGCCACGGACTGCTCCTTCAGCTTGAAGTGCTGCTTCTTGCCCGTTGCCGTATAGGGCAGCGCGTCGACGAAGGCATAGCGCCGCGGACGCTTGTAGCCCGCGAGGCTCGGGCTCGAGGTGCAGAACTCATCGAGCTCCTTCGCGGCCGCCGCCTCGTCGGTGAGCTGTCCAGGCTTGCGTTGCACGTACGCCACAACCAGTTCGCCCCACTCAGGGTGCGGCGTGCCGACCACGATCGAGTCCGCGACGCCCGTGTGCTCCGCGAGCAGCGCTTCCACCTGAACCGGATGCACGTTTTCGCCACCCGAGATGATCATGTCGTCCTTGCGGCCGATCACGGTGACCATCTCATCCTCGGTCCAGCTCGCGAGATCGCCCGCGTAGAGCCAGCCGTCGTGGAACTTCTTCTCCTGCTCCTCCGGATTGTGCATGTAGGCGTGGCCGGACTTCGACGAGCGTACGATGACCTCGCCGATCTCGTGGCCGTCCTTGTCAGCGAGGTCATCCGGGTCTGCGAGCCTGTCCGGGTAGACCTTCACGACGACGACATCGTCATCGACGCAGGCGCGCCCCGCCGCACCAGCGGCGGTGGTCAGGTCCTCCGGCCGCAGGAAGGTGTTCCAGAATGCCTCTGTCGTTCCGTAGCCGTTCGCGATGCGCGGGCTCAGGATGCGCTGGTAGCGCAGCGCGGCGGCCCGCTCGAACGGCGCACCCATCGTCACGATCCCCTTGAGGCTGCCGAGACTGCGCGGCTTCGCCTCCTGGGCCTCCGCGAGCCGCTCGAGGTTCGTCGGTGCGCCGATGATGTAGCTCAGCTGGTACTGCTCGATCAGGTCGAGCATCCGGTTCGCGTCGAAGCGCGGGAAGGTGACGACGCAGCCGCCGAGGTAGAGCATCGTGTTCGGGCCAGCACAGTAATTGCCGCCGCGGTGGAACCACGGCGACATGTTCATCGTCTTGTCGCCGGGCACGAGCGACATGTGCATGATCACGTCGTGCGCGGTGAGCACCTCGTTGAGACTCGTGAGAGGCACAGCCTTCGGCATGCCGGTGGTGCCCGAGGTGTAGAGGCGACTCGTCTCGTCCCAGACGCTGCCGTCTGCCGGTGCGCGGAAGCTCGGCGCATCCGCCACGAGCAGGTCGTCGAAGACGAGCGAGCCGGTGAGCGGCGTGCCGTCCCCGACCGCGACGAGAACCGGGGGCTGGAACTCGGACAGTGCCAGCGCCTTGTCGATGTTCTCGGCATCCGCGGCGTCGTAGAAGAAGATCGTAGGTCTCGAATCGCTCAGGATGAAGGCGATCTCCGCGGGCGCGAGGCGAAAGTTCATGGGGGAGCTCACCGCGCGCAGGCCCTGCGCGGCGACGTAGAGAAATGCGAACTCCGGCCGGTTCATCAGCTGGAAGGCGACGATGTCGCCGACGCCGACACCCTTCGCTTTGAGGCCGGCCATGAGCTGCCCGGTGACCGCACCGAACTCCCGAAAGGTCCAGCTCTGCCCGGTGTCCGAGTCGATGATCGCGGGCTGGTCCGCATAGCGGTGGATGTTGCGCTCGACCCCGGAGGCGTAGGTGAAGTTGTGCTCGAACACGGTCTTGAGCGCACTCGGGTCGTACTCACTGTTGGAGTGCAGCTTCGTGGACGAATCGGTGAGGGTCATGACGTCTTCTCTTCCTGTGGATGCTCGGGCGGGCGTCCTTTCAGGCGTCGTGTCCTGGGCGGTTTTCTAGGGGTGGTCGTTGCTGGATTTCTCCGCGGGGGAACCACCGGTCGGGTCGGCTTCGTCGCGGGTCATCTCCGACCAGTACGGTGGCGCCACGATAGTCAGGCCGCCGTCGATCGTCAAGACGTGGCCGGTGATGTAGCTCGCTCCGGGGCTCGTGAGAAAGGCCACCGCGTGCGCAAGATCATCGACGGTCGCGAGCCTCCCGAGCGGGATGCGCGCGATCATCGAGTCGATACCCGGCATTCCAGGCAGTGCGTAGAAATGCCGCAGTGAATCCGTGTCGACGAGCCCGCCGTTGACCGCGTTGACCGTGATCCCGCGTGGACCGAACTCCGCTGCCATGTGGCGTACCCAGGACTCGATCGCGGCCTTGTCCGCGCCAATCGCCCCGTAGCCGGGGAAGGCGCGGATGCTGCCATAGCTCGTGAGGGCCACGATGCGGCCGCCGTCGACGAGGTGTGGAAGCGCGCGCTGGCTGAGCAGCACGAAGGAGCGCACGTTGGTCGCCCAGGAGCGTTCGAGGTGGTGGGCGGAGAAGCCCGCTATCGGGCGGAACGCGCTCGCCGCCGCGTTCGCGACGAGATAGTCCAGTTTTTCGCCGGTACTGAAGTGCTCGTCGAACAGCGCGTCGATGTCGTCGGCCGACTCGAGTTCCACGCGCACGGCGACGGCCGTACCGCCCGCGCGCTCGATGCCCTCGACGACGCGCTCCGCATCCGCCTGGTTGCGGCGGTAGCTGAGCAGCACGCGCACGCCGTCCGCGGCCAGCACCTCCGCGATCCTGCGGCCGACACCGCGCGATCCACCGGTGACGATTGCGGTGCGAACGGGATCGGTCATGGTCGTCTCAGTCCGCGCTTCCGCGCAGGAACTCGCCGATCTCTCGCACCTCGGATGCCACCAGGCCGTGTCCGAGGCCCTCGTAGATGCGCTCGGTCAGGGTCGAGTGCTGTGGCAGCCAGTCGATCGTGCGGTCGATCGAGCCAGGATCGATCACCCGGTCCTCGGTGCCTCGACCCCAGAACACGGGCGGACGTAGGGCCTCGAGCGTCGCATCCCCAGGGTGTATGCCCTGAACGGCATATCCCGACAGGGTGACCGCGCGGCCGAAGGTCCGCGGGCTCAGGCGCAGCAGCTGCAGCACCATGGCCCCGCCCTGCGAGAAGCCGAGGATGTCGACCGAGCTGTAGTGCTGTTCGCCGAGCCAGTCGAGAACGGCCGTGGCTGCGGCATCCGCGTACTCGTGGGTCGGGCCGCCGTCGACGTAGTGGGCATGATCGAACCAGGAGTAGCCGGGACCGTCGGGCAGCACAGCGCGAACGGATGCGACGACCGGCTCGAGCGGGAGCAGCGGCGACAGCCCGAACAGGTCGTTCTCGTTCGATCCCTTCCCGTGCATGAGCACCAGCAGCGGACGACCGGCGCGCTCGCGCTCCGGGGCGGACCAGAGTACTGCGTGTCGGTCTAGGTGCATCTCTACATACTTGCACCGCACCGGCGCTTATTCATCGAGTGGGCCCTGCATCGCCGCGGAGACGTGCTCCTCGAATCCTCGCGCTACTGCAACAGTTCGCCACGCGTGCGTGAGCCTCATGTTCTAACGTTGACGTCTGGACAAAGAAAGCGCAGGCAATTCGATGGGGTTCAAATCCTTCCGTGACGAGTCGAAGATCTTCACCTCGTGAGCTCCTCCATTCCGTCGCGGGCGGCCCTTGTCACCGGTGCATCGGGGGGCATAGGGGCTGCCGTGGCACGTCGCTTCGCGGAGGGCGGCGATCGCGTTGCGGTGCACTACGTCACGAATAAGGCTGCTGCAGAAGAGACGCTGCGTTCACTCCCAGGCGAGGGCCACGCTCTCGTTTCTGGAGACTTAGCGGACGTCGGTTCTGCACCGCGAATCGTTCAGGCCGCCGTTGACGAACTGGGCGCCCTGGATGTGCTGGTCTGCAATGCCGCGGTCGCACCATCCGAAGAAAACCGGCACGTCATCGGCGAAGTGTCGTACGCGCAGTGGACTGACGCCTGGCGACGGATGATCGACGTGAATCTACTCGGTGTCGCCAATCTTTCGTGGGCAATGGCTCATCACCTGATCGGACGATCCGCGCCCGGGGCCATCGTCAACGTCGGATCCCGCGGTGCTTTCCGAGGCGAACCCGAGTATCCGGCGTATGCGGCCAGTAAAGCTGGCCTGCATGCGCTCGGACAATCGCTCGCGGTCGCGTTGGCGCCGTACGGCATCTCGGTCACCTCGGTGGCACCTGGCTTCGTCGCGACGCGCCGCCAATTCGCCAAGTTGGAAGGCTCGGAAGGGGACGGTCTCAGGGCGCAGAGCCCGTTCGGCCGCGTTGGCACTCCGGAAGAGATCGCCGCAGCAGTGCACTGGCTGGCGTCTCCCGAGGCGGCCTGGTCGTCGGGAGCGATTCTCGATGCCAACGGTGCATCCTATTTGCGCATGTGACTCGCCTGTGTGCGGACCAGCGCTGACGCGCTTCGGGAGAACGGCAGGAAGCGCGCCGCAAGGCATGGCTGCGGCGGGAGGGGAGAGAATGGACCATGAGCTCCGTTGGCACCCCAGACCCGAATTCCGGTTGGCTCTCCGATGAGGAGCTCGAAGACATTCGCGGACGGCTGCCGATCCTCTACGTCGAGGGCGTGCCGGTGCGGGTCGATGGTCTCGGCAGGGTGATCGAAGTCGGGATGCTGCTGCGGGCATCCGAGACGGGTTCCATCACGCGCACCCTCGTCTCCGGTCGCGTCATGTACGGCGAGACCCTGCGCGACGCCCTGTTCCGGCACCTCGAGAAGGATCTCGGGCCGATGGCGTTCCCGCTCCTGCCTGCGAACCCCGTGCCGTTCTCCGTGGCGGAATACTTTCCTTTCCCCGGCGAGAGCCAGTACACGGATGTGCGCCAGCACGCGGTCTCGCTGGCCTACGTCGTTCCCGTCACCGGCACCTGCGAGCCGCGGCAGGACGCGCTCGAACTCACCTGGATGACGCCGCGCGAGGCCGCATCCGACTCGATCGCCGCCGACATGGAGGGTGGCCGCGGCTCCCTCGTGCGCGCGGCCCTGGCCTCGGTCGGAGTGCTCTACTAGCACGTCGGCTCGCCCGGCCTGGTGCATAACTCCTGCAGAACGCGCGACCGGACCGTCGTTCAGGATGTCTCGTCTTGCGCCGACGCGAATTGCAGGAGTTGTGGATACCGCGGCCGGGAGGTGCTGGCGATTGCCTGCGCCCGGATGCACAAAGGGCCCCGCGCGAACGCGAGGGCCCTGCTGTAATCAGTGCTTAACGTCCCCGGCGTCGCCCGCCACCCTGCGACATGCCGACGAGGCCGCCGCCGGAACCCGCGCGACCCGCGCCGCCGGAGCGACCGCCGCGCGGTGCACTGGAACGCGGTGCGCCGGAGCGCTGGCCGCCGGAGTGTGCAGTACCAGATGCGCCCTCGCCGCTGGCCGTGCTGTAGAAGTTGCGCGATCCACCGGTGCGCTCGCTGCGGGGAGCGCCGGATGCTGCGCCGTCGCGGTTGGCCCGCTTGCGCTGGGCGTTGGCTCCCTGCGAACGCCCGCCGCCGGTGCGTCCGCCCTGCGACTGGCGCGAACGGCCACCGCCCTGGGGCTGGGCAGCGGCACGCGGGGCCGGCTTCACGTAGGCCGCGACCTCGCCCACGAGGGTCGTCACGGCATCCGAAGATGCGGTCACGCTCTGCGGAACGACGCTGATCTCCGCCTTGCGCAGGAGCGCCGCGGTGTCTTTGCGCTGGGTCGGCAGCACGATCGTGACGACCTCGCCCTGCTTGCCCGCGCGAGCGGTGCGACCGGAGCGGTGCAGGTATGCCTTGTGCTCGGCCGGCGGGTCGACGTGGATGACGAGCTCGATGTCGTCGACGTGAACGCCGCGGGCCGCGACATCCGTTGCCACGAGCACCTTGACGCTTCCGTCGCCGAACGCGGCGAGGTTGCGGTCGCGCTGTGGCTGGGAGAGGTTGCCGTGCAGGTCGACGCTCGGGATGCCCGCCTCGGTGAGCTGGCGCGCGAGCTTCTTGGCGTGGTGCTTGGTGCGCATGAACAGGATGCGGCGGCCGGTGCCGGAGGCAAGCTTCCTGACGAGCTCGTTCTTGGCGTCGACCGACTCGACCTCGAACACGTGGTGGGTCATCGCCTCGACGTGCGAGTGCTCGTCGTCCACGGAGTGGAGCACCTCGTTGTGGAGGAAGCGGCGCACGATCTTGTCCACACCGTTGTCGAGGGTGGCCGAGAACAGCAGGCGCTGGCCGTTGTTCGGGGTCTTGTCGAGGATGCGGGTGACGACGGGCAGGAAGCCGAGGTCGGCCATGTGGTCGGCCTCGTCGAGCACGGTGATCTCCACGGCATCCAGCGTGACGAAGCCCTGGTGCATGAGGTCTTCGAGCCGGCCGGGGCAGGCGACGACGATGTCGACGCCGCTCTTGAGGGCCGCGACCTGGCGCTGCTGCGAGACGCCGCCGAAGATCGTGGTGATCTTGAGGCCGTAGGCGTCGGCGAGGGGCTCCATCGCGTGGGTTATCTGGGTGGCGAGCTCGCGGGTCGGTGCAAGCACGAGGCCGAGCGGGCGGCCGGCGCGGCGGTTGCCGCCGGAGAGCTTTCCGCCGAGACGAGCGGCCATCGGGATGGCGAACGCGAGCGTCTTGCCACTGCCGGTCTTGCCTCGGCCGAGCACGTCGCGCCCGGCGAGCGTGTCTGGCAGGGTGTCGGCCTGGATCGGGAAGGGGGAGGTGATGCCTTCTGCCGTGAGTTTCGCGACGAGGGGTGCGGGCACGCCGAGCGTGCTGAAAGTTGTTTCGGACATAAAGCTGGTGTGGTGCCTTTCGGGCATCGGTGGTTCGGCAGCGCCTGAGCGCCGATCGAACAAATGGCGAGAGTGACGGTGGTCACAATCGATCGCCGGAGAAAGTGTCTACGAACCGAATCTGTTTCGGCGAGAAGAGGAAGCCCTTCGATACGGCGCTGGGGCGCCCACTCAGGACAAGCGTTCTACGACGCAGGGAGTTCATGACGAACTCGCAAGTGCCTCAAGCGTAGCAGTACGCGGCCGCTGCCGCCGGTGTGGTGTCTGTATCGTGCGTCCGCCGCTGCGTGTGGCCTCCCAAATGAAGGAGTGGAGCGCTCCCAGCGACTCGTCGTCCCCGGAATCTCGGGGCGCCGCATCCGCAACTCCTTCATTTGGGCGGAAATGAGGGATGCCGGGGCGGGGCGCGCTGCGCGAGGCGGGGTGCGCGCGGCTCAGTACTCGCCGGCGTAGAGCTCGCCCACCGGGATCTCCACGTCCACGGTGTTGCTCGGCGGCGCGAGCGGGCAGGCCCAGGCGGGGTCGTACGCGCACGAGGGGTTGTAGGCGAAGTTGAAGTCGATGACGAGGGAGTTCGGATGCGCACCCTGGCCCAGGTCCGCACCCTTGATGGTGTCGAGAAGGTAGCGTCCGCCGCCGTAGGTTCCGGATGCCACCTGCGGTTCTTCTGCCGATGGACGCCGCCCGGCCAGGGCATCCTTCACCGGCACGAAGATGCCGCCGCCGTAGGTCGTGAGCCGCCATACGTCGAGCGAGCCGACGTCGGGCACTTCGACGCGGCCGAGGCGCTCGAACGGCACGACGCCATCCGTTCCGGTCTCCACCTCGAGGCGCTCCGGTTCCGTCTCGAGCAACTCAAGCTCGAATCGCCAGGCCGGGTCGTATGGGGCGATGGGCAGACCGACGAAGGTGCCCCGCTCCTCCGGGAGCAGCGGTGTGGCCGAGTGGGCCGAGAACAGCCGGTCGCGCCCGGTGCGCCAGAGCTCGTGCCCCATGGCGGGGTCTTTTGCCGCGCGAACCGATGCGTACAGGGCGAAGACATTTCGTCGCCAGTCGGCAACCTCGAATGCTGTCATCCTCTAACGCTACGCTCGACGAACGCGAGCACGCTCGGCAAGCGCACAGGTGCCACGGGGAATGTGGTGCGGGAACGTGTCGTTGTCACTCGGGAGCGAAGGAGCAACCATGAAGGCACTATTGGGCGACACCGTGATCGCCGAGGCACCGAAGGAAGACCTCGTCTCGATCGAGGGAAACTGGTATTTTCCGCCGTCGAGCGTGAGGAGCGAGTACCTCGTCGAGAGTCCGACTCCGTACACCTGTCCGTGGAAGGGCGTCTGCCAGTACTTCAGCGTGAAGGAGGGGGATGCGCTTCTGCAGGATCGCGCCTGGAGCTACCCGAACCCGTACCCGACCTCGTTTGAGCGGGTCGGCAAGGACTACAGCAACTACGTCGCGTTCTGGAAAGAAGTGAAGGTCACCGAGTAACACCGGGTCATCCCCGCGGTCGCGAGCGTGGCCGCCCCATACGATGGCACGGTGAGTTCACCACACGACCAGTCCCACTACCAGGTCCGCTTCGACTGGGGCTCCGCGGGCATCCGTGCCATTGCCCGGGACGCCGACCTGGTCGTGCTGGTCGACGTGCTGTCGACGAGTCCCGCGCTCGAGATTCCGGATGTCGCCGCCGAGGTCGTGCAGGGCGGGTTCCGCAACCGCACGGCCGTCGCCCGGTGGGTGCTCGACCGGCAGGCAGAGAAGGGCGACCGTGTCTTCGTCGCGGTGATCGCGGCAGGGGACGCCCGTGACGACGGCAGTATCCGCTTCGCCGTGGAGGATTTGCTTGCCGCTGGCGCGATCATCGATGCGCTCGCCACGGCGGGCATCGACTTCGTCTCGCCGGAAGGTGCGGCAGCCTGCGCGGCGTTCACCGGCCTGCACCGCGCGATCGCGCATCTCGCCACCGCGTCATCGAGCGGTCACGAGCTGACCGCACTGGGGAGGGGCGACGAGATCGCGCCCGCACTGCAGCTGGATGTCGACACCGAGGTTTTGTCTGTCCCCAGACTCCCGTAGCGTGGAGCGATGCAGACTTCCGCAGAGGCGCTTGTCCACATCGACCACTTCACGATGACGTTCGGCAAGACCACGGTCATCGACGACCTGTCGTTCGACATCAACCGTGGCGAGACCTTCGGATTTCTCGGCAGCAACGGCTCGGGCAAGACCACGACCATCCGTGCCCTGCTCGGCATCTACCAGCCGACGGCGGGCGTGCTGCACATCGAGGGCAAGCCGTTCAGCCCCGAGAACAGCGGCAGTCTCGGCTACCTTCCCGAGGAGCGCGGGCTCTACAAGAAGGAGTCCGTCATCGACGTGATGGTCTACTTTGGCCGCCTCAAGGGGCTTACCCACCAGGGGGCCAAGGAGTGGTCGATGGACTACCTCGAGCGGGTGGCGCTCGCCGACAAGGCCGCGATCCGCCTCGACAAGCTTTCAGGTGGCCAGCAGCAAAAGGTGCAGCTCGGCGTGACGATCATGAACAAGCCGGAGCTTCTCATCCTCGACGAGCCGACCAAGGGCTTCGACCCGGTGAACCGCCGCCTGCTCATGGACATCATCGAAGACCAGAAGAAGGCCGGCGCGACCGTCATGATGGTGACCCACCAGATGGAGGAGGTCGAGCGGCTCTGCGACCGGGTCATCCTGCTCAAGGACGGTCGTGCGGAGGCGTACGGCACGATCGACGAGGTGCAGGACCAGTATGGCGGGGAGATCATCCGCCTGCGGTATTCGGGCGGCGTCATCCCGCCATCCACCCACTACGAGATCTCGCTGCAACAGACCAACTACGCCGAACTTGCCCTGACGGATGGCGCGGACGAGTCGGTCATCCTGCGCGAGCTCGTCGACGCGGGCGTGCAGGTGCGGGAGTTCACCACGAGCAAGCTGTCGCTCGACGATATCTTCGTGCGCGTCTACGGCGAAGAGAACGGGACGGGAGAGTGACCATGGCCCAGCACAACCTGCGCGTCGTCGTCGGCTTCGAAGTGCGCCGCACACTCACCACGAAGCGATTCTGGATCTCGACCCTCGTCGTTCCCGTCGTCATCGGCATCGTGTTCGCACTCGTCTTCCTCAGCAACTCGTCCACGTCGAGCAGCGTCGACTCGCAGAAGAACGCGAAGCTCGCCTTCTCCTACAGCGATGCCTCCGGCCAGATCAACGACGCGATCGCGAGCAAACTGGGCGGTACGAAGGTGACGGATGGCGACCAGGCGATCGCCGAGGTCAGGTCCGGCACGCTCGACGCCTACTTCGCTTACCCGGCGAACCCGGCCAAGCAGCCGGTGAAGACCTACGGCGTGGACGAGGGCATCTTCGCCAACGGCAAGTACTCCTCGATCGCGACGACCGTGCTGCAGCTCAGCGCGCAACAGGCGATCGGCTCCCCGGAGCTCTCGGCGCTCGCGCAGGGCCACGTGGATGTCACGTCCGTTACGTACAAGGACGGGGAGGTCGCCGGCGGCATCAACGCCCTGGTTCCCCCGCTGTTCTTCCTCGTGATCTTCTACGTGGTCATCCTGCTACTCGGCAACCAGATGCTCTCGAGCACGCTGGAGGAGAAGGAGAATCGCGTCACCGAGATGATTCTCACCACGGTGAATCCGACCACGCTCATCGTCGGCAAGATCGTGTCGCTGTTCATTGTGGCGGTGGTGCAGGTGCTGGTCTTCGCGTTGCCGGTGATCGTCGGCTACCTGTTCTTCAGGGAATCCCTCGCGCTTCCGGGCTTCGACATCTCGACGCTCATCTTCGACCCGCAGCGGATGATCGTGGGCGCGCTGATCCTGATCGGCGGCTTCATCCTGTTCACGGGCACGCTCGTCGCGATCGGCGCGGCGATGCCGAGCGTGAAGGACGCGGGAGCCTTCTTCGGCATGATGATGGCGCTCATCTTCATCCCGTTCTATATCGTCACGCTCATCGTGAGCGACCCGAACGCGTTCATCGTGCAGGTGTTCACCTACTTCCCGTTCTCGGCGCCGGTCACGGCGATGCTGCGCAACGGCTTCGGTTCGCTCGAGTGGTGGCAATCGACGATCATCATCGTCGAGCTGTTCGGGCTCGGCTACGTCGCGCTGAAGCTCGCCGTGCGCCTGTTCCGCTTCGGCTCGATCGAGTACACCCGCAAGGTCTCGCTCAAGACCGCGCTCGCACGCCAGAAGTAGACCTCAGCTCACATGCACCGTGGGCCGACGCTTGACCTGCGGCTCGGCCTCGCGAAGTACCTCGCGGGTGACGGGTCCGATCTCACCGGTTCCCGTGATGAGGAACTTGAACATATTCGAGATCGGATTACCCTGCGTCCACTCCAGATAGACCTCGGGTATCGTGCCGGCCTGGTCTCGGATCTCCAGAAGCACTGCTGCGATGGTGTTCGGGATGGCGCCGCTCACCACCTGCAGCACCCGGTATCCGTGTATCGTCATGCCGCGAACGAGGAGGTCCTCCTCGAAATCGGAGGAGTCGGAGGGATAGACCTCGAGAAAGATGATCGGCGTTCTCGACGGGATGTGGCTGTAGCGTCGTTCGTCACGAAGCTTGTCGCGGTACTCGGCCTTGTCGTCGGCTTTTGGCTCATGAGCGACGATCTGGATGGCGTCGTATGTTTCCGAATCCTCCATCACGAAGCGGAGTGCTTCCTCGTCCAGGGTCACCGAGGTGGCTCGCAACTGGAATGATCGACGCACTCGCGACACGATCGACACCGTGACGATGCCGACGATGAACAGAGCCGCGATCCTCACGCCGTCCGGGCGCTCGATCACGTTGGCGACGGTCGTGTAGACGAAGATCAGGGAGATCACGCCGAAGCCGATGGTGCGCCAGTGCTGCCGCTTGCGCCGGGCCGAGAGGGCGACGGCGATCGAGCCCGAGGTGATGAGCACGAGAACGCCCGTCGCGTATGCCCCGCCCTGCGCATCCACGTTCGCCTGGAAGATGAGGGTGATGGCGAAGGCGATCGCAATGAACACGAACACGAGTGGGCGCACGGCGCGGGCCCACTGTGGCGCCATGCCGTATCTGGGCAGATAGCGGGGTACAAGGTTCAGGAGCCCTGCGAGCGCCGATGCTCCGGCGAACCACAGGATGCAGATGGTGCTGAGGTCGTAGACGGTGCCGAATGCCGACCCCAGGTATTCGTGGGCGAGGTAGGCGAGCGCCCGGCCGTTGGCCGAGCCGCCCGGCTGGAACTCCCTCTGCGGAATGAGGAGTGTCGTGACGAGGCTCGAGGTGATGAGGAAGGCGCTCATGATCACGGCTGCCGTGGTGAGCAGGCGCTTGGTTCCGCGGATGCGCCCTGCCGGGTTCTCCTCGGTGTCGTGCGGCCCACCGTGCACCTGCGGCATCACCGCGACACCGGTCTCGAAGCCCGAGAGGCCCAGCGCGAGCTTGGGAAACACGAGCAGGGCGATGCCGACCATGACGAGCGGATCGCCGTGCTGCGTCGTGAGCGCGCCCCACCAGTCCGTGACCAGGGTCGGGTGCCCGGCGGCGTGCCCGATCGCCGTCGCCACCACGACGAGGTTGAGGACGAGGTACACGGTCACCAGAACGACCGCGACGCCGATCGCATCCTTGAAGCCCCGCAGGAAGACCGCGCCGAGCAGCGTGATCAGCACGAGGGTCACGAGCACTTGATTGCCGTGCAGCCAGGCCGGAGCGAATGGGTTCTCGATGGCGTGCGCCGAAGCATCCGCCGCCGAAAGGGTGATCGTGATCATGAAGTCGGTCGCGGCGAAGCCGAGCAGCACGAGCACGAACAACTTGCCCGCCCACCATGGCAGCAGTTTCTCGAGCATGTGGATGGAACCCGACCCTCGCGGGCTCTCCGCGGCGACTCGACGGTAGACGGGCAGCGCGCCGAGCAGGGTCAGTGCCACGAGCACGATCGTTGCGACCGGGGAGAGTAGACCTGCAGCGAGGGCGGCGATGGCCGGTTGGTAACCAAGCGTCGAGAAGTAGTCGACGCCGGTGAGGCACATGACCTGCCACCACGAGCGGGTTTTCTCCACCGATTGTGCGTGCGGCCCCACGTGTGATCCGTGCGGATCGACGAGACCCTTCAACATCCACCGGCGAAAGGAACCACCACGGGTTGTATCCACTTGCACACAGTACGGCAGATGCCGACAGATGACGCTGCTCCCGGTGTAGCAATTGTGGAATGGTGTCGTTTCCGGTGCCGAGCATAGGCTGGAGGCTGTGAACAGAGCCGGAATCCCCTTCATTATCATCGGCGGTCTGAGCGTCATTGCGGGAGGGGTGATCTCGGCGGTCGCGGCCGGGTCACCGAGCTACCTCGCCTCCTGGGCCGTGGCCTACATCGTGCTCGTCGCGGGTGTTGCGCAGCTCGTCCTGGGGATCGGACAGGCGCAGCTCGCGTCGAGGCGGCCACCGGCGTGGGCGATCGTCGCGGAGGTCGTGGCGCTCAATCTCGCGAACGTCGCCGTGTTGATCGGGTCGCTCGCGGACATCCGGGTGCTCAGCTACATCGGCGCTGCACTGCTCGTGATCGCACTGGTGCTGTTCGTCTGGGCCGTGCGGGGCCACCACTCCCGCAACCGCTGGCTGCTCTACGCGTTCCGCGTGATCGTCGTGGTGCTCGCGGTGACCGCGCCGATCGGCCTCGTGATCGCGCACTCCCGCATGGGTTGAGCAGTGCGGTTTCAGGCCTTCGCGCCGCGCGCCCGGTGTGCCCGCACCTTTGCGCGGTTGCCGCAGCGCTGCATGGAACACCAACGGCGGTTGTTGCTGCGCGACTCGTCGTAGAAGACCAGGCCGCAGTCATCCGCAGCACATTCGCGGACGCGCGCGGTCGACTCCGCCCCGAACAGTCCGATCGCCTCGCGTGCCATCGCGGAGAGCGCCTGGCTCGCCCGCGCCCTCGTGCGCCCGGCCTGCCTGCTGCCGCCGGGAAGTGCGGGCGGGATGTCCGGGGTCGCCGCAAACAGGTTGATCACGTCGACGTCGTCGCGGCCCGGTTGCTCGTCGCGGCTTCTCGCGGTGACGATGCGTGCGATGGCCGCGCGCAGGGCCGTCGCGTCGAGAAGATCGCGGTCGGTGACGGTGCCGTCGATGCCGGCGAATCGCTCGCTCAGCCAGGCGGCGAGATCCTCCGGGGTGTGGAGTCGCTCCCACGCGGGGTTGTGGCCCATCGCCCCGGTGTAAGCGAAGTCGAGCGCGAGCGACCCTGAGTCGAACCACCAGCGGTGGCCGCCCGCGGAGTCGAACCACTGGCCGGTCGCGGACTGGCGAGCCGCGTCATCCTGAGACTGTCGCACGTAACCAATATAGTGGGTTACATGGCGAACACGGCGGGCAACACGGGGCGCACCAAAGACGCGGGCTGGGAGGTGGGCGTTCGGCAGACCGTGCCCGCCGCGCTCTCGGCTGTGTGGGAATTCCTGCTCGGCGATGGCCTTCCGCTCTGGCTGGGCGAGACGACTCTCGTGCGCGAGAAGGGCGAAGCCTACGAGACCGCAGACGGTGTGGTCGGAACGGTGCGCAGCTACGCCGAGGGCTCGAAGATCAGGCTGGGCTGGCATCCGAGCGACTGGCCGCACGAGACGGTGCTGCAGCTCACGGTCAAGGAATCGGCGACTGGCACCACGATCGGCATCCACCATGAGAAGCTTGCCGACCGGGATGAGCGGCGCATGATGCTCGGCCACTGGAAGTCCGTGATCGCCGAGCTCGCCGACGCGGTCAATCGGCTTTAGCGATCACTGCCTCTGAGCTACGAGCTCTGTGTCGACCTGCTGTCGCGTTTGAGGAACCTGAGCGCGAATCTTCGCCGGGCGAGGCAAACTCGACGTGCTCTTGTTCTGAGCGGCGAGCAGCGGAGACAGATCGGCTGAACACCCGGTCAGTCGTTCAGCGGTACCGTGCGACCGACCGCGAGGCTGAGCGACCGTAGTGCGTCAGCGAGTTGTTGGTCGTGAAGAACCCGTTGACGTGAACCCACGCTCGCAAACGTAAACGCCTGATGTACAGGTCCGTTAGGACTTTGGAACTCGATCACTGCGACTTCAGGCGCGGGGGTACCTGCTGGCGTGAGTCGAGAGTTGGTTCCGATGTAGGGAGCGAGCTGGCGGGGACGGAAAGCAGAAGGCGAGGGGTACGACCACCTCGATAGAACTGGACCGTTCGCGCATCCACGACAAGGGTCCGGTTGTACGAGCGAAAAAGCCCGGATGCAGTTGTGGGTGCGTTGAACGCAACCTGAAGTTTCACCCGTCAGGCACTGACCCCGCATGACCAGACTGAACGTTGCAACTGCTGCAGCCAGAAGAACACCGCCGATCCTCGTTGTTGAGGTCGCGCACCGCCGCGAGGTCTACAACAAGCTCTGAACACAGAAGTGCGATACGAGATCACCGGCGCCGAATCGAGGCGGGTTCCGCTTGTCCTAGGGTTATAGGCATGTCCAAGGTCTTGAACAAGCTTCCCGTCGGCGAGCGAGTCGGCATCGCGTTCTCGGGAGGTCTCGACACCTCGTGCGCGGTCGCCTGGATGCGCGAAAAGGGTGCCATCCCCTGCAGCTACACGGCGGACATCGGCCAGTACGACGAACCGGACATCGAGGCCGTCCCCGACCGCGCGAAGGCGTACGGCGCCGAGATCGCCAGGATCGTGGATGCTCGCAGTGCCCTCGTTGAAGAAGGCCTCGTCGCCCTGCAGTGCGGCGCCTTCCACATCCGCTCCGGGGGCAAGACCTACTTCAACACCACCCCGCTCGGTCGCGCGGTCACCGGCACGCTGCTCGTGCGCGCCATGAAAGAGGACGGCGTCGACATCTGGGGCGACGGCTCCACCTACAAGGGCAACGACATCGAGCGGTTCTACCGCTACGGGCTCATGGCCAATCCGCGCCTGCGCATCTACAAGCCGTGGCTCGACTCGGATTTCGTGGGAGAGCTGGGCGGTCGCACCGAGATGAGTGAGTGGCTCGTCGCGCGCGGCTTCCCGTATCGCGATTCCGCCGAGAAGGCCTACAGCACCGACGCGAACATCTGGGGTGCGACGCACGAGGCGAAGCGACTGGAAGAGTTGAGCACGGGCCTCGACATCGTCGACCCGATCATGGGTGTCGCCGCTTGGCGCGACGACGTCGAGATCGCGCCGGAGGTCGTCTCCGTGCGCTTCGAGGCCGGTCGCCCCGTCGCGATCAACGGCGTCGAGTTCACGGATGCCGTTGCCCTCGTCCTCGAGGCCAACGCGGTCGGCGGCCGTCACGGCCTCGGCACCTCGGACCAGATCGAGAACCGCATCATCGAGGCCAAGAGCCGCGGCATCTACGAGGCGCCGGGCATGGCCCTGCTGCACATCGCCTACGAGCGCCTGCTCAACGCCATCCACAACGAAGACACCGTCGCGAGCTACCACACCGAGGGACGTCGCCTCGGCCGCCTCATGTACGAGGGCCGCTGGCTCGATCCGCAGTCGCTCATGCTGCGCGAGTCCCTGCAGCGCTGGGTCGGATCCGCGGTGACCGGCGAGGTCACGCTGCGGCTGCGTCGCGGCGACGACTACACGATCCTCGACACGACCGGCCCTGCACTCAGCTACCACCCCGACAAGCTCTCGATGGAGCGCGTGGGGGATGCCGCCTTCGGCCCCGGCGACCGCATCGGCCAGCTCACGATGCGCAATCTCGACATCGCGGACTCTCGCTCGCGTCTCGAGCAATACGCCTCCGCCGGACTCATCGGCGGAGCGACGGCCGAGCTCGTCGGCGCTCTCGAGTCCGGGTTCGCGGAGGAGATCCTCGATCACACCGAGTCAGCGGATGCCGCAGCGGTTGCGCTCGAGCGCGCGACCGATGTCGCCTCCGAGGGCGCGGCCTTCGACGCCGGCACCGACTGACCCCATCGCCGTGCGCTACCGCCGTCGGCAATCGCGCCGAAGGCGGGGGCGTGGTGGGCCTCTATGGGCGGAGCCTTTGGGGCGATTGCCGACGGCACACCTTTACCGCACCCGCCGCTGCTGCCAGCTGATCACGTACGCGGGGTCGAACCGCTTGGAACACCTGCCGCAGGCGAGCGCGCGGGTGGGTTTGCGGTAGCGGTAGTGCAGGTGTCCTGCGGGGCAGGTCCCCACCCAGGGCGCGAGCTCGTTGGCGATCGCGCCGTCGTGCAGCCGCTTTCCCTCGTAGCCGAGGTCTGCAGCGATGGCCTTCCACCGGGGTCCGTGGCCCGCGCGTGATCCGGCGATCGCGTGCGCGACCTCGTGCAGCAGCACCTGGTGGATCTCGTCATCCTCATACCGCCCGGCCAGGTAGCGAGACACGCTGATTCTCTTGTTCGTGTAGTTGCACAGCCCGGCGCGGGTCTTGGCGTTGTCGAAGCCGAATGACCACAGCGCGGGGTCGAGGTGCAATGCGATGAGCGCGTTCGCCCACACGCGCACCCGATTGAGGTCTGCCACGTCACGACACTAACTCGTGCCACCGCTACAGAACATGTCGACGCCTTTAAGCGCAAAGAGGTAGTTTAAAAGGATGATCGGGGACAAAGATGTCGAACAGCGTCACGCCGCGCTCGCCTCGCAGAGTCGTCGCGCGGTGTTGGACCTTCTGACGAGTTCGCACGAACTGCTGGATGCCGCCGCCATCGCGGACGGCATCGGCTTGCACGTCACGACCGTGCGCTTCCATCTCGAGCAGCTCGAGCGTGCCGGACTCGTGCGCCGCGAACTCTCGCACGACGGGCAGCGGGGTCGCCCCCGGGTGCTGTTCGGTGTCACCGCTGCGGCGCAGAGCGACGAGGGACACCGCCAGCTCGCCGAGGTGCTCGCGGATGCGCTGTCTTCCGACCCCGATGGCGGTAAACGACGCGCGACCGCCGCGGGCGAGCGCTGGGCGGATGCGAGCACACGGGACCTCGCCGTCGACCCGGCCAGCGGCGTCGTCGAGCCGCTCGTCACCGTACTCGACCGCCTGGGGTTCGGTCCGGAACTGAGCGGCGAGGGGGATGACCGGGTCATTAACCTGCTCGCGTGCCCCTTCCGGGACACCGCGGCCGCGCATCCCGAGGTCGTCTGCTCCGTGCACCGCGGCCTCATCCAGCGCACCTTGAGCACCTTCGGCAAGGAGGGGGACTCCGCCGGGCTGGTGCCGTTCGTCGAACCTGAGTTGTGCGTCATCCCGCTACACCTGGCTGATGGTGGCGCAAAAACCAAATAGCCCACTCCTAAATAAAAGGAGTATTGTGCTTTTAATGTGTGAGTGACCGCGTCGGGAGTCGAGCGGCACAGAAGAGAGAACAGCCGTGACCTACGTAATCGCAGAACCGTGCATCGATGTGATGGACCGGGCCTGCGTCGATGAATGCCCCGTCGACTGCATCTACGAGGGGGGCCGTTCGCTCTACATCAACCCGGACGAGTGCATCGATTGTGGCGCCTGCGAGCCGGTGTGCCCCGTACAGGCCATCTTCTACGAAGACGACGTCCCGGATGCCTGGTCACCATTCACCGCAGACAACAGCACCTTCTTCTCACAGGTGCTTCCCGGCGCGACCGAGCCGCTCGGCTCCCCCGGCGGTGCGGCCAAGATCGGCCCCACCGGCACGGACACGGATCTCGTCGCCAGTTACGCTCCGCTCGCCGAGCGTCAATAGCCTCCACCGAGGGCACGTCTCAATCGGCCCACTGCGTGCCCCCGGTGGTTAACCTTTTCGCCTAGCCTTCGACGAGCGGCCCCAGCCGCACCTCGAGCAGACGGTCGTCGCCCTGCCGTGGGGTGCCGCGTCCGTCGGTGTTGTTGGTGAGCATCCACAGCGTGCCGTTCGGCCCGGGAATCACGTCGCGCAGGCGCCCGTAGTCCCCCTCGAAGTACGACACGGAGTCGAACGGCGTCCCCGGGTAGATCACCCAGAGTCTCTGCCCGCGAAGCGATGCAAGGAAGAAGGTGTCGTCGACCTGGGCGAGACCGCTCGGGCTCGCATCCGAGGTCTTCCACTGGAGCACCGGGTCGATGAACCCGGACCTGTTCGCGATGCCCTCGACGGTCGGCCAGCCGTAGTTGCCTCCAGGCTCGATGCGGTTGAACTCGTCCCAGGCGTTCTGCCCGAACTCGGCGGCCCAGAGCTGGCCGCTCGAGTCCCACGCGAGGCCCTGCGGATTGCGGTGCCCCGTCGAGTAGACGAGCGAGCCGGGCGTCGGGTTGTCGTTCGGTACCGCACCGGTGGGCGTCATCCGCAGGATCTTGCCGTTGAGCGACGACGGGTTCTGCGCGTTCCCGGGCGAACTCGCGTCGCCGACCGTCGCGTAGAGCATGCCGTCAGGCCCGAACTTGATGCGCCCTCCGTCGTGATTGCTCGCTCTCGCGAGCCCGGTGAGGATGTTTTCCGGGGCACCGAGTGAGTAGTCGCCAGCGCCTCCCTGCAGCGGCATTCGCACGATGCGGTTGTCGGATGCCGTGGTCAGGTATGCGTAGAGCCAACTCGAGTCGGTCGCATCCCCGGCCGTGTCACCCGCGCCATCCATGCTCGCCGGAAGCCGCTCCGCCCCGAGCACCTCGATCCCGAGCAGTCCGCCCTCGCCGCGGTGGACAACATCGCGCACCGCGCCGACTTCGCGCACGGTTCCGTTCGCCTCGAACTCCTTGACCACGCCGGTGTTGCGCTCACTGATCAGCGCGGAGCCGCTCGCCAGCCGCACCACCGACCACGGCGAGGTGAGTCCGCTGGCGAGCACCGTCGGCGTTCCGACGGGCTGCACCGGTCCACTGGTCGAGCTCGAAGTGGGAAGCGGCGCCGACGAAGAGGCCAGTGGTGCAGGCGGCGTGGAGGTGCACCCGCCGAGAGTGATCGCGATGGCGAGCCCGAGCCCGCCCACTGTCGCGGCGAAGCCACGCGTTCTGGACATCTGTCGCCTCCCGGCCTCGGCATCCGTTGTTCCAGCTTCCCCTACGCGAAGGCTGTTGGCTACACGTCTCTTTCGACAGCTCGGGATTGTTGGTGATTTCCGCCCTAAAAACCAGTTTTAAGGGCGGAAATCACCAACAATCCGGAGCCTGCGACGTCGGTCCAGTCTTTGGTGCGATTCACGACGACCCCTCGCGGAACCGCCGGGTCAGGACCTACTCGCGCCGCGCCCCCACCTGGAACACGTTCTTCGACGGCGGCGGCGACGGGATGGCCGTGGCGTCGGTCACAACGGGCGCACCGGCGATGAGGTCTCGCAGCTCGGCCCCCGCAACCACCTTCGACGGATGAGGACCCCCGGCGAGCAGGCGCGGCATCCAGTCGAGCGGCAGTTCGCTCCTCGACCCCACGAGCACGATGTTGCCGAACCTGCGCCCCTTGAGAATCTGCGTCTCGGCGAGCGCGGCAACGTTGCCCGTCGCGTCGAGCATGGTTGCCGCCTGCCCCCGCGCGAAGACGAGGCCGGGGCCGTCTGCGATGTTCGCGACGATGACGCCGTCGGGCTTCAGCAGCGAGACGGCCTGGCGGTAGAACTCGATGCTCGTGACGTGAGCGGGCGTGCGGGCTCCGCTGAACACGTCGACGACGACGAGGTCGACCGTGCCGTGCAGGCCGCCGGGCAGTTTCCCGAGCACCTCGCGGGCGTCGCCGTGCCGTACCCTGATCGATGCCTGCTTCGACCACGGCAGCTCCGCGCGCACGAGGTCCACGAGATCGGTCTCGAGCTCGATGACCTGCTGACGGGAGCCCGGCCTGGTCGCCTCGATGTAGCGGGGGAGGGTGAGGGCGCCCGCGCCGAGGTGCACGGCGGTGAGCGGTTCCCCGGGCATCCCGAGCTGATCGATCACGTGCCCGATGCGCTGGATGTATTCGAAGAAGAGCTGGGTGGGGTCCTCGAGGTTCACGTGGGACTGTGGCGTTCCATCCACGACGAGGGTGAATGCTCCGTCGACCCAGCGATCCGGTTCGATCACAGCGCGGTAGCCGCTGTTCTTCAGGTGGGCCGAGGGGTATTCCTTCACCCCTCGATCATCCCATCCGCGTCCGACTCACAGTGCAGGCCCGACTCACACTGCAGGTGTGTGCGCTTCATCGTCCTGCGACTCGCCCGAGGCATCCGCGATGTACTCGCCCATCTTCTCCTTCGGTAGATGGAAGTGCACGGCCAGCCAGTAGATGCCGCCGGTGATGACGATGTTCACGAGGAAGGCCCAGCCGAACAGTGCGGGGTGCATGGATGGATCCATGAAGAAGCTGAACAGTGCCATGGCGATGAGGTACGGCAGAACCCAGATCGCGGCGACGCGGAAGTCCAGTGGGGGCCGCTCGCTCTTCGTGCCGAGCACCTGGAACAGCACGAGCACGACGTAGCCGATCAGGATGGTGATGAACAGCTTGTAGTTGGTGTCCCAGCCGCCCCAGAACACGATGAGGTTGGCGCAGTAGAACGCGAGCCACGGGATCACGTCTTTGCCCGGGAGTGTGAATGGCCTCTTCAGCTCGGGGAACTGCCGTCGCAGCACGGCGACGACGAGCGGGCCAGAGCCGAACGAGAGCACGGTCGCACTCGTGATGAACCCGACCAGTTGCTGCCAACTCGGGAACGGCAGGAGAAGGAACACCCCGACGACGAAGGTCACCAGCAGGCTCCAGTACGGAACACCGTGACGGTTGTTCGAGGCGAGCCAGCGGGGCGAATTGCCGTTGCGTCCCATCGCGTAGGAGACCCGCGCGGCAATTGTCGTGTAGATGAGCCCGGTATCCGTCGGTGAGATGATCGCGTCGAAATACAGGATGTACGCGAGCCAGCCGAGACCGGCGACCGTGGCGAGGGCGGCGAGTGGCCCGGCATCGTTCGTGAAGACGAGTCCGGCCCAGTTGCCGGACTTGTCCAGAATGTGCGTCGGCACGGCGAGGGTGAAGGCGATCTGCAGCAGCGCGTAGATGATCGCGGTGATGCCTACCGATCCGATGATGGCCAGCGGGATGTTGCGCTTCGGGTTCGAGGTCTCGCCCGCAAGTTCGATGCCCTGCCGGAAGCCGAGGAACGAGAAGCTGATGCCCGCAGTCGAGATGCAGGTGAAGATCGCCACCCAGCCGTTCGGCGCGAAGCCGTGGGAGGTGAAGTTCGCTGGCGTGCCCATCCTGGTCGTGGCGAAGGCCGTGACGAGGAACACCACGATAACGAGAACGATGACGAACAGCTTCCACCACACGAGCACGTTGTTGATCTGGGCGAACAGTCGAACGCCGAAGTAGTTGAGCACGACGAACAGGGCGAGCAGGATCACCGCGACGACGATGCCGAGCGGGGTGAGCACGTGCACGGTTACGCCGCTCGCCGTCGCGCGCGTGGTCAGCGGCGCGTACTTCGTCGCGTAGGTCAGCGCGCCCTCCACCTCGATCGCGGGCACCGCGGCGGTTGCGATCCAGGTGATGAAGCCGAGCGAGTAGCTGCCGAACGATCCCCAGACGAAGTGGGGAAAACGGATGACGCCGCCGGAGATGGGGAACATCGGGCCGAGCTCGGCGTAGCAGAGGCCGATCAGCATGATCATGATGCCGGCGATGATCCAGGAGAAGATCGCCACCGGCCCCGCGATGATCGAGGCGTTGTACGCACCGAACAGCCAGCCGGAGCCGATGATCGACCCGATGGCGGCGAACAGCAGGCCAACCGGGCCGACGTGCCTTCGGAGCTTCAGACCTTCTGTGGACACGGTGTTTTTGGTCGTCGTTGACATCGTCGTCTCCCGTCTCGGCCGGTCGGCTGGTGCGGCGTAGACAGTGTGGCGTCGAGTGAGTCAACCTCAGCGGGCAGGCTATTCCGGAGTCCTGAAAGTCAGGTGTGTGTTGCGGAGTCCCAAATGTGGTCGTCGGGGCGCGTCCGGGTATGGTCAGAGAATGAGCAATGACGCCCAGAGACCAGCGCCCATCAGGATCATCCCGGCCGGCATGCGGACCCAGCTCGACGCATCCTCGTTCCAGGGCCCGGCCACCTTCGGGATGCGCCCGCTGCTGACCGAGCCGGAGCAGCTCGACGCGTGGCAGCCGGATGTCGCGATCGTCGGAGCCCCGTGGGACGACAACACCACGAATCGGCCGGGTGCGCGCTTCGGCCCGCGCGCCATGCGGGCAAACGCCTACGATCCCGGCACCTACCATCTCGACCTCGGAATCGAGATGTTCGACCACCTCGAGGTGGTCGACTACGGCGACGCGATCATGAGCCACGGCATGTGGGAGGCCTCGAAGGACGCCATCCACCAGCGGGTGGGCGAGATCGCCAGCCGGGGCATCATCCCGATCATCCTGGGCGGGGACCACTCGATCACCTGGCCCGCCGCGACCGCCGTCGCAGAGCACCACGGCTTCGGCACGGTGGGCATGATCCACTTCGACGCCCACGCAGACACGGCAGACCAGATCGACGGCAACCTCGCCAGTCACGGCTCGCCCATGCGGCGCCTCATCGAGTCCGGTGCGATCCCCGGCCACAACTTCATCCAGGTCGGACTCCGCGGCTACTGGCCGGGCGAAGAAGACCAGAAGTGGATGCGCGCCCACGGCCTGCGGCACCATCCGATGCAGGAGATCTGGGAGCGCGGCGTCAAAGAGGTGATGAAGGATGTCGTGGCCGAGGCCCTCGACGGTACGGACGCGATCTACCTCTCCATCGATATCGACGTGCTGGACCCGGCGTTCGCGCCGGCGACGGGCACCCCCGCCCCCGGCGGCTTCGCGCCGATCGACCTGCTGCGGGTGGTGCGCCAGATCGTGCTCGACACGAACGTCGTGGCGATGGACGTGATGGAGGTGGCGCCGGCATACGACCACGCGGATGTCACCATCAACAACGCGCACGGCCTCATCTGGGAGGCCCTCGCCGCCCTCGCCTACAAGAATCGGGCCGCCAAAGCCTGAGTTCGTCGCCGCGGTCGCCCGAATGCGCAGCCTCAACGGTCAAGAGCCATACCAACACCATCTTCCGAAAGTCGGGGGTGCGGGATCAGGCACAGGCCATTGCTCTGACCCGTTCCCGGGGGTCGAGTGCTCCGGGGAAAACTGGGTAAACGCTGCGTTTATACTCGCTTTTGCAGAATTGGTCAAGAAACAAGTAGACAACGGTGTGTCGCGCGCCTATAGTTGTTCTTTGCGCTCCCAGATAATCTCTGCCTTCATATTGCGGTCGGCTGCGCATGCCAGGGCATCACAACTCGGGCATATCTTTATGGGGTTCTGGAGAGTCGTGAAGCCCACATATCACCGACTGTAACCGGCCTTTAGCGAGGCCCCGGAGGTTATTTCCTTGGCTGCTGCGCGCAACGCATCCACCACGAATTCATCCAAGAACGCGTCTCCCAAGAACGGTCGCTCGCACGAGCGTCTCTCGTTCGCGAAGATCACAGACACGCTCACTGTTCCCGATCTGCTCGCACTGCAGACGGAGAGCTTCGACTGGCTCGTCGGAAACGACGTCTGGAAGGAGCGCGCCGCGCAGGCGAAGGCGGAGGGTCGCGAAGACCTCCCGTCGCTCACCGGCCTTGAGGAGATCTTCGAAGAGATCTCCCCGATCGAGGACCTCGGCGAGACCATGCAGCTCTCCTTCACGAACCCGTTCCTCGAGGAGAAGAAGTACTCGATCGACGAGTGCAAGGAGAAGGGCAAGACCTTCGCCGCTCCCCTCTATGTTGAGGCCGAGTTCATGAACCACCTCACGGGTGAGATCAAGACCCAGACGGTGTTCATGGGCGACTTCCCGCTGATGACCCCGAAGGGCACCTTCGTCATCAACGGCACCGAGCGTGTCGTGGTCTCCCAGCTGGTCCGTTCCCCCGGCGTGTACTTCGACCGGGCACAGGAGAAGACGAGCGACAAGGACCTCTACTCCGCACGCATCATCCCGAGCCGCGGTGCATGGCTCGAGTTCGAGATCGACAAGCGCGACCAGGTCGGCGTTCGTATCGACCGTAAGCGCAAGCAGTCCGTTACCGTCTTCCTGAAGGCCCTCGGCCTCACGAGCGAGGAGATCCTGGAGGAGTTCAAGGGCTTCGCCTCCATCGAGCTCACCCTCGAGAAGGACACCATCCTCACCAAGGAGGAGGCGCTCAAGGACATCTACCGCAAGCTCCGTCCGGGTGAGCAGGTTGCGGCAGAGGCAGCGCGTGCGCTTCTCGACAACTTCTACTTCAACCCGAAGCGTTACGACCTCGCCAAGGTCGGTCGTTACAAGATCAACCGCAAGCTCGGCATCGACGAGCCCCTGAGCGAGTCGGTGCTCAGCCGCGAAGACATCCTCGCGACGATCAAGTACCTGGTCGCGCTGCACGACGAGCAGGCCACGATCAAGGGTGTTCGCGACGGCAAGCCGGTCGACATCCGCCTCGACGTGGATGACATCGACCACTTCGGCAACCGCCGCATCCGCGCGGTCGGCGAACTCATCCAGAACCAGGTTCGCACCGGTCTCTCCCGCATGGAGCGCGTCGTCCGCGAGCGCATGACCACGCAGGACATCGAGGCGATCACGCCGCAGACCCTGATCAACGTGCGCCCCGTCGTCGCCGCGATCAAGGAATTCTTCGGCACTTCGCAGCTCTCGCAGTTCATGGACCAGAACAACCCGCTCGCGGGCCTGACCCACAAGCGTCGCCTGAGCGCCCTCGGCCCCGGCGGTCTGTCGCGTGAGCGTGCAGGCGTCGAGGTTCGTGACGTTCACCCCAGCCACTACGGCCGCATGTGCCCGATCGAGACTCCTGAAGGCCCGAACATCGGTCTGATCGGATCGCTCGCCTCGTTCGCGCGCATCAACTCCTTCGGGTTCATCGAGACCCCATACCGCCGCGTCATCAAGGGCAAGGTCAGCGACACCATCGACTACCTCACCGCGAGCGAGGAAGACGAGTTCGTCGTCGCCCAGGCCAATGCACCGCTGACGGCAGATGCACGCTTCGCAGAGCCTCGCGTCCTCGCGCGCAAGAAGGGTGGAGAGGTCGACCTCTTCCCCATCGAAGACATCGGCTACATGGATGTCTCCCCGCGCCAGATGGTGTCGGTCGCGACCTCGCTCATCCCGTTCCTCGAGCACGACGACGCAAACCGCGCGCTCATGGGTGCGAACATGCAGCGCCAGGCCGTTCCGCTGCTGCGCAGCGAGAGCCCGATCGTCGGAACCGGCATGGAGGGGTTCGCGGCCATCGACGCCGGGGATGTCGTCACGGCCGACAAGGCCGGCGTCGTCTCCGAGGTCTCCGCCGATGCGGTCACCATTCAGCTCGACGAGGGCGGAACGCAGGAGTACTACCTGCGCAAGTTCGAGCGTTCCAACCAGGGAACCTCCTACAACAACCGCGTCATCGTCAGTGCGGGTGAGCGCGTCGAGGCCGGACAGGTTCTCGCCGACGGCCCCGCCACCGAGAACGGCGAGCTCGCGCTCGGCAAGAACCTCCTCGTGGCGTTCATGCCGTGGGAGGGCCACAACTACGAAGACGCGATCATCCTCAACCAGAACCTGGTGAAGGATGACGTGCTCTCCTCGATCCACATCGAGGAGTACGAGGTCGACGCCCGCGACACCAAGCTCGGTAAGGAAGAGATCACTCGCGACCTGCCGAACGTCAGCCCGGAGCTCCTGGCTGACCTCGACGAGCGCGGCATCATCCGTATCGGCGCCGAGGTTCACCCCGGTGACATCCTCGTCGGAAAGGTCACGCCGAAGGGTGAGACCGAGTTGAGCGCCGAAGAGCGCCTGCTCCGCGCGATCTTCAACGAGAAGAGCCGCGAGGTCCGTGACACGAGCCTCAAGGTTCCGCACGGTGAAGAGGGCACGATCATCGGCGTCAAGGTGTTCGACGCGCAGGACGGCGACGACGAGCTCGGCTCGGGTGTCAACCAGCGGGTCGTCGTGTTCATCGCCCAGAAGCGCAAGATCACCGAGGGCGACAAGCTCTCCGGTCGTCACGGCAACAAGGGCGTCATCTCGAAGATCCTGCCGGTGGAGGACATGCCGTTCCTCGCCGACGGAACTCCGGTCGACATCATCCTCAACCCGCTCGGTATCCCGGGTCGCATGAACTTCGGCCAGGTGCTCGAGGTTCACCTCGGTTGGGCCGCGATGCAGGGCTGGGAGGTCAAGGGCTCCCCGAAGTGGGCCGCGAAGCTCGGCCAGGATGCACTCTCGGTCGCCCCGGGCACGAAGGTCGCGACCCCGGTGTTCGACGGTGCTCTGGAGACCGAGATCGAGGGTCTCCTCGACTCGACCAACCCGACGCGCGACGGCGACCGCCTGATCGACGGCACCGGAAAGACGCAGCTCTTCGACGGTCGCTCCGGCGAGCCGTTCCCGCTGCCGGTCTCTGTCGGCTACATGTACATCCTCAAGCTGCACCACCTGGTCGACGACAAGATCCACGCTCGTTCGACCGGACCGTACTCGATGATCACGCAGCAGCCGCTGGGTGGTAAGGCACAGTTCGGTGGCCAGCGCTTCGGTGAGATGGAGGTGTGGGCGCTCGAGGCATACGGTGCGGCCTACGCCCTGCAGGAGTTGCTCACGATCAAGTCCGATGACATCCTCGGCCGCGTCAAGGTGTACGAGGCGATCGTCAAGGGCGAGAACATCCAGGAGCCGGGCATCCCGGAGTCCTTCAAGGTTCTGATCAAGGAGATGCAGTCACTGTGCCTGAACGTCGAGGTGCTTGCGGCGGATGGAACGGCAGTGAACCTGCGCGATACGGATGACGAGGTCTTCCGTGCTGCAGAGGAACTCGGTATCAACATCTCGGCCAGGTTCGAGTCGTCCTCGGTGGACGAGATCTGATCGCCCGTAGTTCATCCAGCACAGCAGACTTTAGATTTCTGAAGAAGGAAGAAAACATTGCTCGACGTTCACGCGTTTGACGAAATCAAGATCGGTCTCGCGACAGCAGACGACATCCGTCGCTGGTCGCACGGCGAGGTGAAGAAGCCGGAGACGATCAACTACCGCACGCTCAAGCCGGAGAAGGACGGCCTCTTCGGAGAGCAGATCTTCGGCCCGTCCCGCGACTGGGAGTGCTCGTGCGGTAAGTACAAGAGGGTGCGCTTCAAGGGCATCGTGTGTGAGCGCTGTGGCGTTGAGGTGACCAAGTCCTCCGTGCGTCGCGAGCGCATGGGTCACATCGAGCTCGCGGCGCCCGTCACCCACATCTGGTACTTCAAGGGTGTTCCGAGCCGCCTCGGCTACCTGCTCGACATGGCTCCGAAGGACCTCGAAAAGGTCATCTACTTCGCCGCGTACATGGTGATCTCGATCGACGAGGAGGGCCGTCACGACGACATGCCCGGTCTCGAGAACGAGATCCGCCTCGAGATCAAGACCCTCGAGGGCCAGCGGGACTCCCGCATCGCGGAGCGCCTGCAGAAGCTCGAGGCCGACCTCGCCGCCCTGGAAGAAGAGGGTGCGAAGGCCGACCAGAAGCGTCGCACCAAGGATGGTGCCGAGAAGGAAATGGGCCACGTGCGCAAGTCCTTCGACGAGCAGATCGCCCAGCTCGAGCGCGTGTGGGAAGACTTCCGCACCCTCAAGGTCGGCGACCTCAAGCCCGAGGATGCCGTCTTCCACGAACTCCAGGACCGCTTCGGCATCTACTTCGAGGCCCACATGGGCGCCGAGGCCATCCAGAAGCGCCTGCAGACCTTCGACCTCCAGGCGGAGAGCGACGACCTGCACGACCAGATCGCCAACGGCAAGGGCCAGAAGAAGATCCGTGCCATCAAGCGCCTGCGCGTGGTGAACTCGTTCCTGCAGACCGGCAACTCGCCCGCGGCCATGGTTCTCGAGGTCGTTCCGGTCATCCCGCCGGAGCTGCGCCCGATGGTGCAGCTCGACGGCGGCCGCTTCGCGACCTCCGACCTCAACGACCTCTACCGCAGAGTGATCAACCGCAACAACCGACTTCGACGTCTATTGGACCTCGGCGCTCCCGAGATCATCGTCAACAACGAGAAGCGGATGCTGCAGGAGGCCGTCGACGCCCTGTTCGACAACGGTCGTCGCGGTCGTCCGGTCACCGGAACGGGCAACCGTGCCCTCAAGTCCCTGAGCGACATGCTCAAGGGTAAGCAGGGTCGTTTCCGCCAGAACCTGCTCGGCAAGCGCGTCGACTACTCCGGCCGTTCTGTCATCATCGTCGGCCCGCAGTTGAAGCTGCACCAGTGTGGCCTGCCCAAGCAGATGGCGTTGGAGCTGTTCAAGCCGTTCGTGATCAAGCGCCTGATCGACCTGAGCCACGCGCAGAACATCAAGAGCGCCAAGCGCATGGTCGAGCGCAGCCGTCCCCAGGTGTGGGACGTGCTGGAGGAGATCATCCGCGAGCGCCCCGTGCTGCTGAACCGCGCACCAACCCTGCACCGCCTGGGCATCCAGGCCTTCGAGCCTCAGCTCGTCGAGGGTAAGGCCATCCAGCTGCACCCGCTCGTGTGTGCCGCGTTCAACGCCGACTTCGACGGTGACCAGATGGCAGTGCACCTGCCGCTGTCCGTCGAGGCACAGGCCGAGGCGCGCATCCTGATGCTCGCGTCGAACAACATCCTCAAGCCGTCGGATGGCCGCCCGGTCACCCTGCCGACCCAGGACATGATCATCGGCCTGCACCACATCACGACCCTCAAGGAGGGCGTGGTCGGTGAGGGCCGCGCGTTCGGCTCCATCGCCGAGGCGATCATGGCGTTCGACCAGAAGACGCTCGACCTGAACGCGAAGGTGCGCATCCGCCTGGATGGCCTGCACTTCGCAGACGGCGCGGCCCCCGAGGGCTTCGTCGAGGGTGAGCGCTTCCTGCTCGAGACCACGCTGGGCCGTGCGATCTTCAACGAGACGCTGCCCGAGGACTATCCATACATCGAGGCTGTGGCAGACAAGGGCCGGCTCTCCGCGATCGTCAACGACCTCGCCGAGCGCTACCCGAAGGTTGCGGTTGCCGCGGCACTCGACCGGATCAAGGATGCCGGATTCCACTGGGCAACGCGCTCCGGTGTGACCGTCGCCCTGTCCGACGTGCTGACCCCGCCGTCGAAGCGCACGATTATTGAGGGTTACGAGAAGCAGGCCGCGAAGGTCCAGACCCAGTTCGAGAAGGGCCTCACGACCGACGCGGAGCGTCGTCAGGAGCTCATCGAGATCTGGAACAAGGCAACCGCAGAAGTCGCCAAGGCGATGGAAGACAACATGCCGTCTGACAACAACATCAACCGCATGGTCACTTCCGGTGCCCGTGGTAACTGGATGCAGGTTCGTCAGATCGCCGGTATGCGAGGGCTCGTGTCGAACCCGAAGGGTGAGATCATCCCTCGCCCGATCATCTCGAGCTACCGCGAGGGCCTCTCGGTCGCCGAGTACTTCATCGCGACCCACGGTGCCCGCAAGGGGCTGGCAGACACCGCTCTGCGTACCGCGGACTCCGGGTACCTCACCCGTCGTCTCGTCGACGTCTCGCAGGATGTCATCATCCGCGAGAACGACTGTGGCACGACTCGCGGTCTCGACCTGCTCGTGGCCACGGCCGATGAGAACGGCGTGCTCGTGCGCGACAGCAATGTCGAGAACTCGCTCTATGCTCGCAGCCTCGCCGAGGACGCGGTCGACGCCAAGGGCAAGGTCATCGCGAAGGCGGGTGCGGATGTCGGTGACGTGCTGATCCAGGAGCTCATCGACGCGGGTATCACCCACGCCAAGGTGCGCTCCGTGCTCACCTGTGAGTCCGCGGTCGGTGTGTGCGCGACCTGCTACGGTCGTTCGCTCGCCACCGGAAAGCTCGTCGACATCGGAGAGGCCGTCGGCATCATCGCGGCCCAGTCGATCGGCGAACCCGGAACGCAGCTGACGATGCGTACCTTCCACACCGGTGGTGTGGCATCCGCGGATGACATCACCCAGGGTCTTCCCCGTGTCACCGAGCTGTTCGAGGCCCGCACCCCGAAGGGTGCGTCCCCGATCGCCGAGGCCGCAGGAAAGATCACCATCGAGGACACGGATCGCAGCCGCAAGCTCATCCTCACCCCCGACAACGGTGACGAGCCGATCGCCTACCCGGTGCTCAAGCGTGCGACCCTCCTCGTTGAGGACGGTCAGCACGTCGAGCTCGGCCAGCAGCTACACGTCGGCGCTATCGACCCGAAGGAGGTTCTTCGTGTCCGCGGTGTCCGCGCGGTGCAGCAGCATCTCGTCGAGGGCGTGCAGGGCGTCTACCGCTCGCAGGGTGTTCCGATCCATGACAAGCACATCGAGGTCATCGTTCGCCAGATGCTTCGTAAGGTCACGGTCGTCGATCACGGCGACACGGGCCTGCTGCCTGGTGAGCTCGTCGACCGCCTGAAGTACAACGAGCTGAACCGCGAGGTGCTCACCGAGGGCAAGAAGACGGCATCCGCTCGTCAGGAAGTGCTCGGTATCACCAAGGCGTCGCTCGCGACCGAGTCGTGGCTGTCGGCCGCGTCGTTCCAGGAGACCACGCGTGTTCTCACGCAGGCCGCCATGGAGGGCAAGTCCGACCCGCTGATGGGCCTGAAGGAGAACGTGATCATCGGAAAGCTGATCCCGGCCGGTACCGGTCTCCAGAAGTACCGCAACGTGTCGGTCGAGGCCACGGAAGAGGCCAAGGCAGAGCGCTACCCGAACCGCATCTTCACGGATGAGTCGGTGTTCAGCGAGTCAGACCTGAGCTTCGTCGACTTCGACAGCTTCAGTTCCGACGACTACACGCCGGGCACTTATAACTAACCCGCTGGTCGAGTAAGTCGCGCAGCGACCGTATCGAGACCGGAGCGAACGGCCCGTCACCTCACGGTGGCGGGCCGTTCGTCGTTCCTGTGCACGCGGATCGAGTAGGCCGCTCGTGGCCGTACTGTAGGCCGTATCGTGGCCGAGAGAGGTCTCGATGCTTGGATACGCCGCGGGCGGCTGCTCAGCACGAGTATGACTCCTTCGTTGGCTGCTCGACCACCGACTCACTCGTTGGAGTAGCGAGGCACGAGCGTATCGAGCACCGTACTGGGCCCGTTGAATTGACCCCCTCGGGCAATAGTTTCCTTAGCGACTGCATCCCGTCCCGGTCTCGACACGCGGGCTCGTCCCTCGCGCGCGACTCGAGCAGCGGCCTCGTCCTTCGCGCGCTACTTGAGCAGCGGCCTCAATCCGAGAGAGAGCCTTACCCGGTTCGTCGGAGTTCTTTCGGTTCCCGTTGTTCTCGTTGCAGGTCATGTAGTGCTTCGCTCGTGGAGGGCATGGCTTGTGGGGTGCGAGCAGGATCTTCGTCTGCTGGTGGTAGTAGCCAGTACTGGCCGCCGGTCCGGGTGATGTCCCAGTGGTTGTCGTGCAGCAAGAGGTGGTGATATCGGCAGAGGAGGATGCCGTCGGCAATGTCGGTGTTTCCCTGATCTCTGGCCCATTGGTTGATGTGGTGGGCTTCGCACCAGGAGGCGGGTCTGTCGCAGTCGGGCCAGCGGCATCCGCCGTCGCGGGCGGCTAACCCGATGCGTTGCCTGGCGGTGTAGAGGCGTTGTTCGCGGCCGAGGTCGACGCATTGGCCCTCGCTGTCGAAGGCCACCGGCACGGTTCCGGACTCGCAGAGGGCTCGCTCGACCGTGTCGATGGACACTGGGGACGGCTGCCCTTCGATACGCCCGTGGCCTCGCTGTGGAGTATCACCGCCCTGCCTGGCCTGACCACTCTGATGAGCTTGACCACTCTGCTCGAGGGTCGCCCGGGTGACGAGCACGCGCACGGCGGGGCGGCGAGAGCCGAGCACGCTGCGTGCGGCGGTCTTCTCGTCGGTACTGACCCCGATGCGCAGTACGGCCATGATCCCGTCGAACGCGAGTTGCTCCAGTGTGCGCGGATCGGCCTCGATGGATAGCGCACGGGTCTTGTCGGCCAGGTCGACCATCCGTGGTCCGCCACGACGGGGAGAAGTGAGGGAGTCGTAGATGCCGTCGAGGTAGGCGGCGTTTTCCGGGTCGGCCACCAGCGAGTACGCGGTCATGCCGTCTGGTCTGCGATAGCGGCGAAACGTGCGCGCGGCGCGCCTGGCACGTTCCCGATCGGCAATGCCGGCCTCGTCCAGGTCGTCTCGGAGGGCACAGGCGCGGGTCAGGAGTTGGTCGGCGTTCAGGCCGCCCGCGTCGCCCAGTAATCGCTCGGCCGCGGCAGCGAGGGCGTCGGCGGCGATGTCATCTGTTGGGGCGCCCAAGCCGACGCGGATCGCGTCGGCGGCCTCAAGAGACAACTCACCCGCCATGACGGCACGGCCGACCGCGACCAGCCACGGCTTACTCAGCTCCCGCGGGACCCCGCCTGTCTTCTCTGCGGCGGAAACGAGTTCGGCTTCGTGGATGATCGCCCCGGTCCGCACCAGCTTCACCGCCTCGCGACTGGTCGATCCGGTCAACTGTTGCAGCAACCGCTCCGGGGTACGGAACCCGCTGCGCTGCGCCAGCCCGCCGAAACCGAACTCTCGGGCGGAGCGACGAGCGAGTTCACCCGCGACCACGGCGGCGGATGGTTCCAGCTGCCGGGAGATGTCTGCGAACAAGCCCGGGAGTGCCAAGAGTTCGTCTTCGGGTAGCCCCGCCAGAGTCGCCGAATCCCGAGGCAGCGCGGCGGCGGCGGCCGCTATCGCGTGAAGGGAATCGGTGAACGGGGACATGCAAAAAGTCTTCCACATTCGAACACGTATTCGAGAAAATGTGGACAAGTTCTTCTCCACAGATTTTTTGAGGAGAAGAGATGCGGAGTCGAGAGGTCGCAGAGAGCTTCGCGACCGAGCAGATCATAGGCGGCCGATCGGCCATCGCCCTGGTGAGCGCGTCGAGTCCCTTGAACAGTTCGAGAGTTCTGGAGCTCAGGATGTATCGCCCTTGAAGCTCGAGGCGTTTCGCTCGGACATCCGGATCGATCGGCACAGTGAGCTTCGAGCAAACGGTACCGCCGATATCCAGATGCATCTCGGCCTTACGATTTAGGTGGGGCGCCGACGGTATCAAAAGGCTGTCTGGTGCTGTCTCGGGTAACGAGGGAGTCGTGCCTGTGCGAGCGATGGCGATGTTTCCGCTGCTTACTGTTCTTTTCGTCGGATGCGCTGGGTCGCTGTCACCGTCATCTTCCTATGACCGCGTGTCCAGTGAGGACGGTTCGTGGGGAGTCGGGGTAGTGAATCCTCGTTGTGAAGCGTCAAGCGCCTGCGACAAAGATCCAAGCGTCGACATTGCGCTTCACAGTGCCGACATGCCATCGTCACATCTTGGAGTGCGGCTAAAGCCCGGCTCAACCGAGGCGGACGCATTGCGTATAGCTGATTGCCTCGCCGCCGCTCTCACGAGCGGCGAAATATCAATTAGTTCTCCGACTCACTAGAAGATCATTCGGAACCGTCGGCGCTGGCGCCGCAGAACCGTTCCGCGCTCCTCAGTGCTCAAGCGCGCTGCTCGGCCCGCGTGCAAGAACGCGCCCACAAGATCCGCACTCGCTGTTGTACCCCTCTATCGCGGGTATGGTGTAACCCATTCGGGCGCGTTATCGTTAGGCCTCCGGGGGGATTCCGGGGAAATGGGGCGCGTCCTGTCCAGACGGTCGCGCTCAAGGCCTTGAGGGGGGTGAGCGCTACGTGGCGTCGTTGACCGAGATCTTGATCATCCGTGGCCTCATGCCTATCGAGAGTCTTGACGCTGCCATGGGCGGCGAGGTAGATGACGATGCGTTCGTGACCGAGCTTCTCAAAGAAGGCAAGGTCACACCGACACAGGTCGCCTCGGCGCGTGCGGCAAACGCAGGGCTGCCGTTCGTCGAGCTCACCGATTACCCCGTGGATCGCACTGCCGTTGCGCTCGTTCCTGCCGCGCTGTGCAAGCGCCACGAGATCCTGCCGATCTCGGTCACGGGCGACACTCTCGTCGTGGCCATGGCCGACCCCGGCGATGTCTTCGCTCTCGACGACATCCGCGCGGCGACGAGGATGCGCGTGAACGCCGTCGTCGTCGAACAGCAGGATCTCGAGAGCGCGATGGATCGCTTCCTGCGCGCGGACGGCGAGCTGAGCGACCTCACCAACCTGATCGAAGAAGAGGCACAGCCCTCGACGGATGTCGTGCTCGGCTCCGACGCGCTCGAAGACGACGCCCCGATCGTGCGCTTCGTCAACCTGCTCATCAGTCAGGCCATCCAGGACCGCGCGTCAGACATCCATATCGAGCCCGGCGAACACGATCTCGGAGTGCGCTACCGCATCGACGGTGTGCTGCACGAGATGCAGCGCGCCCCCAAGAACATCCAGAACGGCGTGATCTCGAGGCTCAAGATCATGAGCGACATCGATATCGCCGAGCGCCGCAAGCCCCAGGACGGCCGCATGTCGGTCAGTCATGGTGGCCGCAAGATCGATCTGCGCGTCGCGACGCTGCCCACGGTGTGGGGCGAGAAGGTCGTCATGCGAATCCTCGACAACTCCAGCTCGCAGATGGCGCTCAGCGACCTCAACCTGCTCGACCGCAACCTCGACGCCTACCGGCGCTCATTCACCAAGCCGTACGGCATGATCCTGGTCACAGGCCCGACGGGATCCGGTAAGTCGACGACGCTCTACACGACCCTCCACGCGGTGGCGAAGCC
The DNA here is from genome assembly GCF_040227205.1 of Parafrigoribacterium humi. Lineage (NCBI taxonomy): Bacteria > Bacillati > Actinomycetota > Actinomycetes > Micrococcales > Microbacteriaceae > Parafrigoribacterium > Parafrigoribacterium humi. Next base: position 725,448 of record NZ_JBELOA010000001.1, on the reverse strand, counting down.
GGAGATCAACGTCATCACCGTCGAGGATCCGGTCGAGTACCGAATGGCGGGCGTGAACCAGGTGCAGGTGAACCCCAAGGCGGGGCTCACCTTCGCGAGTGCCCTGCGCTCGATCCTGCGGTCCGACCCGGATGTCGTGCTGCTGGGTGAGATCCGCGACCACGAGACCGCGCAGATCGCCATCGAAGCCTCGCTCACCGGTCACCTCGTGCTCTCGACCCTGCACACCAACGACGCGCCGAGCGCCGTCACCAGGCTCACCGAGATGGACATCGAACCGTTCCTCGTGGGCTCAGCGCTCGACTGCGTTGTCGCCCAGCGTCTTGCTCGCCGGCTGTGCGAGCGGTGCCGCGAGCCGTACCAGGGTGACAGGAACGACCTCATCAACCTGCGCATCGGCTTCAATCCCGAACTTCCGCCACCGACGCTGTTCCGCCCCGTCGGATGCACCACCTGCTCGAACACCGGCTATCGCGGGCGGATCGCGATCCACGAGGTCATGCTCGTCACGGAGGAGATCGAACGACTCGCCGTGAGCCGCGCATCGAGCGCGGAGATCGGCCGTGCTGCGCGCGAACAGGGGATGCTCACCCTGCGCGAAGACGGGTGGGCGAAGGCGCAGTTGGGCTTCACCTCGGTCGAAGAGATCCTTCGGGTGGTGGCGTGATGTTCTTTCCCGCGAACGTAGCTGTCCAGAGATATAAGGGGATATAGGCGTGAACGAACCAAGGTACGACATACCGGTCACACCCGGGGGTGACTCCGAGGGTGCGCGACCGAGTTACGCTCCCCCGCCGCCCAGCGATCCGACCGTGGAGTCGCTGGACTTCCCGCCGCCGACCATGTCGTCGGTGCCCCCGCAGCATCCCGTGTACGTTCCGACCCCCGTGGACGAGTCGGCGGTGTTCTCGCCGATTCCGCCGGAATCACAGGTGCCCACCCTGCGTCCGCGGGGACACGCGGATGCTCTCGGCGCTCCGCCGGAGCAGTTCGTCCACGCCGCGGCGATGCCGGGCACGAGCACGCAGAGCCCGCTCATCGACGCAGACCCGGATCTCGTGACGGCGCTGCAGGAGGTCGTCTTCAGCGGCGCATCCGACCTGCACATCACGAACAACGCGGTGCCGATGCTCAGGGTGGACGGCTCACTCCGCCCGGTCACGGAAGATGTGATCTGGAATCGTGCCAAGGTGACGACGGCACTGCTGAGCATCCTCACCCCGCAGCAACAGGAGACCTTCGCGAGGGAGCTCGAGTTCGACTTCGCGTACACGATCTCGGCGAACGCTCGCTTCCGCGTCAACTTCTACCAGCAGCGCGGTGCGATCGGTGCGGCTTTCAGGCTCATCCCCACCGAGATCAAGAAGCTCGACCAGCTCGGTGTTCCGGATGCCGTGGAGCGTTTCGCGCACCTGGCCAGGGGACTCGTGCTCGTGACCGGCCCGACCGGCTCGGGTAAGTCGACGACGCTCGCCGCGCTCATCGACCTGATCAACCGCACGAGGGCCGATCACATCGTCACGGTCGAGGACCCGATCGAGTTCCTGCACGGCAACCAGATGTCGCTCGTGAACCAGCGCGAGGTCGGTTCAGACACGCACAGCTTCGCGAACGCGCTCAAGCACGTGCTGCGCCAGGACCCGGACGTGATCCTCATCGGTGAGCTCCGGGATCTCGAGACCATCTCCGTTGCGCTCACCGCAGCCGAGACCGGCCACCTGGTCTTTGCCACCCTCCACACGCAGGATGCCCCGCAGACGATCGACCGCGTCATCGACGTGTTCCCTTCTCACCAGCAGTCGCAGGTGCGAGCGCAGCTCGCGGCGACCCTGCAGGGCGTCGTCTGCCAGACCCTGGTCAAGCGCGCGGGCGGCACGGGGCGTGCCGTGGCCACCGAGGTGCTCATCGCCACGCCGGCCGTCGCCAACCTCATCCGAGAGGGCAAGACCTACCAGATCCCCTCGGCGATGCAGGCGGGTCGTGACCTCGGCATGCACACGATGGACCAGCACCTGGCCGAGCTCGTGAACTCCGGTGACATCACGCAGGAAGCCGCGGTCGAGAAGGTGCACGACCTCGAATCGTTCAAGCGTCTCGTGCAGGGCGGCAACACCGGTGCCCCCACCTACAGCTTCGACACGCGCGGCATGAGTGGAGGCTACTAGGTGTCCACCGCACAAGTATTCGCCTACACGAGCCGCGATGGCGGCGGCAAGCTGGTCAAGGGCAAGATGGAGGCGCAGAACGAGGCCGTCGTCGTGTCGCGGCTTCGCACCATGGGGCTCTCTCCCGTGACGGTCGGCACGGCGAACGCCGGCACCGGGCTCAACCGGGAGATCAGCCTCGGTTCGTTCTCCAAGGGAGTCAAGGCCAAGGATCTCGCCGTCGTGAGCCGGCAGATGTCCACGATGATCGCCGCGGGCCTGTCGCTCCTGCGCACGCTCGCGATCATCAGCGAGCAGACCGAGAACAAGCGTCTCGCCCAGGTGTTCAAGACGGTGCGAACGGATGTCGAGGCGGGAACCTCGCTTTCCGATGCGATGGGCAAGCACTCACGCGAGTTCCCTCCGCTCATGTTGAATCTCATCCGCGCGGGTGAGATCGGCGGGTTCCTCGAGAGCTCTCTCGAGTCCGTCGCGAACAACTTCGAGGCTGAGGTCAAGCTCACCGGCAAGATCAAGGCGGCGCTCAGCTACCCGATCGTCGTGCTCGTCATGGCTGTCATCGCGGTTGCTGCAATGCTCATCTTCATCGTTCCCACCTTTGAGAAGATGTTCGAACAGATGGGTGCGACCCTGCCGCTGCCCACCCAATTCCTCGTGGATCTGTCGCACGGCATGGTGTTCATCGGTCCCATTGTCGTCGTGCTCGGGATCGCGTTTGCGATCTGGTGGAAGAAGAGCAAGAACGAACTGCGGGTGCGCAAGGTCGTCGACCCGCTGCGCCTGAAGCTCCCCGTCTTCGGTGAGCTCATGAAGAAGGTCGCAGTCGCCCGCCTGACCCGCAACCTTGCAACCATGGTCGGATCCGGCGTCCCCATCCTCAAGGCACTCGAGGTCGTTGGTGCGACCGCCGGTAACTGGGTCATCGAGAGTGCGCTCGCCCGAGTCGGCGAAGCTGTGCGCAAGGGTGCGACGATCGCGGAGCCGCTCGCGAAGGAGACCATCTTCCCGTCCATGGTCACGCAGATGATCGCGGTGGGCGAAGACTCCGGCTCTCTGGAGCAGATGCTGCACAAGGTGAGCGACTTCTACGACCAGGAGGTCGAGTCGATGACCGAGCAGCTCACGGCACTCATCGAGCCGATCATGATCGCCGTCATCGGTGTGCTGATCGGCGGCATGATCGTCGCTCTCTACATGCCGATCTTCGATATCTACGGCCACATTCACTGATTGGGGTACACCCCCTCAATTGGGGGTGTTTCATTTCCTAATACCCCCCGTTCACGGGATTCCTCGTTGGGGTACAAAGGGTCATGCTGTCAGGTGGGGGGTCAAACACTCGGGGGCCACCTGTCCTATAACTCACGACAGACAGGAAATCACATGATCAGGACGATCAATACCGCGATGGCGCAGCGTCGCGCGGAACTCAGGAACGGTGAGAACGACAAGGGCTTCACCCTTATCGAGCTCATGGTTGTCATCATCATCATCGGCATTCTGGCCGCTATCGCCATCCCGGTCTTTCTCAACCAGCGCAACTCTGCGTGGGAAGGCCAGGTCAAGTCGGACCTCGCGAACGCGGCCCTCGCAGCCGAGTCCTTTGCGGCCGCACACGGCGGTTCCTACGTGGGTATGGTGACTACCGATCTGGCTGACAACGGCTACAAGGCCACTGATGGTGTAACGGTCCAGGTCAGCGGCACGCCGACGGCAACCGCCTACGTGCTCACGGGCACAAACTCGAACATCACCGGGTCGACGTGGACATTCACCAGCTCCACGGGTAAAACCGTGAAGAGCTGACCCAGAAGTACAGCCTTTGCTGTGCGGGGCGTCGCTTCTTGCGGCGCCCCGCACTGGCGGCAGGCCCACATTCCAACTAGCGGGAGAGTGGCTAAACACCAGGAGGGGGGACCTCGTGAAGATCATCCGCAGGCGCTTATATGTCGCCGAGACGCATGACTCCGGAATGTCCCTCATCGAGGTCATCGTCGCGATCGCCATCGTCTCCGCAATCGCGCTCTCCTCCGCCTCACTCGCCATCAACGGCTCTTCCCTGGCGTCGAGCCAGGGACGCAAACAGGTCGCGGTCACGATCGCCAGCGGCGCGATGGAGGCAGCGAGCGCACAAACGGTATCCACGATCTACTCCGGAAGGGCGAAGACCGCCGTACAGGCCGCCTTCGCCGCAAACTCGACCGTGCCCGGCATCGCCGCGGTCGGCGGGGTCGTGCCGACCTATGCGGTCTGGGACACGACGGTTCCGGTTCCCTCGGCCATGAACCTTCCCATCACCGCAGCGCCGATCACGCTCGACGGTACGACCTACACGACGACGACCCTGCTGGGCGCGTGCTATCAGCCTCGAACCGGCGGAGACTGCACGACGATCGCCGGCAAGTCGAGCCCACCCGCGACCGCGCCGGCGGGCTACGTCGCTCTCGTTCGCGTGGTGGTGGTCGTCCGCTGGAGCCCGGATAAGACCTGTGCCGCGAGTGGGTGCTTCTACTCCGCGACAACACTGCTCGATCCCAGCACGGATCTCGAGTGGGTGACCCATGGTTAGCCGCCGCGGCGCGGTGCCGGACGATAACCGGAACGAGGCCGGTGTCACCATGGTCGAACTCATCGTCACGATGTTCGTCTTCGCGATCTTCCTCGCCATCGTGACCTCATCCCTGATCGGCATCACCAAGGCGTCGACCAAGGCCCAGACCGTGTCACGATCGTCCACCGGAGTGCTCAACGTTTTCCAGGCCTTCGATCGCTCCATCCGCTATGCCGATGTCATCAACCCCCCAGGCGCAACGAGCAATGGGCGCTATGTCGAGTTCCGCACCCCGGCAGCGACGACAGGGGGCGCTGCCACCTGCGTGCAGTGGCGCTACGTGCCCTCGTCGAAGACCCTCCAGTCGCGGCAGTGGCCCGACGGTGCGATCGGCTCCGCCACGGCGTGGGCCACCAAGCTCAGCTCCGTCTTCGACAAGGGCGGCAACTATCCCTTTGTGCTCATCCCGGCCGGCAGTGCCGGATCGTCAATGCAGCAGCTCACCCTCACCGTCGTCGCCGGAGACGCGGCCCAGAAGACCGCGGAGATCTCGACCACCTTCGTCGCACGGAACAGCGACGTTGGTTCCAATTCGGGTGGGCCCGTGTGCTCGGCTGGGACGATGCGGCCATGATGACGAACAGGACGAGTGGTCGGCGGCAGGCGAATGAGAGCCCCGCGAGTCGCCTGCGGGATGCGCTCCTCGCGCGACTGCGTCATGACGATGGAGAGCGCGGCGCGGCGCTCCTGAGCGCCATGATCTTCATGGTCATCATGGCCGGTCTCTCTGTCGTGTTGCTGAGCACCGTGCTCAGCCAAACCGTGCCGTCCGTCGCGGCGCAGCGAAACACCAAGACGGTCTATGCCGCACAGGCGGGCATGCAGGCCTCGTTCGCCATGCTTCGTTCCGCCGCAGCCGCACCCGATTCGGCAGGCAATGTCTACGGATCGCTGGGCAAACTCAAGTGCTCGGTGACCGGCCAGGTCGATGCCCAGGCGAACGGGCTCAACTATTCCGCGACGATCAAGTACTACGCGAGTAATCCATCCACGAATCCCGTTCCTCCGGAGATCCCGTGCTCGGCACTGGGGGTGAGTTCGCAGCCCAAGTTCGCGCTCATCACCTCCAAGGGCAGCGCGGCCCCGGGTGCAGGCTCCGGAACCGCGGTGACGGGAGACAGGGCGATCTCCGCGGTCTACGCCTTCAAGGTCACCAACATCAACATCCCGGGCGGTCGTATCTTCGACCAGAACAACGCCGTCTGCCTCGAGGCGGTGCCGCTCGGCTCCGGAAGCGTCGGGCCAGGCTCTTTCATCAAGTTCGTCGCCGCCGCCTCCTGCACCTCATCTGCGACCAACGACGCCAAGCAGCTCTGGGTCTACGCCACTGACTATGAGATCAAGCTCGCAAGCACAATCGGTACTGCAACGCCGCTGTGTATCACCGGGCCCATCAACTATGGCGATTCCACGCAGGACGCGACCCTCCAGAAGTGCCGGACCGATTCCACGAGGTGGAACCAGCTCTGGAGCTGGACGGGCGATTACACCTGGCAGGGACAGAACCCGAGCATCAGTTCCGGCACCAGCGGTTACTACATCGGCGGTCCGATTGCCGCGGGTAATCGGCTCAAGATTCGGACGGACCACAATAACGGAACCTTCAATCCGGCGTCCGCGGTCGGGGCTGGTGCGGCGAGCGTCAACACCATTCAGATCGTGAACTACAAGGAGTTCGGTCGCTGTCTCGACGTCACGAGCGAGGACATCAACTCGAGCTTCATGATCGCGTATCCCTGCAAGCAGGATCCGTCCGGCACGGGTACCCCTGCGGGCACAGGCAAGCTTGCCTGGAACCACAAGTGGTACTACACCGAACCGACCGCACCGGCCACCTCTCTGACCCAGTCCATCTATGTGTATGACGGCTCGGGTACCAAGAAATGCCTCACGACGTCCACAGCGTCCTCGGGCCCGCTCTATCCGACCTTCAGCAATTGCAGCGGTAGCAACAGCCTCCAGAAATGGACCAGGATCGTCATTCCCAGCGACTATCTGAACAGCTATTGGTTCAAGGACAACCTTGGACGCTGCCTGTCTGTGGGTAAGTCGGACGACCTCTACAACGGGTGGTCCAAGATCGTCGTGACGGCCTGTGACGGCTCACTCGCCCAGAAGTGGAACGCTCCGGCGGAGGTCACGAAAGCCACGGTCGGCGGCTACAAGGAGGTGTATAACCAGTGATCGCCTTCCTCATTCTCGCGGGCTTTCTCGGTCTGGTCATCGGCTCCTTTCTCAACGTCGTGGTCTATCGCGTGCCTCTGCGCCACTCCATCGTGTCGCCGGCGAGTGCGTGCCCGGAGTGCGGCCATCCGATCCGGTGGTACGACAACATCCCGGTGGCCTCCTGGCTCGTGCTGCGGGGTAGATGCCGTGACTGTGGTGGGCGCATCTCCGCTCGCTATCCGCTCGTCGAACTGGCAACCGCACTCTTCTTCGTGCTCGTGGCCTTACTCTTTCTCCCGCCCGTCCTGGGCACAACCAGCGGTGTCACAATGGGCGCCCTTACACTCGTTCTCCTTGCCTTCTTGTATTTCGCTGCGATCAGTGTCGCGCTCGCGCTCATCGATCTTGATGTCCACCGGCTGCCGAACACGATCGTTCTGCCCGCGTACCTCGTCGCGACAGTGCTGCTGGTAGCATCGGCCACCCTCTCCGGTGACTACGGCGGGCTGGTGCGGGCCGCGATCGGCGGTGCCGCGCTGGGTATCGCCTACCTCCTCATGGCGGTCGTCGCACCGGGAGGCATGGGTTTCGGAGACGTCAAACTGGCTGGCGTACTCGGCATCTTCCTGGGATGGATCGGCTGGGGGGCACTCGTTGTGGGGGCCATCGCAGCGTTCCTGCTCGGTGGTATCTTCGGGATCATTCTGATCCTGGCCCGCCGCGGTGGGCGCAAGACGGCGATACCGTTCGGTCCGTGGATGCTCCTGGGAGCGTGGAGCGGGATTGCGGCGGGGGGTCCCATCTGGGCTTTGTATCTCGCATCGTTTGGATTGGTTTAAGGGGGGAACACATGAGTTCGAGGATTGTCGGAATCGACATAGGCAGCAGATCGGTGCGTGCCGTGGAGGTGCAGGGTGCGGCAAAGGCCAAGCCTATGATCACTAGATACCACGAGGTGGCGCTGCCGGACGATTCTGTGCGCAGGGGAGAAGTGCTCGAGGTGGGCACGGTCGCCGATGCGCTCAAGAAGCTGTGGTCCGGTGGAAAGTTCACGAGCAGGAACGTCGTGCTCGGCATGGGAGGCCAGCGGGTGTTCGCCCGTGACCTGATCGTGCCGAAGGCCCCGATCGAGCGGATCCGGGAATCACTCCCGTTCCAGGTGCAGGACCTGTTGCCGGTGCCGGTGGAGGATGCGATCCTCGACTTCTACCCGATCTCCGAGGGGGCCAGCAGCGAAGGTCCGATCGTGAACGGCTTGCTCATCGCGGCCATCAAGGATGCCGTGAACCAGAACGTCGACGCGGCCACCAGGGCGCGCCTGAACCCCGTACACGTCGACCTGATCCCGTTCGCGCTCACGAGGGCGCTCGCGCCGATCAACTCGAGTGAGAGCCTGACAGTGCTCATCGGTGTCGGCGCAGACACGACCAACGTGATCATCGCGCAGGGCGGAGTGCCGCTGTTCGTGCGCATTCTGCCGGCGGGCGGAGACGACATCACTCGGGCCATGGCCACGACCCTGCAACTCGAACCAGGCTATGCAGAGGCGCTCAAGCGCGAACTTGGGCTCGGCTCGGCCGATGTCCCGATCGAGCACCGGCCGGCGGTCGAGATCATCTACGCCGTCGTCGGTGAGCTTTTCAACAGCATCCGCAACACGCTCAACTACTTCCTGTCCACCAAGCGGAACTCGCAACTCGAACGGGTCGTCGTCACGGGCGGCGGGACCCAGCTCGCCGGGTTCAACTCGGCGCTGTCCGAGATGATCGGACTTCCGGTTGCGCAGGCGGAACCATTGGGCGGGGTGCAGCTCTCACGCACTGTGGCGTCAGGTACGACACCGCAGCAGAAGGACGCCATGTCCACAGCCTTCGGACTCGCATTGGGGACGAGCGCATGAGCGGTAAGAAGTCTCTCGCGCTCGGGGGAGAGCCCCGGGTCTTTCTCCTGCCGCCGGAGGCCGCGCAGCGTGAAAAGGCGCGCGGGGCCCGCAGGCTCTCGGTCCTGTTGCTCGTGCTCGTCGTCGTCCTCGTCGGCGCGGGATACGGCTACGCGTTCTCGCTGAACTCCTCTGCGCAGGACTCGCTCACCCAGGCACAGGCGCAGTCCGCCGCGCTCGTGAAGCAGCGTAAGCAGTACTCGAAGGCGACCGCGGTGGCGTCGAAAGTCTCCGATGTGACGGACGCCAAACGACTCGGGGCCTCGACGGAGGTGCTCTGGTCCGACCTGATCAGTGCCGTGCGCGGATCGCTTCCCGACGGGGTACTCATAGAGTCGGCGACCATGACTGGGCGGGCGCCATGGCAGCCAGAGCTTCTGCCTGCCGGGCCGCTGCGTGAGCCTCGCGTGGCCACACTCACCTTCGTGATCAGCAGTCCGACCATCCTGGATGCCACGGCCATCGTCCGTTCGCTCGTGGACGTACCGGGGTTCGCGGATGCCACTCCGGATTCGGTCACAAAGGCCGACGGTATCTACAGCACGACGGTAACGCTCAACGTCGACAAGAGGGCGCTCTCCAACAGGTTCGCCGACGACGCGAAGGAGGCATCGAAGTGACCGGCAATCGAATATGGATGCTTGGCGTCACCCTGGCCGCCGTCGTCGTGGTGGCGCTGGGCTGGCTCTTCGCAATCTCGCCGACACTCGCCCAGGCCGACCTGGCGTCGGTTCAGGCCGACAACACGAAGGCCCAGAACGCAGCGCAGCAGATCGCGCTCGTCAAGCTCAAGGGACAGCACGACAAGCTGCCGCAACTCCAGGCAGACCTCGCGAAGCTTCAGGTGGCGATCCCGGATGCGGTCGATCTCGACGACTTCCTCGACCAGCTGCAGCAGCTTGCGCAGGCAACGGGTGTGACGATCACGACGTTCACCGCGGCGGAGGCGACTCCGTACGGCGGCAACGAGGCCGCGGCAACCGGCTCCGCATCGAGTTCCTCCAGTTCCTCGGGCTCGCCGAGTAGTGATTCGTCGACCGCGCCGGCTGACGCGTCGAAGACCGATGCAGCGTCGACCGCCCAAGAAGGGGTGAAGACCAGGCTGTACAGCGTTCCGATCAGCATCGTTCTGACCGGGACCCCGGAGCAGGTCATGGCGTTCACGGACGCAAGTCAGAAGGGCGACAGGTTCTTCCTCGTCACGAGCGACACCTTCACGGGGTCGCGCGACCACCCCGAGGATGACGGCGGAACGCTCACAGGATTCGTCTTCGTCGTACGGGACGCACCACCCTCGGTGACCGCAGCCAAGTAGGTATGCCATGACAGGACCCCATCCGATACGGGAGGCGGTCCTGTCGTGTTTAAAGGCTCCGTTGCTAGAGTGACTCCGTTGGAAGTTGGATGCCCGCGAGGGCTCGACAAGGAGCATGACGTGAGCGACGAGACACAGGAGAACCCCGCCGAACCACGCGCGGGCGAACCGATTCCCACCGATTCCTCCACGGAGGCCGACGCCGCCGTTGAGCAGACTGCGCCGGCGCAGAACGACGACACTGCTCGGGAGGTCGCCGACGACAGCACCCCCGCTGCGGGGACCTCGGACTCGGCCGTCGAGGGCGCAGGGCCCGTCGTCATCGAGTCCGAACCGGAGCAGGCCGAGCCGGTGAGTGACGTCGCTCCCGCCGAGGAACCCGTGGTCGCGGCCTCGGCCCCGGCGCAGACCGTCTACGTGCACGCCCCGGTGCCACCACGCAGGAGGGGCAACCGCGGCATCGGCACCCTCATCGCGCTCGGCTCCGCGATCATCTTCGCGGCGCTCTACGCCGTGGTCGTCTTCGCCGTCGTTCCCGTGTTCGCTCCGCCGCGGGCCGTCGGCTTCGAGTTCCTGGAGTTCATCTCGAGTCCGGCGTTCTTCGTCCCCGTCCTCGTCTTCGCCCTGGGCTTCATCCTCCTCGTGCTGGTCGTCAACAGGGGAGGCTGGTGGGCATACATCCTGGGCAGCCTTGTCGTCGGCGTCTTCGTCTATGTCGTGAGCATCGGCATCCTTCTGCTCGTCAACGGCATCATCGGATCGACACTGAACGAGGGCCTCAGGATGCTGCGTTCCGCTGTCCAGTCCCCGGTGACGATCGTCGCAGGCATCGTCGCTCGCGAGGTCGCACTCTGGATGGGTGCGGCGATCGCTGCTCGCGGCCGCCGGGTGAAGGTCCGCAACGCGGAGGCCAGTGCCGCCTACGATCGCGACACGGCCAGGGCCCGCGCGGACTACGAGAGAGCGGTGGCCGCAAACGCCTCCCGCTGACCCGGGCCCCGATGGCGAGCGTCACACAGGCTCGCCACTCGGGCAGGCGATCCTCGCCTCACTCATGGCCGCCGTGCTCTACGGGGCATTGCTCGGTGCCGCCTACGGCATCATCAGCCTCGTCACCAACCAGGACGTGATCACCGAGCGGGACGTCGGCCCGCTGCTCGGCCCGATCATGGCCGCGACGGCCTGCGCGGTGGTCCTCGTGTCCGTGTTGCTGAGCCTGCGTCCGCGCCGCGGCCCGTTCCGGCTGCCCGTGCTGCGGGCGGTCATGACCGCGATCATCGTGTACCTGCTCGGCCCGATCGTGGGCGGCGTCATCGTCATGTTCGACCGGGGCGACAGTTTCGCCGGCCTGTTCTTCTTCGCGCACAGCGTCACGGGGCCGTTCATCGTCGCCTCGGCGCTCGCCGCGATCCCCGTCGTTCTCTTCGCACCGTTGCTCGCATCGACGACGAATCGTCCGCGCTGACCATTTGACCCACGGCCCGCAGCGAGTTATTCTTTTCAGCGGTGTGCGCTTTGCCGTGCGCTTGAAGTGTGCCCGCCGGATCTCATTCTTCCGGTAACACCTCAGGCTCGGGCATCAGGCATACAAGCTGGGTTTGTTCTCCATCGAACAGCCCCCACGGCATACCACTCAGAAACCCGTTTCCACGGATTCCGCGTGTGGTGCAAGACGGCCAGATTCATTCGTGTTTCAGGTCGGATGCTTAGAACGAAACTGTCACCGTGCAGTAAATACAAGGAGTATGTAGTTGCCCACCATTCAACAGTTGGTCCGTAAGGGCCGCAGCCCGAAGGTCGTCAAGACCAAGGCGCCTGCCCTCAAGGCCAACCCCCAACAGCGCGGCGTGTGCACCCGTGTCTACACGACCACCCCGAAGAAGCCGAACTCGGCTCTGCGCAAGGTCGCTCGTGTGAAGCTGTCCAACGGCACAGAGGTCACCGCCTACATCCCGGGCGAAGGACACAACCTGCAGGAGCACTCGATGGTGCTCGTGCGCGGAGGTCGTGTGAAAGACCTCCCCGGTGTGCGCTACAAGATCGTGCGCGGCGCGCTCGACACCCAGGCCGTCAAAAATCGTAAGCAGGCTCGCAGCCGCTACGGAGCGAAAATGGACAAGAAGTAATGCCACGTAAAGGACCAGCACCGAAGCGTCCCGTAGTTGCGGACCCGGTCTACGGAGCCCCCATCGTCAGCCAGCTCGTCAACAAGATTCTTCTCGACGGCAAGAAGGGTCTCGCCGAGAGGATCGTCTACGACGCACTCCTCGGCGTCTCGGCCAAGAGTGGCGCGGATGCCGTGGCCACCCTCAAGAAGGCGCTCGACAACGTGCGCCCGACGCTTGAGGTCAAGTCCCGTCGCGTCGGTGGATCCACCTACCAGGTGCCGGTCGAGGTCAAGCCTCACCGCGCGAACACCCTGGCGCTGCGCTGGCTCACCACCTACGCCAAGGGCCGCCGTGAGAAGACCATGACCGAGCGTCTCACCAACGAGATCCTCGACGCGTCCAACGGCCTCGGCGCCGCGGTGAAGCGTCGCGAGGACACGCACAAGATGGCAGACGCCAACAAGGCATTCGCGCACTACCGCTGGTAACAGCTTTTCTTCTGCGGGTGAGTAGGCCGCCAGGGCCGTATCGAAACCGGGTTTCGATGTGACACGAGCGCCTACTCAACCCGCAAAAACATTCACCCCAATCTTCGGAGGAACCCGTGGCACAGGAAGTGCTCACCGACCTGAACAAGGTCCGCAACATCGGCATCATGGCGCACATCGATGCCGGCAAGACCACGACGACTGAGCGCATCCTGTTCTACACGGGCGTCAACCACAAGATCGGCGAGACCCACGACGGTGCGTCGACCACGGACTGGATGGAGCAGGAGCAGGAGCGTGGCATCACGATCACCTCTGCCGCTGTCACCTGTTTCTGGAACAAGAACCAGATCAACATCATTGACACCCCCGGCCACGTCGACTTCACGGTCGAGGTCGAGCGCTCGCTGCGTGTGCTCGATGGCGCGGTCGCGGTCTTCGACGGCAAGGAGGGCGTCGAGCCCCAGTCCGAGACCGTGTGGCGCCAGGCCGACAAGTACGACGTTCCCCGCATCTGCTTCGTCAACAAGATGGACAAGCTGGGCGCCGACTTCTACTACACCGTCGACACCATCATCAACCGCCTGGGCGCGAAGCCGCTGGTCCTCCAGCTGCCGATCGGCTCAGAGAGCAACTTCGTCGGCGTCGTCGACCTCGTCGAGATGCGCGCACTCGTGTGGGAGGCAGACTCCAAGGGTGACGTCACGATGGGCGCGAAGTACGACGTTCGCGAGATCCCGGATGACCTCAAGGAGAAGGCTGCGGAGTACCGTCAGCAGCTGCTCGAGACCGTCGCCGAGACCGACGACGCGCTGTTGGAGAAGTTCTTCGGTGGCGAGGAGCTGACCGTCGCCGAGATCAAGGGCGGCATTCGCAAGCTCACCGTCTCGAGCCAGATCTACCCCGTGCTGTGTGGCTCGGCGTTCAAGAACCGCGGTGTCCAGCCGATGCTGGATGCGGTCATCGACTACCTGCCGAACCCCCTCGACGTTCCCGCGATCAAGGGCACCGACCCCCGCGACGAGACGAAGGTCATCGAGCGTCACCCCGATGCGAAGGAGCCGTTCGCGGCCCTCGCGTTCAAGGTTGCCGTTCACCCGTTCTTCGGGCGCCTCACCTACATCCGCGTGTACTCCGGTCACCTTGACAGTGGCGGCCAGGTGGCGAACTCCACCAAGGGCAAGAAGGAGCGCATCGGCAAGATCTTCCAGATGTACGCCAACAAGGAGAATCCTGTTGACGCGGTCACCGCTGGTCACATCTACGCCGTGATCGGCCTCAAGGACACCACCACCGGCGACACGCTGTGTGACCCGAACGCGCAGGTCGTGCTCGAGTCGATGACGTTCCCGGAGCCGGTCATCGAGGTCGCCATCGAGCCGAAGACCAAGGCCGACCAGGAGAAGCTGGGCGTCGCCATCCAGAAGCTCGCCGAGGAAGACCCGACGTTCCGCACCGAGCAGAACCAGGACACCGGCCAGACGGTCATCAAGGGAATGGGCGAGCTTCACCTTGACATCCTCGTCGACCGGATGAAGCGCGAGTTCAACGTCGAGGCCAACGTGGGCAAGCCCCAGGTCGCCTACCGCGAGACGATTCGTCGCACCGTGGACAAGCACGACTACACCCACAAGAAGCAGACGGGTGGTTCCGGCCAGTTCGCGAAGGTTCAGATCTCGATCGAGCCGCTCGAGGTGACCGCGGAGACGACCTACGAGTTCGAGAACAAGGTCACGGGTGGGCGCGTTCCGCGCGAGTACATCCCCTCGGTCGATCGCGGAATCCAGGATGCGCTCCAGGTGGGCGTCCTCGCCGGATACCCGATGGTCGGCGTCAAGGCGATCCTGCTCGACGGTGCCGCGCACGACGTGGACTCGTCGGAGATGGCGTTCAAGATCGCCGGCTCGATGGCGTTCAAGGAGGCTGCTCGCAAGGCCAGCCCCGTGCTGCTCGAGCCGCTCATGGCTGTCGAGGTGCGTACCCCTGAGGAATACATGGGTGACGTCATCGGTGACATCAACTCGCGGCGTGGCCAGATTCAGTCGATGGAAGACGCGACTGGCGTCAAGGTCATCTCGGCGAAAGTTCCACTGTCGGAGATGTTCGGGTATGTTGGCGACCTGAGGTCCAAGACCTCTGGCCGTGCGGTGTACTCAATGTCGTTCGACAGCTACTCAGAGGTGCCGCGTGCGGTGGCCGACGAGATCATCCAGAAGAACAAGGGCGAGTAATTGGCCCGCCTGGCAACAGGCACTTCTGGGTGGGCCGCGACCTCGGTCGTGAAACCGCTCGGATACACCGAGTAACATATCTACACACTCCAAACCAAGAGCATCCGGTCTTATCTCGGAACGGATGCACTCGAAGATCGTCCTGAGGAGGACCACTGTGGCTAAGGCCAAGTTCGAGCGGTCGAAGCCGCACGTAAACATCGGAACCATCGGTCACGTTGACCACGGAAAGACCACGCTGACGGCAGCCATCTCCAAGGTGCTCGCCGACAAGTACCCTTCCGCGGTGAACGTCCAGCGCGACTTCGCGTCGATCGACTCCGCTCCAGAAGAGCGCCAGCGCGGCATCACGATCAACATCTCGCACGTCGAGTACGAGACGCCGAAGCGCCACTATGCGCACGTCGACGCTCCTGGCCACGCTGACTACATCAAGAACATGATCACCGGTGCTGCCCAGATGGACGGCGCGATCCTCGTGGTCGCCGCCACCGACGGCCCGATGGCCCAGACCCGCGAGCACGTTCTGCTCGCCAAGCAGGTCGGCGTCCCGTACCTGCTGGTCGCACTGAACAAGTCCGACATGGTCGACGACGAGGAGATCCTGGAGCTCGTCGAACTCGAGGTTCGCGAGCTGCTCTCCAGCCAGAGCTTCGACGGCGAGAACGCTCCGGTCATCCGCGTCTCCGCACTCAAGGCACTTGAGGGCGAAGAGAAGTGGGTGCAGAGCATCCTCGACCTCATGCAGGCCGTCGACGACAACGTGCCCGACCCGGTGCGCGACAAGGACAAGCCGTTCCTCATGCCGATCGAGGACGTCTTCACGATCACCGGTCGTGGAACCGTCGTCACCGGCCGTGCAGAGCGCGGAACCCTCGCGATCAACTCCGAGGTCGAGATCGTCGGCATCCGCCCGACGCAGAAGACCATCGTCACCGGTATCGAGATGTTCCACAAGCAGCTCGACGAGGCGTGGGCTGGCGAGAACTGTGGCCTCCTGCTCCGCGGTACGAAGCGCGAGGATGTCGAGCGCGGCCAGGTCGTGGTGAAGCCCGGCTCCACCACCCCGCACACGAACTTCCAGGGCACCGCCTACATCCTGTCCAAGGATGAGGGTGGCCGTCACAACCCGTTCTATGCGAACTACCGTCCGCAGTTCTACTTCCGCACCACGGACGTCACCGGCGTCATCACGCTGCCCGAGGGCACCGAGATGGTCATGCCCGGTGACACCACCGAGATGACGGTCGAGCTGATCCAGCCGATCGCCATGGAAGAGGGTCTCGGCTTCGCGATCCGTGAGGGTGGCCGCACCGTCGGCGCCGGCACGGTGACCAAGGTCATCAAGTAACACCGCATCACACGAAGGGCCGCACCCCAGGGTGCGGCCCTTTGTCGTTCCCCTGCACTTTTCTCTTCTCTTCTCTTCTCTTCTCTTCTCTTCTCTTCCCCCTCCCATCCGCACCACTTTCGTCGAGCGTGCTCGTTTGCGCCGAGCGTGCCCGTCGGAACGCACTTGGATAGGCACGCTCGGCGCAAACGGGCACGCTCGGCGGGCAAACGAAGACGGGGGACTACTCCTTGACACGGGCGAGGAGAGTGGGTTTCTCCACGAAAGCGCGGAAGGTGCGCGCGGCTCTCGGCCCGAATGGACATGCTCGACGCATGTCGATGCTCGAACTTCCGCCGCTTGTCACGATTGCTGAGCTTCTCCGCAGTGGCGGATCGCCCGCCTCGTTGCAGCGATCCGCTCGTCGCGGTGACGCACGCATGATTCGTCGAGGTGTGTATCTGCCGACACCTTCGTGGGACGCGCTGGATGCGGAGTCTCGACATCGCATGCAGATCGCGGCTGCCCAGGCCAAGGCGCATTCACCGCTCGTCTTCTCCCACGAGTCGGCTGCCCTTCTCTTCGGCATGCCGATTATCGGCGCGCTTCCAGATCGAGCGCAGGTCACTGCCGCGCCCGAACGTGGCAGGCGCACGCGTCACGATCTCCAGTGGCACGATGCTCGGCTTACCGCGTCCGAGATCGGCGAAGAAGAAGGCTTCAGGGTGACAGGCCCGCTCCGGACGCTTGTCGATCTTCTGGCCTCGCGGTCGTTCATGAGCGGCGTCGCGACGCTCGATCACGCCTTGCACGACATCGAACGCTACGGAGTGACAAAAGAAGCTCTGCAAACGGCGCTGGCAGTGCGGCGTCCATTCCGCAATGTGCGAAAAGTCGACGCGG
Source organism: Parafrigoribacterium humi (assembly GCF_040227205.1). Taxonomy (NCBI): domain Bacteria; kingdom Bacillati; phylum Actinomycetota; class Actinomycetes; order Micrococcales; family Microbacteriaceae; genus Parafrigoribacterium; species Parafrigoribacterium humi. The sequence continues at coordinate 708,192 of NZ_JBELOA010000001.1, read as the reverse complement.
TGGCGGACTTCGCCACGGGGCTTGCGGATTCGGTGCTCGAGTCGGTAAGCATGGTGTGCTTTCGAGATCTGGGCTTTCCGCTTCCACAGCAGCAACGGGAATACCGTGGCCTCATCACTGGAAAGCAATACTGGGCGGACTTCTACTGGAAGGAGTTCGACGTAATCGGCGAGGCGGACGGCGTATCCAAGTACACCGATCCGGCGTTCCTCCGCGGGCGCACGATCGAGCAGGCGATGCTCGGCGAAAAGGAACGAGAAGACGAACTGCGAGCGCAATGCAGTGGATTCGTGCGGTGGGGCTGGTCCGACGCGTGGTCCAGTGCCCGGCTCGCAGCGAAACTCGCGCGAGCCGGAGTGAAGCGCATCCGCTAGCGCGCCGCGCGCATCCGCGCCTCCGCACACCAGTGGATTCGCCGAGCGTGCCCGTTCGCGCCGAGCGTGCCCATCCAGTCGCGTTTAGACGGACACGCTCGGCGCGAACGGGCACGCTCGGCGAAGGGGGGTGGTGGCGGGCAGAGGAGGGCGAGAAATCCGACACGCCCGGGTTTGCGAGCGGTGTCAGAGTGTGGCAAACTCGTCTAGTTCAACATTCCCGGCGTTTGCGCTGGGATCACTGCCAGGCAGTGCATAGATGTGGATGCCCATGGGCGTCGATCTAGGCCGCGGGTAGCAGAACCGGCACCAACGGCGGCAGACCAGCAATGGTCAGGGCGGCATCGAAGTGCACAGCTTAATCGACCTCGAGAATCATGCGGAGACGTGTGTGCCTCATTCGGGCAACACGCCCGAGCGCGGGGGTCGGTCAGTATCCGAGTGATACGGGCCGGGTGGAGGCGGGAGAAATCCCGAGGAAGCCGGGCATTGAAACATCCACAGTGGTGCGACAGCAGAAGTGCTTCGCAGGTGAGTGTCCGCAGGGGCGCACGCAACAACGCAGACCAGATGGCGCAAGCCAGATATGCAACACCCACGTACTACAGAGAGAGAGTCAGACATGGCGGGACAGAAGATCCGCATTCGACTTAAGTCGTATGACCACGAGGTCATCGACAGCTCGGCGCGCAAGATCGTCGACACGGTGACCCGCGCGGGTGCGACCGTTGTTGGTCCGGTGCCGCTGCCCACTGAGAAGAACGTGATCGTCGTGATCCGCTCCCCTCACAAGTACAAGGACAGCCGCGAGCACTTCGAAAAGCGCACCCACAAGCGACTGATCGACATCATTGACCCGACGCCGAAGGCTGTCGATTCGCTCATGCGTCTCGACCTTCCGGCCGACGTCAACATCGAGATCAAGCTCTAGAGCAGATAGACCAATAGGGAAAACCAATGTCTACAACGAAGACGAGTAAGGGCCTCCTGGGCACCAAGCTCGGCATGACCCAGGTCTGGGATGCCAACAACAAGCTGATCCCGGTGACCGTCGTCGAGATCACCCCCAACGTCGTCACGCAGGTGCGCACCCCCGAGGTCGACGGCTACAGCGCCGTGCAGATCGCCTACGGGCAGATCGACCCGCGCAAGGCGAACAAGCCGGCCACCGGCCACTTCGACAAGGCGGGCGTCACGCCTCGCCGCCACCTCACCGAGGTCCGCACCGCAGACGCCGCCGAGTACACGCTCGGCCAGGAGATATCGGTCGACATCTTCGAGGCTGGCCAGAAGGTCGACGTCGTCGGCACGAGCAAGGGCAAGGGCTTCGCCGGTGTGATGAAGCGTCACAACTTCAAGGGCGTCAGCTCATCCCACGGTTCGCACCGTAACCACCGCAAGCCGGGCTCGATCGGCGCATCCTCGACCCCCAGCCGTGTCTTCAAGGGCATGCGCATGGCGGGCCGGATGGGCGGCGACAGGGTCACGACACTGAACCTCACCGTTCAGGCAGTCGACCTCGAGAAGAACATCATCCTGGTCAAGGGTGCCGTTCCCGGCGCTCGCGGCCGCATCGTATTCGTTCGCAACGCAGTGAAGGGAGCGTAGTTAGATGGCTACCTCACTTGACGTCATCGACTCCTCCGGCAAGAAGGTCGGCTCCGTCGACCTGCCGGCCGAGACCTTCGATGTCCAGACCAACATCCCGCTGATCCACCAGGTGGTCGTTGCGCAGCGCGCAGCCGCCCGCCAGGGGACGCACAACACCCTTCGCCGCGGCGAGGTGTCCGGTGCGGGCCGTAAGCCGTTCAAGCAGAAGGGAACCGGTCGTGCTCGCCAGGGCTCGATCCGCGCGCCCCAGATGACAGGCGGTGGTATCGTCCACGGGCCGCACCCTCGTGACTACGGCCAGCGCACCCCGAAGAAGATGATCGCTGCAGCACTGCGCGGGGCACTGTCCGACCGCGCACGCGGCGGTCGCATCCACGTCGTGGACTCGCTGTCCGTCGGCAAGGCTCCGTCCACGAAGGCGATTGTCAGCCTGCTGAACGACATCGCCACGAGCAAGCACGTTCTCGTGGTTCTCGAGCGCAGCGACGAGCTCAGCTACAAGAGCGTTCGGAACATCCCGACCGTTCACGTGCTGCCCTACGACCAGCTCAACGCGTACGACGTTCTCGTGAGCGACGACATCGTCTTCACCAAGGGCGCGCTGGACGGCTTCGTCGCCGGCCCCGCCGCCGCGGTCAAGACCGAGGATGCCGCGCCTGCGCAGAGCAAGAAGCGCGTCAGCCCCGAGCGGGCCAACCCGGCCAAGGCCGCGGAGGCCAAGGCCAAGAAGGCCGCAAGCAAGAAGGAGAAGGTCAGCGCATGACCGCCACGAACAAGGATCCGCGCGACGTCATCCTGTCGCCCGTTGTCTCCGAGAAGAGCTACGGCCTCATCGACCAGGGCAAGTACACCTTCGAGGTGGACCCCCGCTCGAACAAGACCGAGATCAAGCTGGCGATCGAGAAGATCTTCGGCGTCGAGGTCGCCTCGATCAACACCCTGAACAAAAAGGGCAAGACTCGTCGCACCAAGTTCGGCACGGGCAAGCGCAAGGACACCAAGCGCGCCATCGTGACGCTCAAGTCCGGCTCGATCGACATCTTCACGGCTGTCGGCTAGGGAGCATAAGGAATAAAAATGGCTATTCGTAAGTACAAGCCCACGACCCCTGGTCGCCGTGGTTCCTCGGTTGCAGACTTTGCCGAGATCACGCGCTCGACCCCGGAGAAGTCGCTGCTTCGTCCGCTGCCGAAGACCGGTGGCCGCAACAACGCCGGACGCATCACGACCCGTCACATCGGTGGTGGACACAAGCGCCAGTACCGCGTCATCGACTTCCGTCGCAATGACAAGGATGGCGTGAACGCCAAGGTCGCCGAGATCGAGTACGACCCGAACCGCACGGCGCGCATCGCGCTCCTGCACTTCGTGGACGGCACCAAGCGGTACATCATCGCTCCAGACAAGCTGAAGCAGGGTGACATCGTCGAGTCCGGTGCGGGCGCCGACATCAAGCCGGGCAACAACCTGCCGCTCAAGAACATCCCGGTCGGTACCGTCATCCACGCGATCGAGCTGAAGCCGGGCGGGGGTGCCAAGATGGCACGCTCGGCCGGAGTATCCGTTCGTCTCGTCGCCAAGGACGGCCCGTACGCGCAGCTTCGTCTGCCGTCCGGTGAGATCCGCAACGTGGATGCTCGCTGCCGCGCGACAATCGGCGAGGTCGGCAACGCAGAGCAGTCGAACATCAACTGGGGCAAGGCCGGCCGCATGCGCTGGAAGGGTGTCCGCCCGACCGTCCGTGGTGTCGTCATGAACCCGGTCGACCACCCGCACGGTGGTGGTGAGGGCAAGACCTCCGGTGGACGTCACCCCGTGACGCCGTGGGGCCAGAAAGAGGGCCGCACCCGTCACGCAAACAAAGAGAGCGATCAGCTCATCGTTCGCCGCCGCAATGCCGGCAAGAAGCGCAAGTAGGAGTTCGAGAAGATGCCACGCAGTCTTAAGAAGGGCCCCTTCGTTGACGACCACCTGTACCGCAAGGTGGCGAAGGCGAATGAGGCCAACAGCAAGAACGTGATCAAGACCTGGTCGCGCCGTTCGATGATCATCCCGTCTTTCCTGGGACACACCATCGCGGTGCACGACGGTCGCAAGCACATCCCGGTGTTCATCACCGAGACCATGGTTGGGCACAAGCTCGGCGAGTTTGCCCCCACCCGCACCTTCCGTGGACACGTGAAGGACGACAAGAAGGGTCGTCGCCGCTAACGCGGTGGCGCAAGGAGGAGAGAAATGGTGGAGTCGATCGCACGTGTGCGTCATATCCGCGTGACCCCCACGAAAGCTCGTCGCGTCGTCAGCATGATCCGCGGCAAGCAGGCGCAGGAAGCGCTGGCCATCCTGAAGTTCGCACCGCAGGGTGCAAGCGAGCCCGTGTACAAGCTGGTCGCCTCGGCGATCGCCAACGCGCGGGTCAAGGCGGATGCCAGCAACAGCTACCTGGACGAGCAGGACCTGTTCGTGTCGTCGGCATATGTCGACGAGGGCACGACGCTCAAGCGTTTCCAGCCCCGTGCACAGGGACGCGCGTTCCAGATCCTGAAGCGCACCAGCCACATCACGATTGTGCTGGCGACGCCGGATGAGACCAGCACAGTTGATGCCGACGTGGCTACTTCGGCCAGGAAGGCGGGAAAGAAGTAATGGGCCAGAAAGTAAACCCCTACGGGTTCCGTCTGGGAATCACCACCGACCACGTGTCGCGCTGGTTCTCCGACAGCACCAAGGCCGGTCAGCGTTACAGCGACTATGTCGCGGAAGACGTGAAGATCCGCAACCTGCTCAAGACCTCGCTCGACCGCGCAGGAGTTGCGCGCATCGAGATCGAGCGCACTCGTGACCGCGTTCGCGTCGACATCCACACCGCCCGTCCGGGCATCGTGATCGGTCGTCGTGGTGCGGAGGCCGAGCGTATCCGCACCGACCTCGAGAAGCTCTCGGGCAAGCAGATCCAGCTCAACATCCTCGAGGTGAAGAACCCCGAGGCCGAGGCCCAGCTCGTCGCCCAGGGCATCGCCGAGCAGCTCTCCGCACGTGTGGCGTTCCGCCGCGCGATGCGCAAGGGCCTGCAGGGTGCCCAGCGCGCAGGAGCCAAGGGTGTTCGCATCCAGGTCTCCGGTCGCCTCGGTGGCGCTGAGATGAGCCGTTCGGAGTTCTACCGCGAGGGCCGCGTTCCGCTGCACACGCTGCGTGCGAACATCGACTACGGCTTCTACGAGGCCCGCACCACCTTCGGTCGCATCGGCGTCAAGGTGTGGATCTACAAGGGTGACATCACCAACAAGGAACTTGCCCGCGAGCAGGCCAACGCCAAGTCGCAGCGCCCGGATCGTCGTGACGGTGACCGTCCGCGTCGCGGCGCCGCTTCCGTTGCGCCCAAGGCAGAGGCTGCCCCGGCAGCAGTAGGAGCGGAAGGCTAAATCATGTTGATTCCCCGCAGAGTCAAGCACCGTAAGCAGCACCACCCCGGCCGCACAGGCCAGGCGACCGGCGGCACGACGGTGAGCTTCGGCGAGTTCGGCATCCAGGCTTTGACGCCCGCGTATGTCACGAACCGCCAGATCGAGGCTGCTCGTATTGCCATGACCCGTCACATCAAGCGTGGTGGAAAGGTGTGGATCAACATCTACCCTGACCGCCCGATCACGAAGAAGCCGGCCGAAACCCGCATGGGTTCTGGTAAGGGTTCTCCGGAGTGGTGGGTCGCCAACGTCAAGCCGGGTCGCGTGCTCTTCGAGCTCGCCGGCGTCGACGAGACCATTGCACGTGAGGCGCTCACCCGTGCTATTCACAAGCTGCCCCTCAAGGCACGCATCATCAAGCGCGAGGAGGGAGACGCATAATGGCGATCGGATCCAAGGAGCTTGCCACCGGCGAGCTCGACACCTTTGAAGACAGCCGGCTCCTGGACGAGCTCAAGAAGGCCAAGGAAGAGCTGTTCAACCTGCGCTTCCAGTCGGCCACCGGCCAGCTCGAGAGCCACGGTCGCCTGCGCGCCGTCAAGCGCGACATCGCTCGCATCTACACGATCATTCGTGAGCGCGAGCTCGGCATCCGTGCGACTCCGGCCGCCGTCGAGTCTCCCAAGGCAGCCAAGAAGACCAAGAAGACTGAGGATGCCGCCACGGCGGCTCCTGAGTCCACTGACGAGACGAAGGAGGCCTAGTCATGGCAACGACCAAGAATGCGGCCGCGGAGCCCGCTGCTGCAGAGCGCGAAGGTCACCGCAAGAGCCGTCGCGGCTACGTGACCAGCGACAAGATGGACAAAACCGTCGTGGTCGAGGTCGAAGACCGGGTCAAGCACCCGCTGTACGGCAAGGTCATCCGCCGCACCTCCAAGGTGAAGGCGCACGACGAGACGAACTCCGCCGGCGTCGGCGACCTCGTTCTCATCAGCGAGACCCGTCCGCTCAGTGCCTCAAAGCGCTGGCGCCTGGTCGAGATCCTCGAGAAGGCCAAGTAGGCCACTGGCTTACTTCGAATAAGGACACTTAAATGCTCCAGCAGGAATCCAGGCTCAAGGTCGCCGATAACACCGGCGCCAAGGAGCTGCTCACGATTCGCGTTCTCGGCGGTTCAGGCCGTCGTTACGCCGGTCTCGGCGATGTCATCGTCGCGACGGTGAAGGACGCGATCCCGGGCGGCAACGTGAAGAAGGGTGACGTCGTCAAGGCGGTCATCGTTCGCACCAAGAAGGAGACCCGTCGTCCGGACGGCTCTTACATCAAGTTTGACGAGAACGCAGCGGTCCTCCTGAAGGCCGACGGTGACCCCCGTGGTACCCGCATCTTCGGGCCGGTCGGTCGTGAGCTTCGCGACAAGAAGTTCATGAAGATCATCTCGCTCGCACCGGAGGTCATTTAGTCATGGCGAACATCAAAAAGGGCGACCTCGTCCAGCTGATCAGTGGCCGCAGCCAGGCCAGGGGCGGCGACCGTGGCAAGCAGGGCCGTGTGCTCGAGGTGCTGGTCGGCAAGAACCGCGTCGTGGTCGAGGGACTCAACTACATCACGAAGCACTCGCGCGTCGGCCAGTCCCAGCAGGGTTCCAAGACCGGTGGCATCGAGACCCTCGAGGCCCCGATCCACGTGTCGAACCTGCAGCTCGTCAACCCCGACACCAAGCAGCCGGCACGCGTCGGCTTCACGGTGGAGACGGATGACCGCGGCAAGACCGTGCGCGTGCGTTACTTCAAGGACTCGCGCCGCACTCCCGTGAAGAAGACGAAGACCGACAGCGCGAAGGCTGAGAAGCCCGCCAAGGCCGACGAGGCAGTAGTCGAATCGGCACCGAAGGCAGACAAGCCGGCCAAGGCAACGACGACGAAGGCCGCGGCTGCCACCAAGGCACCGGCCGCTACGGCGTCGGCTGCCACCAAGGCGAAGGCCGCAAGCAAGGCTAAGGACGCAGAGTAATAATGACTGACACCGCAACTGCTGCCCCCGCTGGCAAAATCCAGCCGAGGCTCAAGCAGAAGTACAAGACCGAGATCGCAGCGCAGCTGACGAAGGACTTCGGCTTCACCAACGTGCACCAGGTGCCCGGCCTCGTGAAGATCGTCGTCAACACCGGCGTCGGCGAGGCGGCCCGCGATGGCAAGGTCATCGACGGCGCAGTGAAGGATCTCGCCGCGATCACCGGCCAGAAGCCGCAGGTGACCGCCGCTCGCAAGTCCATCGCGCAGTTTAAGCTGCGTGAGGGCCAGCCCATCGGCGCACACGTCACCCTCCGCGGCGACCGCGCCTGGGAGTTCCTGGACCGCCTGCTCTCGCTCGCTCTGCCCCGCATCCGCGACTTCCGCGGACTCAGCGACCGGCAGTTCGACGGCCACGGCAACTACACCTTCGGTCTCACCGAGCAGTCTGTGTTCCACGAGATCGACCAGGACAAGATCGACCGGGTTCGCGGTTTCGACATCACTGTCGTCACCACGGCCAGGACCGACGACGAGGGACGCGCGCTGCTCAAGGCGCTCGGCTTCCCGTTCCGCACGGCAGAAAACACTCAGTAACACCCACCGATCGCCAGGGTCGGCATCCCATGTAACGGATGTCGAAACCGGGCGAGGAAGGCACCACCATCATGACAATGACAGATCCGGTCGCAGACCTGCTGACCAGACTGCGGAACGCCAACTCGGCGTACCACGAGACCGTGTCGATGCCGAGCAGCAAGCTCAAGTCGAACATCGCAGAGATGCTCAAGGTCGAGGGCTACATCAGCGACTGGAAGGTCGAAGATGCCCGCGTCGGCAAGACGCTCACCATCGACCTCAAGTACGGCCCCAACCGCGAGCGCTCCATCGCGGGCATCAAGCGTGTTTCGAAGCCCGGCCTTCGCGTCTACGCAAAGTCCACGGAGATCCCTCGCGTTCTCGGCGGACTGGGTGTCGCGATCTTGTCGACCTCCTCTGGCCTCCTCACGGACAGCCAGGCGTCGAAGAAAGGCGTGGGTGGGGAAGTCCTCGCCTACGTGTGGTAACTGACAATGTCACGTATCGGAAGACTTCCCATCGACATCCCCGCTGGTGTCGACGTCAAGGTCGACGGCTCGGCCGTCACCGTCAAGGGCCCGAAGGGTGAGCTCGGTCTCACCGTCGCGAGCCCCATCGAGGTCAAGCTCGAGGATGGCCAGGTCCTGGTCACGAGGCCCGACGACGAGCGCGAATCGCGTTCGCTGCACGGACTGACCCGCACGCTCATCCAGAACCAGATCATCGGGGTCACCGAGGGTTACTCCAAGGGGCTCGAGATCGTCGGTACCGGTTACCGCGTTGCGGCCAAGGGCAACTCGCTTGAGTTCGCACTCGGCTTCTCCCACTCGATCACCGTTGACCCGCCGGCAGGCATCACCTTCGCCGTCGAGGGCAACACCAAGCTGACGGTGCACGGCATCGACAAGCAGGCTGTCGGCGAAGCCGCCGCCAACATTCGTAAGCTACGCAAGCCCGAGCCGTACAAGGGCAAGGGTGTGCGCTACGCGGGCGAGGTAGTTCGCCGCAAGGCCGGAAAGGCTGGAAAGTAAACCATGGCTCTCGGAACCAGAGGTAAGAGCAAGTCGGCCGCCAAGGGCCGCCGGCACGCACGACTTCGCAAGAAGGTCGTGGGAACCGAGGCGCGTCCGCGCCTGGTCGTCACCCGTTCGGCTCGCCACGTCTTCGTGCAGGTCGTCGATGACAGCAAGGGTTTCACCCTCGCGTCGGCGTCGACCATGGAGACGGACCTGCGCGGCTTCGACGGTGACAAGACCGCCAAGGCACGCAAGGTCGGCGAACTGATCGCAGACCGCGCGAAGAAGGCCGGCATCGAGGCGGTCGTCTTCGACCGCGGCGGAAGCAAGTACGCGGGTCGCGTCGCCGCCATCGCCGAAGGAGCGCGAGAGGGTGGTCTGGACCTGTGAGCGACACCGAATCCGCTGCTACTACAGCTAACAAGGAGCAGGAAGTGACAGAAGCAACCAAGGTCGAGACGACCGAGGCTGCCGTGGTGGAAACCGCCGCGGGAACCCAGAGCGCTGGCAACGAGCCGCGCGAGGGCCGCCGTGGCGGACGCGAGCGCAACCCCAACCAGCAGCGTGGGAGCCGCGACTCCGACAAGAGCCAGTTCCTCGAGCGCGTTGTGACCATCAACCGTGTCTCCAAGGTGGTGAAAGGCGGTCGTCGCTTCAGCTTCACCGCACTCGTCGTCGTCGGTGACGGAAACGGTCTCGTCGGCGTCGGCTACGGCAAGGCACGCGAGGTTCCCACCGCGATCTCGAAGGGCGTCGAAGAGGCGAAGAAGAACTTCTTCCGCGTGCCGCGCGTCGGCAAGTCGATCCCGCACCCCGTGCAGGGAGAGGCCGCGGCTGGCGTCGTGCTGCTTCGTCCGGCCGCCGCAGGTACCGGTGTTATCGCCGGTGGCCCCGTGCGCGCCGTACTCGAGTGTGCGGGCATCCATGATGTCCTGAGCAAGTCGCTCGGTTCCTCCAACACGATCAACATCGTCCACGCCACGGTCGCGGCGCTCCAGCAGCTCGAAGAGCCTGCCGCGGTCGCGGGTCGCCGCGGCCTGTCGGTCGAGCATGTCGTGCCAGCCCAGATCCTCAGGATCCAGGCAGAGTCAGCAAAGGCAGGTGTCTGATGGCCGCGCGCCTGAAGGTGACCCAGATCAAGTCCAAAATTAGTGAGAAGCAAAACCAGCGCGACACCCTGCGCAGCTTGGGACTCAAGCGCATCGGCGACTCCGTCGTCAGGGAAGACAACTCGCAGAACCGCGGGTACGTCAAGACCGTCGCTCATCTGGTGAAGGTCGAGGAGATTGACTAATGGCTGAGACAGAGAAGCCAACTACGGCCAAGGCTCCGGCCAAGGCTGCAGCAGCGAAGGCGGCCCCCAAGGCCGCCGCTGTAAAGTCGGCTGCAGAGAAGGCTCCGGCCAAGACTGCCGCCAAGGCTCCGGCGAAGGCCCCGGCCAAGGCTGCAACCACGGCATCCGCCAAGGTCGAGTCGAGCGCGAAGGCGCCTGCTGCCCCCAAGGCGAAGAAGGCTCCGGAGTCCGAGACCCGTCCTCAGGTGCTGAAGATGCACCACCTTCGTCCGGCCCCGGGTGCCAAGACCGCACGCACCCGCGTGGGTCGTGGTGAGGGCTCGAAGGGCAAGACGGCCGGTCGTGGAACCAAGGGAACCAAGGCTCGCTACCAGGTTCGCGTCGGCCTCGAGGGTGGAAACCTGAACAGCGTCATGCGCACGCCGAAGCTGCGCGGGTTCACGAACCCGTTCCGCATCGAGTACCAGGTCGTCAACCTCGACAAGCTTGCAGAGCTCTACCCGAAGGGTGGGGACGTGACCGCGGCCGACCTCGTCGCCAAGGGCGCAGTGCGTAAGAACGAGAAGGTCAAGGTTCTTGGGCAGGGTGACATTGCGGTTAAGCTGAACGTTGCCGTTGACAAAGTCTCCGGCTCTGCCCAGCAGAAGATCGTTGCAGCGGGCGGTTCGGTAAAGTAACCGAGTTGCCCAGCGGGTGGCCCGCAGGGGCCACCCGATCTGCAGAAACACCGTTTTAGCCAGGAGGCCTCGTGTTCAGTGCCGTAGCGCGGATCTTCCGCACGCCCGATCTTCGTAAGAAGATCGGATTCACGATCGGCCTGATCGCCCTGTTCCGTCTGGGATCGTTCATCCCCGCGCCGTTCGTCGACTACCGCAATGTTCAGCAGTGTCTTCAGAGCAGTTCCTCGACGAGTGGACTCTACGACCTCGTCAACCTGTTCAGCGGCGGTGCCCTGCTGCAGCTGTCGGTCTTCGCCCTCGGCATCATGCCGTACATCACGGCGTCGATCATCGTGCAACTGCTGCGCGTGGTCATCCCTCACTTTGACGCCCTGTACCAGGAGGGCCAGGCAGGCCAGGCCCGCCTCACCCAGTACACGCGTTACCTCACGGTCGCCCTCGGTGTTCTCCAGTCCACGACGCTCGTGACCGTCGCCCGCAGCGGCGCACTCTTCCCGAGTTCGGCGGGAACTCCGGCCTGTAGCCAGCTCATCACCAACAACGCCTGGTACGCCATCCTGCTCATGGTCATCACGATGACCGCGGGCACCGGCCTCATCATGTGGATGGGTGAGCTCATCACCGAGCGCGGCGTCGGCAACGGCATGTCGCTGCTGATCTTCATCTCGATCGCCGCGCAGTTCCCAACCTCCCTCTGGGCCATCCAGGAGGCGAAGGGCTTCGAGGTCTTCCTCATGGTGCTGGCCCTGGGACTCATCATCACCGGGCTCGTCGTCTACGTCGAACAATCGCAGCGACGCGTCCCTGTGCAATACGCCAAACGCATGATCGGTCGCCGCACCTACGGCGGCAACAACACCTACATCCCGATCAAGGTCAACATGGCCGGGGTCATCCCGATCATCTTCGCCTCGTCGCTGCTGTACCTGCCCGCCCTGATCGCGCAGTTCAATGCGCCCAAGGATGGCAAGCTGCCCGCACCGTGGGTCACCTGGATCACCGACAACCTGCAGTCCGGCGACAGCCCGATGTACGTTCTCGTGTACTTCCTGCTCAACGTCGGCTTCACCTACTTCTATGTGGCGATCACCTTCAACCCGGAGGAAGTGGCCGACAACATGAAGAAGTACGGCGGGTTCATCCCCGGTATCCGAGCCGGGCGACCCACCGCCGAGTACCTCGACTACGTGCTCACCCGCGTGACGCTGGCTGGTGCCCTGTACCTCGCGCTCATCGCGCTCATTCCGCTCGTCGCGCTGGCGCTCTTCGGGGCAAACCAGAACTTCCCGTTCGGCGGTGCGAGCCTGCTCATCATCGTCGGCGTCGGACTCGAGACCGTCAAACAGATAGATGCGCAGCTGCAACAGCGGCACTATGAGGGCCTGCTCCGATGACCCGGCTACTGATCGTCGGCCCTCCGGGGGCGGGCAAGGGCACTCAGGCCAAGCAGATCTCTGCGGCGTTCGGAATCCCCACCATCTCCACGGGTGACATCTTCCGCTTCAACATCGCGAACCAGACCGAACTCGGCGTCAAGGTCAAGGCGATCGTCGACGGCGGCGACTATGTGCCGGACGAGCTGACCAACGCGCTCGTTCGTGACCGACTCGGTGAGCCGGATGCCGCCGACGGCTTCCTGCTCGACGGCTACCCGCGCACGACAGAGCAGGTCCGCTATCTCGATGCCTTCCTCGCCGAACACGGCGTCGCACTCGACGCGGTCATCCGCCTCGTTGCCGATCGCGACGCGATCGTCGAGCGGCTGCGCAAGCGGGCCGTCGCCGAGGGCAGGGTGGACGACTCCGAGGAGGCGATCCGGCACCGCCAGGACGTCTACCTGCGCGAGACCGATCCGCTCATCACCGTGTATCGCACGCGCGGTCTGCTCATCGAGGTCGACGGGCTGGGCAGCGTCGACGATGTTGCGGCTCGTATCTCCAGGGCGCTCGCCGAGCGCGGCATCGGCCCGGCGGAGAACGACCGCGCCGTCGGCTGACCCGCCATGCGCAGGCGTCACAGCATCTACAAGTCCCAGGCCGAACTGCGGCTGATGGTGGCCCCCGGTCTCATCACTGCGGCATCGCTCGATGCCGCTCGTGGTGCGATAAGGCCCGGCGTCACGACCGGCGCGCTCGACTCTGCGGCAGAGAAGGCGATCCGCGCCGGTGGCGGTGTGCCGAACTTCATGAAGGAACCCGGCTACCGGCACACGATCTGCGCCTCCGTGAACGAGGATGTCGTGCACGGCATCCCCGGAGGCAGGGTGGTCGAAGCCGGCGACATCGTCTCGATCGACAGCGGAGCGGAATTCGGCGGCTGGAACGGCGACGCCGCCTTCAGCCTGGTCGTGCCCGATCCGAGCAGGCCCAAGCTCGTGGCGGAACGGCAGAGGCTCGTGGACGTGACGGAGCAGTCGCTGTGGCACGGAATCGCAGCGCTCGCCCGGGCCGCGTATCTGGGCGAGGTCGGGGCCGCGATCGAGGAGTACATCGACGCGCAAGGTGAATACGGCATCCTCGAGGACTACGTCGGTCACGGCATCGGACGCTCGATGCACGAGGAGCCTCCCGTGTTCAACTACCGAGTGCGCGACCGCGGACCCGCCGTGAAGCCCGGGCTCGTCGTCGCGATAGAGCCGATGGTGACGCTCGGCGGGATCGACACCTTCACCGGTGACGACGGGTGGACCGTCACCACGAGCGACGGAAGCATGGCAGCGCACTGGGAGCACTCGATCGCGGTGCACGCGGACGGCATCTGGGTACTCACGGCGCACGACGGCGGAGCGGCGGGGCTCGCACCGCTCGGCGTCGTCCCGGTTCCCATCCCTTAGCCCATCCGCACACCTCACCCTCGGCGCTCCGAGTTACTTCTCGATGTCGCGCACGAGCTCTTCGATGAACGAGGGGAAGTCGACCGAGCGGTGCACGAGTTGCTGCACGTCGTCGCGGTCGGAGAACACCGAGACGAACTGGTCGAAGATCGACTGGAATGTCGTGCGGTCGCTCGCACTGAAGGCGATGAGTGCCACCACGTTCACCCGGTTCTCGCCCCAGCTCATCGGCTGGTCGTTCACGGCGATGCAGATGGCCGTGCGCTTGGCAGACATGGCCATCGCGTGCGGCACCGCGATGTTGTCCGTGAACGCTGTGGACGACATCCGCTCGCGTTCGATCGCCCCGTCGATGTACGCGGGCAGAATGACCCCGGCATCCACCATGCGTTCGCCGAGCGTCCTGATCATCGAGATCTCGTCATCCGCGTGAACATTGCGCAGGAACAGTGCCTCGTCGAAGAACATGAGCAGCTCGTCCTTGAGGTGCAGCCTGCGGCGTTGCCGTCGCACCCTGCTGATGCCGCGCCTGATCGTCTCGATGTCGTTCTCGGTGAGGAACGGCTGGATGACGACCACGTTGTCCGCGAACGGCACAGACGCGATCGTCGTGAGCACGAGGTCCGTCGCGAGCTCGTCCCAGTCGACGTCCGTGCGAGTGATGACGATCTCGATCTGCAGCTCGTCGCCGAGCGCCGCCTCGAGCCGCTCGCGCAGGATCAGGTGCAGGTCGTAGTAGTTGGGACAGACGATCGCGCAGGTGACGCGCTCCTCTCGCCGAGCCTGGCGCTCGAGGTAGGAGCCGATGTGCAGCGCGATGTAGGAGATCTCGTCGTCGTGGATGGTGATCGATTCGCTGCGCTGGATCTCGCTGGCCACGAACACCGCGAGCTCGTAGATCATTGGGAATGCCGTTTTGATCGACCGCGTCATCGGGTTGCGCGAGTAGGACTTGTCCTGCGCCCGTGCCACGAGGTTCTGCACGTGCAGCGACAGGCGAACGATGAATTCCTCGTCGTCGAGGTCCACCATGTATTCCTCGTCGACCCGCGCGATGATCCGACGGATGTTCGCGAGGGTGTCGTGGGTCGAACTGGCGACCGCAGCGCGCGCATCCGCCGAGTCGCGGCCCGGAGTGATCACCCTGGTCGTCAGCAGCAGCGCGAGGTAGTCGAGGTCGGTCTTACGCAGGGCGACGCCGAAATGCTGCAGCACGAGTACCGAGAGCTGCTCGGGGATGTCCGCGATCGGACGCCCACCCGGCCCGGTGACCGGTACGGTCGGGAGCTGCTCCTTCGAGGTGCGGTCGACAGCGATCGCAACGTGGAGCAGCACGTTGTTGATGCCGTACTCGTTGACGAAGTACCCGTGCGAGTCGAGCATCCCGATCAGATCGGTCTTGAACTTGCGGAGGTTGGCCGAATCGAACTCGCGTTGGATGCTCTCGAGTTCGAGGAAGCCCTGCACGCTACCGGCGCGGAACATGCGGCTGAGAAGTCGCCTCAGGTCGTACTCGGAGCCGGAGAGAGAGACCAGGTTGCCCTTGCGGACGAGCGTGAGGTCGGACTCTTCGACGAGGGCCTTGACCTTCCTGAGGTCGGCCTCGATGGTCGATTCGCTCACGAACAGGCTCTCTGCGAGGGAGAAGACGTCGATGCCCTCCGGCGAGTCGCCGAGCCTGCGAACCACGTGATAGACCCGGTCGCGCGGGGTCTCCGGCTCGTTGCCGGGCTGCTTTGCCGTGGCGAGGAAGCTCGCGTACAGCTCGCGGTTGAGCCGGTAGCCACTCGTGGATGACTCGATCACCTCGAGCGGGTGCGCGGAAGCCTTGACCGCGGTGACATAGCTGCGCACACTGCGGGTGGTCACCCCGAGCTGGTCCGCCAGCTCTCCGGCCGTGACCCATCCATCGGCCTGTGCCAGGTAATCGAGCAGGCGTTCGCGCCTGTCGATCATCGGTTCTCACCCGTGGAGTGCATGGTGCGATCTCCTCCGATCAGCGAGCCGAGCCGCACGCAATCGGGCGGCCCTCACGCCATTCTTGCAGAGTGATGCCGCCGCGTGCCGGGCGGAGCCGCGGGACCTGACCCTCTTCCGGGGGTGCGGAACCTTTCCTGTTGGCGGCCCGTGAGGGTGCTGGGCCAGCATGGGAGGACAGGCCGGGAGGTCCGGTATCCGTTAGTTGACGCGAGGAGGCGTGCCGTGCAGAGAGTTCTCGTCGTGTGCGGCGCCGGAGCGTCAAGCACCTTCCTCGTGCACTGGATGCGCAGGGCCGCCCAGGCTCGCGGCCTCGACCTGACCATCGACGCGGGCAGCAGTGCCCAGGTCCCCTCCGAGCTCGACGGCGTCACGGCCGTGCTCGTGGGAGCCCACCTCGCGGAACAGTTCCCTGCGCTGCAGGCCGACGCGGCATCCGTCGGCGTTCCCGCCGCCCTGCTGCCGACTCTCGCCTTCGACGCGATCGGAGCCGCGACCGCCCTTGACGTACTCGGCGACCTTCTCGTCGCCCACGACACCGCCACCGACACCGGGAGCTCTCATGGCTGAACAGACCATCCGCATCGCATCGACGCACGGACTGCACGCGCGCCCCGCCTCGATCTTCACGCAAGCGGCAGCAGCAGCGGGCATCCCCGTGCAGGTCGCCAAGGGCGACAAGGTGGTGAACGCCGCGAGCATCCTCGGGGTCATCTCCCTCGGGATCGAGCACGACGACGAGGTGACCGTGAGCGCGGAGGGCGACAACGCGGCGCAGGTCGTCGACGAACTGGTCGTGCTGCTCACGACCGATTTCGACAAAGAGTAACGGGGGAGAACACAATGCGGCTGCACGGTGTGGGAATTGGGCGTGGACTCGCCACCGGTCCCGTGTTGCGCATGCCTGAGCCCCTTCCGGAGCCGAAGGATGCGAAGAGCGAGCTCGGCGCTGACGTCGAGAAGGAGCGCGCCACCGCGGGTCTCGCGGCAACGGCCGCGCTCATCCGGCTGCGTGGCGAGCGCGCGGGGGGCACCGCGAAGGACGTGCTCGACGCGCAGGCCTTCATGGCGGAGGACCCGACCCTGAGCGCGGATGTCGCGGCCAGGATCGAGTCAGGCAAGACCGCAGAGCGTGCCGTGTTCGAGGCGTTCGCGAGCTTCCGCGACCTGCTCAGCGGCATGGGCGGCTACATGGGAGAGCGCGCGAGCGACCTCGACGACGTCTCGCAGCGAGTGATCGCCCACCTCGCCGGCGTTCCGGTTCCGGGCGTTCCCGACTCCGACCACCCGTTCGTGCTGGTGGCTCACGACCTCGCTCCAGCCGATACCGCGCTGCTCGATCTCGACAAGATCATCGCGCTCGTCACGAGCGACGGAGGCCCGACCTCGCACACCGCGATCCTGGCCAGGGAGAAGTCGATCGTCGCGATCGTCGGCGCATCCGATGCCATGTCGGTCGAAGATGGGACTGTCGTGATCGTGGATGCCGCGGCTGGCCTGGTCACGGTCGACCCTGACGAAGACACCGTCGCTGAGACCCGCGAGCGCATCGCCGAACGCGCGGCCGAGGTCGCGATTCCGGTTGGACCGGGAGTGCTCGCCGACGGAACCGCCGTGCCACTCCTGGCCAACCTCGGATCGGCCAGCGGCGCTGCGGAGGCGGTCGAGCTCGGCGCAGAGGGTGTTGGGCTCTTCCGCACCGAGTTTCTCTTCCTTGACGCGACGACTGCGCCCACCGTGGCCGAACAGCAGGAGCACTACACGAAACTGCTCGAGGCGTTCCCGGGCAAGAAGGTCGTCGTGCGCGCTCTCGACGCCGGCGCGGACAAGCCACTCAGCTTTCTCAACGCGGCCACGGAGGAGAACCCCGCGCTCGGACTGCGCGGACTCCGTGCGCTGCGCGCGAACGAACAGATCCTGCGCGACCAGCTCACCGCGCTCGTCGCCGCGGACGCCGCGACCGAGGCAGACCTCTGGGTCATGGCGCCGATGGTGTCGACCGTCGAGGAGACGCGGTACTTCTCGCGGATCGCGAAGGAAGTGGGGCTGAAGACTGCCGGCGTGATGGTCGAGGTCCCGTCATCCGCGTTGCTCGCCGACCGCATCCTCGCCGAGGCCGACTTCGCCAGCATCGGCACCAACGACCTCACCCAGTACACGCTCGCCGCCGACCGCCTGCTCGGCTCGGTCGCCGCGTTCCAGGACCCGTGGCATCCGGCGGTCCTTCGCCTGGTCGGCGAGGTCGGGCGCGCGGGCGCGGCACTCGACAAACCGGTCGGGGTCTGCGGTGAGGCCGCGGCCGACCCGCTCCTCGCGGTCGTGCTCGTGGGGCTCGGAGTGACCTCGCTGTCGATGTCACCCGCCGCCCTCGCGGGGGTTCGCGCGGAGCTTCACCGCTTCACGCTCCCCCAGGCCCGCGAATTGGCCGACCTCGCGCTCTCGGCGAACGGCGCAAACGAGGCCCGCGCCGCCGTGGCCGCAGCAAGCTCATCCTCTCTCCATTAGTACCCGTTCACCAACCAGAGAAAGTGAAGTGACATCATGACGACGACGTCGACCCCCACAGCAACAAAGTCAGGAGGGGGCGCCCGAGTGGGCGTTCAGCGCTTCGGCACCTTCCTGAGCGGCATGATCATGCCGAACCTCGCGGCCTTCATCGCGTGGGGCATCATCACCGCCCTGTTCATCCAGACCGGATGGGCGCCGAACGGCCTGCTCGGCGGTTTCGGCAAGACCGGCGACGTGGCCAATGTCGGCCTGGTCGGCCCGATGATCACCTACCTTCTGCCGCTGCTCATTGCGAACACCGGTGGGCGGATGGTCTACGGGACGCGAGGTGGCGTGGTTGCGACGATTGCGACCATGGGTGTCATCGTCGGCAGCCCTGTTCCGATGTTCCTCGGCGCCATGATCGTCGGTCCGCTCTCGGCCTGGCTGACGAAGTACATGGACAAGATCTGGGCGGGCAAGATCCGTGCGGGCTTCGAGATGCTCGTCGACAACTTCTCCGCGGGCATCCTGGCCTTCGGACTTGCGGTCGGTGCGTTCTTCGGCGTCGCGCCCGTGGTCACCGGCCTGAGCAACGCGCTCAGTGCCGCGGTGGAGTTCCTCGTGCACAGTGGGCTGCTGCCCCTCGCGAGCATCTTCATCGAGCCGGGCAAGGTGTTGTTCCTCAACAATGCGATCAACCACGGAATCCTGACCCCGCTCGGCATCGAGCAGTCCAAGGAGACCGGCAAGTCGATCCTGTTCCTGCTCGAGGCCAACCCTGGCCCCGGTGTCGGCATCCTGCTCGCCTTCATGTTCTTCGGCGTCGGGATCTCCAAGGCGAGCGCGCCCGGTGCGATCATCATCCAGTTCCTCGGTGGTATCCACGAGATCTACTTCCCGTACGTGCTCATGAAGCCGATGCTGCTGCTTGCCGCAATAGGTGGCGGTATGACCGGTGTCGCGATCAACGTCGCATTCCACTCGGGCCTCGTTGCTCCGGCCTCTCCGGGAAGCATCTTCGCGATCATCTTCCAGACCTCGCGAGACAGCTACGTGGGCGTGATCCTCTCGGTCATCGGTGCCGCACTCGTGTCGTTCCTCATCTCCGCGATCATCCTGCGGGCCTCCCGCAGGCGTGACCTCGAGGCGCTCGCAGCCGGTGACGACGAACTCGCCGCCGCTGTTGCGAAGAACGAGATGAACAAGGGCGGCACCAGCCGCGTCGGCGACCTGCTCGGGGTCAAGGCCGAGGGCGGCGTCGCGACCGCAACGAAGATCGAGAACATCGTCTTCGCCTGCGACGCAGGCATGGGCTCGAGTGCCATGGGCGCGACCGTGCTGCGGAACAAGATCAAGAAGGCCGGAATCGAGGGCGTCACGGTGACCAACAAGGCCATCGCGAACCTCGACGGCACCGAGGATCTGATCATCACGCAGAACACCCTCACCGAACGGGCCCGCCAGAAGAACCCGTCGGCCGTGCACGTCTCCGTCGATAACTTCATGGCAAGCCCGAAGTACGACGACGTCGTCGAAATGGCGAGAAACTAGCTGGATCGCGCGATCGCCAGGAAGAACCAAGGGACATCATGAGCCAGAACGTACTCGAGCCAGACCAGATCAACGCCGCCGGATCGGCCACCAGCAAGGAGGAGGCGATCCGGGAAGCCGGAGCGATACTCGTCGCGGCCGGTGCCGTCACGGCAGAGTACGTCGACTACATGATGCAGCGGGAGGCACTCACCTCCACCTACATGGGCAATTTCCTGGCGATCCCGCACGGCACGAACGAGGGCAAGGACACGATCCTTGCGTCCGCGCTCTCGTTCGTGCGTTATTCCACCCCGATCGACTGGGACGGCAACGAGGTGCGCTTCGTCGTAGGCATCGCGGGCAAGGAGAACGGACACATGGAGATCCTGTCCAGGATCGCCATGATCTTCAGCGACGAGGATGAGGTGCAGCGGCTCCTCGACGCCTCCGACGCCGAGGGCCTCCTCGCCGTGCTGGGGGATGTGAACTCATGACGAAAGCCGTGCACTTCGGCGCGGGAAACATCGGGCGCGGATTCATCGGGCTCGTGCTGCACGACGCGGGCTACGAGGTCGTGTTTGCGGATGTCGATGCCGCGGTCATCGATGCCCTCGCCAGTACTCCCAGCTACCAGGTGCACGAGGTGGGCAACAACCACCGCACCATCACCGTGGACAACTACCGGGCCATCAACAGCGGCACCCACGCTGCGGAGACGAGCGCCGAGATCTCGACGGCCGACATCGTCACGACCGCGGTGGGGCCGAACATCCTGCGCTTTGTCGCCCCGGTCATCGCGAGGGCGATTCTCGACCGCCCGTCTTCCCTTCCGCCCCTCCAGGTCATGGCCTGTGAGAACGCGATCAACGCGACCGATCTCCTGAGGGCTGAGATTCTGAAGGCACTCGAGGCCAGCGGCCAGGCCGCACGGATCGATGGCGCGATCTTCGCGAACACCGCCGTTGACCGGATCGTTCCCGCGCAGGATCGCGGAGACGGTCTCGACGTGACGGTCGAGGAGTTCTTCGAGTGGGCCATCGAGAGCGGACCGTTCGGTGACGCCCCGCCGTCGATCTCCGAGGCACACTTCGTCGACGACCTTGCCCCGTACATCGAGCGCAAGCTGTTCACGGTGAACACCGGGCACGCGACGCTGGCGTACCACGGCTTCCTGCACGGCGCGGTCTCGATCGCCGATGCCATGCGCATCCCCGAGGTGCTCGCCGAGGTGCAGGCGGTACTGACCGAGACGAAGACCCTGCTCGTGGCCGAGCACGACTTCGAGCCCGAGGTGCAGCAGGCCTACGTGCGGCAGAACCTCGCGCGCTTCGCCAACCCGTACCTGCCAGACACCCCGGAGCGGGTCGGGCGCTCGCCGCTGCGGAAGCTCGGGCGGCACGAGAGATTCATCCGCCCGGCGCTCGGCCTGGCCGAGAGGGGCGTGCGGCCGGAGGCGCTGCTGCGCGCGATCGGCGCTGCACTGCGGTTCGACCTTCCGTCCGACCCCGAGAGCGTGACGATGCGGCAGTGGCTCGGCGCGCTCACGCCGGAGGAGTTCACGAGCGATGTCACCGGGCTCGCGCAGGGCGAAGCACTGTTCGCGGATGTCGTGGGCATCGTGCGCGCCGCGCGATTATAGACGCGTGTTGGCGAAAGAGTCGGTTATCCCATAAGATTGATCCTTGGTGTCTGCGGTCGATTTTGTCGTGCCGCCTTTTCCCCCTGATCAGCGGTCTTCGGGATGACTGGCGCCACAATCCAACGCACGACCAGCACGTTCAATTTCTAGCGACGAAGAGGCTATGGCCAACAAAGACGGTGTCATCGAGATCGAGGGCGCAGTAGTCGAAGCTCTGCCCAACGCGATGTTCCGCGTTGAGCTGACCAACGGCCACCGCGTGCTTGCCCACATTTCGGGCAAGATGCGTCAGCACTACATCCGCATCCTCCCCGAGGACCGCGTGATCGTGGAGCTGAGCCCCTACGACCTGACCCGGGGCCGGATCGTCTACCGCTACAAGTAAGAACAAACGGATGCGCATGCGCGCGTCCGGCTGGAAAGTAACGGCCCGGGGCATTCTCCGGGTACGAAGACAGCGAAACAAGGAACCACGATGAAGGTCAATCCCAGCGTCAAGCCGATCTGCGAGCACTGCAAGGTGATCCGTCGCAACGGCAAGGTCATGGTCATCTGCAAGTCGAACCCGCGTCACAAGCAGCGTCAAGGTTAATAGCAAAGGCCATTTCTGGCCTTTGAAGCCTTGACGCGGACGGTCGTCTCGGCCGTCCGGTTCCGTGGACTACACAACTGAACAGAATAAAAGAGCAGCATCACGATCCCAGTTCGCGAGAACCGGGGGACACCCGCGGTCGGAGGCCTCGGTACCGATGCTGTCCATCACCTCCACTCATATCCAGGAGAAGCCACCATGGCACGTCTAGCCGGCGTTGACATTCCGCGCGACAAGCGCGTTGAAGTCGCACTGACCTATATCTACGGAGTTGGCCGCACCAGGGCGCTGAAGGCCCTCGCCGACACCAGCATCAGCGGGGAGATCCGCGTGAAAGATCTCACCGACGACCAGCTCATCGCGCTCCGCGACTACATCGAAGGCAACTTCAAGGTAGAAGGTGACCTCCGTCGTGAGGTCGCAGCGGACATCCGCCGCAAGGTCGAGATCGGAAGCTATCAGGGCATCCGTCACCGCAAGGGTCTGCCCGTGCACGGCCAGCGCACCAAGACCAACGCTCGCACCCGCAAGGGCCCGAAGCGCACCGTAGCCGGCAAGAAGAAGGCCCGATAGGCGCTGGGGAACCCCCACCGTCATCGCCATAATTTTTAGGAGAAAAAATTGGCAGCACCCAAGTCGGCCGCTCGCAAGCCGCGTCGTAAAGAGAAGAAGAACATCGCAGTGGGCCAGGCCCACATCAAGTCGACCTTCAACAACACCATCGTCACCATCACCGACCCCACCGGCGCGGTTCTGAGCTGGTCATCGTCAGGCGTCGTGGGCTTCAAGGGTTCGCGCAAGTCGACCCCGTACGCCGCCCAGATGTCGGCGGAGTCCGCCGCTCGCCAGGCGCAGGAGCACGGCATGAAGAAGGTCGACGTCTTCGTCAAGGGACCGGGCTCTGGTCGCGAGACCGCGATCCGTTCGCTCCAGGCCGCCGGCCTCGAGGTCGGCTCGATCACGGATGTCACGCCGCAGGCGCACAACGGATGCCGTCCGCCGAAGAGGCGCAGGGTCTGATCAGTTTCATCGTTGATCGGGTAGCGAGCGCCAGCGAGCGTGTCGGGACCGGTCTCGATACGGCTGCTTCTTCGTCGCGGTCTGGTCGACCAACACAGCTTCACAACTCAATAGTTTGAACTCCCCGTAAGTGTCATATAGCGGACACTTTGCCGAAAGGAAACAACAGTGCTCATTGCACAACGCCCCACTCTGACCGAAGAGAACATCTCCGAGTTCCGTTCACGGTTCGTCATCGAGCCGCTGGAGCCCGGATTCGGTTACACCCTCGGCAACTCCCTGCGCCGTACCCTGCTCTCGTCGATTCCGGGGGCTGCCGTCACGAGCATCCGCATCGACGGTGTCCTGCACGAGTTCAGCACTGTTGCTGGTGTGAAGGAAGACGTCACCGAGATCATCCTCAACATCAAGGGTCTCGTCGTCTCGAGTGAGCACGACGAGCCGATCACCGCGTATCTTCGCAAGACGGGTGCGGGCCAGGTCACCGCGGCGGATATCTCCGCTCCGGCCGGCGTGGAGATCCACAACCCCGAGCTGCTCATCGCCACGCTCAACGACAAGGCGAAGTTCGAGCTCGAGCTGACCATCGAGCGCGGCCGTGGCTACGTCTCCGCCGCGCAGAACCGCAGCGAGTTCAGCGAAGCGGGCCAGATCCCGATCGACTCGATCTACTCCCCGGTGCTCAAGGTCACCTACCGCGTCGAGGCGACGCGTGCCGGTGAGCGTACCGACTTCGACCGCCTGGTGGTGGATGTCGAGACCAAGTCGGCGATCACCCCGCGCGACGCCATCGCCTCGGCCGGGCGCACGCTGACGGAACTGTTCGGTCTGGCTCGCGAACTCAACTCCGCGGCAGAGGGCATCGAGATCGGCCCCGCGCCGGTCGACGCCGTGCTGTCGAGCGAGCTGAGCATGCCGATCGAGGATCTCGACCTGTCTGTGCGCAGCTACAACTGCCTCAAGCGCGAGGGCATCAACACCGTGAGCGAACTGGTCGCACTGTCGGAGACGCAGCTCATGAACATCCGCAACTTCGGGCAGAAGTCGGTGGATGAGGTCAAGGACAAGCTCGTGGAGCTGGGCCTGTCACTCAAGGACACCGTCCCCGGGTTCGACGGCGCGCACTTCTACAGCGGCTACGACGAGGCCGAAGAGAACAACTAGGGCTCGTCGTTCTCGACGCCCACGACCATCTGATTCTGGAGAAAAACCATGCCAACGCCAACCAAGGGTCCGCGCCTCGGTGGAGGTCCGGCTCACGAGCGCCTCTTGCTCGCGAACCTCGCCGCCGCGCTGTTCACCCACAAGAGCATCAAGACGACCGAGACCAAGGCGAAGCGCCTGCGTCCGGTCGCCGAGCGGCTCATCACCTTCGCCAAGCGCGGAGACCTGCACGCGCGCCGTCGCGTGCTGTCCGTGATCGGCGACAAGACCGTCGTGCACGAGTTGTTCACGCAGATCGCACCGCTCGTCGCCGAGCGTGATGGCGGCTACACCCGCATCACCAAGCTGGGCTTCCGCAAGGGCGACAACGCTTCCATGGTGCAGATCGAGCTCGTTCTCGAGCCCGTGAACCCGAAGCCGAAGGCCAAGACGAAGGCCAGCACCACGGCAGAGAAGCCCGCGAAGGCTGCTCCCGCTGCGGAGCCCGTAGCCGACGAGCCTGCTGCAGCCGAGCCCGCTGCCGCGGAGGAGACCGCCGAGCAGACGGCTGCCGTCGACGCCGAGACCACAGAGGTCGCCGCCGAGGAGGCTCCCGCGGCGGCCGAGGCCGCGGACGAAGCGCCCGCTGAGGACGCCAAGTAGTCTTCTGCCCCAGCCCGTAGTCAGGAACGCCCCGCTCGCCGAGCGGGGCGTTCCTGCATCCCCGGCCCACTCATCCCTTCCCTCGACTGGATGCCGGTGGCGCATCGAACTCGTGCAGGTCGGAGGGACTTCGTGTGGATTGGCCGAGATCGAAGGAACTTTTTGGGCGACAGCCGCAGAAGTTCCTTTTTCCGGAACTGGTGCGGGCTCAGAGCGGGGTTGCGGCCAGGCCGTAGTCGTTGGGCCCCAGGATCGGCGGGAGTTCGGCGAGGCGCTGCAGGGCGTCCCTGATCACACCGGCGTAGATCTCCCCGCCGCGCTGGCCCGGATGGATCTGGTCGCGGGCGAGCAGGTTCAGGTGGCCGGCGATGGCATCCCGCCAATTGGCGAGCTCGACGTTGCGGTACTGCTGCGCATAGTGCGCGAGGGTCTGGTCGACGCCGTCTGTCCAGCCTCGCGGCGCCTGCACGTTCACGAGCACGATCTGGGTGCGCGGGCCAGCGATCTCCCTCGCCTCGTCGAGCGGCGCACGATCGATCGGGCCGTTGGTGCCGAGCCCGATGACGAGGGTCGGGCGCAGCGTGCCGTTGTCCTTCATGCCCTTGACGATCGAGGGAAGCGTGGACATCTGCCTCGACACAACGGCGTCGATCTGGATGCCGGGGAAGGCCTGCTGCAGTCCAGCGGCAGAGGCGAGCATCACCGAGTCGCCGATCGCCGCGATCTGGTCGCCGCCGGGCAGCGCGGCCGGAACCGCGTGCGGCTGCTCCGTCGCCCCGGACGCCGAGGTGCCCGGCGTCGCCCCTCTCGGTGCCGTTGGTGCCGGCGTCGTGGCGCGGGGCGAAGCCGTGTCGATGGCCGCCTGCCCGCGCTGGATCTGCAGCTCCGCGTCACTCTGCGTCGACCCGCTGCTCATCGCCGCGACAGTGCCGACTCCCGTGGCCAGCACAACCACCAGGACGGTCGTGACGCCGAGAGCGTGCCTCGTGCGAGGCCAGAGTGCGGACCGCTCTGACTTCTCGCGGGAGAACAGCCTGCGCAGTGCTGCCCCGCTCGGCAGCACCCAGCGGAATGCCGCTCTGAAACCCCTGGTGCGGATCGGCTGCTCGATGAAGCGGTACGACAGCGTCGAGGCAACGAGGGTGATCGCAATCGCGATTCCGCCGAGACCCCAGCCCGCGGCGCCCATTCTGGGCCAGTTCGGCAGCGCAGCGACCACGAGTACGAACACCGGCCAGTGCCAGAGATACAGCCCGTAGGATCGCTCCCCCACCCAGCGCAGCGGCGGCAGGTCGAGCACGCGGCCGAGAGCAGACCCGGGAACGATGGCGCCGATGATGGTGACGGCGGTGAGCAGCGCGACGGCGACCAGGCCGCCCTGGTAGACGAGCGGGGCATCCGCGGGCATCAGGATGGTCGCGGCGACGAGCGCTCCCAGGCCGAGCGTGCCGAGGGTGGGGAGCAACCAGCGCGCGGCTCTCGACCACCACAGCGGTTGCGCGGACCAGCGCTGGCTCACGACGGCGAGCGCCGCACCGATGGCGAGGCCGAAGCTGTGGGTGTCCGTGCCGTAGTAGACGCGGGTGGCGTCGGAGCCGGGCGTATACAGCAGCGCCATCGCGAGAGCCGACGCGATGCCCAGCGCCACGACAGAGCCGAACCTCAGCCAGCGATTCCGCACCAGAACCAGAAGCAGCACCACAAGCGGCCAGACCAGGTAGAACTGTTCCTCGACCGCGAGCGACCAGAGATTGCGGAACAACTCCGGGGCGGATTCGTCGAAGTAACTGCTGTGGCCCGCGATCGCGAGCCAGTTGCTGCTGAAGCTCGCCGCCCCGAATACCTGCCTGCCGAGGTCGACCAGGACGTTGCCGCCCATGACCCACGCCGCGGTGCAGCAGCCCAGAACGAGGGCGAAGAGAGCGGGAAGCAGACGCCGCGCGCGGCGCAGCCAGAAGCCTCCGAGCCGGATCCGCCCGGTCGTGGCGCGCTCGCGCAGCAGTAGCGCTGTGATGAGAAAGCCGCTGATCACGAAGAAGACGTCGACGCCGAGATAGCCTCCGACCGCGAGCCCCGGACTCAGGTGGTACAGGATGACCATGATGACGGCGAAGGCGCGAAGCCCGTCGAGCCCGCGCAGGTAACGGTCCGAGAGTCTCGGTTCGATGGGGAGTTTCGCCTTGGCCTGCAGGGAAGGGGCCTTCGTGGCGGCGCGTGGGGGAGTTTTCATGGGATGGCCAACATCCATGCTGACTGCCCGGCACCCTCCCGGTCAACTCGTCGCCGCCGGCTGACCGCAGCGGTGCCCTACTGTTTAACCGTGATCGACAGTGTCGCAGCGGGGCCGGGGCCCGGGGATGCCGGGAAGCTGGGCGGCGCGGACGGCGCGACCACGCGCATCCGCCTCGATATCGCCTACGAGGGCACCGCATTCCTGGGCTGGGCGAAGCAGCCCGGACTTCGCACCGTGCAGGGCGAGCTCGAGTCCGCGCTCGCGACGATCTTCGGCCGGGCCGGCGAGCCGCCGACCCTCACGGTCGCCGGGCGCACGGACGCCGGGGTGCACGCGCTCGACCAGGTCGCGCATCTGGACGTGACGCCAGCCCAGCTCGCGAGCCTCGATCGGCCACCGCGAGGCACCAAGGGCGGAGAGAGGCTCGGCGGGCCAGCGGCTCTCGTGCGCAGGCTCAACGGCATCGCTGGACTCGACAGCGACGTGTTCATCACCGGCGCGTCCATCGCCCCGCCGGGGTTCGACGCCCGCTTCTCCGCGGTCTGGCGCCGCTACGAATATCGCGTGTCCGACGCGAACGGCCCTCGTAACCCGCTCGAGCGCAATCGCACGCTCTGGTATCCGGCGGAACTCGACGTCGAGCTCATGGATGCCGCCGCGCACTCCCTCGTCGGCCTCCACGACTGGGCGACCTACTGCAAGCCCCGCGCCGGCGGGACCACCATCCGCACCCTGCAGGAATTCGAGTGGATGCGCGGGGCCGACGGCGTGCTCGTCGCGCGTGTCAAGGCAGACGCCTTCTGCCACAGCATGGTGCGTTCGCTCGTCGGTGCGACCATCGCGGTCGGACAGGGCAAGCTCTCGCCGGAGCGCCTCGTGGAGCTTCGCGAGGAGCTCACCAGAACGAGTGAGTTCAAGGTCGTGCCCGCGAAGGGCCTCACCCTCGTAGAGCTCGGCTATCCGCCGGAGGAGGAACTCGCGGCCAGGGCGGAACAGACCAGGGCCAGGCGCGCGCCAGCGGTTTGACCGCAAGCGCCATGGTCGAGTAATCTTGATCCTTGGTGTCTGCACCTTCCTGGTGCGTCACCCGAACTTGAGCCCTCCATCGATGGGGTTCCCCGGTTTCTGCCGCGGAACGCGCAACGGAGTGGGATTCACGAACGCCTCATTTCGATCAGAAAGCAGCACTATTGTGACGCGCACCTTTTCTCCCAAGCCCGATGATGTCCAGCGCGACTGGCTCATCATCGACGCGACCGACGTTGTTCTCGGTCGTCTCGCAAGCCACGCCGCGAGCCTGCTTCGCGGCAAGCACAAGGCCACCTTCGCTCCGCACATGGACATGGGTGACTTCGTCATCATCATCAACGCCGAGAAGATCGCCCTGACCGGCGCGAAGCTCGCGCAGAAGAAGGCGTACCGCCACTCCGGATACCCGGGCGGCATCAGCGCGACCACCTATGCCGAGATGCTCGAGAAGCACCCGACCCGCGCGGTCGAGAAGGCCGTGCGCGGCATGCTCCCGAAGAACTCGATCGGCCGGGCACAGCTCACCAAGCTCAAGGTCTACGCAGGCGCAGAGCACCCTCACGCTGCACAGCAGCCCAAGACCTACACCCTCGGCCAGGTCGCGCAGTAGCGCGCCACGAACGCATAAGGATTTCCAGATAATGGCGAAGATCGCAGATTCACTCGAGGGCGCTGGCTCCATCGACTCCACAGACTCCACCGGCAGCTATTCGACCGAGACCCCGGCCGAGGCCGCCGTCAAGGCTCCCCGTGCCGTGCTCAATGTTCCCGGCGCGGCCGTCGGTCGCCGCAAGCAGGCCATCGCCCGCGTGCGCATCACTCCTGGCTCCGGCAACTTCACGGTGAACGGCCGCACCCTTGCGGAGTACTTCCCGAACAAGCTTCACCAGCAGCTCATCAACGACCCGTTCAAGGTGCTCGACCTGCTCGGCAGCTACGACGTCGTCGCCCGCATCACCGGTGGTGGCCCCTCCGGCCAGGCTGGTGCGCTTCGCCTCGGCATCGCGCGCTCGCTCAACCAGATCGATGCGGAGAACAACCGCTCCTCGCTCAAGAAGGCTGGCTTCCTCAGCCGTGACGCTCGCGTCAAGGAGCGCAAGAAGGCTGGACTCAAGAAGGCGCGCAAGGCTCCTCAGTTCTCCAAGCGCTAATTCGGGCGGTGGTGCTGTCATGCCCCGTCTTTTCGGAACGGATGGTGTCCGCGGTCTCGCGAACCACGACCTGACGGTCGAGTTGTCCCTCGGTCTTGCCCAGGCCGCTGCCGTGGTGCTGGGCAAGGGCAGGATGGCCGACGGTCGTCGCGCCTCCGGGCGTCGTCCCATCGCGGTGGTTGCTCGTGATCCGCGGGTCTCCGGCGAGTTCATCTCCGCCGCGGTGGCCGCAGGGCTCTCGAGTTCTGGCGTCGACATCTACGACGCCGGCGTCATCCCGACCCCCGCGCTCGCGTTTCTCGTCGCGGACTTCAAGGCCGACTTCGGCGTGATGATCTCCGCCTCGCACAACCCGGCCAGCGACAACGGCATCAAGTTCTTTGCCGTCGGCGGAACCAAGCTTCCGGATGTCGTGGAGGACCGCATCGAGGCCGCGCTGGGCGAACCGAAGCTGGCCCCCACCGGCACGGAGGTCGGCCACATCCGTCGCTTCGCCGACGCCGAGGACCGCTACACACTGCACCTCGTCTCGACGCTCCCGCACCGTCTCGACGGCATCCACGTGGTGCTCGACTGCGCCCACGGTGCAGCCTCTGGCGTCTCGCCCGAGGTGTTCAGCCTCGCCGGTGCAAAGGTCACGGTACTTGGGGCAGAGCCAGACGGCTACAACATCAACGACGGTGTCGGGTCGACGCACCTCGAGAAGCTCGCGGCCGCGGTCGTGGAGCAGGGAGCCGATGTCGGCATCGCCCACGACGGAGACGCGGATCGCTGCCTTGCGATCGATCACCTCGGTCGCATCGTCGACGGCGACCAGATCATGGCCGTGCTCGCCCTGGCGATGAAGGAGCGTGGCGCCCTCGCCGACGACACGCTCGTCGCCACGGTGATGAGCAACCTCGGCCTGCGCGTGGCGATGGAGGAGCACGGCGTGACCGTGCTGCAGACCGCCGTGGGTGACCGCTATGTGCTCGAGATGCTCAACGAGAAGCATCTCGCCCTGGGCGGTGAACAGTCCGGCCACGTGATCATGAGCGAGTTCGCGACGACCGGCGACGGCATCCTCACCGGCCTGCATCTCGTCTCGGAGATGGCGCGCACCGGTAAGAGTCTCGCTGAGCTCGCGTCGGTGATGACCGTATATCCGCAGATCCTCGTGAACGTGCGCGGTGTCGACCGCGCTCGCGTGCACACGGATGAGACGGTGGCGGCGGCAGTGAAGGCCGCGGAGGCAGAACTGGGCGACTCCGGTCGCGTGCTGCTGCGGGCATCCGGAACCGAGCCACTCGTGCGGGTCATGGTCGAGGCCGCAGACCAGGACACCGCAGATCGCTTGGCGCAGTCCCTCGCCGAGGTCGTGCGCGAGCAACTCTCGCTCTAGCGACCCTCGGGCTGCCTTTGGTGGGTTGAGTGCTCCCACAACGAGCGTATCGAAACTCGTCGGAGCCAGTGCTAGAGCTTGCGCAACAGCACGCTGTGCACCTTGTGGTCTCCTCCCTTGCGCAGCACGAGGTCGGCGCGCGACCGGGTCGGCAACACGTTCTGCACGAGGTTCGGCTCGTTGATGCGGCTCCAGATGTCCCGGGCCTGTGCCCGTGCCTGCTCTTCCGACAGCGACGCATAGCGGTGAAAGAAGGACTGCGGGTCGGCGAACGCGCCGCGCTGCAGCTTGAGGAAGCGTTCCTCGTACCAGGTGGCGACATCCGAGGTTCTCGCGTCGACGTAGATGGTGAAGTCGAACAGGTCGCTCACCGCGAGCCCGCGCCCGCCGACCGGGGGCTGGAGCACGTTGAGCCCCTCCACGATGAGCACGTCCGGCCTGCGCACGACGATCTCGGCATCACCGACGATGTCGTAACTGAGGTGCGAATAGAACGGCGCGCGAACCTCCTCGACTCCGCTTTTGACCTTGCTCACGAAACGCAGCAGGGCGCGGCGGTCGTACGACTCGGGGAATCCCTTGCGGTCCATGATTCCGCGCCGCTGCAGCTCGGCGTTGGGGAGGAGGAAGCCGTCTGTTGTGACCAACTCGACCCGCGGGGTGTCTTCCCAGCGCGCGAGCAGCTCGCGCAACAAGCGGGCGATGGTCGACTTGCCGACCGCCACGGAGCCCGCGACGCCGATGACAAAGGGTGTGCTGGATGACTTCTGCCCGAGGAATTCGCTCGTGGCCCTGTGGAGCTGCTTGGCCCCCGCCGCATAGAGGTTCAGCAGTTTGCTGAGCGGGAGGTAGACCTCGGTGACCTCGTGCAGGTCGAGCCGGTCACCGAGCCCTCGCAGCCCGACGATCTCGGCCGGTGTGAGGGGCAATGCCATGGTCGGTGCAAGTTCGGCCCATCGTGCTCGATCGATCTCGACGAACGGTGTGGTGTGCCCGTTGCTCGCCGCACCCGCCCCACGCTCCGACATAGCTCACCAGCGTAGTGCGTACTCGCAGCGTGACCGTGCACGTGCCCCGTAGAATCGTGTTCCATGTGCGGAATCGTGGGTTACGTCGGGAGCAGCCGGAGCGTCGAGGTATTGGTCGGCGGCCTGCGTCGGCTCGAATATCGGGGCTATGATTCCGCCGGAATCGCCGTGATCGACGATGCCGGAGAACTGCACACGCGCAAGCGCGCGGGCAAACTGCACGTTCTCACCGAGGAACTGGCCGCGTCTCCGATCAACGACGGCGGTACGGGCATCGGGCACACCCGCTGGGCGACCCACGGCGGACCGAACGACCAGAACGCGCATCCGCACCTCGGAGACGACGGCAAGCTCGCGCTCATCCACAACGGCATCATCGAGAACTTTGCCGAGCTCAAGGCAGAACTGCTCGCCGCACACCCGGACATCGTCTTCACGAGTGAGACGGACACCGAGGTCGCGGCTCTTCTGGTCGGACTCGAATACCAGAGGACGGGCGACCTCGCCGAGGCACTGCGCGCCGTGGTCGGCCGCCTGCACGGAGCATTCACGCTGCTCGCGCTGCACAAGGACCAGCCAGGCGTGGTGGTGGGCGCTCGCCGCAACTCGCCGCTCGTGATCGGTCTGGGCGACGGAGAGAACTTCCTCGGCTCGGATGTCGCGGCGTTCGTCGAGCACACCCGGCGTGGCGTCGCCATCGGCCAGGACCAGATCGTGACCATCACCGCGGATGCCGTGACCGTCACCGATTTCGACGGCGCTCCCGTCGCGACAGAAGAGTTCCAGGTGGACTGGGATGCATCGGCCGCGGAGAAGGGCGGCTGGTCGAGCTTCATGGCCAAAGAGATCAGCGAGGAGCCGGAGGCCATCGCCAAGACGCTGCTCGGTCGCGTCGTCGATGGCGCCGTGCACCTGAGCGAACTCGACGGCTTCGACGACACCCTGCGCGACATCGACCGCGTCGTCATCCTCGGCTGCGGTACCGCGGCGTACTCGGGAATGCTCGGCAAGTACGCGATCGAGAAGTGGGCGCGCATCCCCGTGGAGGTGGAACTCTCGCACGAGTTCCGTTATCGCGACCCCGTGATCGATGGTCGCACCCTCGTCGTGTCGATCAGCCAGTCCGGCGAGACGATGGACACGCTCATGGCGGTCAAGTACGCGATCGACGGCGGCGCGAAGACCCTGTCGATCTGCAACACCCAGGGCGCGACGATCGCCCGCGAGTCCGATGCCGTGATCTACACGCACGCGGGCCCGGAGGTCGCGGTCGCCTCGACCAAGGCATTCGTCGCGCAGGTCGCCGCGCTGTACCTCCTCGGCCTGCACCTGGCGAGCGTGCGCGGCTCACTCTCCGCGCAGGAGATCACCGGTCTTACCGCCGAACTGCAGGCACTACCGGGCCAGCTCGCGACCGTGCTCGAGCAGCACGACGCCATCAAGCAGCTCGCGGGTTGGATGACCGACACGCGCTCGGTGCTCTTCCTCGGTCGTCACGCGGGTTATCCGGTTGCCCTCGAGGGTGCGCTCAAGCTCAAGGAACTCGCCTACATCCACGCGGAGGGCTTCGCGGCTGGCGAGCTCAAGCACGGTCCGATCGCGCTGATCGAGCCGGGCCAGCCCGTGTTCGTGATCGTGCCGAGCCCGCGCGCGACCGACTCACTGCACAAGAAGGTCGTGTCGAACATCCAGGAGATCCGCGCGCGCGGTGCCCGGGTGCTCGCGATTGCCGAGCAGGGGGATGTCGCGGTGCTGCCGTACGCGGACGAGGTCATCGTGATCCCGCTCGCGTCAACCCTGTTCGAGCCGCTGCTGGCCGTCGCGCCGCTGCAGATCTTCGCGATGGAGCTCGCGTCGGCCAAGGGCCTGGACGTCGACCAGCCGCGCAACCTCGCCAAGTCCGTGACCGTCGAGTAATTTCGATGATCGTCGGCATCGGGGTGGATGTGGTGGACATCGCCAGGTTCGAACGAGCCGCGGACCGCACTCCCGGCCTTCTCCCGCGCCTGTTCGCTGAGAGCGAACGCTGGGACGGCGCCCGCGAGCGCCCGCTGCGCTCCCTCGCCGCCAGGTTCGGTGCGAAGGAGGCGCTCATCAAGGCGCTCGGCAGCTCTGCCGGAGTCCACTGGCACGACGTGCGGGTGGTATCCGACGGGCTCCGCAATCCCTCGTTCTCGATCCTGGGAGAGCTCGCGGAGACGATCGCGGCTCGCGGGATCACCGCTCTCCATCTCTCGATGAGCCACGACGCCGGGGTCGCCATCGCGTATGTCATCGCAGAGAGCACGTCGTGACCACCCTCACGATCGCCACTCCGGACGATATGGAGTCGCTCGGCGCCCGCATCGCCGCCGAACTGCGTGCGGGCGACCTCGTCGCGCTGAACGGAGAGCTCGGTGCGGGCAAGACCACGCTCACGCGTGGGCTCGGTGCGGCACTCGGGGTGCGCGGCACGGTGACGAGCCCCACCTTCGTGCTGGCGAGAACGCATCCGCGGGTCGCGGGAGGTGCACCGCTCGTGCACGTCGACGCGTACCGGCTGTCGAGCGCCGCTGAGCTGGACGATCTCGACATCGACTACGCGGCATCCGTCGTCGTCGTCGAGTGGGCGGCGGGGATGCTCGACGGCCTCACCGAGGACTGGCTCGAGGTGACCATCGCGAGGCCCACGGGGGGCTCGGGCACATCGGATGCGCCCGATTCCGACGACGCGGAGCCCCGCGAGGTCACTATCACCCCGCACGGCCCCCGCTGGTCCGCGGTCTTCCTTCCCGAACCCTGAGTCGCGCGAGTTCCGCCGAGCGTGTCTATCTGCACCGAGCGTGCCCGTTTAATAGCGCGCGGATGGGCACGCTCGACGCGAACGGGCACGCTCGACGACAGAATCCCAGGGGGTTGGGCGCGGGAGAGGGGATACTTGAGAGGTGCTGCTCGCGATCGATACCTCTGCCGGAACCGGCGTCGCTGTGGTCGACCGGGATCGCGGTGTGCTCGCCGAGCGATCCGAGCCCGACACGCGTCGCCACGCCGAGGTGATCGGTGAGCTCATCAGCCAGTGCCTGCTCGAGGCGGATGTCGCGGTAACCGCCCTGTCCGGTGTCGCGGTGGGCATGGGGCCGGGCCCGTTCACCGGGCTGCGGGTCGGCATCGCTGCGGCCCAGGCGTTCGCGCTCGGCGCGAGCAAGCCCGTCGTGCGCGTCATCAGTCACGATGCGATCGCCTTCGGGCACTACGCCGCGGGCGGCAGCGGCCCGCTTCTGGTCGTGACGGATGCGCGTCGCAAAGAGGTCTACTGGTCCGCCTACCGCGGGGCTGATTCCGTCGGGCTTCCGGAGCGGCCGGCCGGCGAGGGCGGCGGGCCCGGACTCGCGCGTCCGGATGAGCTGGCCGCCGCGGTGCCGGGCTTCGCAGCCTACGAGAGGCTGGAGGCGAGCCTGGTCTCCGCGTCATCCCTCGGCCTGCTCGCCGAGACCATGTACTCCCATGGCCGCGAGTTCGCGGGGCGCGACGCGCTCTACCTGCGCTCGCCGGACGTGACGCTCTCTGCCAGCCCGAAGCGGGTGACCGGATGACCTGGCAGCTTCGCCGGGCGAGCCTCGTGGATCTCGACGCGATCATGCTGCTCGAGACCGGCATCTTCGGCACGGACGCGTGGTCCGCCGAGAACATGCGGGACGAGCTCTCGAGCGCACACAGCTACTATCTCGTCGCCGAGCGACTGAGCGACTCGGCGATCGTCGGCTACGCTGGGCTGCTCGCTCCCGTCGGCGCGCGCGACGGCGACGTGCAGACCATCGCGGTCGCGGAGTCAGACCGGCGCGGCGGTCTCGGTCGCACGCTCATCCAGTCGCTCGTCGCGGAGGCGCGCAGGCGCGGGATCCTGCAGGTGTTCCTCGAGGTGCGGGCAGACAACGGCGGTGCGCAGCACCTCTACGAGACGCTCGGCTTCGTCGCGATCGCCGAGCGCAAGGGCTATTACCAGCCAGACAATGTGGACGCCATCGTGATGAAGTACGAGATTCCAGAACCCGCGACCCGTCCGGCGGTGGGCGCATGAGCGCGCTCGTGCTCGGCATCGAGACGAGCTGCGACGAGACCGGAATCGGCATCGTGCGCGGCCGCGAACTGCTCGCGAACGTGATCGCGTCATCCATGGAGGAGCACGCCCGCTACGGCGGTGTCGTGCCCGAGATCGCCGCCCGCGCCCACCTCGAGGCGCTCACGCCGACCCTCGAGGCCGCGCTCGCCGAGGCGGATGTCACGCTCGAGCAGCTCGACGCCATCGCCGTCACGAGCGGGCCTGGCCTGTCCGGCGCACTCATGGTCGGCGTCGGTGCGGCCAAGGCGCTCGCCGTCGCCCTCGACAAGCCGCTTTATGCGGTGAACCACCTCGTCGGCCACGTCGGAGCCGACGTGCTCTCCGCGTCCGGCGCGATCGACTACCCCACGGTCGCCCTGCTCGTCTCGGGAGGCCACACCTCCCTGCTGCTTGTGCGCGACCTCGTCTCCGATGTCGAGCTGCTCGGTGAGACGATCGACGACGCCGCGGGCGAGGCCTTCGACAAGGTGGCAAGGCTCCTCGGCCTGCCGTATCCGGGTGGACCCGAGATCGACCGGGCGGCCGTCGGCGGCGACCCCACGGCCATCCGCTTTCCCCGCGGGCTCTCGAGGCCGAAAGACCTCGTGGAACACCGTTACGACTTCTCCTTCTCCGGCCTCAAGACCGCCGTCGCCCGTCACGTCGAGAAGCTGCGTGACGCGGGAGAAGAGGTGCCGATGGCGGATGTCGCGGCCAGCTTCCGCGAGGCCGTCGCTGACGTGCTCCTCGCCAAGGCCCTCGCGGCATGTGCCGAACTCGGGGTGCCACGCCTGCTCCTCGGCGGGGGCGTCATCGCCAATGCGCGGCTGCGTCAGCTCGCCGAGGAACGCTGCGCAGCCGCGGGCGTCGAGCTCCGCATCCCGCCGCTGTCGCTGTGCACGGACAACGGTGCGATGATCGCGGCGCTGGCCGCGCAACTGGTCGAGGCCGGGCATTCGCCGTCGGACCTCGGGTTCGGTGCGGACTCCACACTGCCGGTCACCTCCATCCAGGCATGACA
Source organism: Parafrigoribacterium humi (assembly GCF_040227205.1). NCBI lineage: Bacteria > Bacillati > Actinomycetota > Actinomycetes > Micrococcales > Microbacteriaceae > Parafrigoribacterium > Parafrigoribacterium humi. The sequence goes on along the minus strand of NZ_JBELOA010000001.1, from coordinate 671,409 downwards.
CCGGCGGACCCCGCCTCGCGCCCAATTGACACCCGAGAAGGGGAATGCCACTATTGCAGCGCTAGACGAATGTTCCCTAAGACCTTTTGGAGTTCGCCATGTCTGACCAGATTCCAACCCCGCCGCCAGCGGCGCCTTACTCCGCGCCGGGTGCTCCGGTTGGTGTGAAGACCAACACGCTCTCCATCGTTGCGCTGATTCTTGGATTCCTCGTGCCGATCGGTGGCATCATCACGGGCCACATCGCGCTCGGCCAGATCAAGAGGACCGGCGAGGCCGGCCACGGTATGGCGCTCGCGGGAACCATCCTCGGTTACGTGTTATCCGTCGGCTGGATCGTTTTCTGGATCGTCTACATCGTCGTGATCGTCTCGATAGCGTCGATCGGGGCGAGCATCCCCAACTACTGATCCCGCGGGTCACGCTCGCGCAGGACTCAGGCCTACAACGGCATTCGCACTCGTGCGGGTGTCGTTGTGTCGTTGTCAGGCTCGTTCCGCCAGCAACGCGACGTGCCTGCCCGCGACACGCGTGACGATGAGCGTGGCGCTGCCATCGCCCTTCGGTGAGAGCCTCTTGCGCAGCTGGGCCGGGTCGACATCCACGCCCCGCTTCTTGATCTCGAGCCTGCCGATGTTTCGCGCGCCGAGCTCTCGACGCAACAGCTTCTCATCGAACGGGAACGATTCGAGCACCCGGAAGCAGCTCGCAAACGGCGTCTCCACGGCTGTGTCCGCGCTCAGGTAGGCGATGCCGTCGCTCAGCACGGAGGCGCCGAGGTCACGCGCGAGCATGCCGATGAGGCGCGAGCGGATGACGGCGCCGTCCGGCTCGTAGACGTACTCACCGAGCGGGCCGACCTCGACATCCTCGCTGTCCGCCTCGGCCGTGAGCTCAGCGCTGCCGTGTTCGCCCAGCACGAGGGCTGCGCGACGGATGCCCGGCCTCGCCACCGCGCCGAACCAGACTCCCAGCTCCACGACCTCGTGATCCACGGAGACCCACTGCGCCTCGGCGTCGGACGGGATGAGTTCCCGCTCCACCCCCGGACCGAGCTTGATGCCGGTGGGGAGGCGCTGGCCGAGGGCGAAGGCGAAGTCGAGCGTCGGAGAGAAGTCGGCAGGATTCGTGAGCCTGGAGCTGTGCTGGTGCCCCGATGCGCGGCGCGCGGGGTCGAGGTAGATGCCGTCGAAGGTGTTCGCGATGGAGTCGATCGTTGCCGAGTGGTCCGTGTCCGGCTTGCGTGTGTGTGCGCTCGGGACGCTGTCTGCGGCCTCGGCATCGGCCGCTTCTGCGTCATCGGGTTCGGCAGGCACCGGTTCGGCCCCCGTCGCACTGGTGCCGTCGCCCGGCCGAAACCGCGCGACATCCGCGTTGATGACCGTCGCGTTCGGCCACGACGCGAGGTTGTACGCGGCGATGGCGGCGGTCACCTCGTCGATCTCGACCGCGGTCACCTCGATGTCGAGTGCGGCCAGGGCCAGCGCATCCGCCCCGATGCCGCAGCCGAGGTCCGCGACGCGCGTGAGACCAGCGGCCTGGAACCTGCCCGCGTGCAGCGCGGCGACCCGCAGGCGCGTGGCCTGCTCAAGCCCGGCCTCGGTGAACAGCATCCGCTCGGCGAACGGCCCGAACTTGGCGGATGCCCGCGCCCGCAGCTTCGACTGGCTCAGCACGCTAGCGACGAGGCCGGGGGAGTGCCCGGCTGATCTGAGCTTGCTGACCGTGCGCAGCACATCCGTCTTCGAGGTGTATGGCGGCAGCGAGTCGAGCAGCCGCAGCCCGCCCGCGGACAGCAACTCGACCAGCTCGCGCGTCTCCATCCGCCCATTCTCCCTGACCATCCCCATCCCGTCTCCCCGCAGACGCCCACCGCACCCGTCGCTCCCCTCCCTCCCTCCGACCGCGCGTTCCGTCTCCTCCCGCCGGGCATGTCCCAAATGAAGGAGTGGAGCGCTCCCACGCGGTGGCCCTGCCCGAAAACACGGGCGAGCGGATGCGCGACTCCTTCATTTGGGACGTGCACGCGCCGAGATCGAGGGCGCGGAAGCGGCGGGTGCCGTCCGGGATGCGCCCCGACTCTGGCACTCCAATTGCGAGAGTGCTAATCGACCGGTACAGTAGTTCTGGCACACTCGCAGTGAGAGTGCTAACCCAAGTTTTCAAAAAGTTGTGAGAAAGAAGAGGTCAACGTGGCAGTCTCCATCAAGCCGCTCGAGGATCGCATTGTCATCAAGCAGGTCGAGGCCGAGCAGACCACTGCTTCCGGGCTCGTCATTCCTGACACCGCGAAGGAGAAGCCCCAGGAGGGCGAGGTCGTTGCAGTAGGGCCAGGCCGCATCGACGACAACGGCAACCGCGTTCCGCTCGACATCGCCGTGGGCGACAAGGTCATCTACTCCAAGTACGGCGGAACCGAGGTCAAGTACGGCGGAGAGGACCTTCTGGTTCTCTCGGCTCGCGACGTGCTCGCGGTCGTCGTTCGCTAGAACCTTTCACGAAGGCCCGCCCGGTTTTCGGGCGGGCCTTTCGCATGCCCACCTTGCGGCACGACACAGGAGTAACGTTCACAGGATGCCGCACGAAATGACCAGCCCGGCCGCGGCATCCAGCAGAGAGCGTTCCGGCGTCTTCTTTGCCGTCGCCGCGTTCGCCATGTGGGGCGCGTTCCCCGCCTACTTCCTGCTGCTTCGCCCCGCCAGTGCGTTCGAGATCGTGGACTGGCGTGTGCTGTTCTCGCTCGCCTTCTGCCTCATCGTCGTCACCGTCATGCGCGCGTGGCGCGCGGTCATCGCGATCGCCCGCCAGCCGCGGCAGCTGTTCATGCTCGCGCTCGCGGCGGTCCTGGTGTTTATCAACTGGGAGGTCTACGTCTGGGGCGTGCTCGCGGGCCACGTGGTCGAGACGGCGCTCGGCTACTTCATCAACCCGATCGTGACGGTGCTGCTGGGCGTCATCCTGTTGCGTGAGCGGCTGCGCATCGCCCAGTGGATCGCCGTGGGTATCAGCGCGGTCGCTGTGCTCGTGCTCGCGGTCGGCTACGGATCCTTCCCCTGGCTCGCGTTGAGCCTCGCTCTTTCCTTCGGCCTCTACGGCCTCGTGAAGAAACGCGTCGGGCCCCGGGTGGATGCGCTGAGCGGCCTGACGATCGAGACCGCCTGGTTGTTCCCACTCGCGGTCGTCCAGCTGGTGTTTGTCCAGCTCGACACCGGGATCTCGTTCGGACACCACGGCGTGGGACACGCGCTGTTGCTGCTGAGCGCCGGAGTGGTCACCGCGCTCCCTCTGCTCGCCTTTGCCGCGGCGGCCAGGCGGCTGCCTCTCGTGTATGCGGGTCTCATCCAGTACCTCACGCCGGTGCTGCAGTTCGTCTTCGGTGCCTTCGTGCTGCACGAGGCGATGCCCGCGGAGCGCTGGATGGGCTTCGGGCTGGTCTGGATCGCCCTGATCGTGCTCAGCGTCGATCTCATCGTCACCGGCCGCAGCCGCCGCGCCTCAGTCGTCCCGGGCTGATGCTTCGGTAGTCTTCCGGGGATGAAGAACGGCAGCGGAGCACACGTCGCGAGTCGCCTGCTTGTGGCGGTCGCCGCATCCCTGGCGCTGGTCATGGCCCTCGCGTCCTGCGCGGCAGAGCCGACGCCGGTCAAGCGCACCCCGACGCCGACGGTCGTCGCGCCGAGCGGTGATGGAGTGCTGCGAATCGGAACGCTCTTCCCCACTACGGGTGCCGCGTCCTATCTCGGACCGGCGCAGGTCGCTGGTGTCGAGGTTGCCGTCAAGGAGATCAACCAGGCCGGCGGTGTGCTCGGCAAGCCCGTCACGGTGCTGCACCGCGACTCGGGTGACTCCTCGTCCACGACCGCCGAGACCTCCTTTGCCGACCTGGTCGCGAAGAAGACCGACGTGATCATCGGGCCGTCGTCATCCGTTCTCGCGCTCCGGCTGGTGCCGAAGCTCGTCGAATCGAAGATCGCCATGATCGCGACCGCGGCGACAGCATCCGCGCTCAGCACCGTCGAGGACTCCGGATACCTGTTCCGCACGGTGCCGTCGGATGCGCTCGAGGGCACGGCACTCGCCGGGTACCTCGGCAAGACCAAGGGCGTGAGGGCCGCGCTCGTCTATTTCGACGACGACCAGGGCAACGCCATCCACTCGACCTTCGCGAAGGGTCTCACGAAAGCGGGTGGCACGGTTGTCGCCTCCGAGACGTTCGACGCGAAGACCACGATCGCCACGGTGCTCGCCGCCATGACCAAGGCGAAACCGGATGTCGTGGTCGTCGCCAGCCCGTTCACCGCGGTGGAGCAGAACAAGGCCCTGATCACCGGGCTGAATGCCGCGGGTCTCGGCGCCGCCAAGCTGTGGCTCACCGGCGGCGCGATGGCCGACTACTCGCAGGCAATGCCTGTCGGGTCGCTCACGAACGTCAACGGCATCCTCGATGGTGCCATCGCGACCGACGCGTTCAAGGCGCGCATCAAGGCCGCGGATCCGGCCGTCACCGAGTACCGCTACGCGGCCGAGGCCTACGACGCCACGATTCTCGCCGCACTCGCCGCGTCATCCGCGAAGAACGACAGCGGCCAGGCCGTCGCGCGCACGCTGCAGAGCGTGTCGGAGAAGGGCATCAAGTGCCTCAGCTACGGGGAATGCCTCGACGTGCTCAAGACCCAGAAAGACATCGACTATGACGGGGTCACGGGCCTGATCGACCTCGACGCCAACGGCGACCCGCGGAGCGCCCACTACGGCATCTACAAGTACGACGGAGAAAGCCGGTTTCAACTCGCCGGAGCAACAACCGTCAAATAACGAGAAATCTACCTCAAACGGTCGAATACGCAGATAACCGGCGTGAATCATAACGATTGAGCACAGTTGTCACGCCGTCACGCGCTTTTGTTTGTACTTATGCGCTCGGGGCAATACTTTTACGGGAGGTGGCAATAGTCTGCCAACTTTCAGGAAAGTCGAATTATGAAGGAGCAACATGAGCGTATTCGCGAAGGCTAAAGCCTCCCGCTCTCGGCACATGAAGTCGATCCTCGGTGGCATTGCCATGGTGGGAATCGGCGCAATGGTGCTGAGTGGATGCTCGTCGCCATCCAGCACACCCGAGAAGTCTGCCGGTCCGGTGCAAAACCTCACGCTCAAGATGGGCACCCTGACGCCAGAGACCGGTTCTCTTGCGTTCCTCGGGCCGCCTCAGGAAGCGGGCGTTCTGCTCGCTGTGAAGGACATCAACGACGCCAATCTCGGTATCAAGGTCGATCTGACGCTTGGCGACTCCGGTGACCCGGACAACAAGGCGTACGCCACCACGGTTCCGAAGCTTCTGAACCAGAAGGTGTCCGTCATCATTGGTGCTGCGGCATCCGGTGTTTCGAAGCTGGTCATCGACCAGGTGATCGGTGCGGGAACGATCCTGTTCTCCCCTTCGAACACCTCGCCGGACTTCACCACCTACCCGGATGACGGCCTGTACTTCCGTACCGCACCGTCTGACAACCTGCAGGGTGAGGTTCTCGGTAACCTGATCGCGAAGGATGGCGCGAGCACGCTTGGCATCATCGCCATCAACGATGCATACGGAACCGGTCTGCAGAAGGTTACGCAGAAGACGTTCGAAGAGGCTGGCGGCAAGGTCGTCTCAACCCAGTTCTTCAACGACGGCGACACGACCTTCACCGCGCAGATCGCGGCCATCATGGCACAGAAGCCCGACGCGCTTCAGATCATCTCCTTCGACCAGTCGAAGACGATCCTCCCCGCGCTGAAGGATGCTGGCTTCGACATGAGCCACGTCTACCTGGTTGACGGCAACACGAGCCACTACGGTGACCAGCTCGCTCCCGGCACCCTCACCGGTGCCAAGGGAACGATCCCGGGCCCGCTGCTGAATGACAACTTCCAGCAGAGGCTCATCGACAACTGGGCGTCGGCCAACAATGGTGCGAAGCTGACCGAGTTCACCTACGCCGCGGAGAGCTACGACGCCGTCGTGCTCAGCGCGCTGGCGGCACTCGCAGCCAAGTCCACAGTGGGCAAGGACATCGCTGCCAAGCTCCAGGAAGTCTCTGGCGGTTCGGGCAACGGCAAGAAGGCAACCACCTTCGCCGCCGCAGCGAAGATCATCAACGCTGGAGGGGTCGTCGACTACGACGGACCGTCCGGCGGAATCAAGTTCGACAAGGCCGGAGACCCGACCCAGGCGACGATTGGTATCTTCCAGTACGACGCCACGAACGAGTTCAAGCGCATCAACAAGTAGTGAGCTGACCAAGAAGGCCCTGACCGCTACGGTCGGGGCCTTCTTCGTTGTTTACAGCGATCTTTGCCGCTGGCCGAGTAGCGCAGTTTAGGCGCACCGCCACTCACGGGGTGTGTCGTCGGAGTGGTCTCGATACGGCGCTGGCGTGCCTACTCGACCCGCGGAGCTGCGCTGTGTGGGCCTACGCGGCGTCTTCGCCGAGCGTTCCGAGGTAGAGGTTGATTACCTTCGGATCATTGAGCAACTCGCGTCCTGTGCCCGTATAGGCGTCCTTGCCTTGGTCGAGCACGTAGCCACGGTCGCAGATCTGCAGGCAACGCCTGGCGTTCTGCTCGACCATGACGATCGTGACCCCGGCCTTGTTGATGTCAGACACCCGTATGAACGCCTCGTCCTGCCGCACCGGTGAGAGTCCGGCAGACGGCTCGTCAAGCAACAGCACGTGCGGCTCCATCATGAGCGCGCGTGACATCGCGACCATCTGGCGTTCGCCACCGGACAGCGAGCCCGCCCGTTGCTTCAACCGCTTTTTCAGCTCCCCGAAGATGTCCAGGACGAAGTCGAGTCGTTCCACAAAGATCCTGGGGTTCTGGAAGAGGCCCATTTCGAGGTTCTCCTGGATGCTCAGCGAGGGAAAAATGTTGTTGTTCTGCGGAACGTAGCCAACACCGCGGGCGACGAGCTTGCTCGCCTTGAGCCCGGTGATGTCCTCGCCGTTGAGCAGGATCTCCCCGCCGCGGACAGAGACCTGACCGAATATCGCCTTCAGCAGCGTCGACTTGCCCGCTCCGTTCGGGCCGATGATGCCGATCAGCTCACCCTCGCGTGCGGTGAGGGAACAGTCGTTCAGGATGTTCACCCCGGGAAGATAGCCCGCGGTGAGGTGCTTGAGATCGAGCACCAGGGGTGCTTCGCTGTCGGTACTCACGAGTGTGTCTCCTCTTCAGTGACCCGGCCGGTGACGACCCCGAGGTCAGTATCCAGGTGGCTACCCAGGTAGGCATCGATGACGGCGGTGTCTTTCATGACGACGTCCGGCGGGCCCTCCGCAACGACCCTGCCCTGGGCCATCACAATCACCCAGTCGGCAATGTGACGCACCATCTGCATGTCGTGCTCAACGAACAGCACGGTCATCCCCTCTCTTTTGAGGTCGAGGATGTGATCGAGAAGCGACTGGGTGAGCGCGGGGTTCACGCCGGCCATCGGCTCGTCGAGCATGATCAGCGTGGGGTCGCTCATGAGTGCACGAGCCATTTCGAGCAGCTTGCGCTGGCCGCCGGAGAGGCTGGCCGCGTAATCGTCCTTCTTGGCGTCGAGCTTGAACTTAGCGAGAAGGCTGAGCGCCTTTTCCTCGATCTCGTCGTCCTGCTTGCGCCAGAGCGCGGGCACGAGACTGACAAAGAAGTTCTCGCCGCGCTGGTTCTGTGCGCCGAGTTTCATGTTTTCGAGCACAGACAGCATCGCGAGAGCCTTGGTCAGTTGGAAGGTGCGCACCTGGCCGAGCCTCGCCACCTTGAACGCGGACATTCCGGCGAGTTGCGTGCCGTTGAACGACCACTTTCCGGTGTCCGGCTTGTCAAAGCCGGTGATGAGGTTGAAGAACGTTGTCTTGCCGGCGCCGTTGGGGCCGATCAACGCCGTGATCGCACCGCGCGGAATCTCGAGATGGTCGACATCCACCGCCTTGAGTCCGCCATAGGTACGGGTGACGTTGTCGGCGACGATGATCGGATCGACCTTCGCGCAGCCCGGCTGCATCTCGCCGGCGTGCAGGCCGGTCGTCTTGACGTTCGCTGTGTTAGCGGGCATTGAAGGTCAGCTCCTTCTTGTTGCCGAGAAAGCCCTGCGGCCGGAAGATCACGATGAGCATGAGGGCTACGCCCACGATGATGAAGCGCACGATACCCGCCTGTACCGTCGTCATGAACGGCAGCAGTCCCGCGGAGGACATCGCGGGCAGCACCACGGACAGGAACGCCATGATGAGCCAGAACGCGAGCGAACCGAGCACGGGTCCGAGGATCGTGGCAGCGCCACCGAGCAGCAGGATCGTCCACAGGAAGAAGGTCAGCGACGGAAGGTAGACGCCGGGGACCACTGCGGAGGGAAGCGCGAGAACGACCCCACCCAGCGAACCAAGCACACCGCCGAGAACCAGAACCTGCATCTTGACCGAGAAGACGTTCTTGCCGAGCGCGCGTACCGCATCCTCGTCCTCGCGCACGCCCTTGACGACGCGACCCCAGGGGCTGCGCATGAGCAACCAGACGACGACGAGCGCGACGACCAGAACGGCGATACCGAAGATGCGCATCCACCAGTCGTTGGCATTGAACTGGAACGGGCCGAAGCCGTAGTTTCCCGGTGGTAGCGGGTTGGCCGCATCGAATCCCTCGTGGTAGCCGCCCAGGCCGTTCGCGGAGCCGGTGACGCTCTCCCAAATGGTGCTGTTGAACAGCAGCCGCACGACCTCGGCCGCGGCGATGGTCACGATCGCCAGATAGTCCGCCCGCAACCGCAGAGTTGGCAGACCGAGAATAAAGGCGAAGATCACCGCTGCGCCCATGCCAACAAGAATCCCGACCCACCACGGAAGGTGGAAGGTGAGAATCGAGATGGCGTAGCCGTATGCGCCGAGCGCCATGAAGCCGGCCTGGCCGAAGTTGAGAAGTCCGCCGTAGCCGAAGTGCACCGCGAGGCCCACCGTGGCGATGGCGTACGCAATGGTTTCGGGAGCGATCAGCCACGAGGCCGTGTTTGAGAAGATGAATCCCCAGTTCATAGGAGTTACCTAACCTATTCTCTCTTTACGTCCGAGGATGCCCTGTGGCCTGAACAGCAGCACCACGATCAGGATGGTCAGTGGTGCGACGTATTTCAGGTCGGAGGGCAGCCACAGTGTGGAGAGCTCGACGAGAAGTCCGACCACGATCGATCCGACCAGCGCACCGAACGCCGTTCCAAGCCCTCCGAGCACGACGGCGGCGAAAATGAGCAGCAGGAGCTGCCAGCCCATGTCCCATTTGATGCCCGGGCGGAAATAGGCCCAGAGAATGCCGGAGAGGCCAGCGAGGGCGGCGCCCACGATCCAGAGCAGACGGATGACGCGGTCGACGTCGATGCCCGAGGCCTCGGCGAGCGAGGGATTGTCGGAGATGGCCCTGGTCGCCTTGCCGGTACGGGTGCGGAGGATCCAGTACGCTACAGCGAGCAGCACGATGATGCTGATAGCCATGCTGATCATGTCGGTGCGGGAGAGCGCGATGGGCCCCCACAGCGTGATCTTCGCCGAACCGTCATCGGGCAGTTGAAGAGTGCCGCCACCGATGAAGTATTGGAACACGTAGCGCAACCCGAGCGAGAGCCCGATGCTCACGATCATCAGCTGCACGATGCTGAGACCGCGTTTTCGCAGCGGCTTCCACAGGCTGATATCCAGAATCCAGCCAAGCGCGCCGCTCAGCACGAGCGCGATCGGGGCGGCCAGCCACAATGGGAAGGCGAGGACCACCCCGAAGGCGAAGGTCATCACCGCGCCGAAGGTCACGAACTCCGCGTGCGCGAAGTTGGCCAGCCCGGTAGTTCCATAGATCAGCGAGAGCCCGATGGATGCCAGCGCGAGCATGAGTCCGAAGTTCAGACCGCTGATGGCGCGTCCGATGAACTGGTCGGCGAAGCTCACGACCTGGCGTTCACCCTTGCCGAGGAAGAAGTTCACCGACTTCTCATCGGTGTACCCGAATTTGGCCTGGATTTGGTTCGCGCCCTTGGTGACGATGACCCCCTTCGGCAGGGTGCTCTCATCGAGTGTGATCGTGTAAGTCTTCTTCTTCGGCACACCCACGGACCATTGGCCCTTGTCATCCGTTTTCACCTCGGCCTTGTAGCCGTTTCCGGAGACGGTGATGTCGACGCCGGCGAGCGGCTTGTTGTTGTATTTCACGTTGCCGCTGAAGATGTAGTCGTATTTGGTGGTGTTGACATCATCTGCGTGAGCAGCCGGAGCCATCAGTGTGGTGAGGGCGAGCATGGCGAGCAGCGTGCCCAGAAGAAGGATGATGAGTCGCCGCGAACGCGAACGAACTTGACCAGCTGCTACCACGAGACCTCCAAGACGGGCCAGCTAAAGACACGGTTTGTGCCTTGGGGGTCTGACTTCCGTCACCGTTGACGATACTTGCCGATTATGACGTATCTTGCGCCGTAGCGCCCACATGGGCGTCCTGATATGCGCGAGAGCGTTATGAACCGTTAACATGAGATACCGGAATCAGCGTGGCATCCGGTCTCTTAATCTCGAGAAAACAGGAGACTCAATGGACAGCGGCGACCCTTTCGGCTTCATCGGCCTCACCTACGACGATGTCATGCTGCTGCCTGGACACACCGACGTCATCCCGAGCGAGGTGGATACCTCATCGAGGCTGACCCGTCGCGTTCGCGTGAACACGCCGTTGATCTCCGCGGCCATGGACACTGTCACGGAGGCGCGGATGGCGATCTCCATGGCACGCCACGGCGGCCTCGGCATCCTGCATCGCAACCTCTCGATCGAAGACCAGGGCAACTTCGTCGACAAGGTGAAGCGCTCGGAGTCCGGCATGGTGACCAATCCCGTGACCACGACGCCGGATGCCACGGTCGCCCAGGTAGACGAGATCTGCGGGCACTTCCGGATCTCCGGCCTGCCGGTGGTCGAGGGCGACGGCAGGCTCGTCGGAATCATCACCAACCGCGACATGCGCTTCGTCTCGCAGTTCGAGAAGGACACCACTCTCGTTCGCGACGTCATGACGAAGATGCCCCTCATCACCGCTCCGACCGGAATCGATCCGGACGGGGCGATTGCTATTTTTGCGCAGCACAAGATCGAGAAGCTGCCGCTCATCGACGCCGACGGGCGCCTCACCGGACTCATCACGGTCAAGGACTTCGACAAGACGGAGCAGTATCCATACGCGACCAAGGATGACGAGGGTCGGCTGCGCGTGGGCGGTGCCATCGGCTACTTCGGCGATGCCTGGGAGCGCGCGGGCGTGCTCGCGGATGCCGGTGTCGACGTGATCGTCGTCGACACGGCCAATGGGGATTCCAAGGGCGAGATCGACATGATCCGCAGGCTCAAGTCCGATCCGGCGTTCAAGAACATCGACGTGATCGGCGGCAACGTCGCCACACGGGCCGGGGCGCAGGCGCTCGTCGAGGCTGGCGCTGACGCGATCAAGGTCGGCGTTGGCCCGGGCTCGATCTGCACCACCCGCGTCGTGGCCGGCGTCGGGGTGCCGCAGGTGACCGCCGTGTACGAGGCGTCGCTCGCTGCTCGTGAGGCCGACATCCCGGTCATCGCGGATGGTGGGCTGCAGTATTCAGGAGACATCGCGAAGGCGCTCGTCGCCGGTGCCGAGACGGTGATGCTCGGATCGCTGCTCGCTGGAACGGACGAGAGCCCCGGCGACATGATCTTCGTCAACGGCAAGCAGTTCAAGTCGTATCGCGGCATGGGCTCGCTCGGCGCGATGCAGACCCGCGGCAAGAAGACCTCGTACTCCCGCGATCGCTACTTCCAGGCGGATGTGCCGAGCGACGAGCAGCTGATCGCGGAAGGCATCGAGGGCAAGGTCGCTTACCGCGGCCCCGTCGGATCCGTCACCTACCAGCTGCTCGGCGGACTGCGGCAGTCCATGTTCTACGTAGGAGCTCGCACGATCGAGGAGCTGCGCAACAAGGGCAAGTTCGTGCGCATCACGGCAGCCGGCCTCAAGGAATCGCACCCCCACGACATCCAGATGGTCGTCGAGGCCCCCAACTACAACCGCTAGGGCGCTGCGCCCGCTCGTTCGGTCTCCCGCTCGGCCTCGCGGCGGGAGTCAGGTGCTCGCGGCGGGAGTTACCCCCTCGTCTGGCGGGAGAAAGTGTCTCGCGGCGGGAGTTGTTTCTCCCTCCGCCAGCAGGCTTTCCCCTCCGCCACACTGCGGTCGCGCCCAAACAATTTCACAGTTCGCAGATGTGGGCTGATGTCTCGCCTGGTGCCGCGCAATTCTTAGCTCATGGCATTTGATTCCCTCGCCCACGACGGGCTCATCGTTGTTAGGCAAGTACGACCGCTCATCAGTGACCCGCGGATGGTGGTGCGCGCGTGCGAGAGCGGCGAGTTGGTGAGACTGCGTCGTGGGGTGTACCTGGCCCGGGAACAGTGGGATGCGAAAAGTGGCCGTGAGCAGCACATTCTGCGCATCCGTGCGGTACTCGCTTCCGCACGACGGCCTCTGGTGTTTGCGGGTGTGTCGGCGGCGGCGCTGTGGGGCATGCCCATCGACGGACCCTGGCCATCGGAGGTAACGGTTCTCGACGAGTGGCGCGGCGGTGGACGATCTGAGCCCGGGGTTCGCCGCACGGCTGCCGGTTTCATGAGCGCTCGCACCGTCGAACTGCAGGGCATTGTGGTGACTGACCTGGCGCGCACCGTGCTTGACGTTGCACGAAAGAGTCATTTTGCCGAGGCAGTCGGATCGGTTGATTGGGCATTGTCCGAGCGGAATGTGAACGCGATCACGGTGAGCGATCTGAGTGAAGAACTCGACCGGCTTCGGCCTCGCACGGGCGGACCGCACCTGGAGCTGACCGTGGGATTCGGAACTCCTCTGTCGGGTTCGTTCGGTGAGTCGACGGCGCGGGCGGTCATCCATCAGCTCGGATTTGAGGCGCCAGAGCTCCAGACGGAGTTTCGTGATGCCGAGGGGTCGATCTACACGGATTTTTGGTGGCGTCGGGTGAGGGTCGCGGGCGAATTTGACGGGAAGCAGAAGTACACCCGGCAGGAGTTCACGGATGGCGACCCAGGTGAAGTCGTGTGGCGGGAGAAAAAACGCGAAGACCGGCTGCGGCGGCAAGTGAATGGGGTCGTGCGGATCCTCACGAGCGATGTGAAGCATCCGCAGCATCTCGAGCGTCTGCTACTCGGGGCGGGAGTTCCTCGTTCAGGTAGTTCGTCGTAGTGATCTTCGCGGCGGGAGTAATGGGGTCGCGGCGGGTGTAATGACTCCCGCCGTGAGAAGGTTTCTCCGGCCAGAGTGGAACGTGACTCCCGCCGCGAGGGCATGACTCACGCCGCAGGACCATGCGGGGCGGAGGATGCCGCGCGCACCGGGCGTCGCGCGCACCGGATGTCGGGCGCGGGTCGGCGGGTAGGCTTGGTGCGTGACTGAGGTAGAGATCGGCCGTGCCAAGCGCGCTCGCCGCGTGTATTCGTTCGACGACATCGCGATCGTCCCCAGCCGTCGGACCAGGGATCCGCAGGATGTCTCGACCAGCTGGACGATCGACGCCTACCAGTTCGACATTCCCTTCCTCGCGGCCCCGATGGACTCCGTCGTCTCGCCGGCCACGGCCATCCGCATGGGCCAGCTCGGCGGCCTCGGAGTGCTCAACCTCGAGGGAATCTGGACCCGCTACGAGAACCCGGGGTCGCTGCTCGAGGAGATCAGCTCGCTGCCCGCCGACAAGGCGACCGCGCGCATGCAGGCGATCTACGCCGAACCGATCAAGCCGGAACTGATCGGCGCGAGGCTCGCCGAGATCCGCGCGGCCGGCGTCACCGTCGCTGCGGCACTCTCGCCGCAGCGCACCCAGGAGCTGTACAAGACCGTCGTCGCGGCCGGCGTCGACCTCTTCGTCATCCGCGGCACAACGGTGAGCGCGGAGCACGTCTCCAGGAATCAGGAGCCGCTGAACCTCAAGGAGTTCATCTACGAGCTCGACGTCCCCGTCATCGTAGGCGGGGCGGCGGGCTACACGCCGGCGCTGCACCTCATGCGCACGGGCGCTGCGGGCGTGCTCGTGGGCTTCGGCGGCGGCGCGGCATCCACGACTCGCGCGGCCCTGGGCATCCACGCTCCCATGGCAACAGCGGTGGCGGATGTCGCGGGCGCTCGCCGGGACTACATGGACGAGTCCGGCGGCCGCTACGTCCACGTCATCGCGGACGGAGGCCTCGGAACCAGCGGCGATATCGCCAAGGCGTTCTCCGTCGGCGCGGATGCGGTGATGCTCGGCAGCACCCTCGCCCGCGCCACCGACGCCCCGGGGCGCGGCTGGCACTGGGGCGGAGAAGCACACCACTCCGAACTCCCCAGGGGGCACCGCGTCGAGGTCGGCTCCGTCGCACCACTGGAGCAGATCCTCAACGGACCGTCGACGGTGGCGAACGGGACCGTCAACCTGGTCGGCGCCCTGCGCCGGTCGATGGCGACGACGGGATACTCCGACCTCAAGGAATTCCAGCGGGTCGAAGTGGTTGTAGCTCCATATCATCGGTGACGCACCAGTGACTACGAGGGACTGACGATGGCGAAACTCAAGACAGTGACCCGGTCGGCGAAGCTCGGCCCGGAGGAGCGCGCCTCCTCCATCGAGGCACTCAAGACCAAGGAGCTCGATATCCTCGTGATCGGCGGCGGGATCGTCGGCACCGGATGCGCGCTCGACGCGGTCACCCGCGGCCTGCGGGTGGGTATGGTCGAGGCGAGGGACTGGGCCAGCGGCACGTCGAGCCGGTCGTCCAAGCTCGTGCACGGCGGCATCCGCTACCTCGAGCAGCTCGACTTTCGCCTCGTGCGCGAGGCCCTGACAGAGCGCGGACTGCTGTTGCAGCGGATCGCACCGCACCTGGTCAAGCCCGTGCGCTTCCTCTACCCGCTCATGACTCCCGTGGTCGAGCGTGCATATGTCGGTGCGGGCATGCTTCTCTACGACATCTTCAGTTACACCGGCGGGCGCCCACCCGGGGTTCCGCATCACCGCCACCTCTCCAAGAGCCAGGTGCGGCGCGCCATCCCGAGTCTCACGAGCGACGCCCTCATCGGCGGCATCACCTACTACGACGCCCAGGTGGACGATGCCCGCTACGTCGCGAGTCTTGCGCGCACGGCATCCTTCTACGGCGCACACGTCGCTAGCAGGGTGCGGGTCGAGGGCTTCCTCAAGGTCGGTGAGCGCGTCGTGGGCGTGGAGGCGCACGACCTCGAGACCGACGAGCGCTTCGAGATCCACGCCAAGCAGGTCGTCAACGCGACCGGAGTGTGGACGGATGACACCCAGGCCATGGTGGGCGAGCGCGGCCAGTTCAAGGTGCGGGCCTCCAAGGGCATCCACCTGGTCGTTCCGCGCGACCGCTTCCAGTCCACGATGGGACTGCTGCTGCGCACAGAGAAGAGTGTGCTGTTCGTGATCCCGTGGGGCAGGCACTGGCTCATCGGCACGACAGACACCGACTGGAATCTCGGCAAGGCGCACCCCGCCGCCACGGCCGCCGATATCGACTACCTGCTCGAGCACGTCAACCGGCTCCTGTCTGTGAAGCTGACGCGCGATGACGTCGAGGGCGTCTACGCGGGCCTTCGTCCCCTGCTCGCCGGTGAGTCGGAGGAGACCTCGAAGCTCTCCCGCGAGCACCTCGTCGGTCACTCCGTGCCCGGTCTCGTGGTCATCGCGGGCGGCAAGCTGACCACGTATCGCATCATGGCGAAGGACGCGATCGACGCGGCCGTCTCCTCGCTCGACGGCAAGGTTCCCGAGAGCGTGACCGAGAACATCGGCCTGCTCGGTGCGGAGGGCTATCAGGCGGCGTGGAACAAGCGCGCGAAGATCGCCCGCGCGTTCGGCGTGCACAAGGTGCGCATCGAACACCTGCTCAACCGTTACGGTGTGCTGACCGACGAACTGCTCGACCTCATCCGGGAACGCCCGGAACTCGGCAATCCGCTCCCCGGCGCGGACGACTATCTTGAGGCGGAGGTCGTCTACGCGGCGACGCACGAGAGCGCTCTGCACCTCGAGGATGTGCTCGCCCGTCGCACCCGCATCTCCATTGAGGCGTGGGACCGCGGGGTCTCCGCAGCCCCCGTCGCCGCGCGGCTCATGGGCGAGGCCCTCGGCTGGAGCAGCGAGAAGCAGGCGAACGAAGTGAACAACTATCTCAAGCGGGTTGCCGCGGAGCGCGCCAGCCAGGATCAGCCGGATGACGAGTCGGCCGACCGCGTGCGTCTCGAAGCCCCCGATATCGTGGTCACCAGGTAAAGGAGCCTTCCATGGTCGATGTACGACGGGTCAAGCTCCCGGGCGTCGGTGTGCTGCACACCTTCGTCACCGCAGACGGTGGCAAGGCCGGTGTCATCACGCACCGCTCCGGCCACAGCGATCTCATCACCTTTGCAGACGAGGAAGACGGATCGGACACCAACAAGGTGTCGCTGCGCCTCACGGAAGACGAAGCGCACACCCTCGCTGAACTGCTCGGCGGCACGCGCATCACCGAGTCCATCGAGCGCCTCGAACAGCTTCCGGGGCTCAGCATCGACTGGTTCACCGTGGACTACGACGACCACATCGCGGGGCAGAAGCTCGGCGATCTCGCCTCCAGAGGGGTGGTTGGACTCACGGTCGTCGCGGTCGTGCGTGGCGAGTCCGCGAACCCGGCGCCATCCGATGACTTCACCGTTTTTCCCGGCGACACGCTCGTCGTGGCCGGCTCTCCTGAGAAGGTCACGAAGGCGTTCAACTTCTACCGCACGGGCGACATGACTCTCGGCTCGAAGGTACAGGCGCCTTCGGCATCCGACACCCCACCAGGGCGCTGATCGTGCCTGTCGGGGAAGAGCTGGCGACGCTCGGCGCGCTCCTCCTCATCGCCTACGTGTTCGGGCGACTGGGCAAGCTCATCGGGCTGCCCGCGATCCCCATCTACATGCTGGTCGGGCTGATCGCGAGCCCGCACGCAGACTGGATCCCGCTGCAGCTGGGCACGGATCACATCGAGTTGATCGCCGTGTTCGGGCTCATCCTCCTGCTGTTCAACCTGGGGCTCGAGTTCGACCAGGACGAGTTCTTCGGCAATGCCGGCTCGCTGCTGCTCACGGGTGGAACGCGCATCGCGATCAACATGGGCGTCGGTTTCGTGTTCGGGCTGTGGGTGGGCTGGGGCACGCGCGAGGCGCTCATCATCGCCGGGATGACCGCAACGTCCTCGAGCGCGATCGTGACCAAGCTGCTCATCGAACTAAAGAGGCTGCCCAACCGCGAGACCCCGGTCATCCTGGGCGTCGCGGTCGTCGAAGACGTGTTCATCGCGGTCTACCTTGCGATCGTCGCCGTGGTGATCGGCGGCAAGACCAATGTGTGGGCGATCGTGCTTGAGCTCGTGATCTCGTTCACCTTCCTGGTGGGGATGTTTGCCCTCGCGCGCTGGGGCGGAAAGATAGTCTCGCGCCTCATCCAGACCAAGGACGACGAGCTCTTCACGATCCTGTTCTTCGGCCTCGCCGTTGCGTTCGGCGGCATCGGGGAGATACTGGGTGTCTCGGATGCCATCGGCGCCTTCCTGATCGGCCTCGTCCTGGGTGCGACCAGGTTCCGTGGTCGCGTCGAGCAGCTCGCGCTCCCCATGCGCGACATCTTCGGCGCGTTCTTCTTCCTCAACTTCGGACTGACGCTCGATCCGTCGACCTTCGGCAGTGTGCTCTGGCCGGTGACGGTCGGGGTCATCATGACCATCGTGATCAACACCCTCGGTGGCCAGCTCATCGCCTGGCTCAACCACCTCACGCCGGCCCAGGGGTTCAACGCCGCAGCCATGCTGCAGAACCGCGGGGAGTTCGCGCTCATCCTCGCGACGCTCGCCACGGCCGCGGGCCTCGACCAGCGGCTCACGCCATTCGCCGGACTCTACGTTCTGAGCATGGCCATCATCGGGCCGGTTCTTGCCGTCAACTCCGTGCTGCTCGGGTCCGCGGTGTTCCGCACGAAGAAAAAGAAGGCGCGCGCGGCAGAGCCATCACACCTCGAGCGTGACGAGAATATCGCCCTCGTCGAGGCGGCCCTCGCCGGGGAGCGCGACGGGGAGATCGTCGAGCGCGCCCACGAGGGTGCGAAGCGCACCGATGCGGGCGACGCCAGGGACGAGATCGAGACGGAGATCGACAGGGCGGAGTCTGAGAGGCTCATCGAGGACGCCATGCGACAATCGGGTGAGTCGGTCGACGATCCATCCGCATCGCCCGACATCCCCGCGGAGCCCATCAGGGAACGCCAGAGAGACCCGGAGTACTGAAGAGAATGTGGTCGGTTGCCCGGCGTCCGCGCTGGATCGCGATGCTCGCCCTCGCCCTCGTCATCGCCGGGGGCTTCGCGGCACTCAGCCAGTGGCAACTCTCCCGCGCCATCGCCACGGGCACGGTCGTTGAGCGTGCCACAGAGACCGCTGTTCCACTGACCGGGCTGGTGAAGCCGCAGTCCGAGGTGACAGACAAGTCGAACGGCCAGATGGTCACCGCCTCGGGGAGCTGGGTCGACGATGACTACATCGTGCTGAGCAAGCGCCTCAACCGCGGCAGTGACGGGTACTGGGTGGTCGGCCACCTCGCTGTCGACACAGGAACGAGCACGGCCGGACTCCCCGTGGCGCTCGGCTGGGCACCGAGCGAGAAGCAGGCGAAGCGGGTGGCAACGGTGCTGTCCAAAGAGGATCAGGGCACCGTCACAGTAACCGGTCGCTACCTCAACAGCGAGGCTCCGCAGGACACCGACTTCGAACATGGACAGCTGAGCTCTCTCGCCGCGGGAACCTTCGCAAACCTGTGGAAGGCGATGGACCCGGATGGCATGTACGGCGGATTCGTCGTCATCCACGAACACGTTGCCGGGCTCGATCGCATCGATTCGCCCGCTCCGTCGGCCGAGGTGGAACTCAACTGGCTCAATATCTTCTACGCGATCGAGTGGGTCGTCTTCGCCGGATTCGCGTTCTTCCTCTGGTACCGACTCGTCAAAGACACCTGGGAGCGGGAGCTCGAGGAGGAGCACGAAGCGCTCCAGGCCGCGAACGCACAGGCCGGGCAGGAACAGTCGCCGACAGACTCCTAGAATTGGGGCATGGCGATCAAACCCACACTGTCCGACGTTCCACGAATCCGCAGGGCACTCACCTTCTATCGGGTCTTCGCCTACATCACCGGAACGATGCTGCTGCTGCTGGTTCTCGAGATGATCTTCAAGTACACGCCCATTCAGCGCGAGCTCGAGCTCGGCGGTGCCCATGGGTTCATTGCCCTCGTGCCAGACGGCCAGGTGCTCGCCGTGAATCTGAGCCTCGGCATCCTCATCGCCCATGGCTGGCTCTACGTCGTCTACCTGTTCAGCGACTTCCACCTCTGGAGCATCATGCGCTGGCCGTTCAGCCGGTTCATCGCGATCGCGCTCGGTGGGGTCGTGCCGTTCCTGTCGTTCATCGTCGAGCACTTCATCACGAAGCGCGTGCAGAGGGAATTGGCAGAGCTCGAAGCATCCGCACCATCCGCATCCGCGCCCGCCCCGGAGGTCTCCCATTAGCACTGCTCACCGACCGGTACTCGTCGTCGACTTCGGTGCGCAGTACGCGCAGCTGATTGCTCGCCGGGTGCGCGAAGCGAACGTGTACTCAGAGATCGTGCCGCACACGATCTCCGCCGCCGAGGTCGCGGCCAAGAACCCCGCGGGCATCGTGCTGAGCGGCGGCCCATCGAGCGTGTACGAGGAGGGCTCCCCGGAGCTTGACCCGGGCATCCTGCAACTCGGCGTCCCGGTGCTCGGCATCTGCTACGGATTCCAGGTGATGGCGCAGCAGCTCGGCGGGGAGGTCGCCAATTCGGGCCTGCGCGAATACGGTGCGACGGATGTCACCCTCGCGCCGGGCGACAGCGTGCTGCTGGCGGGGCAGCCGACCGCGCAGACCACCTGGATGAGTCACGGCGACTCGGTCGCCAAGGCGCCGGATGGCTTCACCGTTCTGGCGTCGAGCGAATCGACTCCCGTCGCCGCCTTCGCGAGCGACGAGCGCAGGCTCTACGGCGTGCAGTGGCACCCCGAGGTCAAGCACTCCGAGTTCGGACAGCGCGTGCTCGAGAACTTCCTGCACGACGCCGCGGGTATCCCGGCCGACTGGAACAGCGAGAGCGTCATCGCGGAGCAGGTGGCCCGCATCCGCGAGCAGGTGGGCAGCTCTCGCGTCATCTGCGGTCTCTCCGGCGGGGTCGACTCCGCCGTTGCCGCAGCTCTCGTGCACAGGGCCATCGGCGACCAGCTCGTCTGCATCTTCGTCGACCACGGTCTTCTTCGACAGGATGAGCGCCGCCAGGTCGAAGAGGATTACGTCGCTTCCACGGGCGTTCGCCTCGTCACCGTGGATGCCGTCGACCAGTTCCTCGACGCGCTCGCCGGAGTCATTGACCCCGAAGAGAAGCGCAAGATCATCGGGCGCGAGTTCATCCGCTCCTTCGAGCAGGCCGCCGCTGACCTCGTGGCTGAAGCCGCGTCCGACGGCGCCCCGATCGACTTCCTCGTGCAGGGCACCCTGTATCCGGATGTCGTGGAATCGGGCGGAGGCACCGGCACCGCCAATATCAAGAGCCACCACAACGTCGGCGGGCTCCCGGAGGACCTGCAGTTCCAGCTCGTCGAGCCGCTGCGCACCCTGTTCAAAGACGAGGTGCGCGCGATCGGCCGCGAGCTCGGGCTGCCCGAGGTCATCGTCGGTCGGCAGCCGTTCCCCGGGCCCGGCCTCGGCATCCGGATCGTCGGAGCCGTCGACCGCGAACGCCTCGAACTGCTGCGCAAAGCGGATGCGATCGCGCGCCACGAACTGACCGCCGCCGGCCTCGACGACAAGATCTGGCAGTGCCCCGTCGTGCTGCTCGCGGACGTGCACTCCGTCGGAGTGCAGGGCGACGGGCGCACCTACGGTCACCCGATCGTGCTGCGGCCGGTGTCATCCGAGGATGCCATGACCGCCGACTGGAGCCGCCTGCCCTACGATGTGCTCGCCCGCATCTCGAATCGCATCACCAACGAGGTCGCCGGCGTCAACCGGGTCGTGCTCGACGTCACGTCTAAGCCGCCGGGGACGATTGAGTGGGAGTGAGGCGCCGAGGGCGAGCGGATGGCATCGCTCTCCAGCTCACGCAGTGACGTGACGCCGAGGGCGAGAAGTATCGATTTTCAGCTCAGACAATGAAGTGTTCTGACGGCGAAAAGCGTGCCCGCCAGAACGCTTCATAACCCGCGAGAAAATCGACACTTCTCGCCCTCGGCTGCGCTTATCGCTGGTCCACCAGCGCGCAACCGGCGGTCGAGTAGCGCGAGGGACGAGCCCGCGTATCGAGACCGTCATGCGAACTGACCTTGGGGTCTCGATGCGCTCGTGCCTCGCTACCGGACCGACGTTGGCCCGGTGGCGATACCCTCCGCGCTGGCGGTGTTTATCAGCAGGGCGCGGGTGTCGTTCGCGGCTCGCAGCAGGCTCTCCGGCTCTGTGCCGAGCCGCGCGATGATGCCATCGATCTCTCCGAGTCCGGCCTTGCTCAACAGTCGTTTCTCGTTGGTGACCCACTCTCCTCGGTGTGCCAGGATCGCGTGGGCCGTGTGGCACGCAGCCGCGCTGAGAAGCCCGGCACACTGGGCAACGCGCCCGCGGCGAGCATGCCCCTCCTTCGCGTAGTACAGGGTGAGGTCGGCGTGATGCCACCAGATTTCGGGTGCCGATGTGCGAAGAGCCTCCGGGTACCCCCACTGCGGCAGCGGGCCTCGCAGAATCGTGTTGACACCGAGTTCAGCCAGCAGGATGTAGCTCGGAAGCCCCGCCTGATGGAACAGCAGCGGCTCGATCGTGAACACACCGCGGCACGCATCCTCGTGGATCGTGTCGATCAGCGCCAGGTCGCGATAGTGGATGTCGATCGCGCGGCTATCGAGGGTCACGGCTCCGCCGCCGTTGAATACTCGCCCCCAACCTCCGAGATCGGATAACTCGCCGGGCCAGCCGAGCCTCCTGACAGAGTCCGGGTCGAAGGCCCCGCGGTAGTACAGGCCGAAGTCCCAGTCGCTGGTCGGGCGGTGCGCCCCTTGCGCGCGGGAGCCGCCGAGCGCAACGCCTTCGACCCCGGGAAGGCTCGCGAGCGCATCCGCGACGTAGTCGACGAATGCGGGATCGCTGAGATTGTGGGTAGAAACGGACATGAATGACCTTTGCGTGCAGGATCGATCAACTCACCCACGGCGTGGGGAGGACGAAATCGCAGCTAGGAAATCACAAGACCGAGCTTTGCACGGTGTTTCGCGGCACACAAGGAGCGGTGCTGCGCCGTTTGCTGAATTGCCGGTTCAGCGCTTGATGAGGTGGATGTCGACGCAGCGCAGGTCGAGGTCGGCCCAGGCCTTGTGTCGAGACCTCCCGGTGACCTGCACATTGCGGATGCCCGGCATCGCGTGTGCATAACTCAGGCTGTTTGTGGTTCGGTGCATCGGCGTGTACCGGAAACATGAACCTCTGACCGAGGCGCACCGGAAATAGCCTGAGTTATGAACGGGTGGCGGCGGCCGCCAGCCGCGTTGTCAGGACTTCGAGCGGAGATCGGGTCGCGGGCGGCGGAACGCGAGGGGCAGCAGCGCCCCGAAAGCTACTAGTGCTGCGCCGATTCCCAGTATTGCGAGTGCGTTCCATAAATCCTGTGAGCCGGAGAAGCGCAGGAGCACAAGGATCCACGGGATCGCGGAGATCGCAGCGGTCTGGGCTGCGACCGTGCGATGCCTGAGCCCCAACACGACCGTCGCGACGACGGCGCTCGTGAGAAGAACCACAATGGCCCCCGAGAAGTTGTGCCAGAAGAACCGCTCATCGAAGTAGAGGTGTTGGAGAACGAGCTGGGTTGCCAGATAGGCTGCGGTGATCGTCACGAAGGCGATCGTGGTCGAAATTAACAGCCACAGCGTGCGAGTCGGCGTGCCGATGAGCACCAGCCCGCCGAGCAGGGCGAGGAAGACCATGGTTGTCGTCGTCAACCCATACCATTCGTTTCCGATGCCGGGGATTCGGTAGACGAGCGAGAGGGAAACAGACGCGATGATCGCGAGCACGATGGTTGCCTTGAGAACGTGCCGTCGTGTGGCTGGCACAAGTGCGAGCATGAGTGCGACCAGCCATATGCCCGCGATGATCAGGCCGGGGTTCACGATGGGGTTGAAACCCCATGCAGCTGCATCGGGAGCATGCGCCGTACTCAACGGCGACCACAGCTGGAACGCGAAGTAGGCGAGCGGATACGCGACTCCCGTCGCGAGCGCTATGGTCGAGATCGCGTTGCGGGCGCGGGGATCGAGCAGCACGCCGAGGCGAGTCGAGATTCCGGATGCCGCGAGATTGGCGAGTTCGCCCCGGCGCGGGCGGGTGCGGTGTTCTGCATCGGCGACGTCCAGGAGCGTGCCGGCCACGACATCCGCATTCTTCTCGCGCCAACTGCGCGGGTACCAGCCGAGTGCGCGACGGTAGCGGCGCTCGAGTGCGGCGCTCATGCGATGCCTGTCGCTGGGTTGGCGCGCTTCGCTGGTTTCGCCGACACGCGGGCGGCGAGGTTCTTCCTCGCCCTGGCGGCGTTGCTCTCGAGGCGCTCGATCTGGGTCTCGAGCGCGACGAGGCCGTCGTCCGTGAGCTCGTAGTAGCGGCGGTGGCGGCCGTCCACGACCTCTTCGCCGGCTTCCGCGACGAGGCCCTGCTCGCCGAGGCGGTCGAGCACGGCGTAGAGGGTTCCGACGCCGAGGACGACTCGTCCGTCAGAAAGTTGCTTCGCATCCGCAATCAGGCCGTAACCGTGCTTCTTGCCTCCGGCGAGCGCAGCCAGCACCAGGAAGGTGGGTTCGCGCATCTCGGTTGTACTCATGAGGCGAAGGTACTCGCTACGTCGCTATATATCAATAGTCATGGTATCTGGGCGAATGTTCTACGCTAATCGCATGGAACCGCGCATCCACTTCATCACCTTCGCGACAGCCGATCTCGATGCGGCTCGCGCGTTCTATCGCGACGGACTCGGCTGGGATCCGCTGATGGACGTCCCCGGCGAGATCATCTTCTTCCAGGTCGCGCCGGGCCTGGTGCTGGGCTTGTTCGACGCGGAGAAGTTCACCGAAGACCTGAAGGGCCAGGCGCCCACCGCGGTGTCCGGGGTCACCCTGTCCCACAACGTCGGCAGTCCGGCGGAGGTCGACAGCACGGTACAGGCGCTCGTCGCGGCGGGCGCGACCGTGCTCAAGTCACCTCAGCAGGGCGCGTTCGGCGGCATCTACCACGCCCACGTCACCGACCCGAACGGGCTCGTCTGGGAGATCGCGCACAACCCGGGCTGGAGCATCGCCGACGACGGAAAGGTCAGCTTCGGCTAGAGCTCCGACATGTCGCCGACGCCGGGTATTCCGTCGACGAGCTCGTAGCGCTGCCTCACCACGCCCCGAGGAGACGTGACGGCGGGCTCGAGAAGCCGGAGGTTGGTCGGCACTGTGCCGTCGGCGAAGACCTTCTTGCCGCCGCCGAGGAGGATCGGGTGCACCCAGAGCGTGAGCCGACCGAAGAGCCGCTCGGCGAGAAGGGTCTGCACGAAGTCCAGGCTGCCGATGACGTGGATGTTCTCGTGTCGCGTGCGCAGCTCGCGGACCGCGGCAGCGGCATCCGCACCGAACTGTGTGGAGCCGGCCCACTCGAGGCTCGGCGTGTGGCGCGAAGCAACGTATTTCGGGATGCGGTTGAAAAGGTCAGCGATGACGCCGACTTCGTGCGGCCAGTACGCGGCGAAGATGTCGTAGGTGCGCCGGCCGAGCAGCAGCGCGTCCATCCCCTCCATTCCGGAGAGCACCTGCTCGCCGACGACCTCGTCGATGAGCGGCGCCTGCCAGCCGCCGAAGGCGAACCCGCTCTCGGTGTCTTCGTGCGGGCCGCCAGGTGCCTGCGCGACTCCGTCGAGGGTGGTGAACAGGTCGATGTGGATGAGCCCCATGCGATTCTCCGTAATCGTCAGTCGGCGATGCCCCTCGCCCTTTTCGTCTCCCCCAAGAGTGCCTCCGATTGTGCATCGTGCATGAGTGACAACACAAGCACTTTGCCGAAGCGCGCAGATGGATGACGCGACCCGATCTCGACCGCGGTCTCAAGATCGGGAGCATTGATCAGGTCGAATCCCGCGAACCATTCTTTGAACTCTGCGAAGGGCCCGTCTGTGACCGTGACGGTTCCAGAGCGCTTGGTGATCATGCGGGCATCCTCGATGCCCGTGAGCCGCTCTCCGACGATGCTGATACCGGTGGGCTCGACGGTCTCGAGCCAGTCGGCGATGTCGTCGCTCTCCGCGCTCCACGGTTCGCCGTCCCCGGCGGTGACGTACAACAACAGGTATCGATTGTCTGTGTTCTCCATGGTCATCGGTCCTTCTCCTCTTCTCGTGTGGTGTTCTGCAGCCGCTGTGCCTGTGCCTGAAGCCAGCGTCGTTCTGAGACATTCGACGTTCGCAGGCCGGCTTGGATGTATGCATCGCTCGCCTCGTCGAAGGCGCCCGCCTGTTCCAGCAAGCCGGCTCGCACCGACAGCAGACGGTGCGAGCGCGCAAGGCGCTCGTCAGCCTCCAGGGCGTCGAGCTCGGCCAACCCTGCCGCCGATCCCATGGCCATTCCGACGGCGGCGGAACGACCGAGCCGAGCGGCAGGCCCCGGCTGAAGGTCGACCAGAGTGTCGTACAGCCCGAGGATGTGATCCCAATCGGTGCTGCTCGCGTCGGCAGCCGCGGCATGCACGGCTGCAATGGCCGCCTGAACGGCGATCGGTGTGAGCGTGCCGGTCGTAAGGGCATCCGCTGCAAGCCTGCGGCCCTCGCGGATCTTCGCCTGGTCCCAGAGCGAGCGGTCCTGGTCGGGGAGCGCCACGAGGAGCCCGTCCGGCCCCGTTCGGGATGCCGTTCGTGCGTCGCTGAGCAGCATGAGCGCCAGAAGCGCGGTGGTCTCCTGGTCCGCAGGCCGTGCCTCGCGCAGCATGCGTGTGAGCCGTATCGCCTCTGCGATCAATTCGACGTGCACAGGCAGCTGGCCGAGGGACGGCGCATACCCCTCGGTGAACATGAGATACAGGGCGGTGCGCACGAGCTCTGCGCGTTCGTCGAACTCGCACGCGCTCGGCCATTCGAAGCGACGCCCGGCTTCGTCGATGGTGCGCTTCGCCCGGGTGATCCGCTGCGACATAGCCGTCTCTGACTGGAAGAACGCGGCGGCGATCTGTGTCGTCGTCAGGCCGCAGACGGATCGCAACGTCAGGGCAAGCTGCGACAGGGGTTGCAGTGCGGGGTGACAGCACAGCACGAGCAACGCGAGCGAGTCGTCGCGCGCCGAGACCGCCGCATCCCGGTTGTCGAGCTGCGCATCCCGGTTTTCGCGCGTGCGGCGTGCGGCATCCGATCGGATCGCATCGATGTAGCGACGGCGTGCGACCGTGAGCAGCCAGGCCTTGACGTCTCGCGGTCGGCCGTGCGTCGGCCAACTGTCGAGGGCTTCGATGAGCGCTTCTTGAACGGCGTCCTCGCACGCCGCGAAGTCGCCGTATCTGCGCAGGAGAGCGGCCGTGACGAGCGGAATCGCCGCGCGCAGCTCAGCATCGACGATCGATCCGCTCGGCTCGGACACCGCTGCCTCCTTCCCGGCGAACACATCCTTCACCAGGTGGGTCGGAGTCGACATCGCAGATCCGACATCCCGGATGCCGTATTTCGGACGCAAAACTGCAGCTTCGACTTTACCGCGACAGGCGCTTGCAGAGGTCGGAAAATCGGCATCGGCTCCGACTGCGTGATGACGGTGTGGGAGATGCTCGACACCGATAGCGGAGAGGAAGCGCTCATGACCGAGAGCGATGTGACAATCATCGAGGTGCCAGAGGACAATGGCGAGGCCGTCAGGCGCCTGCGAGCGGAACTTCGCGCGGCGAAGCGGAGACTATCGGAGGAGCGACGCGACGCCATGTTCGCCGGCTACCGGCTGCTGTGGCTCGGTGGGATCAACGTCAATGGTCGGCAGCAGTGATCGGCGCAGCGAATTAGTGTTGAGACATGAGCAAGCCAGTGGACATGCAGGTGCTGGCGAAGACCGTTGCCGACTACGGGTTCGCCTATCTGATCACGATTGCAGAGGGTGACCGCATTCACACCTCTCCTGTGCAGCCGACGCTTCGGGACGAGAGCCTGTTCGTACCGGCTCCTAGTTCGCGCGTGCAGAAGAACACGGGGCAGCGACCGAAGGTTTCGCTGGTCTGGCCGCCGCGCGAGCCCGACGGATACTCGCTCATCGTCGACGGTGCCGCCGAGCTCGATGGGGACGATCTCAGGGTGGTCCCCTCTCGCGCGATCCTGCACCGCCCCGAGATCATCGCTCCGCCCGACGGCGACAGCTGCGTCGCGGACTGCATCGAGATCTAGAGGTTGCGCGCACAAGTTTTCGATCTAGCATGTGCTGATGGCGACGGTTCAGGATGTCCGTCTCGACGACGGTCGCGTGCTGCGAGTACACGACACCGCTGAGGGCGGCGCGACCACGGCGTTCACGGTGGTCTGGCACCACGGCTCGCCGCAGACCGGCGCACTGCTCGCGCCCGTGGTCGAGGCTGCGGTCGCCCGCGGCATCCGTCTACTCTCCTATGGCAGACCGGGCTATGGCGGATCGTCTCCGAAGCCAGGCAGGGATGTCGCCTCGGCGGCTTCGGACGTCGCCGCCGTGACCAACGCGTTCGGTGTCGACCGCTTTGCCGTGATGGGCGCATCCGGCGGAGGGCCACACGCCCTGGCCTGCGCAGCGCTGCTACCCGAGCGAGTCAGCGGGGTCGCCTGCTTCGCGACTCTCGCGCCTTTCGGGTCAGACGGCCTCGACTGGTACGCGGGGATGCACCGCGGAGGCCCGTCGCTCCGGGCATCGGAACAGGGCCGCGCGGCTCGCGCGCTATTCGAGGAGACCAATGAGTTCGATCCGACGAGCTTCACCGACCGCGACTTTGCCGCACTCGACGGCACCTGGGCGAGCCTGGGCGCGGATGCCAACGCAGCGTCCGCAGCCGGATCGGCTGGCCTCATCGACGACGATGTCGCCTACGTCACGCCTTGGCATTGTGACCCGGCGAGAATCGCCGCACCGGTGCTGTTCGCACACGGCGGCGAGGATCGAGTCGTTCCGGCCTCGCATTCCCAGTGGCTATTGCACCGCTGCCACGACGCCGAGCTCTGGCTGCGCCCGCGCGATAGTCACATCTCGATTCTCGGCACGCTGCCGCTCGCGATGGACTGGCTCCGCGCCCGCAGGTAGGGGCAGTTCACGGCCGCGAGGTGCCAGTTTTGGTCGCTTTGGAATTGTCAGAGCGGCCAAAACTGGTACTTCGCGCGACGAGTGCGACCGGATGTGCGCGAGCGAGGAGGAGATGTGGGGCGCGACGAGTGCGAGCGGCCGCTCAGCGCGGCTGGGCGGCGAGGAACTCGCGGATGGCGGGCCGGGCATCCGGATGCCGCAGCGTGCCGCCATGCGTGGCGCCCTCGAGCACGCGCACACTCGCGTTCGGCATGACCGGGTGCGCCGCACGGGCCGCACGCAGGGTCGCTCCGTCGCGAGAGCCGACCAGGAGCATGGTGGGCTGCCGGATGCTCGCGAGCACGGCATCCGAGACCCCCGGATCTTCCTGCGACTCGCGCATGTATGCCGCGAGAGCGAGCGCGTCGTTCGCCGTGAATGCCGCGCGGGTGGTCGCGTCGAGCACGGCCCCCGAACGCTCCCAGCCGTCGAGGAAGCCGGCCATGCCGCCGCTCTTGAGCGCCTCGATGCAGCCGGGGAAGAAAACGCGATCGAAGCTGTTTGCCGCGATGCGCGGTGAGCCGCCCGCGCTGACGAAGCTCAGCATCCGCTCGGGGTGGGTGACCGCGAGCGAGAATCCGACCCGTCCGCCGAGCGAGTACCCGAGGTAGTGTGCGCGGTCGACGCCGGTCTCGTCGAGCACGGCCAGCACATCCGACACCATCGACTCTGCACGGTAGGCCGCGCGTTCGTGCGGCTTGTCGCTGCGCCCGTGCCCGCGAAGGTCGAGGGTGATCGTCGTGTAGTCGTCCCGAAGCTCGCGCACGTAGCCGAATCCGCGCCAGATCGCCTGCGAGAGCGCGGTGCCGTGCACCATCACGAGCGCGGGCCCGCTGCCGTCTACGCGATAGGCGATACGGATTCCGTCGGCCGGATTCTGCACATAGTCCACGAACCCAGCGTGCCCTACTTCAGCCCCGCACGCGGCGCGCACGACCGGTTGAGGTCATGACCGCCCGGACTCCGAGGTGTCGTGGGTCGCGAGCGACGCCAGGTACGAGTTGTAGGCGTCCAGGTCGACGTCTCCGAAGCGGGCGATCTTGCGGTCGTTGGCGCGATCGTGTCGTTTCTCGGACTTCTGCCACTGCCAGAACAGGGCGCCCAGTACGATGAGCGTCGGCAGCTCTGTCGTGGCCCAGGCGATGCCACCGCCGACCCTCTGGTCGGCGAGCGGAGAGATTCCCCAGCCGGGCATCGGCATCGAGTACCAGTGCACGATCAGCACCGTGGACATCATGACGACGATGCCGAAGAAGGCGTGGAACGGGGTGGTCGCGAACAGCTCGAAGATGCGGGTGGCGGGTGCGCTCAGGTTGCGGTGCCTCGTGCTGTAGCGCCGCGGCGACGGGTCTGCGCCGACGATGCTCCAGAAGTACAGCATCCCGATGAGCAGGAAGTGGATGAGCATGAGGTTGTGGCCCCACATCGTGCGCATCAGAACGTCGAAGATCGGCGTGAAGTAGAGCCCGTAGAGGCTCATCACGAACAGCGCCCCGGTGACGATCGGGTTCGTCATGACGCGCGCGAAGCGGCTGTGCAGCAAGCGCAGCAGGAGCGAGCGCGCACTCCAGCGATGGCCGGATGCCGCCGGCAGCGTGCGCAGCAGCAGCGTCATCGGTGCGGCCATCACCAGGAAGATCGGCGCGAACATGCTCAGGATCATGTGCTGGATCATGTGCACGCTGAACAGCTCCATGCCGTAACCATCGAGGCCGGTTGCGGTCGCCTCCCAGACCAGGGCGACCCCGAGAATCCACCAGAGGGTTCGGGTGAGCGGCCACCGCACGCCGCGGCGATGAAGGAGCCACACTCCGAGGAGGTAGGCGACAAGAAGCAGCACGGCGAAGACGGGAAGCATCGGCACCGGCTGCGGATGGAAGTCGAGGAGTCTGGCGATGGTCGGGGGCTGGGACGGCATCCACATGATGCCCTGCCCGTCCATCATCTGCATGGGCGTGCCCGTGTCCGCTGGTGGCATGGGCATGGGGGGTTGCGTAGCGAGAAAAGCGAAAATCTCGACCTCGGATCATCGGCTCCCTCCATTATGCGTCGCTGTGCTGCGCCGCGCAGGTCGGGGTCCGCGCTGGGCTTGCTCTGCAGGCGTGGTCTGCAGAAGTGCGTCGCAGCAGCTGGCGAGGGCCGCCCCGAGCTGGTCGCGCTGTCTCTCGGCGAGCCCCGCGGTCATCCGCCGGGTCACCACCGAGACCCTGGTGCGTGCGCTGCGCAGAAGCTCGCTCGTGCCGGGGGTGAGAGTTGCCGCGAGTTCGCGGCGCGGGCCCGGCTCGGTGGAACGCTCGACGAGACCCTTGTCCACCAGCCCCTGCAGCAGCACGTTCATGGACTGCCGCGAGACGAAGGTGCGGCGGCCGAGCTCGGAGCTCGTGATGCCGGGGCTGTCGTGGAGGGCCTCGAGGCACGCATACTGACCTGGAGGCATCCGCGGAGTTCTACGAGAGCATCGTCGGACTGCGCCGCCTTCCTGTCCAGAACTCCGACGCGGTCGTGTTCGCCTCAGACTCGGTGGCCTTCGCGGTGCGCCGTCCGTTCCCCGGCGTCGACCTGGATGCGATCGCTCAGCTCGGCGCGGGCATCGGCGTGTGGTTTCACGATGAGAAGGCCGCCGAACTGCATGAACGCCTCGTCGGCGAGAACGTGCCCATCGTGCAGGAGCCCTTCGAGAGCCCGTTCGGCATGACGTTCTCGTTCCGCGACCCGGACGGCTACGTCGTGACCATCCACAGCAAGGCCTGATCGGGCCGCACCGGAGGGTCCGCGGATGCCCGCGCCGGTAGACTCTTACCACTTGGGCAAAGGGGACCGCAGTGACTGATAGCGACTTCGAATTGGCCGCGAACGTGTCGCTCCTCTTCCCCGAAGTGCCATTTTTTGACCGCTTCGCCGCCGCTGCGAAAGCCGGGTTTCGGTCTGCAGAGTCGTGGTGGCAGTTCGATGGTCCGGTTCCGAGCGAGAGCGACCTCGACGAGTTTCTCACCGCGATCGGCGTATCGGGTCTCTCGCTCTCGGGCATGAATCTCTGGGCGGGGGACATGCCGGGCGGAGAGCGCGGTGTCGTCTCCCACCCCGCCAGGACGCGGGATTTCGAAGCCAATCTGGAGGTCGTGGTCGAGATAGCG
The DNA here is from genome assembly GCF_040227205.1 of Parafrigoribacterium humi. Lineage (NCBI taxonomy): Bacteria > Bacillati > Actinomycetota > Actinomycetes > Micrococcales > Microbacteriaceae > Parafrigoribacterium > Parafrigoribacterium humi. The sequence continues at coordinate 639,777 of NZ_JBELOA010000001.1, read as the reverse complement.
CTCGCCACAGGCTGTCGACTCTTCAATGCTCTCTACGGGCAACGCGTCCCCGGCGAGACTCCAGAGTCCCAGGACCGGACGGCGGTCGCGAACCTGAGCGCGGCGGTGCGGATGCTCGCGCGGGTGAGTGGTACGGTCCTCGTCGAGCCACTCAGTCTGGGTCTCAATGGTGATTACCCGCTCGTCACCGTCGCTGATGCGCTCGGCGTGATCCGAAGCGTTCGGGAAGCGACAGGGCTCGACAACATCGCCCTGCTCTTCGACACCTTCCATCTCGCCAACAACGGCGAGGAACTCGTCAGTGCTGTGCACCGCGCTGGCGAGTACATCGGGCACGTTCAGTTCGCCGATACCCCGGGCCGAGGTGAGCCCGGTACCGGCACGATCGACTTTCCTTCGGTGCTCGAAGCCCTCCAGACGGTCGGTTACGCGAAGTCTGTCGCGTGTGAGTACATCCCGTCGACGGCGACCATTGAGACCCTGTCGTGGATAGGGGCGATGCCGCAGCTGCGGCCGCTTCACTGAGCTCGCAGCCAGAGCGGCTCGTGGGTCAACGCTGCGACTGGCTCGTCGCGATGTAGTCCCGGATAATGTCGTCGAACGAGGTCTCCGCATGCAGCCCGAGCGCCTCCGCCCGAGGCGTCGCGAAGACCGCGGCCCAGGTCGTGACGATGTCCGCGATTGCCGGTACGTTCGTCCAGTCCACCAGGGATGCGGGGTCGTCGCCCGCAACGCGAGCGAGAGCAGTGACCATCTCTCTCGGAGTGGTCGTGAGCGCTGGCAGGTTCATCGCGGTGTGACTGCCCCACTCAGAATCGGAGGCTCCGACCGCCGTGAGAAGGCCGTCCAGGGTCTTCCGCGGTGACGAGAGCGCGACTGCCGTGTCTGGCGGGACGGGGCACTCGGCCCTCTCTCCGGCGAGGGGTTCGCGAATGATCGATGAGAGGAAGCTCGAGGCAGCGGCGTTCGGGCGCCCCGGCCGCACGGACACGGTCATGAGCCGCACGCTTCGACCGCGCACGAAGCCCCTGCGTGTATATTCTGCGACGAGCTGTTCCCCAATGAATTTCTGGATTCCATAGCTGCTCTGCGGGCGGGGCAGGGTCATGTCGTCCACCGGCCCGATCGCGCCGAGAGCCGGATCGCTGCCGAATACCGCGAGAGAGCTGGAGAAGACCAGCACGGGAGGTTGCTGGCGAGAACGGCACAGCTCGAGGACCGAACGGGTGGCATCGATGTTTGTCGCCATCCCCAGGTCGAAATCGGCCTCGGCCGCGGAACTCACCACCCCGGCTAGGTGGAAGATCGCGTCGGCGTCCGCCAGGGTGTGGAGGGTGTCGGCCAGTTCGCCGGTGACAACGATCACGCGCGGGTCGGCGGAGATGTCTGCGGGAGGAGCCACGAGATCCGCAATCAGGAGTTCGCCGACTCCGTCGTGGGTGGTGCCGCCGATGGTGACCTGCGACGCCGACAGCAGCCGTCGCGCCAGAGCGGCTCCGAGGAAGCCGGCTCCGCCGGTGATGGCGATCTTCATGACGTTATCTCCCTGAGCCTGGATACTACGGCCGCATTCGTCGTGCGAAGGGCGGCGAGCCGCTCGTCGAAGTTCTCGGATCTTTCGGGGTCCTGCACTTTCACGCCCAGAACGGACAGTTGGCTCAGGACCGGGTCGGTCAGCGCCGCAGCGATCGCTGCGGTCGTCAGCAGCGAGACAGGATCGACGCTGTCTAGTGGATTGTGTGCGTCGGCCCAGGGGTCGCCGAGTGCGCTCGCGGTGGCCGCGGTTCCCGAAAACATGAGCCCGGCGAGGGTCCCTGCGGCCTGCAGCGCGGCAAGGTGTCTCACCGGCTCATCCGCCGAACGCCCCTCGATCGCGGAACGGCCCCAATTGATCACCTGGCCGAGTGTCGCATCCGTGTTCGCCCGAGCCGTCAGTACCGCATCGGTCTCCTCGTCAAGCGAGAGGAATCCTTTCGCGACCGGTTCGCCGGCTTTCCAGGCATCACAGTGTTCGATGAGCAACTCGATCGCGTTGGCCTCGGCGGCGAGGCCTTCCAGGGATGCGGCGAGGCGCCCGGCGTCGCCGGTTCCCCGTGGGGCCGACGTGAGATGGATGGCCCGAACTGTCTGTTCTCCGCGCAGTTCGTCGAGTCGATGACTCTCGGCCAGTGCGGCGCGAACATCGCCGAGCGCGGCGGCCCGACCGTCATCGTCGGGGGAGGCAAGGCCATAGCGCTGATCGGCGCGGATGCCCGCCATCGTCGCAGGCAGCATAGTCACGACCACGTGCCAGTGTGCGGGCAACACCGCGGCGAGCCCGGGAGCGCCGGTGGTGTGCAGGCCGGCACGGTACGGGACCTCGAGCCCGTGCGCACTGTCAATCGCGCCGAGCTTCTCGTACCACTCACGCTCTCGGGAGGCGAGGGCCTCCGGCGCAGGTTCGATCGCGTATGCGCCCAGCGTGATTCCGTCGATCATCCCTGTTCCTCTCTACTGCCGTGTGACAACATCCGCACGATCGTCGAGTCGTCGTGCACGCCGAGCCCGGCTCGCTCCGCGACCAGGTACAGCTGCCCTGCCGCTGCGGCAACGGGAGCCGGCACATGCGCCTGCGTGGCGAGCGCTGCGACTAGGCCCATGTCCTTCACGAAGATGTCGACCCGGGAACACACCTCCGGTTCACCGCCGAGCGCCTCGACCATTCGCGGTCCGCGATCCGCGAGCATGAATGAGCTGGCAGCGCCGGTCGACAGCGTGTTCACGACCACTGACGGGTCAAGACCCACGGCCACGGCGAGAGCGACGGCCTCTGCCGCCGCCGCGATGTGCACCCCGGCGAGCAGTTGGTTGATCACCTTGAGAAGTTGCCCGTCTCCTATGCGGGGACCGACGATGGTGAGGGTCGACGAGAGCAGATCGAGAATTTCGCGTACCGCCTCGATCGAGTCGTCCGGGCCGCCGACGACGATCAGCAGGTCTCCGTTTCCCGCCCTGGTGGGTCCGCCGCTGATCGGTGCGTCGACGAACCGCAGCCCCCGTTCCTCGATCGTGGCGTTCAGTGCCCGAGCGGCATCCGCACCGATGGTGCTCGTGAGGATGATGACGGCGCCGGGTGCGAGTGCCGACGCAGCGCCGTGTGGGCCGAAGAGTGCGGATTCTGCCTGAGCACCGTCACGCACCGACAAGATCACGACGTCGGCGCCCGCACCGGCGTCGGCCGCGGAGTCAACGGGCTGCACGCCGCCCTGCGCGGCCAGCTCCCGCCTCGCGGGGGAGATGTCGAAGCCCCGCACAATCATGCCGTCGGTGCCCGCAAGGTGAAGCGCCATGGGCAGACCCATCGCGCCAAGTCCGACAACGCCTACGGTCTTCTCGTTCGTCATACCAGTTCCAATCTGTCGACCACCTGTGCGAGGGAGTCATCGTTCCCCACGTTGCCAGCGAAGACGACGTACGCGAGCCCTTCCGACGGACCAGATGCGGCCTGCCACAGGGAGACGATTCCGGGGAGCAGCGAGCCTCGTACCCACGCGCGATCGATTTCGAGCGCTGTCGTGGCGATGTCTGAGGACGTGATGCCACCCTTCGCTACGACGAATCGCGGGGTGTGCAACTGCACCGTCCGACGCACGCTCTCCGTGAGGGCGGCGCTGACCCTGCGCGAGATGTCGAGGCTCGCCTCCGCGGTCTCGGCGGTGACGAGGGCGCGGGAGGTGTGGATCACGACCGGACGAACCTGGAGCTCGGACGCGGCCTCGCTGGCGATCTCGTCCAGGCGGGCTTCGGCATTCCCGTCGACCACCTGGGACACGTCGAGCTCGATCAGCGTGAGCTCGCGGCTCTCCGCCAGCCGCGCGAGCTGGCGGCTGGTGGTCCCGACATGGGATCCGACCACGATCAACCCGTGGCCCATCCTGGCGCCGACGATACGCCGCAACTCGTCGTCGGAGATCGGAGGCCGCGCGTCCTGGCCCAGGCGAGCCCGCACGAACGAGGGCCCGACCCGGTAGAGCAGGCGCACGCCCGCGCGCTCGGCCTCGAGAACGGATGTGGTCGCGGCCCTCAGATCGTCGTCGACAACCGCATCGATGACAACGAGCTGCCCTTCACTGCTTGCTCGCAGTAAATCGGCCAGTGGAGCGTTCGCGGAGCGGATGTCGTTCAGACCAACGTTCACAACGGAGTCGGCCCGGATGCGCCCCCCACTCTTCTCCTCGGCCCACTCGGAGAGGCGCGACGAACGGTACCCAAAGGTCGCATCCCGCGCGTACTCGCCGGAGGACACTGGAGTCAGCCCTTCGGACGACCGAACCCAGTGGATTCCATCGACGGTCACTCTTCCGGCGTCGAGGTAGGCAGGGGACAGCACGACACCGTCGATCGGCTGACCGTGTGCCGCGGAGACCTGCGCGAGCACATCCGTTTCGAGGGGGAAGTGCCCTCGCAGGGTGGAATCGCTGCGGCTTGCAAAGGCCAATTCGATCCCGAGACGTTCAGCGATCTCGAGGCACCTGGTGGCGATCTCGTAATTTCGTTCCGTGGCGAGTGAGGCAGAGAGGCTGCGGGTGTTGGTGAGAATGAAGAAACCGGCTCCGCCCTGCTCGAATGCCCAGGCGATGTCCTCCTCCTGCCAGCGGGTGAGCACCGGTACCCCGTGCACCGTCTGGGTTCCGGTCGGGTCGTCATCGAGGACCACGACCCGCCTGGCCGTCGCGAGCATGTCGCGCAGGAACTCTGCCGGAAAATCGACGGGCGGCGCGAAGTCGTCGAACCATTCAAGTCCGCGTGCGGCGATCTCGGTCATGCGCTGTATCCTCCGTCGATCGGTATGAGAGCTCCATTGATCGTGCCGGACATCGAACTGATCAGCCAGGCGGCGGCATCCGCAACCTCGGCGGGCTGTGCCGCCCTCTTCAGCGGGATCAGGCCGATTCGCCTGTCAACGGCCTGCGGGTCACGTGCACGCCAGTCGCGGATCATCTCGGTTTCGGTCGCACCTGGAGCGACGACGTTGACCCGGATGCCGAACGGACCGCAGTCGTGTGCCGCCGTGCGCGTGAGTCCGACGACGCCGTGCTTTGTCGCCTGGTACGCGCCGAGCCCGGAACTTCCGCGATAGCCGCCGACACTGCTCGTGTTGACGATCGATCCCTCGCGTCCTGAGGCGACGATCGCCCTGACCTCAGCACGGAGCGAAAGCCACACACCCTTGAGGTTCACCGCAACAATGCGGTCGAAATCCGCCTCGTCGACGTCCATGAGGGGTCCATACTGAGTGATGCCGGCGTTATTGAACGCTCCGTCGATGAACCCGAACCTGGCGACGGCCGCGTCGACCAGTCGGTCGACATCCTCCGCGACGCTGACGTCCGTCACCTGGTAAGCGGCGTTGCCACCCGCTGAGGTGAGCTCGTCGGTGAGGCTTCGGAGCGCGTCCTCCGACCGCGCTCCGAGAGTAACGGATGCGCCCTCCCGCATGAAGACGCGGGCGGCCTCGGCTCCGATCCCGGAGCTCGCGCCGGTGATCACAATACTTCGGCCTTCGAGTATGCCCGTCATCGCTGCCTCAGGACTCCAGGCCGGGAGCAGCGCCAAGCTCCGCTCTCAGTTGGGAAAGCCTGGCGTAGGCCATGTCGCGGTATTCGAGTAGTTCCACCTGGTTCGACGCCGGGATGTCGAGAAAGCCGCCGCCGGATTTCAGTCCGAGATGCCCATTTTCGACCAAGTCGGTAAGAGCCTGTGGCGCCGCCAGCCGCTCGCCATATTCGGCGGCGAGCGAATCGTACGAGGCCCCGTACACGTCGAGTCCGGCCATGTCTGCAATGGCGAACGGACCGAAGAGCGCAAGCCGGAATCCGAAGGCGTTCGAAACGACGAGGTCGATCTGCTCTGCAGTGGCGAGGCCCTCTTCCACCATCAGCACGGCCTCCTTGAAGAGGGCGAATTGCAGCCGATTGGCCACAAAGCCCGGCGAATCCGAGACTCTGGCGGGCTTCTTTCCGGCGCGGCGAATCAACCGGTCCACCGACGCGAGCACTTCGGCGGAGGTGTCTTCGGTCGCGATCAGTTCCACGCCCGGAATGAAGGGCGCCGGATTCATCCAGTGCACACCGAGAAAGCGTTCGGGGACAGACACGGACTGCGCCAGCTCCGCTATGGGGATGGCGGAGGTATTTGAGCCTATGACGGCCGAGGCGGGAGCGGCCGCGGAGATGCGAGAGAGCACGCCGGTCTTGATTGCGCGTGTCTCGGGCACTGCTTCGGTCACGTACTGCGCTTCGGCAACGGCCTCCTCGATCGAGGCCCGGGGAGTCACTCCGTGCCGGATGCGCTCCGCCGAGCCGGAGGGAAACAGCCCGCTGTGCTCGAATGCCTCGGTCTGCGCTGTGATACGAGCGTGGGCTCTGGTCGCCGTCGCCTCGTCCACGTCACCGAGTGCGACGCTGCATCCGGCGAGTGCCAGGACCTGCGCGATGCCGCCACCCATGTATCCGGAGCCGATGACCGCGACATCCTGCAGTTCGGTGCCCATTCCTCGTGATTCTCCGCTCATCGGAATTCGTTCGGTTTGTCCAGGTACTCGTTCAGTACGGTCACCTCGCGCTCGGAGAACCGGTGCGGCTTTCGTGTCGACAGCTCGCGCATCGCCTGGGTGGTCTCGGCGAGCAGGTACACGGTGTCGCCCGAGAGATCCGTCGCCCTGGAACTCAGGTCGAGGCTGCTCGAGCCGATGCGCGACACCCACATCTCCATCCGGATGTTCTGGCGGTGATACGGCAGTTCGTTCACGTACTCAAGGCGCTGGGCGGCCGTGATCGTGAAGCACCCCGGATCGAGCCTGGTGAACACCGGGGGTTCCCCCATCCCGATGGTGCCCGGGAAGTCGGGCAAGCCAAAGAGCCGGATGCGGGCCTCCTCGAAGTACCGCACCCACGTCACATTGTTGACGTGAGAGTACCCGTCGGTGTCCGCCCACCTCAGTTGCAGGTGAGTGCTGAGCGACTTAGTGCTTCCCAACACTGCGACCTGCCTTGACCGCAGCCGCTGCGGCTGTCCCGAACATGGTGGCGTCGTTCGCCATGACGGTGAACGTGTATCCCTGGTCTAGCGTGGAGCGCACGGCCTCTGCCGTCGCCCCGCCCGGATTGCCCACCGGAACGCCAGCGGCGTGCGCTGCCGCGATGGTGCCGGCCACGAGCTGTTTCATCTCGGGCGAGCTCTCGGGTTTGCCCACGTTGGCGGACATATCGTTGGTTCCGATGAACAGGGCGTCGACTCCCTTCACCGCTGCAATCGCTGCCGCATTCCTGGCGCCTTCCCCGCTCTCGATCTGCGGCATGAACACGACCTCGTCCTGGCCGAAGCGCAGGTATTCCTCCCGCGGGAGGCTTCCCCACGCTCCCGCCCGGCTGGTCGCGCCAACGCCTCGCACACCCCAGGGCTCGAACCGGATCGCACGCACCGCCTCTTCAGCCTGTTCCGGAGTGTCGACGTGAGGCAGCATGATGCCCTCCGCGCCGGCATCGAGGATGCGCTGCATCCACCCACCCTCGATGCCGGGAACTCGAACAATGGGAGAGACGCCGAGGTGTAGGGCCGTGCCGATGTGCCGATACGCCGTCTCAAGATCCAACGGTGAATGCTCGAGGTCGATCACGATGAAATCAAACCCGGCAATCGCGATGAGCTCAACGATCTCCATGGCCGGGATCTTGACCCAGATCCCCAGGGCTGGTTTGTCCGTTCGTGCTACAGCAGCGCGAAAGAGACTGTGGCGTTCCATGTTCACTTGGACGGGTAGTCGTGCGCGTTGAGCACCCAGCCCTGTTTCGAGAAGTCTTCGCGCGGCGGCGAGAAGATGTCGAGCAGCTGCTGGTGAGGGCCGACTCCTTGCGTGGTGTGGATGGTCGGTGGCGGGATGATCGTGATGGATGGGGTATCGATCTGCTTGTTCTCGTCAGGCCGCCACTGCGTCGAGTCCGGTCCCCAGGGGTAGCGGATGTGGTGCATGAAATCACCCTTCACGGCCATCGACACCTGCTCGAAGTCGTCGTGGTAGTGGGGAGACAAGCGGAACTTGTCGCGCGGCTTCGGCTCTTCAGCGAGGAAGTTGATCATCATCGTGGTGGTGCGGAAGATGCGGCCGAAACGTCCGGGAACGATCGGGGTGTCCTTGAGCACGTACACGCGGAGTTTGAAGCCTCCGACAGGGTCCGGCCACGGTACGAGCGGCGCGTGACGCACATCCGGCACGTCGTATGCACTCTTGTTGATCGATGCCGCGACCAGATCCTCCGACATCACGGAGAGGATACGGATGATCGGCCCGTCGCCGAGTGCCTCGATGACACTGTCGCCAGGAGGGATCACGACGAACGCCTCTTCGCGCACCTCCGCGTTCTCGACCCCCGCGGTCACCTTGATCGGTGCGCTGCCTGAATACATCAGGACCGTGTACTCGTCGACCTGTCCGGTGCGGGCGAACGTGTCCCCGGCCTTCGCATCCGTCCAGCTGACGATCATCGTCGCGGTGCGCGTGATCCACGTCTTGCTGCCGCGTTCCGTGACCTCGGTCGGGGTCAACTTGTGGAACTCGATCCATTGCGACGCCTTGATCGGGGTAGACGGGTCAACCTCGACGGTCGCCTGGCTGGCTGCGGGTGTCGCGAGCTGCGAACGGATATCGTCCTTTGCGTACATTGTCATAACGAGTTGTCTCTTCCTTTGTCTTCAGAGGGTGATTTTGTCGGCGCCCTTGAGCGCGAGCATTGATCGGGCTTCTTCCGGAGTCGCAATCTGCCGACCCATGTCTTCGACGATCGCGCGGATCTTCTCCACCTGCTGGGCGCTGCTCTGAGCGAGCTCTCCCTTGCCAATCCAGAGGCTGTCTTCCAACCCCACCCGCACATGGCCTCCCAGCCACGCGCTGTGGGTCCCGAATTGGAACTGGTTGCGCCCGGCGGCAAACGCCGAGAAGTGGTAGTCGTTGCCAAAGAGCTTGTCGGCGATGGCGACCATGTGGGTCAGGTTCTCGTGGTCTGCGCCGACTCCACCCAGGATGCCGAAGACCCCCTGGATGAGAAACGGTGGCTTGGCGAGTCCCTTGTCTACGAAGTACGCGAGGTTGTAGAGATGACCGATGTCATAGCACTCGAACTCGAAGCGTGTTCCGCGTTTTTCGCCGAGTTCCCGAAGGGTGTACTCGATCTTGTCGAAGGAATTGATGAACGGGTGGCTGTACGTGTTGAGCACGTACTGCTTCTCCCAGTCGTACTTCCAGTCGGTCACCTTGTCGGCGATGCCGGAGTATACGAAGTTCATCGAGCCCATGTTGAGCGACGCGAGTTCCGGGCTGAATCGCATTGCACCGGCAAGTCGCTGGTCCATGGTCATGGACGACGCACCGCCGGTGGTGATGTTGATGACCGGCTGCACCTGCTCGAGAATCGGCGGCACGATCTGCTCGTAGATCTCGGGCTCCCACGCGGGGTGCCCGTCGGGGTGCCGCGCGTGGAGGTGAATGATTGCCGAGCCCGCATTCGCCGCGTCCACGGCCGCAGTGACCACCTGGTCTGCCGCAAGCGGCAGGTAGGGACTCTGGGACGGGATGTTGACCGATCCCGTCACCGCGGTGCTGATGATGACTTTCGGTGCGGTGATCATGGCTGCTCCTCAAGTCCGAGAAGGAAGGCGGTGTTGTGGCAGATCATCGTGCGGATGTCCTTCTCGGAGACCCCGTGTTCCAGAAGTTGTCCGATGATGAGGATGTAGCCGTCGACGGGAAGTGGGTTGCCCTTCTGGCCGAGGTCGGAATCGATGATCGTGTGTTCAGGGCCGACCTTGTCGATCCACGTGATGAGGCGTTCGATCGGCCAGCGTGGGGCGCTCACCTGCGGGTGATACATCGCGAGCTCGTGCTCGATGTATGCACCGTAGTCGACGGCAGCCTCGATGTCGGAGTCCGTGGCGTTGACGATGAAGTCCGGATGCTGCAGCATCATCCGCCGCACTCCCGACTTCTTCGCGGTCTCGAACAGCGCACGCATCGACTTGCCATCAAGGTGTCCGCTCGCGAGCAGTGCGCCGGCCTCCGCAATCTGCCTGGTCACCTCGACCGTGTCCGCCGAGACGTTCCCCGCGGCGTCAAAGATCGACACCTCGCGCTCGCGAAGGTCGAGTGCCGCTGCCGGGAATCCGTCGTCGTGGCTGTGCGCCTCGAGGTGCTGGCCGGACGACACGGTGGGGGCCCAGACGCAGCGGCCTCCCATGCCCAGGCTCATGGCAACGGCGGATGGATTGATCCCACCCGTTTCGGAGTTCATTGCGACGCCGCCATAGACGGGCGTCGGTGCATCCTCCAGCTGGCTCTCCATGGCAAGGAGATCCATCACGGTGTTGTGGTGATGCGACTTGACCAGGATGCCGCGCATGTTGATGCGGGCGCCGTCCCAGGACGCGTCGACGTGATTCAACCTCCGGGGGAACGGGCTGGGGCCGGAGTGGCAGTGGAGGTCGACGGCTCCGTCAAGGACCTTGAGCACTGCCGGGGTGGCCGTCAGTGCGTCTTCAGCGACAAACATCAAGAATCTCCTGTTCGGATGGTGGTATGTGAATTCATAATACGGATAGACCGAGTGAGTGTCCAGAACTTCACGCGGGGATTTCGAGACAATAGCGCGAGAGCGAAAAGGCCCATATGTCCTGTCTATCCAGTGTTTTGACGGGAGGTTTGACGCGTATGCCGCCGGGTGCCTCATCATTTCCGATGCGCAGGCAGCAAAACATTTCTGTAACGAATTCATCCGGATAGTGAATTCAATGATTGCAAAATGAACACAAACCCGGTTTACTGTGTTCGACAAGGGAGGTTTCGATGACGAACATTGCGAAGGCTGATCCTGCATTCGGTGCAATGAAAGCCCCGATGGGTACCGTCGCGAGACCTGCCGGGGCAGCGTAAGAGTCCCAGCAAAGAACAAGAGTTATTCACAACGACAGAAAGTGACAATGATGTCTCGTATCCAGTCCAGAAGGTGGATTGCCACCGCAGCAGCTGTCGCGTCCCTCGCGCTGCTTTCTGCGTGCGCTGGGCCCACCACGTCCGACCCACAGAGTGGCGATGATGACGGCACGAAGCCAGTCACCCTCACCTATGTCTCCTACGGCGGTACGGGCCAGCAGGCGCAGATTGACGCCTGGCAGAAGCCGTACACAGCGCAGAACCCGAACGTGAAGTTCGTCAACACCTCGCCACCCGACCCCGCGCAGGTCAAGGCGCAGGTCACCACGGGCCAGGTCCAGTGGGACATCGTGACCACGGCGCCCTACCTCGCCTCGCAGAACTGCGGCACCCTGTACGAGCACCTGAACATTCCGGATCTCGACATGAGCCAGTTTTCTCCCGGTACCATCGGTGACTGCTACGTGACCGACTTCAAGTACTCGCTGGTCTTCAGCTACAACGGGGACAAGTGGTCGAACCCTGACACCGCACCGAAGACCCTTGCCGACTACTTCGACCTGGAGAAGTTCCCGGGCAAGCGCGGTGTCGTTCCGACCGTGCAGGACGGCTTCCTTGAGACCGCTCTGCTGGCCGACGGCGTGAAGGCCGATGACCTCTACCCGCTGGATGTTGACCGCGCCCTGAAGGTCTGGGACAAGGTCAAGGCCCAGACCGTCTTCGCCGCGAACCCGGGTGCGCTTCTGCAGGCTGTGACCTCGAAGCAGGTCGACATGCAGATTCTCGTGCAGGCTCGTAGCCAGGCGGTGCTCGATGCCGGTGCAAACGCCATCCCGGTGTGGGACCAGACGATCACCAGCATCGATGGACTCGCAATCCCGAAGGGTTCGAAGAACAAGAAGGCCGCGGAGAAGTTCATCAGCTTCCTACTGCAGCCTGAGCAGTCCGCGAAGATGGCGTCTCTCGCCGGTGTCGCACCTGCCAACCTCAAGTCTGTGCCCACCTACAGTGACAACGGAAACCGCATCAACGCCTTTGGAGAAGCCAACACGGGAACTACCGTGCAGGCCTCTGCCGAGTACTGGGGAAAGAACTACAACCAGATCTCGACCAAGGTGACGCAGTGGTTGAACGGCTAACCACCAGGTGAGCAGTGCGCGCCGTGTCGCCGATCCTCCTCGACGGCACGGCGCGCATGAACCGCTTGTATCCTGCTGAGACCCAAGTGGGGCGGCAGGTCGCCCGCTACAACACCAACCGAGGAGCGAAATGAGCACCACCACCACCACGACATCGGGTCTGGTAGCGGAGCCGCGCACTGTCCAACGCGGGACGCGCATCGTCCTCGACAACATCACGAAGGACTACGGCGGCGCCATTCCCGCGGTCGACGGCGTCAGCCTGACGATTGAGCCGGGCGAGTTCATGACGTTGCTGGGCCCCAGCGGGTCGGGAAAGACGACGACTCTCAACCTGATCGCGGGATTCGAGACCCTGACTTCGGGCACGATCATGCTCAACGAGCACGAGGTCTCCCGGCTTGCCCCGCACAAGCGCAATCTCGGGATGCTCTTCCAGAGCTATGCACTCTTCCCCCACATGACCGTTGCCCAGAACGTGGCGTATCCACTTCGCGAGCGCAAAGTACCCAAGGCGGAGATCGAAAGACGCGTCAAAGAGGTACTTGAACTCGTCCAGCTGACCGGGCGCGACCAGAACCACCCATCGCAACTGTCCGGTGGTCAGCAGCAGAGAGTGGCGCTCGCACGGGCCATCGTGTTCCAGCCGCACGCCCTGCTCCTGGATGAGCCGCTGGGTGCGCTCGACCGTAACCTGCGTGCGGCGCTGCAGGCGGAGATCCGCCGCATCCACCGCGAGCTCGGTGCGACGTTCGTGTTCGTCACGCACGACCAGGAAGAGGCCATGAACCTCTCCGACCGGATCGCCCTATTTAACGCGGGACGCATCGAGCAGGTCGGTACGCCGGAGTCGCTCTATGCTGCCCCTGAAACGCTCTTCGCTGCGCAGTTCTTCGGCGACTCCAACGTCTTTATGCTTGGCGACGGCCCTGTCTCCGACTCTGTGCAGTGGAGCGGGAATGTGTGGTCGATCGACCCCGCGACGGTGGCAACGCAGGCAAAAGGCCTCGATGGTGCGACCGCGCTCATGGTGCGGCCGGAGTCGATCTCACTCGTGGCGTCTGAGCGGGACATCCCTGCGGGAGCCAACTTCGTTCGCGCACGGATCCGCGACAGCGAATACGTCGGATCCCACCGCACGCTGCTGCTCGAATACGCGGACGGTGTCAACGGCAAGGCCCGCGTAGACGCAGTCCTGACCGACCTCCATATCGGCGATGACGTCATCGCGTGGTGGCGCCCAGCGTCGCAGCGCGTCGTCGCCGCCTGACGAGGCAGAACGAGCCGATGGGATGATCGCCAGGGTGACGGCGCAATTGCTCCGCGTGCCGCTTCCGTTGTTCATGCACGGCTTCGGGTACCAGTACGTCAACGTTCCATATATATCCGTGCACGATTCGGATGGCCGCCGCGGCACCGGGTTCACCTACACGCTGGATGCCGGCGCGTCCGTGGTCTGCGCCATGGTCGACGAGGTCATAGCGCCTGCGCTCGAAGGCAGCACTGTCGATGACTGGAACGACGTTCGCATTCGCGTGCTCGCGAACACGCGACGCCTGGGCGCGACCACGTTCATCGCCGCGGTCTCGGCCGTCGACATCGCGATCTGGGACCTTCGAGGCGTGGCGACCGGGCTGCCGCTCGTCGAACTCCTAGGAGGGAGTCATCGAGAAGTGTTGTTCTACGGGTCGGGCCGCAGCGGTCAGGACTTGACGACCGATGAGCTGGTCCAGCACAGCCTCGACTACCTCGACGAGGGTTTCAACGGCGTGAAGCTCGGGGTCGGGGTCCACTCGATCGACACGGATGTCTCGCGAATCGCTACGGTCCGTGAGGCCCTGGGTGAGAGTACCCCGCTCATGGTGGACGCGAGCGAACGCTTCACACGCACTGAAGCGCTCGACCTCGGTGGGCAACTCGAGGGGATGGGTGTCCAGTGGTTCGAAGAGCCGCTGATGTCCGAGGACGTTGAGGGTTACGCGCTGCTCGCGCGGGAGCTGGGCACGTCGATCGCCGCGGGGGAGCACTTCCAGGAGGTCGACACCTTCGAGCGGTACGCGCGCGAAACGGGCACGGAGATCTTCCAGCCGGATGCGGCGCTCGGCGGAGGCATCACGGCGATGCTCAAGGTCGCGGCCGTCGCCGCCGGCAGCGGCAGGCGGATCGCCTGGCACTCGCTCGCCGACCTGCACATACATCTCGCGTCGAGCACCGCCGGTTCGTGCTATGTCGAAGACTTCCCCATTCTCGAGAACATCATCGGCGATCCGTTGCGGCCGAAGGACGGCGCGGCGATCGCGCCGTCCCGACCCGGGCACGGCATCCGCTGGGACGCCGGTGCGATCCGCGAGTTCACGGTCGGGGTCTGAGGAGAGTGGGACGCGCGATGCACTGGTGCATTTACGGAGCGGGGGCAATCGGCGGGGTTGTCGGCGCCAGATTGGCGTTCCTGGGGGAGAAGGTGACGTTCATCGCTCGGGGTGAACACCTCGAACGGATGCAGAAGTCCGGACTCGTTCTCGTCGACCCGGAGGGCACTCGCCTCGTGCCGGTCACGGCCAGCTCGTCGCCAGCGGATGCGGCGCTCTCCAGCGGCGACATCGTCATCCTCGCCGTGAAGTCGCAGCACACCGCCGATGCACTCGCCGACCTGGTCGCCACGGTACCGGCCGGTGTGCGCATCTTCTGTATGCAGAACGGCATCGACAATGAACGCCAGGCCCTCAGGTTCTTTGCGGATGTCCACGGAGTGTCCGTCACGCTCCTTGCGAGCTTCACCGAGCCGGGAACGGTGGTCGCGCATTCGGCGCCGACAGTGGGCATCCTGCAGCTCGGTCTCGCCGCGGGCGGAACCGACGAAGGCACGACACTCGCCGCAGAAGTTCTGCGGCGGGCGGGGCTCCGGGTCGATGTGAGCGACGACGTCATGAAGTACAAGCGGCTCAAGCTCATCCGCAATCTGGGGAATGCCATCGAGATCGTCTGCTCCGGGCCCGCTCCGGCATTGCTTGAGCGGATGACGACCGAGGCCGAGGGGGTCTTCTCGAAGGCGGGGTTCACGCTCCCGGCGAGTGATGAGGTCGTGCCGGGGCCAGAGCCGGTCGATCCCTCGGTTCCCCGACTGGGTGGGTCCACCCTGCAGAGCCTTCTTCGCGCATCGGGCAGCATCGAGACCGACTTCCTGAACGGCGAGATCGCCATGCTCGGACGGATCTACAGCATCCCAACACCCGTGAACGTGCTCATGCAGCAGCTCGCACGGGATGCCGCAACCGGCTTCAGGTTCCGACAGTCGCTTACCGAGGCGGACGTCCTTGCGATGCTAGGCGACTGAGGCCGGTGCGCATGGATCACCTCGAGACCGACCACCACCCAGACGCCAGCGCGCGCGAGGCTTTCGCCGCGACTGCATCATGAAAGGAAAACACCCAGTGCTCTCATCGCAGGAAAACAAGCAGATCTTCAACGACATCATCGTTGCCATCTGGTACGACGTCGACCTTGGTGATTCCACCAACGTGCAGTACTTCTTCACGCCGGACGGCGTGCTGTCGTTCGATGGACGAGAGATCCACGGGCGTCAGGCCATTCATGACGGATATCAGAGCCGCCGCTCCAACAACCAGCGACTCTCACGCCACATCATCACAAACGTGCACGTCGTGCGCCAGGACGAGAAGTCGGCCGATGTCGTGAGCACCCTGCACCTCTTCGCGGGTAACGGCGTGCCCGTGTTGCCGAACACCGATCCCCTTTCGGTCACCGACACCTTCGACCACTTCGTGAAGGATGCCGAGGGCAACTGGCTGATTGAGTCTCGACTGCTCAGAAACCTCTTCGTGCGCGAGGGCGCCGTCTTCGTCGAACCGCCGAGCAAGTAACAATGCCAGCGATCTCGGGCCGGGTGGTGCAGTTTGCACGATACGGAGGGCCAGAAGTTCTTGAAGTCGTCACGACGACCTTTGACGAGCCCGGTCCCGAGAACGTCCTCGTGAAAGTGCGCGCCAGCGGAGTCAATCCGGTCGACTGGAAGATCCGCAACGGCTGGCGCAGCGACGGGATCCCCTTCGGCACGAACATGACTCTCGGTGAGGATGCGGCCGGCACGGTGGTTGCCGTCGGCTTCGGGGTCGAGGAATTCAGTCCGGGTGACGACGTCATCGGTTTCGGTCTCTCGAGTGCGTACGCCACGCATGTCGTCGCTCCCAGGGTGCAGTTGTGCAGAAAGCCGGCCAATCTGGGTTTCGCCGAGGCTGCCGCGCTCGGTATACCGATGGCAACGGCGTATCAAGTGCTTCGATCACTGAGACTGGCCGCGGGCGAGACTCTGCTAGTGCACGCTGGTGCCGGCGCGGTGGGCCAGGTCGCGATCCAACTCGGGCGCGAGTGGGGAGCCCGCGTCATTGCCACGGCGAGCCCGTCGAACCATGATCTGCTGCGCTCCCTCGGCGCGGAGCCCGTCAGTTACGGGGAGGGTCTGGTCTCACGCGTTGCGGCGCTTACCCCTGAGGGAGTGCATGTCGTCCTCGATGGCGCGGGAACTCCCGATGCGCTCGAGGCCTCGCTTACTCTGATTCACGACCGCCGAAGGATGGGTGAGCTCGTTGTCAAGGAGTGGCGCGACAAGTATGGTGTCGCCGCGTTCAGCGCAATCAAACCCGGGTATCTCGACGACGAAGCGAGGCGGTTTCGGCGCGAGGCCATTCCGTTTGGCGCACAGCTTGTTGCGGAGGGCAGGGTGCGCGTATCGATACAGGCGAAGTTCCCGCTCGACGAGGTTGCCGCAGCGCACCGATTGAGCGAAATGCGGCACACGGCCGGCAAGATCGTGCTGCTTCCGGAGGTAATCGCATGAGCATCGCGGAACTCGGAAAAAATGATCGCATTGCGAACTTCATGTTCAAAAAATGTAATAGGATGCCTATTAGTCGATGCAAGGCCAGTAACTTTGCGCGGCGACGGGCACGCGACTACGGTTCATATACCGGAATCGGCGTGTGGACCGTGAACAGATTGAGCCCCGCGCCCTCAGCGAAGAGAGTTGGCGAGAAACCATGAACGTGGACAAGACAACCGAAGGTGCGGGGTCTGTCGAAAACGGCACGCCATCGTTGGCGACCGACACCGAGAAAGGTGCGATCCAGTCGATTGAACGGGCCGGGCAAATTCTCTCACTTTTTGACCAGGACACCCTCAACCTCTCGGTCGCAATCGTCTCTGAGCGACTGGGCCTCAACAGGACGACCGCACATCGGTACCTTCTGTCGCTGCAGAGTTCAGCGTTCCTCGACAAGACGAACGGGCCGGGTCCGATCCTGGACCAGCTCTCCGCGTTCATCTCGAGTCGGCGCAAGGTTCTGAGCCTCGCGCCGGCGATCATGCGCGAGCTCTCTGACAAGACGCAGATGACCGTCGTCATGAGTCTGTTGGGCCGCTCAGGCCCCGTGGTCGCGCTCGTCGAAGAGGCAGCGGTCGGAACGATCGTCGTCACCGTTCGCGTCGGCACCGTCCTGGAGCCGAAGTCATCGCAATCACGTGTGCTTGTCGCCTTCCAGTCCGAACAGACCGCCATCGCGCAGCACCTGGCGGGGATGTCCGAATCCGAAGCTAAGGCCGAGGAAGCGGAGCTTGCCAAGGTGCGCAGGGACCGGATTGGTTGGGCAGACCTCAGCCACCTGGGGCTTGCGGCCGTCGCGGCCCCCATCTTCGGAAGCCGTGACGTGAAGGCGGCCATGGCGTTCATCGGCACCGCGAAGATGCTGCCGTCATCGGAAAAGTCCGGGCCGCTTGTCGAAGATCTGAAAGCTGCAGCGGCCAAACTCAGCAAACTCGTCGGCGGATGACGCCACAGGCGCCGGGTGCTCGGTAACAAAGGAGGAGAACGACATGACCGTGTCAACACCACAGATCAAGCGGCAACGCAGGTCGAAGGCGATCGGCAATTGGCTGCTGCTGATACCGGCGCTCGTTGTGCTCGTCATCGTGCTCGGAATTCCGCTCATCCAGAACCTGATTCGCAGTGTGGGCGCCCCAGACTTCACACTCATCCACTACGAAGCCATCTTCACAGAGAAGACGACGATCACGATCCTGTTTCGCACCCTTGGCGCGGCCCTGGTGACGACGGCGGTCACCCTGGTGTTCGGCTATCCGTACGCCTACCTGATGACGAGGGTCGGCCCGACCGCGCGAGGCATCCTGCTCACGATCGTGCTCATCCCCTTCTGGACCTCGGCACTCGCTCGCAACTTTGCCTGGATCATCCTCCTGGGCAACCACGCCCCGGTGCAGCAGTTCTTCGCGTTCCTCGGTAATCCCAACGTGGTGTTATATGGCACGGCTACCGGTGTCACGCTGGCGATGAGTCAGGTGATGTTGCCATTCATGGTCCTGCCGCTCTACGCGTCTCTGGGGTCGATCGACCGGCGACTGCTGCTCGCTGCACGTGGCCTCGGCTCCTCCCCGACCGCGGCATTCTGGAAGATCTTCTGGCCACAGTCGAGAACGGGTGTGATCTCCGGTCTCATCCTCGTCTTCACGCTCAGCAGTGGGTTCTTCGTGACGCCAGCGCTGGTCGGTTCTCCGCAACAGTCCCTGATTGCGCAACTCCTCGCGCAGCAGACGACGCAGCTCCTCGACTTTGCTGCGGCGGGTGCGCTCGGAACGTTCATTCTGGTCGTCACACTGGCCCTCGTCGCGTGGGTCAACAGGGTCGGTGGATCGGTCGCGTCCATCGGCACGGTCACTATCGGGAACAAGAGGTAACGACAATGGCTATTACGTCGAACATCAGCCTGCCGACGTCGCAGACCCCGGCTGTCGCGCCTCGCCGTCGACGCGCGCAGAAACCCGTCGACAAGATACCGGCCTGGCTCAAGATCATCGGAGTCGTCACCGCGCTGTTCCTGGTGCTGCCCACCCTCGTCGTCATTCCGATGAGCTTCAGCACGTCGACGACGTTCGCGTTCCCACCGGTTGGGTTCACGTGGCGCCTCTACGAGAACTTCTTCACGAGCCCGGCCTGGCTGAGTTCACTCGGCAACTCCGTGCTCGTGGCGACCCTGACGGCGATCGTCGCGACGGCGTTTGGAACCGCGATTGCCATCGGCCTTCATCGACTTCGTGGCCCGCTGTCTCGCGCGGTCAGGACGTTCGTCATGGTGCCGTTGGTGGCGCCGTCGATCGTGATCGCGACGGCGGTGTACATCGCGTTCCTCCAGTGGCACCTCACGGGAACCCTGCTCGGCTTCGTTATCGCCCACACCGCGATTTCGCTGCCGTTCGTCCTGGTGAGCGTCACGGCCGCGCTCAGCGGATTGGATGACCGACTGCTCCTCGCCTCCGCCTCGCTCGGTGCCCCGCCGATGCACACCTTCCTCAGGATCACCGCGCCGCTGATCAGCCGGGGCATCCTGACCGGTGCGATCTTTGCCTTCGTCACGTCATTCGACGAAGTCGTCATCTCACTGTTCATCCACTCGCCAACGTTCGAAACGCTGCCCGTACAGATGTACAACAGCGTCACCGCTGAGATCGACCCCACCATTTCGGCGGCGTCGAGCCTCATCGTGGTGGTGGTTGTGCTGGTGTTCCTGCTTCCGCTCGCGTTCCGCAAGCGCAAGAAGAGGCCCGTCGTTCGGGCGAGGTAGTTCGGCTGGCGGGCTGCGGCCCGCGAGTGCTCGGGTACGGCCACCCGTTCATATTATGTTAGATGCGTTTGTATCGTGAACGAGACGTACGTGGACAGGTAAGGACTGTGGTGCCGGCATCCGCTGGCGAGTGCCGGGGATTGCCGTATTTCAGGACAATTGTCAGTGCCTTTGCCTGACTTGTGGGCGTGGACGAGACCGTGCCGAAATTCTTTGATCGAGTAGCAAATCGTTCACGATTCGGATATATAGTTTGCGTAGTGAACTTTCTATACTGCGAACACTCAACGAGGAGATGAATCTTGGCAGCCACAAGAGCGGAACGTATGCCTTCGGGGCAACCACTGCCCACCTATGACGACCTGTTGAGGGCGGAGCCATCGGGTTCGTCCTGGGACTATTTCGGTCGCGACGACCAGCTCGGCACAGTGAACTTTCTGACGCCGGAGGTGCGTAAGCGCGCGGCTGGCCTCATCCGTGCCGGACGCACGATCAACCTCGACTACACGCTCAGCGAGTTCGACCCGTTCCCGTCCGGCACGCGCCCACCGAACCAGCATCACCTTTTCTCCAACAACCCCTATCACTTCGACGACTGGCTCGATTCCTTCTATCTGCAGGGCACGACCCAGATCGACGCGTTGCGTCACATCGGGTATCCGGGGGCGGGGTGGTACGGCGGTCGCAGCAGGGAGGACATCGACACGAACAACCCGACCCTTGGCATCCAGAAGTGGGCAGAGGTCGGGATCGTGGGGCGAGGAGTGCTGCTCGATGTCGAAAGATACTTCGCCTCGATCGGCAGGCCGATCGACCAGTCCGTGGTCACGGAGATCACTGTTGACGATCTCGAGGCGACGGCCACGGCCCAGGGCGTTTCCTTTGAAGCCGGGGACATCCTGATCTTGAGGACCGGATGGGCGGACTACTGCCGCCAGCACATGGACGAAGACAGCCGTAAGGCCTTCAAGAACGGCATGAAGGTGCCCGGACTCGAATCGAGCCGAGCCATCGTGGCCTGGATCTGGAACCATCACTTCTCCATGGTGGCCGCGGACAACCTCGGTATTGAAGCGTTCCCATACACGCCGAACAACGATGTGACGCAGCCGAACCAGGCGCCTCCGGAGAAGAGCGTCGACCACAATGGTGGCCTGCACCGCCCGCTGCTGCCATTGCTTGGCCTCGCCATCGGCGAGATGTTCGCGGTGGAGGAATTGGCGCGCGACTGTGCCGAGGACGGCGTCTACGAGTTCTTCTTCAGTGCGAAGCCGCTCAACCTGATGGGCGGGGTCGGTTCGCCTGCGAACGCCATGGCCATCAAGTAGACCTTCAGGCCGCGCAGGCTGGCCGCCGGGCTCTTCGGCAGCCAGCCTTTCTGTCGTGCCGTCGAACGTGTTCGGATTGTGATCACGGAAGTTGCATCCCGGTCTTGTTTTTCCGTGGGCGTTCCCGTTATTGTTCACATAACGATCTTTGATGTCGCATAACGAACATGTTACGGCCGGTATCGACTCCCCAGCGGAAGAGGCGCGAATCTCAAAAATCGAAAAAACTAAATAAATGAAACAGAAGGACCGTGCGCGAAAATATTCGATCTCGATCGGAAGAGCGCAATCGTGCACGGGCCGTTCGCATAACGACCAGAATGTGCTGCACCTTCGCAGCGACTAATGCCGGGCTTCCGGCACGAAAGGACCAAGAGTGACAAAGACGTCTAGCTTGAAAAAGCTGCTCATCTCGGTGAGCATCGTTGCCATCGGCGGCCTGCTCGGGGGATGCGCGGGTGGAGGCGATCCAGCGCCTGCCCCAAAGTCCAGTGACGGCAAGGCGGCCCTTCCGACGGGGCCGGTCGAGTTGACCTTCGTCGGCTACGGCGGAGCTGGGCAGCAGGCCCAGATCGACTCCTGGCAGGTTCCGTACACTGCTGACCACCCGAACGTGACCTTCCTCAACACCTCGCCCGCGAGCGTCGCCACCGTGAAGGCCCAGGTTCTGGCCGGCAATGTGCAGTGGGATGTCGTGAACGTCGCCCCCGCTGCTGCAGAGGAGAACTGCGGCACCCTGTTCGAGAAGCTGATCATTCCGGAGCTCGACGCGAAGGACTTCCCGGAGGGCACGATCGGCGAATGCTACATCGGTAACTTCACCAACTCCCCGATCGTTGCATACAGCAACAAGGCGTTCCCCGACCCCGACAAGGCTCCGAAGACCCTGGCTGACTTCTTCGATACGAAGAAGTTCCCCGGCAAGCGTGGGGTTGTGGCGACGCTTCAGGACGGCATGATGGAGTACCCACTGCTGGCCGACGGCGTCAAGCCTGATGACCTGTACCCGCTTGATGTCGAAAGGGCACTCGACAAGTGGGACACGATCCGTGACGAGACGATCTTCGCGCCGAACGTTGGAGTTCTGCAGCAGGACGTGGCCAACAACCAGGTGAGCATGTACATCCTGGTGGCATCCCGCCAGCTGGCCCTGCTCAACGCCAACGTCGAGATCACGCCGATCTGGGACGTGACGCTTGCTGCACTGAACTCGTTCGCGGTGCCGAAGGGCAGCAAGAAGCTGGCGAGCGCCGAGGACTTCATCCGCGCATCGGTTCAGCCCGGACCGTCGGCCAAGGTCGCTGAACTCGCGGGTGTTGCGCCGATCAACCTGAAGAGCGAGCCGAACTTCGGAGAGCACGCGGCCACGGTGAATCCGTTCGGCGACGTCAATACCGGCAAGATCGTCAGCCAGAACGTGAAGTGGTACGCGAAGTACAACAACGAGTACAACGCAAAGCTGACCACCTGGCTCAACGGCTAGACATCGGCATCACAACTACAGGTGCGCCCCGGAGAAATTCTTCGGGGCGCACCTGTTGGGTGGTTCAGGCGTGCACGGTCGAGAGCTCGACGGCCTGGCGCAGGGCCTCGACCATGCTGCGGGTGTCGACTCGACCCGTCCCCGCGATGTCGAAGGCTGTGCCGTGGTCGACGGACGTGCGGATCACGGGAAGTCCGACCGTGATGTTGACGCCGGCCTCGATGCCGAGAACCTTCACTGGGCCGTGGCCCTGGTCGTGGTACATCGCAACGATGAGGTCGTAGTCGCCGCGGCCCGCGAGGAAGAATGCGGTGTCTGCGGGGAGCGGGCCGACCGCATCCACGCCATCTGCGACCACCGCGCGCACGGCCGGAGCGATCTTCTCCTCTTCTTCTCCGTAGCCGAACAGCCCGTTTTCGCCCGCGTGTGGATTGATAGCGCAGACTCCGATTCGTGGCCGGGCGATACCAGCCCGTCGGAGGGCCTCGTCTCCGCGGCGGATGGTGCGTTCGACCAGGCCTGGCTCGATGGCGGCGATCGCGTCGATCAGCCCGATATGGGTCGTCACGTGGATGACGCGCAGCTTGGGGGTCGACAGCATCATCGACACCTCCTTCACGCCCATGAGCGACGCGAGCATCTCGGTGTGCCCCGGATAGAGATGGCCAGCGAGGTGGAGCGCCTCTTTGTTGAGGGGAGCGGTGCAGATCGCCTGCACCGTGCCCTCCAGCGCCAGCTCACAGGCGACGCGCACGTACTGATACGCGGCATCCCCGGCGATCGGAGACAGTTCGCCCCAGGGAAGGTCGACTGGCAACAACCCGAGGTCGATGACCTCGATGCGATCCTTTGTGCCCTGGGCTTCATCGTGCACCGTGTCGACACTGACGACCTGTACGTCTCGTCCGGTGATGGCCACCGCGGCGCGCAGCCGGGCTGCATCACCGACCACCACGGGGCGACAGAGCGCCAGGATCTCGGGGTCGGTCACTGCGGCCGCGCAGATCTCTGGTCCAACCCCCGCTCCATCGCCCATCGTCACCGCGACTACCGGTCGCCGCTTTGCTTCGGTCACATCGACTCCTTATATATGTAGGTCTTGACTGCTTCTGAATGTTGGTCTCAGGTACGCCACGATGTCGCGCAGGCTGTTCGCGGTGCCGAAGCTCCCGGGGCGGGTCACCACGGAGCACCCGCTCGCCGTGCGACTCAGCACGACGCCGTCGGCCAGTTCCCGCTCCGGGTACATCGTCGTCACCCTGGCGGCATCCAGCACCCTGCGCGCGGTCTCGCCGCCCGTGAGCACCAGGTCGACTGCTCCGAGCTCGGGAAGCTCGCGCAGACTCGAGGCAAGGACCGCGACGTCGTCCCGATGCCACTGCGCCGTGCGATCCGTGTAGACGACAACGACACCGCCACGGAGGCCATCGGAAATCCTGCTCACGAGGTCCGCGGAGAAGCCTGGCTGCGCCAGCTGCTCCGGCGAGATCGCGATGGCGGATGCGCCGGCGTCGATGAGGATCCTGAGCTGCTCCGAGATCGTTGCCGCGACCGTGCCGACCACGGCGAGGACTGCGGGCGGCTGAGTCCGAGCGGTGTGCGTTGCTTTGGCCTCGGCTGGTTGGAGTCGACGGCCGACGGCCCGCGCGATCGCACCGGTACCCATGATGCCGACCTGCCCAATTCGGGACGTCAGGCGAAGAGCGGCGTCTGCGACCGCGTCGAGGTCGGTCTGCTCCTCGGCATCGCAGACCGGCACCGTGCCCGTGGTCAGGGCGTCAAGCAGGTGCTCATCGAGTGACCCGTTCCGGACCGTCGTGAGGGAAATGACCCTCGTAGGAATACCGTCGAGAAGCTGGGGGATGCTGGTGGGCGGTGGCGTCTTCTCGGCACCCCACGTATCCGTGCGCTGCAGGGGCACACCATCGAGGTGAACGACGCCCCCGGTGACCGTGCGGCGCATCGAGGGAAGGGCGAAGCTCGCGATCGGCGTGATGCCCCGGTCGCGCAGTGCCGCCGTCTCGTCGGCGACACGTCCACGAAGCAGCGAGTCCACTTTCTTGATGATGAGACGCGCACGAGGTCTTGCGAAGACGGCGGCGCGCACGGCCGCGCGCGCATCCGATGCGGTGGCGTAGCGGGAATCGGTGTCGATCACGAGAACTGTCGTCTGAGCGCCATGTGTCTCGCCGTGCTCGAGACGAAGTTCGCTCGGGATCCCTGAGGCGGCCGTGAGCGCTGCGGCAGATTCCGCGGCTCCTGCGAGGTCATCCGCAATGACCAAGATGTCCTGGGGACCGAGAGCGGTGCTATCTTCTGTAGTCATCCCGCCTCCGTCAATTCGAACCGTAAGTTCGAATGGTGAAGCGACTGCGCTTCATTCGAACTTTATTCCCTATTGTCTGATAATTTAGGGTTCTAATTGTATTGCTATATGAACATAAATGTCGCATTGTGAACAGAAGGTCAGCAGAGAATGACTAGAGTCGCCGCCGATGAGGCCAACACGGGTGACATTCAGGCCGTAGCCCGCGTTGGTCAGATCTTCTCCTTGTTCACCCCGCGAGTGACGGAACTGACCGCGGGCGAAGTCGCGAGCCTCCTGGGGCTCAACCGGACGACCGCCTATCGCTATTGCATCTCCCTCGTCGCGGCCGGGTTCCTGGAGCCGGGGAGTCGTCGTGGGTCGTTCGTGCTCGGTGGGCTCATGCTGCAATTGGGCATTCTCGCGCTCGGCCGTCGACGGATCGTCGAACTCGCTCCGCCCCATCTTGCCGGCCTTTCCGCGGTCTCTCACACCACTGCGCTTCTTAGCCTGTGGGGTGCGAACGGCCCCGTCGTGACGAGGGTGGAGGAGAACGCTGAGCGTAACGTGCTGGTGACCGTGAGGGTGGGGGTGCAACTGGACCTCAGCGCTGCCCAGATGAGGGTCTTCCTGGCGTGGCATCCCGACCCGACGACGATCGAGCGTGCCACGAAGGGGCTCAGCGCGGCGGAGCGGGCGGCGCTCGATCGGGAGCTCGAGAAGATTCGCAAGACGGGCATTTGCATCGTGGATGAGATCGATGGCCTTGTGGGTGCAGCCGCTCCCGTCTTCGACGAATACGGCATCTGTGCGACGGTCGCTCTCCTCGGCACGGATCGAATGACGGACTTCACACCGAACTCGTCGACGATGGCTGCTCTGAAGGCGACCGCAGAGACACTCAGCGCCCTGGTCGGGGGCTCGGAGAAGAGTCGAAAGAATTTCTGATCCAGAGGAGACCATGGATGTTTGATCTCACGGGCCGCGTCGCTCTCATCACCGGCGGGAACGGCGGTATCGGCCTCGGCATGGCGCGCGGCCTCGCTGGGGCCGGAGCGACCGTGGCGATAGTGGGTCGGGACGCCGCCAAGAATGCCAGAGCGGTGGCAGAACTCGGCGCCGGCTGCATCGCCATCAGCGCCGATCTCACCGAGCCGGGCCGAGCGGATGCGGTTGTCGCCGAGGTCGTCGAGAAGACCGGTCGGCTCGATATCCTGGTGAACAACGCCGGGACGAATATCCGCGCCACCCCCGACGTCATCACCGATGAGCAGTGGGCGACCGTGATGGACACGAACCTCACCTCCGCCGTGCGCATGAGCAGGGCCGCGTACCCCCATCTCGTCGCGTCGACGCATGGACGCGTGATCTCGACCGGCTCCATGATGTCGCAGTTCGCGATCGAGTTCTCGCCCGCATATGGTGCGAGCAAGGGCGGCATCGTGCAGTACACGCGCAACCTCGCCGTAGCGTGGGGCAAGCACGGCATCACCGCGAACGCACTCCTGCCCGGTTGGGTCGAGACCGATCTGACCCGGCCGAACATGGCGAGTCTTAACGAGAAGGTGATGCCCAGGACTCCGCTCAAGAGGTGGGGCAGTCCCGACGACTTCGCCGGCATCGCGGTCTTTCTCGCGAGCGATGCAAGTTCCTTTCTCACCGGGGCAGCGATCCCGGTGGATGGCGGTTTTTCGATCCAGGGATAGCCGCCGGCCCACGACCCACCGAGATCCAGAAGGAGACCAGACATGTCCGAGAACCCGAGAGAGTCCGTCGCGGCCCGAACCGGCCTGCTCGCAAACAAGACGGTATTGGTCGTCGGCGCAAGTGCGGGCATAGGGGCGGATGCCGCGCGCGTGTTCGCGAAGGAGGGTGCTAGGCTCATGCTCATTGCGCGCAGTGCCGGCCCGCTGCAGGAGATCGTGGACGAGCTCACTTCGGCCGGGCACGAGGTTGACGCGGTCACCGGCGATGCGAGCGTCGCCGAGGACGCAACGCGGTTCGTGGATGCCACGCTGGCACGATTCGGACGGCTCGACGGCGCGCTCAACAACGCCGGGATCACCTCTGGAGGTCGACTCGACGATATCTCCGAACGCGAGTTCGATGAGCTCATGGCCATCAACGTGAAGGGCGTCTGGCTGTGCCTTCGCGAGGAGTTGCGGGCGATGCGGGAGGTGGGTGCCGGGTCGATCGTCAATATGAGCAGTGTGAGCGGCTTCCGAGGCAGCACGGGCCTCGGCGGCTACCAGGCGACCAAGCACGCCGTGATCGGCATGACGCGCACCGCTGCACATGACAACGGGCCTCTGGGCATCCGCGTGAACACGATCGCCCCTGGCCCCATCGAGACGCCGATGATGGCAACCGCACGTGAGACGATCCCCGGCGGCGTCGAGGGGCGGATCGCCGCGACTCCGCTGCGCAAGATCGGCACGGGTCGTGAGGTCGGCGAGGCTGCGGCCTGGCTGCTGAGTGACCGCGCAAGCCATGTCAGCGGCGTCGTGCTCCCCGTAGACGGCGGCTACAGCGCCTAGTGAAGTCGTTCCGCGAGGCTCCCGGCGTGCGCGTGCTCGAGGATCTCGAGGAGAAGCTCCTTCGTCGCCGGGATCGGCGCGATCCCGACCAGGCGCGCGGCACCGATGGCGAGTTCCGCGAACCGCGGGAGCTGGTC
The DNA here is from genome assembly GCF_040227205.1 of Parafrigoribacterium humi. Classification (NCBI taxonomy): domain Bacteria; kingdom Bacillati; phylum Actinomycetota; class Actinomycetes; order Micrococcales; family Microbacteriaceae; genus Parafrigoribacterium; species Parafrigoribacterium humi. The sequence continues at coordinate 612,239 of NZ_JBELOA010000001.1, read as the reverse complement.
CCTGGAGACCCCGATCTCCGCGAGGGATGCCGGCACGCCGATCGACCGATTGATGCGCAGCAGTGCCGAGATCGCGTCGTTCGCGCGCTGCCCTGGGTCGTCCACGCTGGATCCGAGCGCTGCACCGATATCCGCAATCCGTTGCTGCGCGGCGGTGTCGTCGAGGCAGGCATCGAGAACGTAGGGCAGCATGAGGCCGGTGCCGAGCCCGTGCGCGGTGTGGGTGCTCGCCCCGATGGGATACTGCAGCGCGTGTGAGAGGTGGGTGCCTGTGGCACTGAACGACATGCCCGCCAGCAGGCTGCCGAGGGCGACCTCCTGCCGCGCTTCACGGTTCTCGGGCTCGGCGACTGCGACCGTCAGCCACGCGCCGAGCTTTTCTGCCGCCCGCAACGCGAGCACATCGGAGAACGCGTTGCTTCCGGTGAAGACGGGCAGAACGCCGTTCCACGCCAGAGCCAGCGTTCTCGCCGTGTACGACTCGGCGGCGTGCACCAGCGCATCGATGCCGGAAAACGCCGTGACGCTGGCCGGGGCGCCGAAGGTGAAGTCCGGATCGACCACAGCGGCCACGGGGATCAGGTGCGGGCTCGAGATGCCGACCTTGAGTTCGCGCTCGGGGTCGGACACCACGGCGACGGGCGTGACCTCTGATCCGGTGCCCGCTGTCGTCGGAACCGCGACCACCGGGAGCGTCGGGGCAGGCACCGCGTTCTCGCCGTAGTAGCGGCTCAGCGGGCCGCCGTGCGTGAGGAGCAGGGCGATGAGTTTGGCGGCGTCGAGCGCGCTTCCGCCGCCGATCGCGAGGATCACCTCGGGCGAGAACGCACGCACCGACTCCGCCGCCGTGTCGAGAGAGTCGGCGGGCAGCTCTGCTCTGATGTCGCTGTAGATCTCAAGCGCGAGCCCGGCGGACTCGATGGCCAGCCGCGTCTCGGTGAACAGCGGAGTGCCACGCAGAAATGGGTCCGCGACGACAAGCACCCGCCTGCCATGTATCGCCAGCAGGTGCAGAAGTTGCGCGCGTGTGCCATATCCGAAGTGGACGGCAGGGGGCAGTCGCAGGGTTCCGACGGGCGTCATGGGAGCAACGTCACAGGGCTTGCAGGATGATCGCGGAACCCTGCCCACCGCCTCCGCAGATTCCCGCAGCGCCGACCGAGCCGGATCCGGCGGCAGTGAGACGTCGCGCGAGATGACCCACGATGCGAGTCCCTGAAGCACCGATCGGGTGCCCGAGGGCGATGGCACCGCCGTGCGCGTTCACGATCGCGGGGTCGACCCCGAGCAGTTCGGTGGAGTGCACGCCGACCGCCGCGAAGGCCTCGTTGATCTCGACGGCCGCGAGCTCGGCTGCGCTGCGACCGATTGTGGCCAGAGCCGCAGTGATCGCGTTCGCAGGCTGGGCGTGGAGGGAGACATCCGGGCCGGCGACGAGCGCGTGGCCGAGGATCCTCGCGAGGGGCGTGATGCCCTCCTCCAGCGCAGTGGCCTCGGTCATGATCACGACGGCCGCTGCGCCGTCCGAGATCTGCGATGAGTTGCCCGCGGTGAGACTGCCGTTCGGCGTGAACGCGGGCCTGAGCTTCCCGAGGGACTCGACGGTCGTGTCGGTCCGCAGCCCGTCATCCGTGTCGACGACGGTGTCGCCACGGCGTCCGTGCACGGTGTACGGCGCGATCTCGCCCGCGAGGAACTCCGTCGATTCCGCGAGGCGACGGTGCGATGCCGCGGCGAACTCGTCCTGTGCCTGGCGGCTGATCGCGAGGGGCTCGCCGTAGGCATCCGTCGACGCGCCCATGGAGCGCTTCTCGAACGCGTCGGAGAGTCCGTCGTGCTCCATCGTGTCGATCAGCTCCATCGCTCCGTAGCGCACGCCGGTGCGGGAGCGCGGCAGGATGTGCGGGGCCAGCGACATGGACTCCTGGCCCACCGCGACCACGATCCTGGCCTCGCCGCTCGTGACGAGCCGCGTGGCGGTGGCGACCGCCTCGATGCCGGAGAGGCAGACCACGTTGAGGGTGACCGCGGGAACGGAGAGCGGGATGCCCGCCCCCACCGCAGACTGCCGCGCGGGGTTCTGGCCCGCGCCGGCCTGCAGCACCTGACCCGCGACGACCTGGTCGACCGCGTCCGCCGAGATGCTGGCGCGCTCGAGAGCCGCGGCGATGGCGTGCGCTCCGAGTTCTGTGGCCGTGACCGTACCGAAAGCACCGAGGTAGCGGACAAAGGGCGTGCGAGCGAAGCTCGCGATAACTGCGGTCATGATGCCGATCCTAAGGCGAAGGACTCGTCGAGGTCGGCGCGGAAGATCGCATCCGTCGCCTCGCGAACCTCCTCGACCGTGTGACCGGGCGACACCGCGCGCAGCACGAGCCCGTCATCCGTGACATCGAACACGGCGAGGTCGGTGACGATGCGATCGACCACCCCGCGGCCGGTGAGCGGAAGGGTGCACTCGCTCACGATCTTGGATGCGCCGTCTTTCGAACGGTGATCGGTGAGCACGATGATGCGGGGCGAGCCGGCGACGAGATCCATCGCGCCGCCCATGCCCTTGACGAGTTTTCCCGGAATGGTCCAATTCGCGAGGTCACCGCTCGCAGAGACCTGCATCGCCCCGAGGATCGCGAGGCCCACATGTCCACCGCGGATCATCCCGAACGAGGTGGCCGAGTCGAAGAAGCTGCCGCCGGGGAGCAGCGTCACGGTCTGCTTGCCCGCGTTGATGAGGTCGGCATCCTCTTCTCCTTCGAAGGGGAATGGTCCCATGCCGAGGAGCCCGTTCTCACTCTGCAAAGTCACGGAGACCCCGGGCTTCAGGTGGTTGGCGACCAGGGTCGGGATCCCGATGCCCAGGTTCACGTACTGGCCGTCCGTGATCTCGGCTGCGGCGATCGCGGCCATGTCATCGCGTGTCCAGGCCATGTCATTCTCCTTTCGCGAGCGGCGTGCCGTCCGCCGCGACGCGGGGTCGCACGGTGCGCTGCTCGATGTCTTTGACGCGGGGGACCGCCTCGACGAGTCCCTGAACGAAGATGCCCGGAGTGACGATGATGTCCGGGTCGATGAAGCGGTCGGTGAGTATGTGTTCTGCCTCGGCGACGGTCATCTTGCTTGCCGTGGCGATCACCGGGTTGAAGTTGCGGGCCGTGTGCCGGTAGATGAGGTTGCCTGCCTCGTCGGCCGTGTGAGCGTGCACGAGGGCCAGGTCGGCGACGATGCCGCGCTCAAGCACGTATTCCTCGCCGTCGAAGACCTCGGTGGGTTTGCCCTCCGCGATGACCGTGCCGACGCCGGTCTTCGTGTAGAAGCCCGCGATGCCTGCGCCTCCAGCGCGAAGCCGTTCCGCCAGGGTGCCCTGCGGCACGAACTCGATCTCGAGCTTGCCCTGCAGGTACTGCTCGGCGAAGAGCTTGTTCTCTCCGACGTAGGAGGCGACGACCTTGCTCACCTGGTTGTTCTCCAGCAGCAGCCCGAGTCCCTTGCCGTCGACGCCCATGTTGTTCGAGACGATGGTGAGGTCGCGGACTCCGGTGTCGCGCAGGGCCTCGATGAGGTCGGTCGGATTGCCGCTCAGGCCGAAGCCTCCGACGGCGACGATCGCCCCGTCCTTCACCACGCCAGCGAGCGCCTCTGCTGCCGTGTCCCACAATCTGGGCATGAATGCTCCTTTGCAATCCGTGAACGGGTCCCTTTCTGACACTAGATTCGCCGCGGGATGCTGTCAATGCCGCGGCGGGCACGCGGGCATCGCACACCCACCGCATGGTTCTCGTTTACAAGCCGTCTCACATTGTGGGATTATTGCGTCATGGCGGATGTTCATGGCACCCAGGTGGTGCGTCGCGTCGGAGCGATCCTGCGCGCGGTCGGGAGTCGAGGGGTCGAGGGCGTCACTGCCGCAGATCTCGCCACGGAGGTGGGACTCTCGCGCTCCACCGTGCACCGCCTGCTCACGGCGCTCGCCGCAGAGGGATTCCTCGATCACGAGGGTTCGCGCTGGCGCACCGGACCGGAGCTGTATTTGCTCGGCGCCGCGTCGTCCCCCCGTTACAACGTGCGCGGGGTCGCGCTTCCCACCGTGCTCGAGCTCGCGGAGCTCAGCGGCGAGAGCGCCTTCTTCTCCGCCAGGCGCGGCACGGAGTCCATCTGCCTCATCCGAGAAGACGGCAGCTTTCCCGTGCGCTCCTTCGTGCTGCACGAGGGGGTGCGCTTTCCGCTTGGGGTCGCCTCGGCGGGGCTCGCGCTCCTGGCGTTCGAGGCAGACGAGTGGATCGACGAGTACCTGGCCTCCGCGGAGCTCGAGACACGCTTCGGAGAGTCGCACTCGGCATCCGAGGTCCGTGAGCGCATCCGGGCCACTCGCGAGACCGGCTATGCCGTGAACCCCGGACTGATCGTGGAGGGCAGCTGGGGCATGGGCGCCGCAGTGTTCGACGCGGATGGCGAACCGCAGTGGGCGCTGAGCCTCAACGGCATTGAGTCCCGCTTTCGCCCGGAGCGCCAGGAGGAACTCGGACGGATGCTCGTGGAGCACGCCCACGCGCTCTCCCGCGAGCTCATCAACTGGCACTCCTGAGGGCCGCGCCCGGGTCGTCCCGCCGGTCGAGTAGCGCGCGACGAAGCTGTGGGTTGAGTAGGTCGCTCCGCGACCGTATCGAAACCAGCTCGCGTATCGTGACCCACCGCGCGGAAACAGTCACCCGCGCCGCTAATGACGGAGGAATTGCAACACGCCGTCCGAATCCGCCCGCTCATCTCGGCGTGTCGCAATTCCTTCGTAATCAGCGTCGAATGCCCCAACGCTCTGCTCGCCGCTCTACACTTTCCGCCATGACTTCAGTCACCGCAGACATGACGATCTCACTCGACGGCTTCGTCGCCGGGCCCCGGCAGAGCCTCGAGCATCCGATGGGGGAGGGAACTGAGCGCCTCCATCGCTGGCAGTTCGAGCAGCCAGAGGAGAACGCCGCCGAGATTGCCGCGATCGTCGAGGCCGGCGCGTTCATCATGGGCCGCAACATGTTCGGTCCGATTCGCGGCGAGTGGAGCGGTGACTGGCGCGGCTGGTGGGGCGACACCCCGCCATACCACGCACCCGTCTTCGTGCTCACGCACTATCCGCGCGAACCTCTGGTCATGGAGGGCGGCACCACCTTCCACTTCGTGACGGATGGCGTGGAGTCCGCCACGGAGCAGGCTCGCGCCGTCGCTGGCGATGCCACGATCTCGGTCGGTGGCGGAGCGGACACCATGCGCCAGTTCCTGAACGCAGGCCTCATCGATGAACTGCGCCTGCACACCTCGCCGATCCTCCTTCACGAGGGCGAGCGTCTCTTCGACGGTGTGGGCGACCTCACACTTGAGCCCATAACGGTCAGGAGCAACCCGCTCGTCACCCACACCACCTATCGCGTCACCTACCCGGCCTGACGCGCCCCGCTGGTCGAGGAGCGAGGCACGAGCGCGTTGCGACGCACAGCGCTCTTTCTTGCCCGCCCGACCGCCCCTGCTGTAATGGGGGATGCTCCTGTTTCCCGTGTTCGCGTCCTGCGCCTACGAGGTTCCGGTGTGCAACGACACGAATTCTTCCGTGTTTCTCTCGGGTGACAACGCCTGGATCGGGATGCCCGTCATCGCAGGGCTCATCGTGCTCGTCGTCATCGTGGCGCTGCTGCGCCGTCGGAGGCGGTAGCGCACATCCGGACCCATCCGATTGCGGCAAAGTGCGGGTGTGGCGCGGCGAGCACCCACCATTTGCCGCAATGCGGTGCCCGGGGTGACACGAGTGCCCGCGCGCACGAAAAAGGCCGCCCCGGAAGGCGGCCTTTCGCGATAAAGGGAGGGGCTAGCGACGCAGGATGGCCAGCATGCGGAGGATCTCGAGGTAGAGCCAGACGACGGTGACCATGATGCCGAAGGCGGCGGTCCAGCCGTAGATGCGGGGGGCGCCGCGCTTGACGCCGGTCTGGATGCTGTCGAAGTCGAGGACGAGCGAGTACGCTGCCATGATGACGACCAGGATGCCGAGAAGGAAGCCGAGCGGAATCCCGAAGATCTCGACGCTGCTGCGCAGCCCGAACGCATCCGAGTTCACGCCGGTCGCCATGAGGATCACGTTGATGACCGAGAACACCAGGTAGCCCACCATCGCGATGAGGAAGACCTTGGTGGCCTTCTTCGAGGCGCGGATCTTGCCGCTTGCGAACAGGGCGAGCGTCACGCCGACCACGACGAGGGTTCCGATCACGGCCTGCACGGCGATGTTCGGGTAGATCGACTCGAAGAAGCTCGTGATGCCGCCGACGAAGACTCCCTCGACGGCCGCGTAGCTGAGCACGAGCACCGGTGACGGCTTTTTCTTGAAGATGTTGACGAGGGCGAGCGCGAAGCCGACGAGGGCCGCGGGCAGGGCGAGCGCCGGGAGGAACCATCCGACGGCCGCACCGACGAGCAGGATCGCAAAGCTCGAGACGATCTTGATCATCACGTCGTCGTAGCTCATGCGGTTCGTCTCTACCGCCGTCGCAGAGGGCTGGCTGTAGAGGTCGGTGAGCTGCTGGGCGGTCATGCCGCTGTTCAGCTCAGGGGACTTGAGCTCCGCCGCCTTCGAAGCACGGGCGGAGAACGCGGGTGAGTTGTTGAATGCGGGGTTTGAAGAAGCCATGGGGCCAATCTAGCGTGCGGATGCCGGTTCGTGGCTGGGTGTTTGCCCGCTGTTCGCTAGGAGCCGAGCGAGCCACGCGGAGCCCACCAGCACCGCGCTCGCCACGGTCACCACGACGGCCCCGTGACCGTACTGCGGAAAGACCTGGCCGAGCACCACGCCGGCGACGAACGGCGCCAACAGCACGAGATAACAGCGCGCCGGGCGCTGGCGCACGTAGAGCCAGCCGGCAAGCGGAACGACGAGGGCAGCGGATGACGGCCCGCCCGTCAACAGGACGAGCATGACCAGGGCGCTCGGCAGCGACATCCAGAACCTGCGCCATCCCCGTCCAGGCAGGATCCACCAGCCGAGCAGGTGGGCGGTCAGGCCCGCGTACAGCAGATAGGTCGCATAGGCGGACGCCGCCTGCGCGAGCAGGCCCCCAGCCACGAGAAGCGTGAGCGCCGCGGTGTACCTGGACCGGTAGCCTCCCCAGCGCAGGGGGAGCAGCGAGGTCGGCTCACGCCATCCGTCGCGCGGTGAGGCGTCAGCCACGCGCGCCGAAGACGAGGATCGCGAGGTAGACGATGAGAACCACACCAGCGGTCGACAGGCCGATGGTCACGACCAGCGGCACGTCGATCCTGCGTCTCGACGGGGCGCCGTCGGAGGTGTGGAAAGAGGGGATGCTCTCCTCCGTGTATTCCTGACTCGTCGCGACCGACGCGTAGCTCGGGTACCTCTCCCGTGACTCCGCAGTGGCCCTTCCTCGACCCTGCAGCGACTGTCGCCGGGGAGGCAAATCGCGAGAGAGCAGGCTCTCGTCGTCGGCGAACTGCTCGTGCGCGAGGTCGTTGATCGACGGGGAGTGGGCGAACGCCGGTTCGAGTGCCGAAGCAGGCTCGGGAGCTGGCTCGGATTCGACCTCGGGCTCGCTGTCCATGTCGCGAGCGGATGCGCCCGGTGACGGAAAGACCGGAACCGGGAGCACGGGCTCGCGGGCGATCGACTCGTCGTCTACGTCGTCATCGGTGAGTTCGTCCTCGGCGGCGGCGGGCGTCGGCGGGGCGAACGGGGACCGGGCCCGACGAGGCGCGCCCGCAGCGGGCCCCCCTTCGGCGGTGTCGACCTCGACCATCTTGTCGGTATCGACCGCCTCGTCGGTAGCGACGGCCGAGGCCTTCGTCACGGACGCGGCTGACGGCGCAGCGGTGGGTACGGCTGCTTCTGCGGCGATGGGCTCGTCACGGGTTCGGCGTGCGGCGCCCGCGGGTACAGGCGTGCCGCACATGATACAAAATTTCCAACTCGGGTCGAGCTTTGCCGCGCAATTCGCGCAAATCTCCATGAAGAGCAGAGTACCAACAGTAGTAAGGGCAAAGTAAGAACAGTAATGGTGCCATCGCGTAGCGTGATGACATGAAAGAACTCGCGCCGGGGCATCCGATGGTGATTGCGCATCGCGGCGCGAGCGGATATCGACCCGAGCACACGAGGAGCGCCTATCTCCTGGCCCTGGAACTGGGGGCGGATGCCGTGGAGCCTGACCTCGTCTGCACGAGCGATGGAGTGCTCGTCATCCGGCACGAGAACGAGATCTCCGGGACCACGGATGTCGCCTCGAGACCCGAGTTCGCCGACCGCCGAACGACCAAGGCCATCGAGGGTGAGAAGCTCACGGGCTGGTTCACCGAGGACTTCAGCTGGGCAGAGCTGAGCACCCTGCGTGCGCGAGAGAGGCTGCCGAAGCTGCGCCCGCACAACCGCGAATTCGAGGGTGACGACGGCATCCTGCGCTTCTCCGATCTGCTGCAGATCCTGGATGCCGCCCCGCCCGTGGCCGACACCGGTCTCCCCGTTGGCCTCGTCGCCGAGATCAAGCACGCGAGCTACTTCGAATCGATCGGGATGCCGCTCGACGAGCTGTTCGTGGCGGAGCTCGCACGCGCGGGCTGGGACGACGACGCGCGGCTGACGGTCGAAAGCTTCGAGACGACCGTGCTCGGCAGGGTCCGCGACCGTGGCATCCGGGCACGGTATGTGTTCCTGCTCGAGGCATCCGGGGGTCCGGCCGACCGCCCGGGGAGGAGCTATGCCGACTACCTCACTACACAGGGGTTGGCGGCGCTCGCTGCGGGCGACGGCAGTCCGCGGGTGGATGGCATCAGCGTCGACAAACACCTGTTGCTGACGGATGCCTCGGGTCGTGCGAACGCCGCTGAGCTGGTCGACCGCGCGCACGCTGCCGGGCTGACGATCTTCTGCTGGACTCTCCGGGCGGAGAACCGCTTTCTCGCGAGGGAGTTGCGGATCGGCGCCTCGCCCGCGGCCCACGGAAACTGGCGTGAGGAGTTCGGACTGATCCTGGGCTGCGGCGTGGACGGGGTCTTCGCCGACCAGCCAGATCTCGCGCTCGAGGCGCGCGCTGCGCTGTAATCCCGTCTTTCCGTCCCGCGCCCCTCCCCGGTCTCGTCCCAAATGAAGGCGTTTCAGTCGCGAGCTGGCTCGAAGCCCCGTGAATCCGACGCGGCATCCGACGGATGCCTTCATTTGGGAGAGGAAACGGAGTGGGCGGCGGGCATGCACGAGGGGGGACAGACGGCGGATGCGGGAGCGGCGGATGCGGAGAGCGGCGGATGCGGGAGCGGCGGATGCGGGAGCGGCTCCGCCTTGAAGTGGTCGCCCCGGGTGACCGCGGCGAGTATCGCGCGCTCGACCTCGGGCCAACGATAGATCACCTGGTTGTAGCTGAAACGCAGGACGATGTAGCCGAGGGCCGTGAGCTGGGCATCGCGGGTGCGGTCGGCCTCGAAACGCTCCGGGTCGATGTGATACTCGGCGCCGTCGATCTCCACGACGAGCCGCCGACCGATGAGGAAGTCAACGCGCTTCCCATCGATCCACACCTGAAGCCGCAGCGGGAGCTTGTGCGGCGCCAGCCAGAACCGGGTAACCGACTCCGTGCCGCTCTCGCACACTCCGTCCGCAAGGTTCAGCACTCGGGATCGGCTGGGCATCCCGGCTATCAGCTGGTGCCACTGGGCTGGAGTGATCAGGGTCGATTCCCCCCAGTGTGCCGGCCGACGGAGAGCGCTGTCTGCAATGGCAACCGCGTACTCGGGCGGCTGGCATCGGATGACATCCTCGAGGCAGGCGATCGGATCCATCAGGAGGCGCGAGCCCGCTGCCGTGTCGAGATGCCAGTGAGTCGTCACATCATGGGGGTATTCGGTCAGTCTTTGCCGCATGTCCTTCGCGGTGCGCAACCGGCAGTCGTTGTGCTCAACAATGACGTGGAGGTTCTCGTGGGGCGGGAGCCACAGTCCGTGCAGGGCAGCGCCGGAGATGCAGCCAAGCCTGCCGCCGACTCTGGCGGCGTGAAGGAGTTGCGGGTGCACATCCGGCGTGCTGTACCAGCCTTGTCGCACACGCTGGACATCGCCGCGGGCGACGGCGTTCCGAAGTGCTTGCCTGCCGAACCCGGCCGCGTGGAGCTCGTGGGTTGCAGCGAGTCGGCCGCGTTCGCGGATCGTACGTGCCAAGGAGTTCATCCGTCGAGGATGTCGTCCGTTCCGGTTCCGCGGCACCAAAGTCAGAATTCTGTGTATACCGGCCTCGTTTCCTCCCCGGTGCAGGAGCGGATGCCCCTCCCAAATGAAGGCATACGCGGGCACTGTTCACAAGCTGGCGGGGCACAGCATCCGTCTCCAACCGGAATGCCTTCATTTGGGAGAGGAACCCGCGCGGGCGGCCCGGGGTCGGAGGCGCAGCCTAGAATTGGGCAGACATGACCTTCATCCTTGAGCCCGGTGCGACCGCCGAATCTCCTCTCCTCGATGGCCTCAATCCGCGCCAGCGCGAGGCCGTCGAATACCGGGGCCCCTCGCTGCTCATCGTCGCGGGCGCGGGCTCGGGCAAGACGAGCGTGCTCACCCGCCGCATCGCGCACCTGATCGAGACGCGGGATGCCTGGCCCAGCCAGATCCTCGCCATCACCTTCACGAACAAGGCCGCGTCGGAGATGCGCGAGCGGGTGCAGTCGCTGCTCGGGCAGTCGGCGGAGGGCATGTGGATCTCCACCTTCCACTCCGCTTGCGTGCGCATCCTTCGCCGCGAGGCCGAGCACTTCGGCTACAGCAAGAGCTTCACCATCTACGACTCGGCAGACAGCAAGGCGCTCGTCAAGCGCATCATCAAAGACCTCGACGCAGACAGCTTCGGCTTCACCCCGAGCAAGGCCCTCGGCAAGATCTCCAAGCTCAAGAACGAGCTGCACGACGTGGAGTCCTACGCGCGCGATGCGAACTTCGCCGACCCGGCAGAGCGGGTGTTCCTCGAGATCTTCCGCGAGTACACGCGCAGCCTCACCCGAGCGAACGCCTTCGATTTCGACGACCTGATCGGGCAGACGGTCTACCTGTTCCGCGCATTCCCCCAGGTGGCCGCGCTGTACCAGCGGCGCTTCCGGCACATCCTGGTCGACGAATACCAGGACACCAACCATGCGCAGTACTCGCTCATCCGTGAGCTGACCAAGATCCCGCGCACCGAACTGCTCGAAGACGCGGTCGGATTCGACGGGCAGCCGCTGCGCGATCCAACAAGGGCGCTCGACGCCCCCTCGCTCACGGTGGTGGGCGACAGCGACCAGTCGATCTACGCGTTCCGCGGGGCCGATATCCGCAACATCGTCGAGTTCGAGCGCGACTTCCCCCGCTCGAAGGTCGTGCTGCTGGAGCAGAACTACCGCTCGACCCAGAACATCCTCGATGCCGCGAACTCGGTGATCTCCAACAACTTCGACCGCAAAGACAAGAAGCTGTTCACCACGATCGGCTCGGGCGACAAGATCGTCGGATTCACCGGGTACAGCCAACACGACGAGGCACAATTCGTCGCGGATGAGATCCAAACCCTGCGCGAGTCGGGCGTCAGTTACAAAGACGTCGCGGTCTTCTATCGCACCAACGCGCAGACCCGTGCGCTTGAAGAGATCTTCATCCGCTCGGCCTTGCCCTACCGGGTGCTCGGCGGCACCAAGTTCTACGAGCGCGCCGAGATCAAGGATGCACTCGGCTACCTCACCGCCGTCGCGAATCCTGCAGACCCGCTCGCGCTCCGCCGCATCATGAACACCCCCAAGCGCGGCATCGGCCCCGCCACGGAGACGGCGCTACAGAGCTACGCCGACCACAACGACATCACCCTGCGCGACGCCATGCGGCACGCGGATGAGCTGGGTCTCGGCCCCAAGGTGACCGGCGCGATCAGGGGGCTGGTAGCGATTCTCGACGAGGTGGGTGCGACCGTGGACCCGCCCGGCGGCACCCCTGCACCCGCGGCGGACATCCTCACCGCACTGCTCGAACGCACCGACTTCATCGCCTCGCTGCGTCACACGGGCGATGCGCAGGACGAGGCGCGGGCTGAGAACGTGGAGGAACTCGTCTCCGTGGCGAAGGAGTTCACGAAGAACAACCCCGAGGGCACGCTGCTCGACTTCCTCACCGAGGTCTCTCTCGTCGCCGCGGCGGACGAACTGGATGACTCGAGTGGAACCGTCTCGCTCATGACGCTGCACACGGCGAAGGGCCTGGAGTACGAGGCCGTGTTCCTCACCGGTGTGGAGGAGGGGCTGCTGCCGCACCAGATGTCTGCGTCGGAGCCCGGCGGTATCGCGGAGGAACGCCGGCTGTTCTACGTGGGCATCACGCGTGCGCGCAGGAAGTTCTACTTCTCGCTCGCCATGACGCGCTCGCAGTTCGGCGAGGTGAACGTGGCGATGCCGAGCCGCTTCCTGCAGGAGATCCCCGCTGAGCTCATTGACTGGCGACAGTCACCGGGGATGGCGAACTCCCGCAATGGAACGCAGCCTCGCGCGCTCAATGCGCGCAGGGGCAGCTTCGGTGCGGAACTGGGCTCCGGCAGCGGATCGGGCTACGAGAACGGCGACTCCGGGCCGGGGGCGGTTGCGCGGGCGAGGGCCGCGCGCAACGCAGCCAAGCCGAAGACCGAGTGGGCGAACCGCGTCACGGGCACGGTGCGCGACAACGGCGACCTGACGCTCGCGGCGGGGGATCGCATCCGTCATGTCGACTTCGGTGACGGGCGCGTGACCGCGGTCACCGGCGTCGGCCCGAAGAGCGTCGCCGAGGTGCAGTTCGACAGCGTGGGACGCAAGCGCCTGCTCATCAAGATCAGCCCGATAGAGAAGATCTGACGGATCAGTAGCGGTAGACCGTGGTCGCGGTGGGGACGCCGCGCGGTCCGTACGGCGCCTTCTCGAGCCACGCCGACGCCTCCGCGTCCTCGGGGGCACGCTCTGCTGCGGCCTCGAGGCGCGCGATCATGGCTGTGTCTGGGCGCAGGTGCACGAGCGCCTCGCTCGCGGCGTTGCAGTTGAACTGCGCGGCACTGCGCCTGGCCAGGCCGAAGGACTCGACCGCGGCCTTCGCCATCGCGGGGTTCGTCGCGCTCAGGGCGGAGTTCACCGCGAGTGCCGCCACCTCGGCGTCCGGGATGCCCGAGTTGAGCCCGCGCGCGCCGAACGGCGCGAACAGGTGCGCGGCCTCGCCCACGAGGAGCACGCGCCGCGCCGGGTCGGAGAAGTCATGCGCGATCAGTTGCATGAACTGGTACGTCGACACCCACGAGATCTGCTCGGCGTAGGCGGGCGGCATGACCTCGCGCAGCCACTTCTTCACCGTCTCCTCGTTGCTGAAGTCCTCGGGGATGTCTCCCGGCTTCAGCTGCAGGTCAACCCGCCAGCCTCCCGCGAACGGCACCATGAGCACGTTGCGTCCGCCGACGGCCGGATGCGCGTAGTGGAAAACGCGCTCGATGGGCAGCGGTGCGTCGGGCAGCTCGCGCACGTCCACGACGACGTACCAGCCGTCGTCCTTGTCGCCCTCCATGCGCGCGCCGATCTGCTTGCGCACGGGAGAGCGGGCGCCGTCGGCGCCGATCACGTACTGTGCCTCCCAGCGATCTCCGCCCGCGGTCTCGAGGGTGACGCCGTCCTCCTTCGACACCGCGCCGACGACCTCCTGGTTCCAGGCGAACTCGATGCCCGCGGCCTTGGCGGCTTCGAGCAGGTGACGCTCGATGTGAACCTGCGGCAGGCTCGTGAAGTGGGGGTAGGTGCCGGGCGCCGGGTCGGGATAGGTCTTGGCGTAGACCTCCTTGCCCGCGTACAGCGTGCGCTGGGTGTTCCAGTACAGCCCGTGCGAGCTCAGCGTCTTCGCGAGGCCGGGGCTCAGCCGGTCGAGCACCGCGAGGCTCGCGCTGTGGGTGAAGATCGCGCGGCTCCCGGGGCGCTCCCGGTCCGCGCCACCGGCTTCGAGCACGGTCACGTCGCGGCCGAGCGCGTTCATGGCCAATGCGGCGGTGAGGCCGACGGGGCCTGCTCCCACGATCAGGGTTTCACGGGTGTTCGTTGACATGAGGCTCCAAGGGTTCGATGTTCGCGGATTATTCGGTGACGATGAGGGCGTCGAGGATGAGCGTCGCGCTCTTGGTCACCCGCACCGGGTTGAGGTCGATCTCGGTGATGGCGTCGTCGCCGGCGATGAGGCCACCGACCGCGACGAGGATGCGCGCGAGCGCCTCCCGATCGACGGGCGGGGCTCCGCGGTGGCCGGCGAGGATGCTCGCGGGCAGGTCGTCGATCGCCGCACGCGCCTCGGACTCGGCGAGGGGTGCCAGGCGCAGAACCGGCTCTCCGCCGAGTTCGACGTCGACTCCGCCGAGCCCGAGCAGCACAACCGCGCCGAAGGTGTCGTCGCGAATCGCTCCGACGATCAACTCGGTGCCGGACTCCGCCTGCGATTCGAGAAGGTAACGCCGGGGGCTCTCGCCCGGAATGCGGTCGATCGCGGCGATGGCGAGGTCGAGTTGTTCGCGCGTGCGCACGCCCACGTGCACGCCGCCGACATCCGACTTGTGGGAGATCGAGGCGTCGAGCACCTTGACGACGACGGGTGCTTCGAGTTCGGCGAACGCCATGGCCGCCTCGGCCGGGCTCGTCGCGACCCTGCGCTGCGGCGTGACAAGCCCAAGCGAGTCGAGCAGGGTCTTGGCCTGGTTCTCGTCGGGCATGGTGCCGACACTCGCGGCCGAAGAGCTGCGCGGTGCCGTGACTGCCGATGCAGCCGACGTATCGAGCAGGCGCTGCCGGGCACGGGCATCCGCGACGACCGCGGCGACACCGCGGGCCACGCCGTCGGGACTCGTGAACATCGGGATGCCCGCGGCCGCGAGTGAGGCACGCCTCTCGCGCATCACCGTGCGCGGCCCGCCGCTCGCAAACAGCACGGGAGTCTCGAGGTCGCTGAGTGCCTGCGTCGGATCGAGGGTTCCCGGCTCGTCGAGGGCGTAGACCGCGAGCACGTCGACGGCCTCGTCGTGGGCGACGGCTTCGAGCACGCCGCGGAAGGTCTCGGATGGCCGCCCGGTGTCGACGGGGTTCTGCTGGTAGGTGAGCGGGGGCAGCAGTCGCGAGAGGGCGGACGTGGTCTCGGTGGCAAGGGTGGGAACGCTGACCGCGGCACCAGCGAGGGTGTCCGCGATGACCAGGCCGGGGCCCGCCTGGCCCGTGACCACGCCGACGCCGGGGTTCGCTCGCGCGGGAAGGCGCACGCGCGAGAGGGCGGTGAGGGCGTCGATCATCTCGGCCGGGTCGTCCACGATCACAGCGCCGGCCTGGGCCAGGGCCTGCCTGGCCAGCCGGTAGGAGCCGGTGAGCGCGCCGGTGTGCGAGCGGGCGAAGTCGCCGATGTCGCTCTTGCCCACCTTGAACGCCACGACGGGCTTGCGTTCCGCGGCGCGACGCACGGCGGCAGCGACCGCCCGTCCGTCGCCCACCCCCTCGATGTGCAGTCCGATCGCCGTGGTGGCGTCGTCTTCTGCGAGGAAGTCGAGCACGTCGGTGAAGCCCACGTCGACCGCGTTGCCGAGACCGACGCCGAGCCGGAGTCCGACATCCGCTTCTGCCAGCATGAACGAGAGCGCGAGGTTCACTCCACCGCTCTGCGCGACGACGGCGGTGCCGCCGGGGGCGAGCTCGGCAACGCTCGGCATGAAGTTGGCGCAGACACGGTCGATCGGGTTGATGAACCCCGAGGTGTTCGGGCCGAGCAGGCGGATACCGCCGGCCGTTGCCGCCTCGACCACCCGACGCTGGATGTCCGCGCCCGCGTCCCCGCTCTCGGCGAAACCGCCCGCACAGATCACCGCCGCGCGCACTCCGGCCGCCGCGCACTCCTTGAGCGCGGCCGGGACTGCCTCCGGGGGAACCACGAGCACGGCGAGGTCTGCACCATTCGGCAGCTCTCCGACGCTCGCGTAGGCCTCGTGGCCGAGGATGCTTCCGCCGCGCGGGTTGACGGGCAAGAGCTCGCCAGGAAAGCCGGAGAGCGACTGCATCATCGCGTAACCGGCCTTCTGCTCAGACGCGCTCGCGCCGATCACGGCGATGCGGCGCGGGCTGAACAGGGACTCCAATCCGCCGTCGGTCATGCGTTCTCGCCTCCGTGCAGCACGGTCGCACCGGGGCGGTTCCCGTAGAGGATGCCGCCCTCGTCGGTCACGCCGACCTCCAGCCGTCCGAGCTTCTCGATCTCGACGACGACGCGCTGCCCCGCCGAGAGCGGGCCGACGCCCGCCGGTGTTCCCGAGGCGATCACGTCGCCGGGGTGAAGGGTCATCACCGAGCTCGTGTATGCGACGAGCTCGGCCACGGTGAAGATCAGGTCGCGCGTGTTGGCGCTCTGGCGCAGCTCGCCTCCGACCCAGCAGCGCAGCTCGAGGGCATCGGCGTCGCCGACCTCGTCTGCCGTGGTGATCCAGGAGCCGAACGGCGCGAAGGTGTCGAACGACTTTCTCGTGGAGCGATCCTCGGTCGAGCGCACGCTGATGTCGAGGATGGGGGCGTAGCCGAAGACGTAGTCGAGCGCGTCCTCCGCGCTCACGCGACTCGCTGTTCTACCAATCACGATGGCGAGCTCGCCCTCCTGATCGGTGCGCATGTCCGTGTAGGGTAGGCGGATGTCGTCGCCGGGGCCGATCACCGAGGTGTTCGCCTTGAGGAACATGCCGTACTCGACGATCGTCTTGAGTTCGCTCATCTCGAGCTTGTGGTCGAGGTAGTTCACCGGGGCGCCGATGATCTTGCCCGGGCGCGCGATGGGGGCCGCGAGTCTCGTCGACGACAGCGCCGCGTGCGGCAGCGAGGAGAGGTCGAGCGATTCCAGAGCGGATGCCGTCCCTCCGTTCTCGAGAAACGCGAGCAGCGGGCCGCCGGGGCCGACCGGCCCGAGCGCGACGGCGTCAGTGATGTCGACGACCTCGTCTTCTCCGCCGGTGCCGGTGAGACTGCCCTGTCCGGTAAGTATGGCGACCAGTCGTGCATCAACCGTTGTGGCTAACTTCATGCTGAACCTCTTCCGTGAAACTTTCAATCAATGACATTATCAACGACGGTCGCCTTTGTGAATGTCTATTTTGCGATCGTACGCATCGGGCCGGCCGCACTCCTCGGCCCCGACCGCAGCAGTGCGGTGTCGTGGGTCGAGGGCGGCGGTCATGTCGCGGAACCGCGCAGTGCGTCTCGCAGTTCGTCAGGCAGGGGGGAGGGGCGCCCGTCGTCGTCCACGTTCACGCAGGCGATCGTGCCCTCGAAGTAGAGCTCGCCCTCTCGGGTACCGCGCCACTCATACACGATCGAGGTCGTTCCGACCGTGCCCGCCGTGATCTCGATCTCGAACTCGTCTCCGAACCGCAGGGGCCGGTGGTAGCGGGCCGAGACCTCGCGGCGTGGGAACGTCGTGAGGCGCGTCGCCCCCACCTGGCGCAGCAGCGAATACTCTGCAGACTCAGCCCAGCGGAAGACCGCCGTGAAATGGATGCGTCCACCGGCGTCGGTCTCGATCCATTCGACGCGCCTGCGCTCGCGGTAGACCGGGCGCCCATCGTTCGCCGCAACGGACTCAGTCATGGCCTGCTCACTCCAGCGGGGGAAGCGTGATTCCGGAGGACTGCTGGTGTCCGGCGAAGGTCACCGGCCACGCGGCATCGATCGCCTCGGGGCTCCAGCCGCCCTCGCGGTATTCGAGGGCGATCTCGGTCGAGTGCGAGTAGATCGAGAGCTTGTCTCCGCCGATGCCGATGGCCTGGCCGGTCACGGAGGCCGAACCCTCAGAGGCGAGCCAGACGACGAGCGGTGCGACATCCTCCGGTCCGCCCAGGGCGTGCTCCTGGCGTACCTGCCTCGGCAGCGGCTCGCCGGCCTCGTAGGCCTTCACGACATCCGTATATATAGGTATCGTCGCCGTCATAGCGGTGAGCGCCGTCGGCACGACCGCGTTGACGGTGATGCCCGCGCGGGCGAGCTCGAGCGACCAGGTGCGCGCGAAGGCGACGATCCCGGCCTTGGCCGCGGCATAGTTCGTCTGCCCGAAGTTGCCGAACTGACCCGCGGGAGATCCGATCAGGATGATCCTGCCGCCCTCGCCCTGCTCGCGCATCGCGATCGCGGCGGCGCGACCCATCGTGAAGGTGCCGCGCAGGTGAGTCTGGATGACGAGGTCGAAGTCGTCGTCATCCATCTTCCAGAGCACCTTGTCGCGCAGCACGCCCGCGTTGCTCACGAGGATGTCGAGGCGACCGAATTCGCCCAGTGCCTTCTGCACGAGCGCGTCTGCCGTCTCGGTCGGACCGACCGGGGCGATGACCGCGACGGCCTTGCCGCCCGCGGCGGTGATGGCGCGAACCGTCTCGTCCGCGGTGTCCGCGCGAACGTCGTTGACCACGACGGATGCGCCCGCGTCAGCGAGTGCCTCGGCGTATGCACGACCGAGCCCCTGCCCGCTTCCCGTGACGATGGCTACCTTGCCGTCAAGAAGGCCGCTCATGCGTAGTACCTCACGACCATGGTCATGACGCAGGCAGGCTTGGTCTGGCCCTCGACCTCGAACGTGACATCGAACTTGGCCTGGACTCCGCCGGGAACCTCGGACGCCTCGCTCAGCTTCACGCTGACCCTGATGCGCGAGCCCACGGGGACGGGTGCGGGGAAGCGCAGCTTGTCGAGACCGTAGTTCACGCCCGTACCGAGGTCGGTGACCTCGAAGACCTCGGCCATGAGCGGCACGACGAGGGAGACCGTCAGGTAGCCATGCACGATCGTGGTGCCGAACGGGCTGCGAGCGGCCACCTCGGCGTTGATGTGGATCGGGTTGTGGTCACCGGTGAGGTCGGCGAACCTGTTCACGTCCTCCTGGGTGATCGTGCGCCAGCTCGAGGTGCCGAGCTCGGTTCCCACCAGGTCGTGGATGCCCGCAATCGTTGTCTGTACTAGTGCGGTGGGTGCTTCAACGGTCACTATCTTCTCCTTGGATTGCTGGTGGGCGCGTGCTCACTCAGTGTTTGGCTGGCTGCGCACGCGATGGCGTGCCTGGCGGTCATCCGTCGACCCGCACGATGATCGCACCCGCGGCGTCTCCGGCTGCGCATCCGCTGAACAGGCCGACGCCGCCACCGCGGAGCCGAAGGGCCTCGATGAGTTCGGTGATGGCGCGAACGCCGGTCGGCCCCTGCGGGTGCCCCCAGATGAGAGATGAACCGTAGATGTTCATGCGCTCGACGGGGTAGTCCAGTTGCTGTGCGAACCACAGGTCGTTCACGGTGAACGGGTTGTGGGTCGTCACGAGATCGATGTCCTTCATGGTGAGCCCGGCGTCGTCGAGCGCGCGCTGGGCTGCTCCGACCGGAGCCTTGCCCATGTAGGCGGGCTCTGCCCTGGCGAATCCGGATGACAGGATCTGCGCGGTTGCGCCGCCACCGAGTTCCCTCGCGCGGCCTTCGCTCGCGACGATGACGCCGGTCGCACCGTCCGCCGGATAGGTCTGCGAACCGAAGGTGACCACGCCACCCTCGCGCCCCGGCTTGAGCCGGGCGAGGCCCTCCGCGGTCGTCGGGTGGACGCCGTAGTCCTCTTCCAGCCAGGTGTCGCCCTTGCGGCCGGGGATGCGCACCGGCACGAAGTAGCGACGGTGGAACGCGCTGTCGTTGGCGAGTGCTGCCTCGTACTGCTCGTAGCGAAGCAGGGTGAGGTCGTCGACCTGGCTGCGGCTGAAGCCGCCGTCTGCGGCCGTGTTCTCCGCGGTGTCGTTCATGCTCTGTCCCGTTGTCGGGTCGAGCTTCATCGGATCGTTCACCCAGTGCTCGAGCACGGGCGCCGCGCTGGGGTTGGTCTGGCTCGCGAACACCATGAGTGGACCGTTGCTCGTGCGGTCGGTGAGCACGCCGATCGTCGTCTCGTGCGCCCCGAGTTCCACCTGCGTGGCGAGGTGTTCGACCACCGCAGCGCCGGTGGCGCAGGCGCGGGAGATCCACGGGCCGGAGTAGTCGCCGGCGCCGAGCTTGCGGGAGATGAGGGTGACGCCGAAGAAGCCGGTGGGCTGCGGAACGGTGCAGCCGAGCGTCCACTCGGTGATCTCAGAGGCCGCGAGGCCTCGGGCTTCCAGGGCTCGACCGGTCACGTCGACCGCCATGTCGAGGCTGTTCAGGTTCGCGAGCGGACCCTGCCACTTCGAGAACGGCGTCGACCATGCAAAGCCGAGCGGGATGTGTGCATTGCTGAACCGCATTGGTCCTCCAGGGTCCTCGTCGATGATCCGGCAGCTCCGTCGGATTCGCGCGAGACAGCGTTACATTATCAGGTTTCCTGAGAATGCTAGAGCCTTTACCGGCAAATTTCCAGCACGCCATCAGCGGGCCAGAAACGATTGACTTTCTCAACCATAGATTTTACGGTGTAGCTATCCGGGCCTGTGTCGGGCCGATATTCTTACCGGGCGGCCAGCGTTGGCTGTCGTGAAGGGTGGTGCGTTCGATGTTGAACCAGGGACTGGGTTCGTGGATCCATCGCCGTCGGCCGAAGTCCGGCCCCAAGGCTGCAGTGATCTTCGACGGCGTCGAGATCAGCTACGCGCAGCTCAGTTCACGCATCGACCGGCTGGCCGTCGCACTGCGACAACGCGGTGTCGAGCCCGGATCCCGGGTCGCATTCCTGGGCGAGAATCACCCCGCATTCCTCGAGACCTTCTTTGCCGCGGGCACCCTCGGCGCAATCTTCGTCCCGCTCAACACGAGGCTCGCGCCCCCCGAGGTGCAGTACGCGCTGAAGGACGCGGGCAGCACCGTCCTCGTTCACGCGGAGAGCCTGACTGGACTCGCGATCGCCGGGGCCCGCGAAACCGCAGTCGGGCGCCGGATCGTCGTCGCCGACGGGCCGCGCAGGCCTGCGCCCGCCGGGGTCGACGCCACGGAGTCGCCCGACGTCATCGTCGAAGCACTGGATGCCGTGATCGGTTCGACCGCCCAGGAGCGCCTGGACGTCGCGGTGTCGCTCGACGACCCGGCGATGATCCTCTACACCTCAGGGACCACCGGCTCCCCGAAGGGTGCAGTGCTCACCCACGGCAACATCACCTGGAACTGTTTCAACGTGCTCGTGGACTACGACTTCGTGAGCACCGATGTCGCGCTCATGATCTCACCGCTGTTCCACGTCGCCTCCCTCGACATGGGTTTGCTGCCCACGCTCCTCAAGGGCGGCACCGTCGTTCTCGAACCCCGCTTCGATCCGGCCCGTGCGCTGACTCTTATCGAGAAGTACCGCGTGACCTCGCTCAGCGGCGTGCCGACGACCTTCCAGATGCTGTGCGAGCATCCCGACTGGGCCACGACGGATATCAGCTCGCTCGAGAAGCTCACCTGTGGCGGGTCGGCCGTGCCGATGCGCGTGCTCGAAGAATACGAGCGACGAGGCCTCGCGTTCTCCGGCGGCTACGGCATGACCGAGACCTCGCCGGGTGCGACGAGCCTCTCGCCGGAGAAGAGTCGGGAGAAGGCAGGCTCCGGTGGCCTCCCTCACTTCTTCACCGACCTGCGGATCGTCGACGCCGATGGCCGGGTGCTGCCGCCGGGCGAGTCCGGCGAGATCCAGCTGTCTGGCCCGAACGTGATCAAGGAGTACTGGAACAAGCCAGAGGTGATCTCCGCGTGTTACGTGGAGGGCGTGTGGTTCAGGTCGGGCGACATGGGTCACGTCGACGACGATGGCTATCTGTTCATCGCGGACAGGCTCAAAGACATGATCATCTCGGGCGGGGAGAACATCTACTCTGCCGAGGTCGAGCAGGCCGTCTCGGAGCTCGAGGCGGTCGGAAGCGTCGCGATCATCGGTGTCCCCGACGAGAAGTGGGGCGAGGTGCCGATCGCGATCGTCACCGTGCGAGACGGTTTCACGCTGGAGCCGGATGAGGTGCGCAATTACCTGGACGGCAGGATCGCGCGGTACAAGATCCCGAAACGCGTCGAGATCGTCGCGGAGCTTCCGCGCACCGCGAGCGGCAAGATCCGCAAGGCGGAACTCCGCAGGCTCTACCCGGCCTAGTCCGCGAAGGCGATTCGGCGCAGCAGCGATCGAAGCTGCTGCCGTTCGTCGTCGTCGAGCGGCGCGAGGGATTCGCTTTCTGCGTCGCGAACGATCGCCCGCGCCTCTCTGTAGAGTCGCTTGCCCGAGGCGGTCGCGCAGATGCCCTTGGACCGTCGATCGCTCGGGTTGGTCTCGCGGCTGACGAGGCGGCGATCCTCGAGCTCGTCCACGAGCGCCACGACCTGGCTCGGATCGAGCACGAGGAACTCCGCGAGCTCGCGCTGCGAGGGTGCCTGCTCGCTGCAGGCAAGGGCCAGCACGGAGTACGAACGCACCTTCAGCCCAAGCGGAGCGAGTGCGGTATTGGCTCGTGTGATTCCCACAGAGCGAGAGCGTGCCGTGAGGAACTCGATCTCGTGGGCCAGCTCCGTCGCCTGGAGCTCGCTCGCGCCATTCATCGCCTTGACGGCGGCTGTCTGGCCGGCTCCATCAGCGGCGCTGCGTTGGTTCGAGATTGTCCACTCCGTGGGTTCAGTCTCCGGCGCGGCCGGAAACGGTTGCTGGCGTAGGTGCTAATCGTTGAGTTCTTCAAGGATATAAGTTTTCACGGAGTTTGGGAGTGTGAATCGCGCGGAGCATCGTGACGATGCGGCCGGATCGTTGTCGAATCGCCATTGACAGACTCGCGCGGATGCGGTCATAATCCACTAACAGGTTTCCTGATAATCAAGTAACCTGAAGGTCACATCCCTCCCGAAGCACCCCTGGGATTCGAGATTCAATGGCGAATATTGGAGTTGCAATGAAGCACAAAGGTTTACTCACAGCAGCCGTCCTGACGACGGCACTGGCCTTGGCCGGGTGTTCAACGACATCCGGTAACACCGGCACATCCAGCAAGAAGGCCGAGACCGGCCCGATCACGATCGGCATGGTTGTCCCGCTGACCGGACCGTATGCACCGCTCGGCACCGGTGACAAGGCCGCAGCCGAACAAGAGGTCGCGACCATCAACAAGGCCGGTGGCATCGACGGCCGCCAGGTCAAGCTGATCGTGAAAGACGACAAGACGGATGTCACCCAGTCGGTGACGGAGTTCAACCAGTTGGCCAGCGACAAGTCGGTATCGGCGATCCTGTCCTCGTCGTTCGCGAGTGCATCCGCCGCCACTGCCCCTAGCGCGGCGACGAACCAGATCCCGATGCTCGCGCTCAGCCCGATCAGCGTGCTGGCCGACGGCAGCAACAAATGGGCGTTCACGGTTCCCGCGACCCCCGAGGTCTACGCACAGGCCATGGTCGACTACTTCAAGGCGACCGGCGTGAAGAGCATCGCCATCGGCTACGCCGGTGGAGACGTCTACGGCCAGACCGGTAACGACGCGACCAAGGCTGCGGCGAGCAAGGCTGGGGTCGACATCGCGCTGGACGAGGCATACGACCAGACGGCGACTGACTTCTCGGCGCTCATCACCCACGTGCAGAACTCCAAGGCCGAGGGCCTGCTGGTCTGGGGTGCTGGTCCCGCTCCCGTGATCATCACGAAGCAGATGGCCGCCAAGGCACCGGACATCCAGGTGTACATGACCGGTGCTGAGGCATCGACCCTCTACGTGAAGCCTGCGGGCGCAGCGGCCGAGGGCGTCATCATGGCCAGCAGCATCGCCGTTCCGAGTGACCAGCTTCCCGCCGGACCGCTGAAGACCAAGATCGACGCGTTCGTCACCCCGTGGAAGGCTGCGAACGACGGTGTGAACCCGCCGCAGTTCGCCTTCGACGGACTCACTGGAATCCAGCTGGTCAAGGCTGCCATCGAGAAGGCCAAGTCCAGCGACCGCGGCGCGATCCGCGATGCGCTCGAGTCCCTCGACGTGCTGATGCCCGCAGGACGCTACAAGTACTCGCCGACCAACCACGCAGGACTGACGACGGATGCCGTCGCCATCGTCGAGGTCAAGGATGGCAAGTTCGTGGCAACCGACTACTCGCTCGGCCAGTTCAAGACGAACCTGCCCAAGTAACGCAGTCGGCCACCTCACAAGGGACAAACCAATGCTCATCGTCAACGATGTATCCCGAGCGTTCGGCGGGGTGTTCGCTGCTCACGAGGTCAGCCTCGAGGTGGGCAAAGGGGAGCTACGCGGGGTGATCGGCCCCAATGGTGCAGGCAAATCGACGCTGTTCAATCTGATCAGCGGACACCTCCTGCCCCAGGCCGGGTCGATCACCCTGAATGGCAAGCGGATCGATCGGCTCGCGCCCCACGCGCGTGCTCGACTCGGTATCGCAATCGTGTTCCAGGGCGCGCGCATCTTTCCCGGGATGAGCGTGCTCGAGAACGTCATGGTGGGTGCGCACGCGCGGTCCCATAGCGGTGTCTTCGCTGCGGCACTGCGGCTTCCCGGTCAGCGCGCCGAGGAACGCAGGATCGAAGCATCCGCGCTCGCCGCCCTGGAGCGGGTGGGCCTGTCGGAGTGGGCCGGTCGTGAGGCCGAAGATCTCCCGCTCGGCCAGCAGCGCAGGCTCCAGGTGGCGCGAGCCCTGGCAGGAGAACCCGAATTGCTGCTGCTGGACGAGCCCGCATCCGGCCTGCGCGCTGGTGAGCGGGAGAGCCTCTCCGAGCTCATCACCCAGCTTCGCTCGGAAGGAATGACGATCATGCTCATCGAGCACAACGTGGCCATGGTCACCAGGCTCGCCGACACGATCACGGTTCTCGATCTCGGCGAGGTGATTGCCGAAGGCACACCAGACGAGATTCGCACTGACGAACGCGTCATCAAGGCGTACCTGGGAACGGAGCTCGTGGATGCTTAAGGTGGACGATGTCGTCGTGCGTTATGGCGCGGCGACCGCCCTCGATGGAGTGAGCCTGACCGTTGAGCAGGGCGAGATGGTTGCCCTGGTCGGTCCGAACGGGGCAGGCAAGTCGACACTCGTGAACGCGATCAGCTCGATCGTTCCCGTCGCCAGCGGCAGCATCACGATCGGCGGAACGGTCGCGCAGGTGCCGGAGGGTCGACAGCTGTTTGCCGACATGACCGTCGACGAGAACCTGCGGCTCGGCGCGTGGAAGGCGAAGAGCCGGGACACGTCGACGATCTATGAACTTCTGCCTGACCTGGTCGCGCTGCGCCGCCACCAGGCCGGAACGCTCTCCGGCGGCCAGCAACAGATGGTCGCCGTTGGCCGGGCGCTCATGGCAGCGCCCGATCTGCTCGTGATCGACGAGCTCTCGCTCGGTCTCGCCCCGCTCGTCGTGGCCGACCTGGCCACACACCTCAAAAAACTGAACCAGGATCGCGGCACCACGATCCTGTTGATCGAGCAGGAAGTGTCACTGGCCTTCCGTCTCTGCTCACGCGCATACCTGTTGGAGGCCGGGAAGATCGTGACCTCGGGAAAGTCGTCCGACCTGGCCAAGGACCCCGTCATCCAGACCGCGTATCTCGGCGAGTTCTCTGCGAACACCGTCACGCGGGCAGGCGAAGGGGAGGCGGCACGATGAACGACTTCATCGGATATCTCGTCTCCGGTATCGCGCTCGGCGCGTCCTTCGCCCTGATCGGCAGTGGCTTCGTTGTGATCCACCGGGTCACCAAGGTCGTGAACTTCGCGCAGGGCACCCTCGCGGTGTTCGGCGGCCTGATCTCCTACTCCTTGCTTAATGGGATACTCCCGCAGGGCGTCGCGCAGATCGTGACCGTGCTCATCTGCGCGGTGATCGGGCTGATCATGGGCGTCATCGCCATCGGCAAGCGCGGCACCCCTCCGATGATCTCGCTGCTGGTCACACTGGGGCTCGCCATCCTGTCCGGCGCCGTGATCATCCTGCTCTGGGGCCAGGATCCTGTGGTCCCCCCGGGCGTCAAGGGATCGATCAGCTTCCTCGGCGTCGAACTCGAGAGCCAGCGGCTGCTCGTCATCGTCATCACGGCGATAACCTTCGTGGCCATGGGGCTGTTCTTCGGCAAGTCGTACCTGGGCATGGCCCTCACGGCGAGCGCATCGAACCCGCGCGCCGCCAGGCTCGTCGGAATCAACGTGCGCGGCATGGGCTTCATCTCCTTTGCCGTGGCCGGAGCGCTCGGCGGTCTGGCCGGCGTGCTCATCGCGCCGTCCAACCCGATGTCGTTCTATTCGGATCTTCCGTTGGCTCTCAGCGGCTTCGCGGCCGCGGTCTTCGGCGGCTTGAACAGTCCGCTCAAGACTGCGATCGGCGGACTCGTACTGGGTGTCTCCGGGGCGCTCGTCGCGGGATACGGTGGCGGGTCGTTCCAGACCCAGGTCGCGCTTCTCATGATGCTCGTCGTCATGATAGCGCGACACAGGAGCCTGGCAACGGAGGAAGCAAAATGAAGGGCAAATACATCATCATCGCGGTCGTCGCGATCATTGCCGCGATTCTTCCGCTCATGCTCGACGACCTCACCTTCTACGTACAGATGGTCCTGGCCGCGGTCGTGGTCACCGGCCTGTCGCTGCTGATGGGCTTCTCCGGGCAGGTGTCGCTCGGACAGGGTGCCTTCGTGGCTGTCGGCGCGCTGACCGTCGCACTGCTCACCACCAAGGCCGGTGTTCCCCCTCTTATCGCGCTGATCTGCGCGCCCATCGCCGCAGGACTCTTCGCGTACGTCGTCGGTGCTCCGCTGCTGCGACTGCGCGGCCACTATCTCGCGTTCGGAACGCTCGCACTGCTCTTGATCGTCCAGGCGGTCATGGGGAACATCACGTTCTTCGGCGGCGGCATCGGTATCTCGGGCATCCCGCCGCTCGGCATCGGGAACCTGACCGTGTCCGGCCAGCTGACCTACGCCTATATCGCCCTGATCGCACTCGCCGTCGTGCTCCTCATCTCGCGGAATCTCGTGGGAAGTCGCTTCGGTCGCGGTATTCGCGCCCTGGCCGGGAGCGAGTCCGCCGCGAGCTCGTCCGGCGTGCCCATCCTTCGCAGCAAGCTCTCCGTGTTTGCCATCTCCGGTGCCTTCGCGGGGCTCGCCGGCGGCATCGGCGCCTTCTTCATTCCCTACGTGAGCCAGGACTCCTTCCCGCCCATGCAGTCGTTCAGCTACGTGATCATGGCCGTGATCGGTGGCCTTGGAACGCTCTGGGGCGGTGTGATCGGTGCGGTGCTCGTGTCTGTGCTGCTGCAGGTGCTCAACACCCTGGGCAGCCTGCCCGGACTGCCCCCGACCGCGGCCCCGATGCTCCAGTATGCGGGCTACGGCATCGTGCTAATCTGCGTCTTGCTGTTCATCCCGCGTGGAATCCAGCCGACCATCACGGACGCCCTGGCGCGTTTCCGGGCGCGCAGGAATCCCGCGGGATCACCGCCGCCACCGTCCACGTCGACGATCGCCCAGACGACGAGTTCCCCGACGGCGGGCGCCCAGACGACGGAAGTGGAAAGTGATGTCTCAAGTGCTTAGTTCTGCGGACGCGTCCACGCAGCCGGCGAGGACGGGATCGCCCGAGATCACCGTGCTCTATCTCATCAAGCAGGTCGAGCTCGCCGTGCGGTCGCACCTGGACGAGGCCGTGCACACGGCCGGGCTGACCGCCCTGCAGTACACGGCGCTGACCGTGCTCGAGCGGCATCCGGAGCTCACCTCGGC
Organism: Parafrigoribacterium humi; assembly: GCF_040227205.1. Classification (NCBI taxonomy): domain Bacteria; kingdom Bacillati; phylum Actinomycetota; class Actinomycetes; order Micrococcales; family Microbacteriaceae; genus Parafrigoribacterium; species Parafrigoribacterium humi. The sequence goes on along the minus strand of NZ_JBELOA010000001.1, from coordinate 584,534 downwards.
AGAACTGGCCCGCAACTCCTTCGTTCGCGCCCAGACGATGGCCCAGATGATCACCGTGCTCGACGGACGAGGGCTCATCGCCCGGCGTCGCGATCCCCGCAGCCATCGCCAGTACCTGCTCTCGCTCACCAAGGAGGGCCAGAACACTCTCGACTCGCTCCGCGAGGCCGTTCAGGGCATCGAGGAGAAGATGGTCGCCGACATGACAGTGGCGCAGGCGAGGCAATTGCGTGAAGCACTGCACTCCTGCCGCATCGCGCTCGGTGGCGTCCGCGCCCACTGACGCAATCATTGCGTATTCCTTCGTCGCGAGAGATAATCAGGAAACCTGATGGTTTTGACCGGCCGACGGGGTGGGTCGTCCGGACTACTCAACGATGAGAAGAAGGAGCAGCAGTCATGACGATTTCCGAAGCGGTGCGACAGAACATGGACCTGAGCTCGATCGAACCCGGCCGGTTGTTCATCGGCGGCCAGTGGCGTGAGGCCGCAGACGGCGCGCGCCACGACGTCGTCAACCCGGCCACCGGCCAGGTCGTGACCACGGTCGCCTGGGCGAGCGAGGTCGATCTCGACGCCGCCATCGCCGCAGCTCGCGCGGCATTCGATGACGGCGGATGGTCGGGGCTGAGCGGGCGAGAACGGTCCCGCGTGCTGTACAGGGCCTCGCAGCTCATCCGCGAACGCGCCGAGGAGATCGCGCTCGCCGAGAGCGTGGACGTCGGCAAGCCGATCACCTTCGCGAACATCGTCGACGTCACGACCGCCGCGGACCAGTACGAGTACGTGGCCAGCATGGCGCAGCACCTCGACGGCTCCGTGCGGCCGACACCGCTGTCCACCTTCGCCTACACGCGCAGGGAGCCGCTCGGCGTGGTCGCCGCGATCACTCCGTTCAACTTCCCGCTCATCCTCTCGAGCAGCAAGATCGCCCCCGCGCTCGCCGCGGGCAACACGGTCGTGCACAAGCCGTCGAGCGATACACCGCTGAGCGCGCTGATCATGGCGGACATCCTCACTGAGGCCGGTGTTCCCGCGGGTGTGTTCAACGTCGTGACCGGCTCCGGCTCTGTCATCGGCGATCGACTGCTGCAGGATCCGCGAGTCGACAAGGTCGCCTTCACCGGATCCACCGAGGTGGGCCGTCGCGCGGGAAGCCTCGCCGGCGAGCGGCTCAAGCCCGTGACGATGGAGCTCGGTGGCAACGGCCCGAACATCCTGTTCGCGGATGCAGACCTCGACCAGGCGATCGGCACCGTCATCTCCGCGTTCGTCTTCAACACCGGCCAGTTCTGCATGGCAGGGCCGCGCCTGCTCGTGGAGCGCCCGATCTACGAGACCGTGCTCGGCATCCTCGGCAACACCGTCGGCGGCGTTCCGCTCGGTGACCCGATGGATCCAGACACGGTGATCGGTCCGATGGTGAGCCTCGCCCAGCTCGAGAAGGTGGAGAGCTACGTCGCGTCGGCGAAGGCCCAGGGCGGAACCATCGTCGCGGGTGGAGAGCGCCTCGACCTCGACGGGGGCTTCTACTACAAGGCGACCGTGATCGCCGGCCTGGCAGACGATGCGAAGGCCGTGCAGGAAGAGGTCTTCGGGCCGGTGCTCACGGTACAGCCCTTCGACACGGAGGAGGAGGCCATTGAGATGGCCAACAGCACTCCGTACGGGCTCGCGGCCGGTCTGCAGACGAGTGACATCTCTCGTGCGCACCGCGTGTCCGCCCGACTGGATGCCGGCATCGTCTGGGTGAACGGCTGGGGCCTGCTCGACCCAGCCGTGCCGTTCGGCGGCACCAAGGACTCCGGGTTCGGCCGGGAGTACGGACCGGAATCGCTCGAGTCGTATACCCGCACGAAGTCCGTCGTCATCGCGATCAGCTGACGACTGGCGCAGGCGACGGGCGGTCGGTCTGATTTAATGCAGTGATGACCGACTCGTCCGCCTCGCGCACTCGGTCTGGAACTGCGAGAACACGACAGGGCAGCCCCCCCAGCCTGCTTCTCACGCTGCTCGGCGACTACTGGTGGGGCAGGAGCGAGATGCTGCCGTCCGCAGCCCTCGTCGAACTGCTCGCCGATTTCGGGGTGTCTGACGCCGCGGCCCGCGCCGCACTCAGTCGACTCGTGAAGCAGGGACTCCTGGTCTCGAGCAAGTCCGGGCGTAATACGTTCTACGGGCTCACGGCCAAGGGGTCGACGGTGCTCGACGAGGGGCGGTCGCGCATCTTCGAGTTCGGCGCGAGCACGCGCGAGTGGTCGGGAGAGTGGACCATCGTTGCGTTCTCGATCCCGGAGTCGAGCCGGTCCACCCGGGGGAGCCTGCGCACGAGACTGCGCTGGCTCGGGTTCGCGCCGCTCTACGACGGCGTCTGGATCTCACCCCATGACAGACACGAGCAGGCGCTCGACGAATTGCGCGACCTCGGCATCTCGACGGCGACGGCGTTCCGCGCGACGGTTCCCGACGGCGGTATCGACGGCGGACTCCCGCACACCGCGTGGGACCTGGATGACGTCGCCGAGCTCTACGACGCCTTCATCGCGAGCACGGAAGAGCTGCAGCGTCGTCTGGGCGCCCGGCAGTTGAACGACAGCGCGGCACTTGTCGAGCGCACGCGGCTCATGGATGCCTGGCGCTCGTTCCCCGGCGTCGACCCCGACATCCCGGAGCAGCTCCTGCCGCCCGCCTGGCCGAGGCCCAGGGCGCGCGAGATCTTCCTGAGCACCTATGACAATCTCCGCGAACCCGCGACCCTGAGAGTTCGCGAGGTCATCGCACGGCATGCCCCCGCGATCGCCGAGTTCGCCGCGGCGCACCGCTGACCCGCGGGCTCCCTACAACTCGGCGTCTGGGATGCCCGGAAGGTCTGGCGAGGAGAGCAGCACGTTGAGCAGGCGGTGCAGTTCGTCTCGGTCGTGCTGGGTGAGGCCGCCCACGAGGATCTGGTTGATCCGGCGCGCGCGGGGCTGGAGCTCGGTGACCACCTCGAGCCCGAGGGGAGTGAGGTGCAGGATGTTGCGGCGCCGATCCTCCGGATCGCGCTCGCGCTCGATGTAGCCGCGTTGCTGCAGGCGGCGGCACACATCCGTGATGGTCGACCGATCGAGCCCTAGATGCTCGCCCAGGGTGCGCTGGTCGATTCCGGGGTGCAATTGGAGCAGGTTGAGCGCACCGAACTGCACCGAGGTGATCTCGAACGAGCCCTCGGTGAACCACAGGCTCGCGTGCGCCTGTTGCGCCCGCCTGATCAGGAACCCGGTGTACTCGGACAGATCCAGTGCAGTCATATCGGCGATTATGACACCCCTCGTGTCTGGAGAAATATACGACTCTTAATTCGACGAACGCCATTGAACATGTCACGCGTTGGTGCCTATACTGGGGCCGTGCGGCACCCCCTAGTCGGTCGTACCGCGAGCCAACAATCGACGATGGAGACGATATGGGTTCACAACTGGTGTACGAACAAGTACGAACAAACCTCTTTATCAACGGCAAAGAAGAGGCCGGTGCCAGCGAATTGCCGGTGAAAGACCCGGCCAACCCAGCGCAACTCGCCGGAGTCGCGGCAGCGGCATCCCGAGAACAGGCACTGGCGGCGGTCGCAGCCGCGAAGGCCGCGCAGCCCGCGTGGGCCGCACTGACGCCACAGGAGCGCGCGGCGTTCCTGGACGCAAGCCTCGCCGCTCTCGAACCGCACCAGGACGAAGATGCCCAGGTGCTGAGCCGCGAAAACGGCAAGGTCAAGATGGAATCGATCATCGATCTCATCGTGTTCAATGTGCGGTTCGGCCTGGCCACCGCCCTCGCCGACCAGGTCGACGACGTGAGCGTGCTTCCCGGCCCGCCTTACGAGACGACGGTCGCGTACACGCCGATGGGCGTCGTGACCCTCATCGTTCCCTACAACTGGCCGCTCGCCATCCTTGCCGCGACGCTGCCGTACGCGCTTCTCGCCGGTAACACCGTCATCGTCAAGCCACCGCCCACGACGCCGCTGGCCACGACGCGGGTTGTGCAGCGCATTGCGGAGCAGCTTCCGCCCGGTGTGATCAACGTCATCACCGGTGTGGATGCCGAAATCGGCGACGCGCTCATCACGAACGACGACGTGGCCATGGTGTCGTTCACGGGCAGCCCGGGCGGCGGCAGACGCATCATGAACATGGCTTCGTCGACGCTCACCAAGGTGGCTCTCGAACTCGGTGGCAACGACCCGGCGATCATCCTCGACGACGCCAAGCTCGACGACGATTCGCTCAACCGGATGTTTCAGGGCGTCTTCGACACCACCGGGCAGATCTGCATGGCGATCAAGCGCATCTACGTGCACCGGTCGCGGTACCAGGAGGTCGTCGACGGGCTCTCCGCCAACCTCGCGAAGACCGTTCTCGGCCACGGACTGGCCGAAGGCACGACGATGGGGCCGCTCAACACGGCGTCGCAGCGTGACTTCGTCGCGGGGCTGGTCGAGGAGGCCCGCGCCGCCGGCGCAGAAGTGCGCGAGTTCGGTGAGCTGCCGACGGAGGAGGGCCTGCGCGACGGCAACTTCCTGCGGCCGAGTCTCGTACTCGACCCCGATCCTTCGCTGCGCGTGGTCACGGAGGAGCAGTTCGGTCCAACCGTTCCCATCATCCCGTTCGATGACGAAGCCGAGGCGATTGCCGCGGCCAACGACACCTGGGCGGGGCTCTGCTCATCCGTCTGGACGGAGTCTCCCGAACGCGCGGTCAAGGTCGGTGCGCAGCTCCACGCGGGCTACATCTTCGTGAACGACCACGGGCCGGCCTGGCTCGACCAGCGCGCGCCGTTCGGAGGGGTGAATGGCAGCGGCATGGGCAGGGAGATGGGCATCGAGGGTCTCCGCGAGTTCATGGCCACCCGCAGCATCGCCCTGCCGAAGGGATGACCGCGGGACTGGCGTCGATGAGCGAAAGTCCGGCAGCAGGCTTTGCCGTCGCGCCGCCGCGCACCGTTCGAGAGGTCTTCGAACGAGCCGCGGCGGCGAACGGCGACGCGCGCGCGGTATGGGCGAACGGAGTCTCCCACAGTTGGCACGACTGGCAGGTCGACGCGAACGCGCTGGCCGCCGCGCTGCAGGACCTCGGTGTCACGAAGGGATCGGTCGTCGCCGTCCAGGCCCCGAACTCGTGGGAGTTCCTGGTCACGCACGTGGCGGCGGCACTGATCGGTGCCGTCACCTTCCCCATTCACACGCCGTACAGTCAGTGGGAGCTCACGCACCTGCTCGAGCGCGTCGACCTCGCGGCCCTCGTCATCCCCACCACGATCAAGGGCCGGGACCGGCTGCAGGACGCGCGTGCCGTGCTCGCGGGGATCGGCACGAACGCGGTGTTGATCGTCGCCGATCTCGAGCGCGATCGCGCAGACTACGACGGGATGCCCACCCTGCACGAGGGCGAGCTCGCGTGGAACGACCTGATCACCGGCAATCGCGGCCGCGCCCCGCGGCCCGTCGACGTCGGACCGGACACCGTGCTCAGCTATCTGGCATCCAGCGGCACATCGTCGACCCGCCCGAAGATCTGCGTGCACACGCATGCCGGGCAGCTGACGAACGCGTGGCACGTCGCCCTGGACTCGTCCGCGAGACCGGATGACGTGACGCTCAGCGCGAGTCCGTTTAGCCACTCCTTCGGCATGCTGTCCATTCACATCGCCCTCGTGGCGGGGAGCGGGCAGGCGCTCATCGCGGGGTGGAACGTGGACCGTTTCGTCGAGACGGCGATCGGGGCGAAGGCGACGATCGCGTTCGCGGTGCCCGCACAGCTGCGAGACTTCACCGCGGCGGTCGAGCGCGGCGCCATCACCATGCGGCAGGTGCGCACGGGCGGCGCGCCCGTGCCAGGCGAGCTCGTGCGGGCGATCAGGGAGAAGCTCGACGCCGAGGTCTTCGTGCAGTGGGGGATGAGCGAGGTCGGGGCAGGAACCTATACGCGGCCTGGGGATGCGGACGAGGTCGCAACGACGACCATCGGTGCCCCGGGCGGCGGCGCCGAGGCACGCGTGGTCGGCTCCGATGGTGCGCCACTGGGCCTCGATGAGGTGGGCGAGCTCTGTTATCGCGCGCCCACAATCATGCGCGAGTATCTGGGCGACCCGCAGCTGACCTCGGCGGCGATCGACGCGGAGGGGTGGCTGCACTCCGGCGACCTCGCCTCGATGGATGGCGCGGGTAACGTGCACTACGCGGGCCGCATCACGGAGTTCATCAATCGCGGCGGACTGAAGTTCAGCGTCGTCGAGGTGGAGAACCTGCTCTCGGAACTCGGCGGCCTCGAGCAACTCGCGGTGATGCCGATCGACGACGAGCGGCTCGGCCAGAAGTCTATCCTGCTGGCCAAGGTGCGCGAGGGGCACGAGCTGACGCTCGCCGAGGTGACCGCGCACCTGCAGTCGCGCGGGCTTGCCAAGTACAAGTGGCCGGAGCGGCTCGTGGTGGTCGACGGCCTGCCGACGACTCCGACGGGAAAGATCGCGCGCGCGAGGCTCTCGATCCCGGGAGATTGAGGGCTGCGCCTAGAGCCAGCGTGGTGCGAGCGGCAGGGGCGATCCGCTGGCTGTCACAACGCCGGCCGTGCCGCGCCCGGTGGCCCAGCGCGACAGTGCGACCGCCGTGCCGCGCAGGACGACGGCATCCGCAGCATCCGGTTCGCCGATGGAGCGCGCCTCGTCGCGGTCGTCCGGCTGCAGCACGAAGTTCGGGATGCCCTCCGCCTCCTGGCGCTTTCGCCAGTTGCTGAGCACGTCCACGATCAGGCGGTCGACGAGCTCCGCGGGGAAGTGCGTGAAGCTGCCGCCGTTGCGGAGATCGACCGCGTGCAGCCAGACCTCGCGGGTGCGCATCCACACCGTGGTGGATGCCGGAACGACCCGACCCTGTGCCGTGCGGATCTCGGCGTTCCAGGCCTCGTCGGGCAGGTCGCGCCACTCCACGTTGAGGTGCACCGCGGCGTGCGCGGAGAGGTTGCGCAGGGCGACCGGGCTGAGCGTCGCGCCGAGCTCGATCTCCTCCCTGCGGGCCTCGGGAGACGCGTACATCGGGTGTTCGACGCCCGTCGCGGCCCACTCGGTGAGGTGGGTGAGGGCGCGCGCGTTGTAGCCGACGTGCGCGATCAGGTGGTTGCGATCCCAGCCGGGCAGTCCGGACGGCTCGTCGAACTCATCATCGCGCAGCTCGTTCAGCTTGCGCGAGAAATAGGCGGTGCCGCGTCTGGCCAGCAGGAGGCCGGCCTTGATCTCCGGATTGCTCGTCTTGTCACTGCGCGCTGCCATCGCCGCATCCTCTCCGTCTCGTCGTGCTCGGTCTCTCGATGTCTTATGCGACCGCGACCGCTCGGTTGGACTGGCTGCCGAGGCCCTCGATGGTGGTCTCGAGCCGTGATCCGTCCACGAGGTAACGCGGTGGTTTACGCGCGTGACCGACGCCACCGGGCGTGCCGGTCGCGATGACGTCGCCGGGGTTCAGGGTGAGCACGTCGGAGAAGTAGGAGATCAGCTTCGCCGGCGTGAACACGAGGTCTCCCGTCGACACCTCCTGCATGACATCGCCGTCTGCCGTGGTCGTGAGAGTCGGCCCGGGCGACCACTCGTCCGCGGTGACCAGGTAGGGCCCGAACGGCGTCGTGTTCTCGAAGGTCTTGCCCTGCAACCACTGAAGCGTGCGGTACTGGTAGTCGCGCATCGTCACGTCGTTGATGACCGCGTAGCCCGCGATCGTCGCCGCGGCCTGGGCCTCGTCGACCCTGCGCGCAGGCGCACCCATGACGACGGCGAGTTCGCCTTCCCAGTCCACCGCGTCCGAGACCGAGGCGAGCTCGATGTCGTCGTACGGCCCGACGAGTGCCTCGGGGTACTTCGCGAAGTAGGTCGGGTACTCGGGGAGCGTGCGCCCCATCTCGAGGATGTGGTTGCGGTAGTTCAGGCCGACGCACAGGATCTTTCCCGGGTGAGGCACCACGGGCGCCCACTGCTGCGGCTCGATCGAGGCGAGTGCGTGCGCGGTGCCGGATGCCGACGCGGCGATCGAGCGCCAGTCGTCGAGTGCCAGCAGTGCCCCGACATCCGGGACCCCCGTGATCTCGGTCGCGGTGTCGCCGGAGAGCAGAACCGCGGCGGTTCCGCTCTGGGTGCGCAGGGTGGCAAGTTTCACGCGGTCTCTCCTGGGATGTAGGTGCGGGTGAAGTTCAGTCTGTCAATGATCGGCCCGTCGTTGTAGCGGAACAGGTCGAACTGGGTGTCTGCGTGGAGCGACCACGGCACCCAGGACGGCACAGCGAAGATGTCTCCGGTCTCGACCGTGTGCAGGGCGCCGCCGAGCACGATGGTGCCATTGCCCTCGAAGACCTGCCAGACCGAGGAGCCGACCTCGTGCCTGGTGGGGGTCTCGGCGCCCTTGCGCAGGCGGTGGAACTCCGCGCGCAGGGTGGGCATGACATCCCCGCCCGTGGTCGGGTTCACGTAGCGGATCGCGGCATGGCCCTGCTCGACCGTGGCGGGGTGTCCCTCGTCTTCGAGCGCGAGCTGCTCCCGCAGCGCGGCATCCGTGTGCTCCCAGCGGTAGGCGGCGAGCGGAGAGCTCGCGGTGTTCTCGAGGCCGGACAGCGGGCGGAGCCCCGGGTAGCCCCAGAGGCGCTCGGCGCGCGAGACGGCGGGGGAGGCCTCGTCGGTGACGCGCTCTGAGCCGTACTCGAAGAATCCGACGTCGGTGTAGTGGGAGAACGGAACGTCGAGGCCGTCGATCCAGGCCATCGGCTGGTCGGTGTCGTTGTGGTGTCCGTGGAAGTGCCAGCCCGGTGTCAGCAACAGGTCGCCGCGGCGCATTGCCACGGGGTCGCCGTTGACGACGGTCCACACGCCCTCGCCCTCGACGATGAAGCGGAAGGCGTTCTGGCTGTGGCGGTGCTCCGGTGCGGTCTCGTGCGGCCCGAGGTACTGGATGGCGCACCACAGCGTCGGGGTCGAGTACGCCGTGCCGGGGAGGCCGGGGTTCGCGAGGCCGATCGCGCGACGCTCGCCACCGCGACCGACGGGGACCAGGTCTCCGCTGCGCTTGGCTAGGTCGTAGAGCACGTTCCACTTCCATACATAGGGAATGGCGGAAGGCTCCGGGGCCATCGGCATGAGCCCCTCGCGCTGCGTCCACAGCGGGGACATCTGATTCGCCTCGAAGTCACGGTAGAGCGCCTCGAGTTCCGGGCTGTCGGCCCGGCCATCCATCTGCTGCATTGCGGTCTCCTTTGTCCGTGAGCGCGGCGCATCCAGTGCGCACGCGAAAATGCTCAGTACACAAACTATATTCTCGAATGTGGAGAGGATCAAGAGTCGAAAGAAGGCGTGAACTTAAAATCTACTGACAGTTCTCCCGGTGAATGTGCAGCGGGCAAGCGGGTAGAGTTCTTTCTGGTCCAAGTCTCTTGATATCGAGATATCTCGATGTCGAGACAGTGTCTCAAGCAACGGTGTCGCGCGGCGGCAGCGCCGGATGACACACGGACGAATCAGACATACGACCTGCGGATTGGACAAGCAGCGTGGATCTATTTGAGTACCAGGCCAGGGATCTCTTCGAAACCTACGGCGTGCCGGTTCTGCCCGGCATCATCGCGGACACTCCCGCGGAGGTCCGTGCCGCGGCCGAGAAGCTCGGCGGCACGGTCGTCGTCAAGGCGCAGGTGAAGGTGGGCGGCCGAGGCAAGGCCGGCGGCGTCAAGGTCGCACACAATGCAGCGGATGCCGAGACGGCATCCAGGGGCATCTTCGGCCTCGACATCAAGGGCCACGTCGTGGGGCGCGTCATGGTCGCCGCCGGGGCGCGCATCGAGCGGGAGTTCTACTTCTCCGTGCTGCTCGACCGCGCCAACCGCTCCTACCTCTCTCTGTGCAGTGTCGAGGGCGGCATGGAGATCGAGGAGCTCGCAGTGGAGCGCCCCGAGGCCCTCGGCCGCGTCGAGGTCGACCCCGGCCACGGCATCGACCTGGCCAAGGCGCGCGAGATCGCAGCGGCCGGGCACTTCCCGGCCGAGCTGATCGAGAAGGTCGCGCCCGTCATCGTCAAGCTCTACGAGGTCTTCACGGGCGAGGATGCGACGCTCGTCGAGGTCAACCCGCTCGTGCTCACCGAGGAGGGCACCATCGTCGCCCTCGACGGCAAGGTCTCGATCGACGCGAACGCGGACTTCCGCCACCCGAACCACGCGGAGCTCGAGGACGCAGAGGCCGCGGATCCGCTCGAGGCCAAGGCCAAGGCGGCCGGGCTCAACTACGTCAAGCTCGACGGCCAGGTGGGCGTCATCGGCAACGGTGCCGGGCTCGTGATGTCCACGCTCGACGTGGTGTCCTACGCGGGAGAGAAGCACGGCGGGGTCAAGCCGGCCAACTTCCTCGACATCGGGGGCGGAGCATCCGCCGAGGTCATGGCCAACGGCCTCGACGTCATCCTCGGCGACAAGCAGGTCAAGAGCGTGTTCGTCAACGTCTTCGGCGGGATCACTTCCTGCGTCGCCGTCGCGGAGGGCATCATCGCCGCTCTCGGCATCCTTGGGTCTTCTGCGACGAAGCCGCTCGTCGTGAGGCTGGACGGCAACCACGTCGAAGACGGCCGCCGCATCCTGGCCGAGGCGAATCATCCGCTCGTCACGGTCGCCACCACCATGGACGAGGGCGCCGACAAGGCCGCCGAGCTGGCTTCGAAGTAAGGGACTCGAACAACATGTCGATCTTTGTCAACAAGAACTCCAAGGTCATCGTGCAGGGCATCACCGGCGGTGAGGGCACCAAGCACACCGCGCTCATGCTGAAGGCGGGCACGAACATCGTCGGCGGCGTGAACGCGCGCAAGGCCGGCACGACGGTGACCCACGCCACCGCTTCGAACGGCACTGTCGAGCTGCCGGTGTTCGGCACCGTCGCCGAGGCGATCGAGAAGACCGGGGCGGATGTCTCCATCGTCTTCGTTCCGCCGGCTCACGCCAAGGAGGCGGTGGTCGAGGCCATCGAGGCAGCGATCCCGCTCGTCGTCGTGATCACCGAGGGCATCCCCGTGCAGGACTCGGCCGAGTTCTGGGCACTCGCGAAGGCCAAGGGTGGCGCGACGAAGATCGTCGGGCCGAACTGCCCCGGCATCATCACCCCCGGCGAGGCGCTCGTCGGCATCACCCCGGCGAACATCACCGGCCCCGGCCCGATCGGTCTCGTCTCGAAGTCCGGAACGCTCACATACCAGATGATGTACGAGCTGCGCGACCTGGGCTTCTCCACAGCGATCGGCATCGGCGGAGACCCCGTCATCGGCACCACACACATCGACGCGCTCGCCGCGTTCGAGGCCGACCCGGAGACCAAGGCGATCGTCATGATCGGCGAGATCGGTGGCGACGCGGAGGAGCGCGCGGCCGACTACATCAAGGCTCATGTGACCAAGCCGGTCGTCGGCTACGTCGCGGGCTTCACCGCTCCAGAGGGCAAGACGATGGGCCACGCCGGCGCGATCGTCTCCGGCTCCTCGGGAACCGCGCAGGCGAAGAAGGAAGCTCTCGAGGCCGCGGGCGTCAAGGTCGGCAAGACGCCGTCCGAGACCGCGAACCTCATGCGCGACATCCTGGCTGCGCTGTAACGGTCAGTTCTTCGGATGGCCCGTTTCGGCGGGCCTTCCGTCGTTACCCCAGCGTCCCAAATGAAGGCATTCCGGGGTCGTCGGGGCGGATGGCGGGCATCCGGGCGCAGCGGGTGCTCAAATGCCTTCATTTGGGACGTACGTTTGGGACGCATAGTCGGGTGCACGGAGCTGGGTTGGGGCGGGCGAGCGGGAAAGAGCGGGATGCTCGGAACGGCGAGCGGTGGACGAACGGATGGGCCGGTAGGCTCCGTCGGGTATGAATCGTCCGCTCACCGCCCTCTTCGCCGCCCTCGAGGCCCTGCTCGTCGTGGGCATCGGCGTCGGCATCTCGCTCGTGCCGCTGACCATCCTGTGGGCAGTGCAATACGGCCTGCAGATCGACTGGATCGTGTTCTGGCGGGCATCCGTCGACATCTGGCTGCTCGGCAACGGCGGCGACCTCTATGTCACCCTCGACCAGATCACCGCGACGGGCCTCGGCTTCCCCGGCGCGCACGCTCCATTCCTGCTGAGCATCGCGCCGCTCGGCTTCGCGCTGCTCACGGCCCTGTTCGGAGTGCGCGCGGGGCGTCGCATCGGCGAGACGCCGCATCCGATCGTCGGTACGGTTGCGGCCCTCGGGGTGTTTGCCGCTCTCGCGCTCGGGCTCACCCTCAGCGCGCTGTACCCGCTCGTGCGTCCGTCGATCTGGCAGGGGGTGCTGCTTCCGACGGTGTGCTTTGCGCTCGGTATCGCGCTCGGGCTGGGCCGTGTGCGCGAGGCTGCGGAGAGCTCAGCGACGCGGATGTCCGCAATGCTGCGCCGCCTGCCGGCGCACCTGCTCGAGGTGGCCAGACTCGGGCTCCGCGGAGGAGCCGCCGCCGCGGCCGGAGTCACGGCGGTTGCTGCCGTCGCCGTCGCCGTGCTGATGCTCACGCACTACGCCGACGTCATTGCCCTCTACGAGAGCGCGCACGCCGGTGTTCTCGGCGGAATCAGCCTCACCATCGCGCAGATCGCGTTCCTGCCGAACCTCGTGGTGTGGGCGGCATCGTGGTTGGTGGGGCCGGGATTCGCCATCGGCACAGGGTCAGCGGTGTCTCCGCTCGGCACAAGCCTCGGGCCGTTGCCCGCGATCCCGATTCTCGGTGGGCTGCCGACCGGCGATCTTGCCTTCGGATTCCTCGGGCTCATGGTTCCCGTGCTGGTGGGATTCTTCGCGGGGCTTGTCATTCGTCCGCGGGTGCTGGGCGAGATCGGTGCAGCGCCGCGTGGACGCTGGCTCCTGCTCGCGGGAGTCGGCGTCGGCATCGCGGGCGGCGTCGTGCTGGGGCTCCTGGCCTGGGCATCCGCTGGTGCCGCAGGGCCCGGGCGTCTCGTGGATGTCGGACCGTCGCCCTGGCTCGTCGGGCTGTTCGCCGCGCTGGAGATCGGTAGCGCGGCGATCGTCGGGCTGTTCGCGGGTGCCTCGCGGGGCGCTTCGAGGAACTCAGCGGCCGCATCCGTTCGCTGAGCTCGTCGCGCCATTCGCAGGCAACGATGCGCCCGCTCAGCAACGATGCGCCTGTTACGGCAGCCGCATCGATAACTAACCACGGCATCGTTCCCTTGCGGTTGGGGACCGTGGGAACGGCGACGTCCCGGTAGGCTCATCTGGTGCTGTCACTGGTCGTGCTCATCTCCGGCGGGGGGTCCAACCTCCGCGCCCTGCTCGACGTGTCAGAGGACGCAGAGTTCCCCGCCAGGGTCGTCGCCGTCGGGGCGGACCGCGATGCGGACGGACTCGCCCACGCGGAGGCCTATGGCATCCCCACCTTCTCCACCGCGCTCTCGAACTTCGCGGACCGCGAGGCCTGGGGCGACGCACTGCTCGAGCAGATCCAGTTGTGGAACCCCGACCTCGTCGTGCTCAGTGGCTTCATGAAGCTGCTGCCTCCCCGCGTGGTCGCGTCCCTCAAGCTCATCAACACGCATCCCGCCTACCTGCCCGAGTTCCCGGGGGCCCACGGTGTGCGTGACGCCCTGGCCGCGGGCGTCCGCGAGACCGGTGCGAGCGTCATCGTCGTCGACGACGGAGTCGACAGCGGCCCGATCATCTCCCAGCGCCGGGTTCCGGTGCTGCCGGGCGATACCGAGACCGAGCTGCACGAGCGCATCAAGGTCGTCGAGCGCGAGCTGCTCGTGCAGGCCGTACTCGACATCGCCAACGGTGTTGTCGACCTGAACGACCTCGCCGCAACCCACCACCGCTGATCGAGCCGCAGCGATACCCGAAAGCGTCCCGGCGTAACTCAGGCCATTTCGGTCACCGGCCGCCAGGCTCGCAGACATCGTCGGGCGTTGCGGCGCGGGCATCTCCCATTGCCTGAGTTATGACGGGCTCCGGTAGACTGGCACCGTCGCGACTGGCGTTTGGATGGGCAACCATCGGGGAGCGGCAGTTCTCACGCACTCGGTGAGAGCCAACGTTTTGGCCGTTCGCCTGGGCCGAACCGGAAATCCGTTATTCCGGTCGTGCCCAAGGAGTCAGCTGTGACAGCATCCCACCTCGCCCACCCTTCCGATCCAGCGCAGTCGGCGCCGCGCCGTCGTGAGCGCGACGCCATCCCGATCAGACGGGCGCTCATCTCGGTCTACGACAAGACCGACTTGCTCGAACTCGCCGCCGCGCTCGCCGCGGCCGGGGTCGAGATCGTCTCCACCGGGTCGACGGCGAAGAAGATCGCGGATGCCGGACATCCGGTCACCGAGGTCAGCCAGCTCACCGGGTTCCCAGAGTCTCTCGACGGTCGCGTGAAGACACTGCACCCGACGATCCACGCCGGGATCCTCGCCGATCTCCGCCTCGACGACCACGAGCGCCAGCTCGCCGAGCTCGGCATCGAGCCGTTCGAGCTCATCGTCTCGAATCTGTATCCCTTCGTCGAGACCGTGGCGTCCGGCGCATCCGTCGACGAGGTCATCGAGCAGATCGACATCGGGGGGCCCGCTATGGTGCGCTCCGCCGCGAAGAACCACGCGAACGTGGCGATCGTCGTCTCGCCCGCGAGCTACCCGCAGATCATCAAGGCGCTCACGCTCGGCGGCACGACTCTCGCGCAGCGCCAGCGACTGGCCGGGGAGGCCTTCTCCCACACCGCCGCCTACGACAAGGCCGTCTCCGAGTACTTCGCGAGCAACGTCGGAATCCGTGCGGAGCACCCGCTGACGGCCGACAGCGGCGAGACGGTCGAGGAGCTCGAACTGCACGCCACCCTCAAGCAGGTACTGCGCTACGGCGAGAACGCCCACCAGGCCGGCGCGCTCTACGTGACGGATGACGGGGTCGGCATCGCGCAGGCGACCCAGCTGAACGGCAAGGAGATGTCGTACAACAACTACGTGGACGCGGATGCCGCCCTGCGCACCGCCTACGACTTCGCCGAGACGGCCGTGGCCATCATCAAGCACGCGCAGCCCTGTGGCATCGCGATTGCGAACGGCCCGGACGAGACGATCGCCGACGCCCACCGCCGCGCCCACGCCTGCGATCCCGTCTCGGCGTACGGCGGCGTCATCGCGGCCAACCGCACGGTCACGCTCGAGATGGCTGAGACGGTCAAGGGCATCTTCACCGAGGTGATCATCGCTCCGGACTTCGAGCCGGAGGCGCTCGCCCTGCTGCGGAGCAAGAAGAACCTCAGGGTGCTGCGGCTTCCGGCCGGCTACCACCGCGAACCCACCGAGATCAAGCAGGTGAGCGGCGGGCTGCTCGTGCAGGAGGCCGACAGTTTCGCTGGCTTCTCCTCAGAGGGTTGGACGCTCGTCGCGGGCGCCGAGGCGGATGCCTCCACCCGCGCCGATCTCGAGTTCGCCTGGCGTGCGGTGCGGGCGGTCAAATCCAACGCGATCCTGCTCGCCCACGACGGTGCATCCGTCGGTGTGGGCATGGGCCAGGTGAACCGGGTGGACGCGTGCGAGCTCGCGGTCAAGCGGGCGGGCGAGCGTTCCTCGGGATCCGTTGCGGCATCCGACGCCTTCTTCCCCTTCGCGGACGGCTTGCAGATCCTGCTGGACGCGGGGGTGAAGGCCGTCGGGCAGCCCGGCGGCTCCATTCACGACGACGAGTCGATCGAGGCGGCGAAGGCCGCGGGCGTCACGATGTACTTCACCGGGGAGCGTCACTTCTACCACTGAGCACGACGTGTACGGAAGCGGTGCCGAAGTCGAATAAAGTCAGTGCATGAGCGATAAACCCAGTACTGTCTCGTTTTCACGCCGTCTCGGCGCCGCTGCCGTCACCGGATTGACGGTTGCGGTCACCGCGTACCTGGCGTCGGTGCTCGCGTTCTTCGTCGCGGGGCAGGGAACCACGAGCACCCTCGCGGGCCTGCATGGCTTCTTCGTGTGGACGACGCTCTTCGCCTTCCTGTTCTCGGTCGTGCTGGTGCTCGTCGGTGGCCTGAGCCACTGGTACACGGCCGTGGCGAGCGGACTCGTTGCGGGGGCGCTCGGCGCACTCGTCGGAAGCGCGCTGCACGCCACGGAGGGCGGACATCCGTTCGACAGTGCCGTCACGCAGTACGCGGTGGAGACCCTGATCGGACCGAACCTGATCTTCGTCATCGCCCTGATCGTGGCCATGGTGACACTCGGCGTCACCGTGTCGAACCGGATGCTCGGCGCCGGGAACACCGCTCGGAGGATCGCGCTTGTGCGTCCGCCGGCCACGAGTCTCGCTAGCGGCGAGCTCACGCACCTCGAGCGGGTTCCCGTCGACCTCGATCTCGCCAATTCCCAGTGGGATGCCTACGTCACGGCTCTCGCGGACAACGGCTGGGACATCCGTGAAGTTTCGCTCGCGAACGAATTCGCGGACTCGGTCTTCATCGAGGACACCGTGGTGATGTTCGGCAAGACCGCCGTGATCACAAGCCCGGGTGCCGAATCGCGCCGGGGCGAGACCGAAGCGGTCGAGAAGGCCGTGCGCCGGCTCGGCCAGCGCGTCGAGCGGATCGAACTCCCCGGCACCCTCGACGGCGGCGACGTCCTCAAAGTGGGCAAGACCGTCTACGTGGGGCGCGGTGGCCGCACGAACGCGGAGGGCATCCGCCAACTGCGCCTGATCGTCGCGCCCCTCGGCTACAAGGTCGTCGCCGTTCCCGTGTCGATGGCGCTGCACCTGAAGAGCTCCGTGACGGCGCTGCCCGACGGCACCATCATCGGTTACCCGCCCGTGGTCGACAACGCGGCCATCTTCGACCGCTTCCTCGCGGTGCCGGAGATCGGTGGCCTTGCCGTCATGGTGGTCGCGGAGGACACCGTGATCATGGCGGCGTCCGCCCCGAAGAGCGCCGAGCTCATTGCCGACCTCGGTTACAAGGTGATCACGGTCGACATCAGCGAGTTCGAGAAGCTCGAGGGCTGTGTCACCTGCCTCTCCGTGCGCGTACGGTAGCTCGCGGTTCGCACGGCTGTGCGCAGCGCGGTCGGCTATTTTCGCTGAAACCACAACATCTGGTTATTCACGGCATTTTGGACTACTACATATAGTGGTCAAGGCGTACTTTTCTGGGAGAGCAACCCTCCCGACCGGGAGCGACTCCGGTTCAGAAAGGATCGTCCAATGTCACTGTTGTCTTCTCCCACCCGTATCACCGAGCCGGATTCGACTCGCACGCCAGGTTCTGTTGTCGACGTTGCGAGCACCGTCGATGAGTACCTCGACCGTTCGGACTGGCGTGTCAACGCGAATGCCAACCAGGGGTTCTCTCTCGGTGGCCTGATCCTCAACACGGCCGGCAAGGTCATCGCCAACTACTGGCTCACCGAGGTCTATCCGGCTGCCATCGGCGAGGCTCACCGAGCGGGCGACCTGCACATCCATGACCTCGACATGCTCGCGGGCTACTGCGCGGGCTGGTCGCTGCGGGTCCTGATCGAGGAGGGGCTGAACGGCGTGCCGGGCAAGATCGACTCTGCGCCGCCGAAGCACTTCTCCTCCGCCGTCGGCCAGATCGTCAACTTTCTCGGCACGATGCAGAACGAGTGGGCGGGCGCACAGGCGTTCAGCTCCTTCGACACCTACATGGCCCCGTTCGTGCGGATCGATGCGCTCGACTACGCGCAACTGCGCCAACTCATGCAGGAACTCGTCTACAACCTCAACGCGCCGTCGCGCTGGGGCACGCAGACACCGTTCACGAATCTCACCTTCGACTGGGTGTGCCCGGACGACCTGCGCGAGCAGGTTCCCGTGATCGGCGGGGTCGCACAGGACTTCAGCTACGGTGACCTGGCGGGAGAGATGGCCATGATCAACCGTGCGTACATCGACGTCATGACGGCGGGGGACGCCACCGGCCGGGTCTTCACCTTCCCGATTCCCACCTACAACATCACCGAGGACTTCGACTGGGAATCCGAGAATGCCGAGCGACTCTTCGCGATGACGGCGAAGTATGGAACACCCTACTTCCAGAACTTCATCAACTCGGAGCTGAAGCCGGGCCAGATCCGCTCGATGTGCTGCCGACTGCAGCTCGACCTGCGCGAGCTGGAGAAACGGGGCAACGGGCTGTTCGGCTCTGCGGAGCAGACCGGCTCGCTCGGCGTCGTCACGATCAACTGCGCGCGCCTCGGCTACCTGCACTGGGGCGACGAGAAGGAGCTGCTCGTTGCGCTCGATCGTCTGCTCGAGCTTGCGCGGGATTCGCTCGAACTCAAGCGCACCGTGATCGACGACCTCATCAAAGACGGCCTGTTCCCGTACACGAAGCGCTACCTCGGTGCGGGGCTGCGCAACCACTTCTCCACGATCGGGGTCAATGGCGTCAACGAGATGATCCGCAACTTCAGTGGGGGCGCGCATGACATCACGACGGAGCTCGGGCATGCCATGGCCATCCGGATGCTCGACCACGTGCGGGGGCGCATGGTCGAGTTCCAGGAGGCCACGGGCCACATGTACAACCTCGAGGCATCCCCCGCCGAGGGCACGACCTACCGTTTCGCCAAGGAGGACCGCGCGCGGTTCCCCGGCATCCTGCAGGCGGGCACCGACACGAATCCGTACTACACGAACTCGTCGCAGCTGCCCGTGGGCTTCACCGACGACCCGTTCGAGGCGCTCGACCGGCAGGACGAGCTGCAGGCCAAGTACACCGGCGGCACGGTGCTGCACCTCTACATGTCGGAGAAGCTTTCCAGCGCGGATGCCTGCCGCGAGTTGGTACGCCGCTCGCTCAAGACGCACAGGCTGCCGTACCTCACGGTGACGCCCACCTTCTCGATCTGCCCGGACCACGGCTATCTCGCGGGCGAGCATCCCGTGTGCCCGGACTGCGGCGGCGAGTGCGAGGTGTGGACTCGGGTGATGGGCTACTTCCGTCCGGTGAGCTCGTTCAACATCGGCAAGAAGGGCGAGCACGCCGAGCGCACCCACTTCGTCGAGGCGGCGATGTCGCGATGAGCGTGCCGGCACGCGCGGACGATCTGCAGATAGCGGGGATGGCCAGGCTCTCGAGTTGCGATTGGCCCGGGATGCTCGTGGCAACGGTGTTCCTGCAGGGCTGCCCGCTGGACTGCGGATACTGCCACAATCCCGGCCTGCTCGACCCGCGCGTGCCCGGCACTGTCGCGTGGGACGACGTTCTCGCGCATCTCGACCGACGGCATGGGCTGCTCGACGGCGTCGTGTTCTCCGGCGGGGAGCCGACCCGTCAGCCTGGGCTCGCGGACGCGATGCGCCAGGCTCGGGAGCGCGGCTACGGGGTGGGCCTGCACACCTCGGGCGCATACCCGAAGCGGTTCGTCGAGGTGTTGCCGCTGTGCGACTGGATCGGGCTCGACATCAAGGCACCCGAGCGCCTGTACGGTGCCGTGACGGGGGTGCAGGCCGCGGCGGCCAAGGCCTTCGCCTGCCTCCGGTTCGCGCTCGAGAGCGGGGTGGCACTGCAGGTGAGAACCACCGTGGATCCCACCACGATGGCGCCGGAGGACGTGGCAGAACTCACCGAGACGCTCCTGGGCCTCGGGGTGCGCGAACACGTGCTGCAGGAGGTGCGGAGCGAGGGAGCGCGTCCCGTCTATGTGGAGAAGCTCGCCGCAGTGCAGGGACGTGCGGGAATTCTCACGGTGGAATCGCGGGCATCCGCCATGGCCGTGTGAAAGCATCCTGACGTGGTGGAAAGCGAAAGTCCGGCACGCCCGCGCGGTCTCGGCATCAGCCTGATCGTGGGTGGCGTGCTGGGCCTGCTTGCCGCCACCGCGCTGGTCGTCGAGAAGATCCACAAGCTCGAGCATCCCGCGGCCCAGCTCGGCTGCGACATCAGCGTGCTGGTCGGTTGCAGCACGAGCCTGGACTCGCAGCAGGGAGCCCTGCTCGGCATCCCGAACCCCGTGCTCGGGATCGTGTTCTGGACGGCCGTGACGACCGTGGGTGTCGTGATCCTCGCGGTGACACTGCCGCGGTGGATCTGGTGGGCGCTCGCCGCGGGAATGACCGGGGCGTTCGCGCTCGTGGTCTGGTTCATCGCGCAGAGCATCTACGTTCTCGGCGTGCTCTGCCCGTGGTGCATGCTCACCTGGGCCGTGACGATTCCGCTCTTCCTGCTGGTCGCAGGACACGTGGCGCGCTCAGGAGTCCTCCCCGTCGGGCCCGTCGTTCGCCGCGGTGCGGACGTCCTCTACCGCTGGGTGTTCATCATCACGCTCGTCGCGGCGTTCGTCATCGCGCTGCTCGCCCAGGTGAGGCTGGGCGTGCTCACCCACCTCGGGTGACGCGTCACTGCCGCGCGGTCCGCACCTCGCGCCAGCGCGTGCGCAGCGCCCCGGTCGTCGCCACGACGAACAGCACGGCGACGATGGCCCAGGCGACGAGCGCGACCCACACCCCCACGGCCGCGACCATGGACATGAAGCCGAAGTCAATCGCGCCGCCCAGGGTGATCGAGGCGACCGTGTACATCCCGAGCGGGAACACGACGCTCCACAGCTTCGGCTCGTAGTTCCAGGGGAAGCCGCGAACGAAGTATCTCCACAGCCCGAACAACACGAGCATGGGGATGAACCAGCTGCCGAACGACCACAGCACCACCGAGAAGCCGACGACGAAGGGGTGCATCCCGGTCAGGAGCGGCGTCGGAGCCGACGCGGTGACGGTGAGGATGCCCGCGGCCGCCCGAACGCTGATCGCCGTCGCTCCCATGAGGATCCAGTAGGCGGGACCCATCTCCGCCGGCGTCGTCTCGATGAGGAACAGGCGCAGAAAGATGATGACGACGAAGACGAGGTAGAGGATGACGCCGACGCTCCAGAACATCACCGCGCCCCCGGCGAACATCTCGGCGAGCAGTGCCCAGGGCAGCCGTGGCGCGATCGCGGTCGCGAGCACGGCGACGGACTGGGTGCCGACGATCCAGACCAGCCAGCCGCCGTTGATCTCACGAAGCAGTGGGCGATTGCCCGCGAGCACGATCGAGCAGAACAGTCCGTAGCTCAGCACCGCCCAGATGATGACGGCGATGATTCCGAGCACGAGAGACACCCCCCAGAGCCCGGGCGCGAGCAGCGCGGTCGCGAGCACGTTGGTGCCCGCGACGACCGTGAAGAACGACACGGCCGAGCTCGGCATCCGCAGCGACTGCGCGAAGCGCCGCGGATACAGCACGGCACGACTGAGGTAGGCGATCGCGAGCACCACGAAGATCACGACCGTGACCACGAGGAGCACGTTCGCGACCGGGATCAGCCCACGCAGCCGCGCCGCGATCGAGACGATTCCCGTGGCCATGACCGCCGCGAAGTAGCCGGGGTCGAGAGTGGCCAGTCCGCGCAGGATGAAGCCCTCCGGCAGTGGCTGGGGCTCGCGCGGCGCGGCGGATGGTGGCGCCTCGCCCGTCACTCCGAGCGGTGAATCGTCCATGGTTCAGTCACCCTTCGACCTGCTACCGGCGATGCGTGGTCTCGCGTTCGCGCCGAGGAACCGGGCGCTCGCTTTTCGCCCAGCCGCGCCTGGTCGCGCGGGCCCCGAGTTGGCGATCGCGCGAGCGGTACACGAGGTAGGGCCGCACGAGGTACGGGATCGGCGCCGAGAACACGTGCACGAGTCGCGTGTACGGCCAGAACAGGAACAGCGCCGTCGCCGAGAGCACGTGGAGCTGGAACATGAACGGCACGTGGATCATCAGCGCCGCATCCGGCTGGAACAGGATGAGACTGCGAGCCCACGGAGACACCGTGTTCCGATAGTCGTACCCGGCGCCGAACATCTGGAACTGGAAGACGGCGATCGTGCCGAAGACGATCGTGCCGGCCAGAAAGACGTACATCACGACATCCATCACGGTCGTCACGCGGAGCACGCGACGGATTGCTCCGCGCCTGGCCAGCAGGATCGCCATGCCGGCGACGGTGACCAGCGCGGCCAGACTGCCCAGCCAGGTTGCACCGAGGTGGTAGATGTGCTCGGTGATGCCCAAGAACTCGAGCCATTCCTTGGGGATCAGGATGCCCACGACGTGCCCCGCGAACACCGTGAGGATGCCGTAGTGGAACATCGGGGAGCCCCAGCGCAGGATTCGGCTCTCGTACGTCTGGCTCGAGCGGGAGGTCCAGCCGTACTGGTCGTAGCGCCAGCGGAGGATGTGGCCGACCACGAAACTCGCGGCGGCAGCGTAGGGAAAGGCGATCCAGAGCAGCGCATCGCTGAAACTCATACCCTCACGTCCTCACTCGGTGCCCCTGCGGGGGCAAACGGCTTCAGTGCGCCGAGATAGGTCAGCCCGACCATTTCGGCCGGCGGCCCCTCGTTGATCAGGACCATGTACCGCTCCCTGGCCTCGTCATCCATCTCGGGAAGCGAGAGGCAGATCGCGTCGAGCACGTGCGCGTAGGGCGAATCGAAGGTCTCGAGCGCGGCCCTCAGCACCTGGATGCCCTCGCGATGCACCGCGATCAGGTCGTCGGCAATCGGTGAGTCGCTGCGCGCCGAGAACTCGAGCACGGTGGGCAGGTAGTCGGGCAGCTCGCCCGGCTCCACCTCCCAGCCCGCGGCGCGATAGGCGTGGATGAAACGCACGAGCGCCATTCCGCGCTTGCGCGTGTCTCCCGTCGTGTAATAGGTGAGGTACGGGCTGCACTTACGCTTCTGATCGAAGATCGAGGTGAAGTGCGCCTCGAGCTCGCGCTGGCTCATCGACGAAGCAGCGTCGAGGAACGCGCGGAAGGCGTCGCGGATGGGCGCGGGCAGCGACTCGATGACCACGGCGACCGCCGCGAACCTGGCCCTGTGCTCCTCGTGGGGGTAGTCGAGCAGGATCGAGGCCGCCATGTGGGTGGCCGCGCGCTCGTCGGAGGTCAGCTCGAGGGCATCCGTCTGGCGCGGCGCGACCTTTTTCTGGATCATGCGGTGCCTCCCGCGGGTGCGGGCGGGAAGATCCCCGGTTCCCTGCCTGTGCCGCTCCAGCCGAGCAGGTTGATGCGGCCCGAAGGCGGCGTGGACTCCGGTTGGTCGACGAAGTTGGAGAGGTTGTGGAAGTTCTCGACTCCGTTCTCGTCGACGTCGAAGCGCGCGACCGCGGCGGGAGCATCCGTGGGGTTCTCGCCGCGCGGGCGCGTCTTCCGG
Organism: Parafrigoribacterium humi; assembly: GCF_040227205.1. Taxonomy (NCBI): domain Bacteria; kingdom Bacillati; phylum Actinomycetota; class Actinomycetes; order Micrococcales; family Microbacteriaceae; genus Parafrigoribacterium; species Parafrigoribacterium humi. The sequence goes on along the minus strand of NZ_JBELOA010000001.1, from coordinate 561,309 downwards.
ATGCCGCGATCCTGCGGTCCGTGGTCGCCCGGGCCGCCCATGCCTGGGCCGCCGTCCGAGTCGAGCGAGCAGGCCAGGTTCTCGAGGTCGCGAGCCTGTTCGACGTGCGCCTTGGGGATGACGTAGCGATCCTCGTACTTCGCCACGGCCAGCAGGTGGTACATGGCCTCGATCTCGTCCCCGGTCATCCCGACGAGGTTTGCGATGCGCTCGTTGGGCTCCTGACCGAGGTTGATGTCGCGCATGTACGAGCGCATGGCCGCGAGCTTGCCGAGCGAGTCCTCGATCGGCACGAGGTCGCCAGCAGTGAACAGCCCGGCGAGGTACTCCATCGGGATGCGCAGCTGGTCGATCGCCGAGAACAGGTTCACGACGTCCTCACCGTCCTGCCCGCTGTTCGCGACGACATCGACCACGGGCGACAGCGGCGGGATGTACCAGACCATCGGCATCGTGCGGTACTCGGGGTGCAGGGGCAGCGCCACCTTGTATTCGCTGATGAGCTTGTAGATGGGGCTGTTCTGCGCGGCCTCGATCCAGTCGTCTGCGATGCCTTCGGCCCTCGCAGCGTCGATCACCTCCGGGTCGAAGGGGTCGAGGAAGACCGAACGCTGGGCGTCCAGAAGGTCGTGCTCGTTCTCGATGCTGGCCGCCTCGAGCACGCGGTCGGCGTCGTAGAGCATGAGGCCCAGATAGCGCAGCCGACCGACGCAGGTCTCCGAGCAGATCGTCGGCTTGCCCTGCTCCAGCAGCGGGTAGCAGAGCGTGCACTTCTCGGCCTTGTTCGTCTTGTGGTTGAAGTAGACCTTCTTGTACGGGCAGGCGGAGACGCACATGCGCCAGCCGCGGCAGCTGTCCTGGTCGACGAGCACGATGCCGTCTTCCTCGCGCTTGTACATGGCGCCCGAGGGGCAGGCCGAGACGCACGAGGGGTTGAGGCAGTGCTCACAGATCCGGGGGAGGTAGAACATGAAGGTGTTCTCGAACTCCATCTTCACGTGCTCGCTCATGTGCGCGAGGATCGGATCCTGATCCGCCGTCTCCTGCGCTCCGCCGAGGTTGTCATCCCAGTTCGCTGACCACTTGATGTCCATGTTCTCGCCCGTGAGCAGCGACTTGGGGCGCGCCACCGGGCCGGTCTTCGTCTGCGGCGCGTTCGTGAGCATGTCGTAGTCGTAGGTCCACGGCTCGTAGTAGTCGTCGATCGTCGGCAGGTCGGGGTTGGCGAAGATGTTCGCGAGCTTGGAGAGGCGCCCGCCCGAGCGCAGCTTCAGCCGGCCCTTCTTGCCGCGCTCCCATCCGCCGTGCCACCTGTCCTGGTCTTCGTAGCCGCGCGGGTAGCCGAGGCCGGGCCGCGTCTCCACGTTATTGAACCAGACGTATTCCATGCCGTCGCGGTTCGTCCACACCTGCTTGCAGGTGACCGAACAGGTGTGACATCCGATGCACTTGTCGAGGTTCATCACCATCGACATCTGGGCCATGACCTTCATCAGTACTCAACCTCCTGGCTGCGCCGCCGAATGACAGTAACTTCGTCTCTCTGGTTTCCCGTCGGGCCCAGATAGTTGAACGCGAACGACAGTTGCGCGTAGCCGCCGATGAGATGCGACGGTTTGAGCAGGATGCGCGTGAGCGAGTTGTTCGTGCCGCCACGCTGGCCGGAGGTCTCGGCGATGGGAACGTTGATGGTGCGGTCCTTCGCGTGGTACATGTACACCGTTCCCTCCGGCATGCGGTGCGAGACGATGGCACGCGCGACGACCACCCCGTTGCGGTTGTACGACTCGATCCACTCGTTGTCGCGCACGCCGATCTTCTCCGCGTCCTTCGGCGACATCCAGATGGTGGGGCCGCCGCGCGAGAGGGTGAGCATCATCAGGTTGTCCTGGTACTCCGAGTGGATCGACCACTTCGAGTGCGGGGTGAGGTAGCGCACCGCCACCTCCGCGCGGCCGGCGGAGCCGGGGGCACCGGTCGGCGAGGTCGATCCGATGATCGAATCGTTGAACAGGCGGTGCATGTCGAGTGGTGGGCGATAGATGGGGAGTTGCTCGCCGAGCTCCATCATCCAGTCGTGGTCGAGGTAGAAGTGCTGGCGCCCGGTGAGGGTGTGCCAGGGCTTGAGGCGCTCGACGTTGATGGTGAAGGCGCTGTAGCGGCGACCGCCGTGCTCACTGCCCGACCATTCCGGGGAGGTCAGGACGGGAACGGGTGTGTCGCCGACCTCCTTGAAGGTGTACCTGCGTGCTTCGTTGTCCTCGGCGAGATCGGCGAGCCGCTGGCCCGTGCGCTTTTCCATGGTGCGGAATCCCTGAGTTCCCAGGCGACCGTTCGTCGTGCCGGAGAGCGCGAGCACCATCTCGCAGGCGCGTCTGACGGTGTCCAGTCGCGGTCGGCCCGCGGTGGGGCCGTCTTTCACGAGACCGTTGCGCCGGCCGAGATCCTCAACCTCTACATCGGGATTGAACAGGATGCCCTTGGTCACCATCCCGACCTTGGCCGTGAGCGGGCCGAGGGCGGCCATCCGCGCCCCAAATGCCGCGTAGTCGCGCTCGACCACGGTGAGCTTCGGCATCGTCACGCCGGGGATGAGCTCAGGCGACTCCGTCACGGTTCCATGCGGTGTCGACATCGCATCCGGTGTGTCGTGCAGCAGTGGCGAGGCGACGATGTCCTTGCGCACACCCAGATGTCCCACCGACAGCTCGCTGATCTTCCGTGCAAGCAGGGTGAAGATCTCGAAGTCCGGCTTCGCCTCCCACGGCGGGGTGATCGCCGGATTGAAGGTATGGATGAACGGGTGCATGTCGGTTGTCGAGAGGTCGTGCTTCTCGTACCAGGTGGCCGGCGGCAGGATGACGTCGCTGAAGCCGGTCGTCGAGGTGTTGCGGAAGTCGCTCGTGACCATCAGGTCGAGCTTGCCGATGGGTGCCTCGTCGTGCCATGTCATGGTCTTCGGGCGTCGTCCCGGCCCTGACTCTTCGCCGCGGACGGCGGAGTCTGTCCCGAGCAGGTGCTTGAGGAAGTACTCGTTGCCCTTGCCGGAGGAGCCGATGATGTTGGCCCGCCACACATTGAGCACGCGGGGGAAGTTCTCCGGAGCATCCGGATCCTCCACGGCGTACTTCAGTTCACCGCTGGTGAGCTGGTCCACCACGTACTGTGCCGGCTCAACGCCGGCGGCCTCGGCCTGGTCCACGATGTCGAGCGGGTTGCGGTTGAAGGTCGGGTAGCTCGGCATCCAGCCTCGCTTGGCCGATTCGACGAGGCAGTCCGCGGTCGTGCGGTCCGTGAACAGGCCGGTCGCCTGCGCGCTCGCGAGACTGTCTGCAGGCAGGCCGTCGTAGCGCCACTGGTCGGTCGCGAGATACCAGAACGCCGTGCCGATCATCTGACGCGGCGGGCGCACCCAGTCGAGGCCGAAGGCATACTGTGCCCATCCGGTGAGGGGGCGCACCTTCTCCTGGCCGACGTAGTGTGCCCAGCCGCCGCCGTTGACCCCCTGGCACCCGGTCATGGTGGTCAGTGCGAGGAAGGTGCGGTAGATCGTGTCGGAGTGGAACCAGTGGTTGGTTCCCGCGCCCATCAGGATCATCGAGCGGCCGCCGGAGTCCTCGGCGTTCTGCGCGAACTCGCGGCCGATCTTCTCGGCGATGTGTGCGGGAACGCTCGTGATCTCTTCCTGCCAGGCCGGGGTGCCGGGGCTGGAGGCGTCGTCGTAGCCGGTGGGCCAGTCGCCCGGCAGTCCCTCGCGGCTGACGCCGTAGCGGGCCAGCAGCAGGTCGAACACCGTGGTCACCAATCGCCCGGCCACCTCCATCACGGGAACGCCGCGGCGGATGCCACCGGCGCCACCGGCGTGCTCCTGGCCCGGTTCGGGTGCCAGGTCGAAGCGCGGCAACTCCACCTCGACGGCGCGCCCGTCGTGACCGGGGGCGTCCGCGATCGACAGCAGCGGATCGACCTCGCCGAGGTCGAGGTTCCACAGCCCCTCGTCCTCCTTGGAGAAGCGGTGGCCGAGCGATCCGTTCGGCACCACGGGCTTCGCATGCTGGTCGAGGAGAACGGGCTTGAACGCCGGGTTCGCGACGTCTGCCCTCGTCGTGGGCAGGGCATCCGCGGTGAGGAACTTGCCCGCGAGGTAGCCGTCGCCGTGCGGGGTCAGCTCGATCAGGTAGGCGGAGTCGCTGTACTTCTTCATGTAGTCGAGGAAGCGCGCCGTCTTCTTCTCGAGCAGGAACTCCTTGAGAATGACGTGGCCCATCGAGATCGCCAGGGCGGCGTCTGTTCCGGGGTGCACCGCGAGCCACTCGTCGGCGAACTTGGTGTTGTCGGCGTAGTCGGGGGAGACGACGACGACCTTCTGGCCGCGATATCGGGCCTCGGTCATGAAGTGCGCGTCCGGCGTGCGGGTGACCGGCACATTGGAGCCCCACATCATGAGGTACGACGAGTTCCACCAGTCGGCCGATTCCGGCACGTCGGTCTGGTCGCCGAACACCTGCGGGCTTGCCACGGGCAGATCGGCGTACCAGTCGTAGAACGAGAGCATCGTGCCGCCGAGCATGGTGACGAAACGCGAGCCGACTCCGTGCGAGACGATCGACATCGCCGGAATCGGTGAGAAGCCGGCGATGCGGTCCGGGCCGTACTTCTTGATCGTGTGCACGTGGGCCGCCGCCACGATCTCGGATGCCTCGGCCCAGCTCGCGCGCACGAGCCCGCCCTTGCCTCGGGCCTGCTTGTATGCGCGCGAGGCGACCGGGTCATCCATCACGGCCTGCCAGGCGAGCACGGGGTCGCCGACCTTCTTCTTCGCCGCGCGGTAGGCGTCGAGGAGCACACCGCGCACGTAGGGGTAGCGGATGCGGGTGGGCGAGTAGGTGTACCAGCTGAACGAGGCGCCGCGCGGGCATCCTCGAGGCTCGTACTCGGGGGAGTCCGGCCCGATCAGCGGGTAGTCGGTCTGCTGGGTCTCCCAGGTGATGATTCCGTCTTTGACGTACACCTTCCACGAGCACGATCCGGTGCAGTTGACTCCGTGGGTCGACCGCACCTCCTTGTCGTGGGTCCATCGGTCGCGGTAGAAGGCGTCGGCCTTTCGGCCCCCGTCGAGGAACACCGATCTGAGGTCTTCGGAGACCTCCCCCGGGCGCAGAAAACGGCCCAGCTTGATGAGGGTGTCTGCGAGCGGGCCGTCTGTACGGGCCCTCTGAGCACTGGATGATGTCGTGGACGTCACGATGGCCTCCCAAGTCGGGGCGGTTATCGCGGTAGCAAATCCCGGTCCCCTACTGTGAGCCTCGCCGTACCGTGAGCTCGGGGCAACGACGAAACACCGTGAATATTAAGAAGCCGCCCGGATGCGGGCCTCGGCCGTGTCGCGCAGATCCACCGAGCATCCGTCCACGGGCTCCAGCCGGTTGAGCCGTTCGGTCTCGAGCGGCCCGTCAACGCTCTGGAGCGCGGCTCCCACGAGGTGGAAGTGCACCTGGCAGACCTCGGGATGCTCGCGGGCGAGCGTCTCGACCGGGCACTGGTGGATGTGCACGCACAGGCGCTCGCGATCGACCGTCGAGTCGAAGCCGCACTGGTCCATGTGGTCTTCGACCATGTCGACCTGGAGGTCCGCGTCGGAACGCTCCTGCCCTCTGTCGTCGGCGCGGAAGAGACGATTGAACTGGTCGACGCGCTCCAGCGCTGACTGGATCTTCGCCGCCTGGACGGGGTCGTTCCGATCCATCGCGAGCGCGTACTCGACCTTCGGGCGCCCTCGTGACGCGCTGGGTAGCGGGCGAGACACGACGAAACCATCGTCGATGAGACGGTGTAGGTGTTCCCTGGCCGTGTTCGTATGCAGGCCCGCCTCCTCGGCGAGTTCCTCGATCGTCAAGGAGCCCCGTTGCAGTAGTGCGTACAGCAGCTTGACTCGACTGAGTGATGCCAGCGTCCGGAGATCTGGCGGTCTGCGCGATCCCATGCCTTGATCGTATGGTGCCCGGTGCGGTATAGCCATACCCCGTTTGACTGTGCCGCGTGCCGTCCGATTCTCGGCGACCGCGCGGCCGAGGAGTGCACAATGGAGAGTGTCCACTGCGCTACGGCAGTGGCGAAACAAAGGATCTCCGTGTCCGCGACCGCACGCACCACCGACGCACCACCACAGGGACGCCGGGCTCCCGTTCCCCTGGATGACGCGGAAGTCGCGCGCATCCGCGAGGACTTTCCCGCACTCGCCGAGGTCGTCAACGGCGAACCGCTCAGCTACCTCGACTCCGGGGCCACCACGCAGCGTCCGCGCCAGGTGCTCGATGCCGAACGCGACTTCCTGCTGCACTCGAACGCGGCCGTTCACCGCGGTGCCCACACCCTTGCCGGGCTGGCGACGGAGGCGTTCGAGGATGCCCGTGCAACGGTCGCCGCGTTCGTCGGCGCGAGCGCGGAGGAGATCGCCTGGACCTCCGGGGCGACAGATGCCCTGAACCTCGTCGCCTACGGCATCGGCAACGCGAGTCACGGCCGAGGGGGTCCGGTCGCGCGCCGCTTCGCGCTCGTGCCCGGTGACGAGATCGTCGTGACCGAGGCGGAGCATCACGCCAATCTCGTTCCGTGGCAGGAGCTCGCAGCCACGACCGGGGCAGTGCTTCGGTACGTCCCCGTCGACGAGCGCGGCGTGTACGGCGCGGACGCTGCGGCGGCCGTCATCACCGACAGGACGCGCATCGTCGCCTTCGCCCACGTCTCCAACGTGACCGGCTTCGTTGCACCCGTCGAGGGCCTGGTCGAGCTCGCCCACGCCCGCGGGGCACTCGTCGTGCTCGACGCCTGCCAGTCCGTGCCGCACCGCGAGGTCGACGTCCGCGCGCTCGGTGTGGACTTCGCCGCGTTCTCCGGCCACAAGATGCTCGGCCCCACCGGCATCGGCGTGCTCTACGGCCGGGCTGAACTGCTGAATGCCCTGCCACCGTTCCGCACGGGCGGCTCCATGATCGAAACGGTCACCATGACCGAGGCCAGCTTCATGCCCGCGCCCCAGCGCTTCGAAGCGGGCACCCAGCCGGTCTCTCAGGTCGTCGCGCTCGCCGAGGCGGTGCGCTACCTGCAGGCCGTGGGGCTGGATCGCATCGAGGCGCGCGAGGAGCTCCTGGCCGAGCGGATGTTGCGGGGCCTCGCCAAGATTCCGGGCATCCGCGTCGTCGGCCCCCCGTCGGGCACACCGCGGGCCGGACTCGTGAGCTTCGACACCGCAGGCGTGCACGCGCACGACGTCGGGCAGTTCCTGGATGCGAGGGGCATCGCCGTGCGGGTCGGGCACCACTGCGCGCAGCCGTTGCACCGGCGGCTCGGCCTCACCGCCACCACCCGGGCGAGCGCGTACCTGTACACGAGCCTCGACGACGTCGATCGTTTCCTCGACGCCGTGGGGGACGTGCGCCACTACTTCGGGGAGGCGTGATGGCAGACTCGCTCGAGGGCCTCTACCAGCAGCACATCCTCGACCACTCGAAGCTGCGCAAGGGCTACGGCAACGCCGAGCACCCGGCCGCAGAGCGGTTCGAGCGCAACCCGACGTGCGGCGACGAACTCACGATGCAGCTCGTGCTCGAACCCGGTTCCGACCGCATCGCGGCCCTCACCTGGCACGGCTCGGGCTGCAGCATCTCGCAGGCGTCGGCATCCATTCTGAGCGAGCTCGCCGTCGGCCTGACGACGGGCGAACTCGTGGAGAAGATCGGCGCGTTCCGCACGATGATGCGCTCGCGCGGCGAGGGAGAGGCCGACGAGGACGTCCTCGGAGACGCCGTCGTGTTCCACGGCGTCTCGAAATACGTCATGCGGGTCAAGTGCGCGATGCTCGCCTGGGTCGGCGCGGAGGGCTGCATCGCCGACGTCGCGTGAGGGTGTCGGATTAGGATTGCGCCGTGCTCCGAACGATGTTCAAGTCAAAGATCCACAGGGCCACTGTCACCCATTCCGACCTGCACTACGTCGGCTCGATCACGATTGACCTCGACCTCCTCGATGCGGCGGACCTGCTGCCGGGGGAGCAGGTGAGCGTCGTCGACATCGCCAACGGAAGTCGCTTCGAGACGTACCTGATCCCGGGCGAACGCGGCAGTGGTGTCGTGGGCATCAACGGGGCGGCTGCGCATCTGGCGCACATCGGCGACCTCGTGATCGTGATGTCGTACGCGGCGATGTCCGACGACGAGGCACGCGAGTTCGTGCCGAGGGTCGTGCACGTCGATGCGCAGAATAGGATCGTCGCCGTCGATTCGGATCCCGCTGGCGCGCACACCCCTGGCGTCGAGAGCCCGCCCTACGCACTCAGATGACGCTTGCGCGCCCGGGATCGGCGGACATAGACTACAAGGCTGCCCACCGCCCGAAGGGGCGGTGCGAGGTAGTCACAGAGCTGAATGTCATACGTGCCCAGGAGGATTCCATGATCAAGACGACAATCGCCCACGCCGGCGCGGTGCTCGTCGTCGTGGGCAGCCTCCGCTCCCCGTTCGCACAGGGATAGCCGCCGCGGGGAGTCGCCCCGCATCGAGCTGTCGACCTTCATAACCCGCTCTATCCCTCCAGCAGTTGTCGTTTCTCGACGTCCGCCGCCCGCGGAGACGTCGTCTAGTCGCAAGGAAGACACGTGTCTTTAGAACAGAAGAAGACGGGCACTCTCGCCTCGATCCTTCGCATCTACCCCTATGTGAAGTCCGCCATGCCTCGGGTCTACCTCGGCATGGTCTCGGCGATGATCGCCGCGGTCGTCGCGCTCCTGATTCCGCAGGTGCTCGGCGCCCTCGTCGACGGTGCGCTCGGGCGCGGTGACGCGAACGAGATCTGGTGGCCCGTCGCCGCGGTGCTCGGGCTCGGCATCGTCGAGGCCGTGATGATCTGGTTCCGTCGCCAGTTCGTGCTCGTTCCGGGCACGCAGGTGGAGGCGCGGATGCGCAACAGCCTCTACACCCGGCTCCAGGAGTTGCCGGTGGGCTTTCACGACCGCTGGCCAAGCGGGCAGCTGCTTTCGCGCGCGATCAGCGATCTCGGGCTCATCCGACGCTGGATGTCGTTCGGGCTCCTGCTGCTCGTCGTCAACATTCTCACGATTCTCGTCGGCTTCGCCCTGCTCGTGAGCATCGACTGGATTCTCGGCGTCCTGTTCATGGTGTGCTCGATCCCGCTGTGGATCTACGGCTTCGTGTTCGAGAGCAAGTACTCGATCGTCGCCAGGCGCAGCCAGGACCAGGCGGGCGATCTCGCGACCTCCGTCGAGGAGGCCGTGCATGGCATCCGCGTGTTGAAGGCGTTCGGACGCGGCACGTATGCGCTCGAGAACTTCGCCACCCGCGCGGAGGAGCTGCGCGGCACCGAGATCGAGAAGGCGCGCACGATCGCCAACATCTGGCTGTGGCTGCTGCTCGTGCCCGATGTCACCTTCGCACTCTGCCTCGCCGTCGGCGTCTGGCTCGCCTCGGACGGGCAGGTGACGGTTGGCGGCCTGGTCGCGTTCTTCGCCACCGCGACCGTGCTGCGCTGGCCAGTGGAGTCGATCGGGTTCCTGCTCTCGATGACCATCGACACCCGCACGGCAGTCGATCGCTTCTTCGAGGTGATGGATGCCCCGCGCGCGATCGCCGACCCCGAGCATCCGAAGACCATCGAGCACGCCGAGGGCCGCGTCGTCTTCGAGGACGTGCACTTTCGCTACTCGGACTCACCCGCCCAGTACCCCGACCTGCTCGACGGCATCGACCTCGAGGTGCTGCCGGGCGAGACCATGGCGATCGTCGGCCTCACCGGCTCTGGCAAGTCCACGCTCACCTCGCTCACGGGGCGGCTGTATGACGTCACGGGCGGATCGATCACACTCGACGGCGTCGACATCCGGGACCTCGCCCAGCAGGAGCTGCGCACCCATCTTGCGATGGCCTTCGAAGACGCGACGCTGTTCTCCGCCTCCGTGCGCGACAACGTGCTGCTCGGTCGTCCGGAGTCGACGGATGCGGAGCTCGCCGAGGCACTGGACATCGCGCAGGCGGGCTTCGTCTACGAGTTGCCCGAAGGGCTCGAGACAAAGGTGGGCGAGGAGGGACTGAGCCTCTCAGGCGGCCAGCGCCAGCGACTCGCTCTCGCGCGTGCCGTCGCCGCGAAGCCCTCCGTACTCGTACTCGACGATCCGCTCTCCGCGCTCGACGTGGACACCGAGGCGCTCGTCGAGGCCGCGCTTCGCAGGGTGCTCGCCTCGACCACCGCGCTCATCGTCGCGCACCGTCCATCCACGGTGACTCTCGCCGACCGCGTCGCCCTTCTCGAGGGCGGCCGCATCACCGCCGTCGGCACCCACAGCGAGCTGCTCGCCACGAGCGAGCACTACCGATTCGTCATCTCGAGTCTCGATGACGAGAAGAAGCGCGAGCTCAAGGAGGCGACGGCATGAGCGTCACCGGAGTAGAGGGAGAGGAGCGAGGCGACTTCACCCGCGCGGAGAGCAGGCAGATTCGCGAGCGGTCGCTGAGGCTGCTGGGCTCGCTGCTGCGCCCGCTGTGGATGCGCGTGACGATCACGAGCATCGTGGTCGTCGTGAGCACTGCGGCCCAGGTTGCCGGGCCCGCACTCATCGCGTACGGAATCGATGCCGGCCTGCCCGCACTGCTGAAGCGCCAGGACTGGATGCCGCTCGGCCTCGCCGTCGCCGCGTACCTCGCGGCGGGAATCGTCGGTGCGCTGCTCATCGCGCAGTACACGGTGCTGACCGCGCGGATCAGCCAGGCCATCCTGATCGACCTGCGCAAGCGCGTGTTCCTGCACACGCAGCGGCTGAGCCTCGAGTTCCACGAGAGCTACACCTCCGGGCGCATCATCGCACGGCAGACGAGCGACCTCGACTCGATCCGTGAGCTGCTCGACTCCGGCATCAACCAGCTCGTGCAGGGCGGCCTCTACATGGCGTTCATCGCGATCGCGCTGTTCTCGCTCGACGGCCTGAGCGGCCTCATCATGTTCGCATCGCTCGTGCCGCTCGTGGTTCTCGCGCGCTGGTTCCAGGTGCGCTCGCAGAAGCTGTTCCGGCTCACGAGGGTCACCTCCGCCAAGGTGATCGTGCACTTCGTGGAGACGATGACGGGTATCCGCGCGGTGAAGGCGTTCCGCAAGGAGAAGCGCAACGAGAACGAGTTCGGTGGCCTCGTCGAGGACTACCGCGACGCGAACGCGAAGGTGCTGAACCTGTTCGGGGTCTTCGATCCGGGCCTCGTGCTGATCGGAAACGTCGCACTCACGGTCGTGCTGCTCGTCGGCGGCCTGCGCGTCGCCGGGGGTGGTCTCGAGATCGGTGTGCTGCTCGCCGCGCTGCTCTACACGCGGTCGTTCTACGCGCCGGTGGCCGACATGGCCATGTTCTACAACTCGTACCAATCTGCTGCGGCCGCGCTGGAGAAGATCTCGGGCGTGCTGGAGGAGGCGCCGACCGTGCCAGACCCGGTCAGGCCCGTCGACCTGTGGCACGCGAGGGGAGACGTGGACTTCCGTGACGTGGTCTTCGCCTACCACGAGGATCGCGTCATCCTGCCACGCTTCGATCTTGCGATTCCGTCCGGGCAGACCATCGCTCTCGTCGGCTCGACCGGAGCGGGCAAGTCCACGCTCGCGAAACTCATGGCGCGGTTCTACGACCCGACGGATGGCACGGTCACGCTCGACGGCATCGACCTGCGCCAGCTGCACCCCAAGGACCTGCGCCGCGCAATCGTGATGGTCACGCAGGAGGCATACCTCTTCTCCGGAACGGTGAGCGACAACATCGCGCTCGGCAAGCCGGAGGCGAGCCGCGAGGAGATCGTCGCCGCGGCGAAGGCCGTGGGTGCCCACGAGTTCATCGAGGCGCTGCCGGGCGGCTACGACACGGATGTCAACAAGCGCGGCGGGAGGGTCTCGGCCGGGCAGCGACAGTTGATCTCGTTCGCGCGCGCCTTTCTCGCCGACCCGGTCGTGCTCATCCTGGACGAGGCCACCGCGTCGCTCGACATCCCGAGCGAGCGCCTCGTGCAGGAGGGCCTGCAGACCCTGCTCGCCGACCGCACCGCCGTGATCATCGCGCACCGCCTGTCGACCGTGGCGATCGCCGACCGGGTGCTCGTGATGGAGCACGGGGTGATCGTCGAGGACGGCACGCCGAACGAGCTCATCGCGGGCACGGGCCGCTTCTCGAAGCTGCACGCGGCCTGGCGCGAATCGCTCGTCTAGAGGCGGTTCCGAAAGTTGCAGCGAGTTTTCTGGGATATTTTCCAGATTTCACCCGCGAATATTGCCGGATTATCTCGGGTAAATACCCTTTGCATAGCTCTCTCTCGCTAAAGTGTGAGGATGACCACGCGCAATCGCGAGCAGGCTGACCCCTCGCGGGCAACCCTGGCAGACGTCGCCGCGGAGGCCTCAGTATCGCTGTCGACCGTGTCGAAGGTGCTTAACGGAAAGAGCGGTGTCTCCACTGCGACGCGCGCCCGCGTCGAGGAACTTCTGCAGACGCACGGCTACAACCGTCGCGGGACCAGCCAGACCTCGAGCTTCGTCGAGGTCGTATTCAGGCAGCTCACTCCGGCCTGGGCGATCGAGATCATCCGTGGCGTGGAGCGCGTTGCACACGAGTACGGGATGAGCGCGGTCGTCACCCAGAGCGGTGACCGCCGATCCCCGGGCCCCGAATGGATCGAGGGAGTGATGCAGCGCAATCCCGTGGGCGTGATCCTCATCTTCTCCGGTCTTTCCGAGGCGAACAAGAAGCAGTTGAAGACCCGCAACATCCGCTTCGTCATCATCGACCCCTCCGGGAACCCCGCGCCCGACGTGCCGTCGATCGGCTCAGCGAACTGGTCTGGCGGCGTGCTGGCGGCCAGGCATCTGATCGAGCTCGGGCACACGCGCATCGCGGTCATCTCCGGGCCAGACGAGATGATGAGCGCTCGAGCGAGGCTCTCCGGCTTCCGCTCGGCCATGGACCTCGCGGGCCTCGCCCTGCCCGACGAGTATGTCGTTGCTGGCCAGTATCACCACGAAGACGGCCTGAGCGGAGGCCTGCAGCTCCTGGACCTGCCGGACCGGCCCACCGCCATCTTCGCCGGCAACGACCTGCAGGCGCTCGGCGTCTACGAGGCGGCGAGGATGCTCGGGCTGAGCATCCCGGGCGACCTCTCCGTCGTCGGCTACGACGACCTCGAGCTCGCGAGCTGGGTCGGACCGCGGCTGACCACGGTGCGACAGCCGCTCACCGAGATGGCGGAGCGGGCGACCAGGCTCGTGCTCGGCGGCGTGGATGACGCGGGCGACACCGTGAGGATCGATCTCGCGACCGACCTGGTCGTGCGCGACAGCACCGCCGCGTATCCCCCGACCGAGAGCTGACCATGGCGGTTGCACAACAGCTGACCGATCCGCTCGCGTTCCATGGCGAGGGACCGTCCTGGAGCGAGAGCTGGGGAGGCCTGCGCTGGGTGGACATGCTCGCAGGCGACGTGCTCTCGCTTAGCGCTGCCGGCGCCGTAGAGCGGCTTCACGTCGGCACCATCGCGGCCATGATCCGGCCGCGCACTGCGGGTGGCGCCATCATCGCGCGCGAGCACGACTTCGCCATCCTGCACGACTCCGGCGCGATCGAGCCGCTCGTGGCGGTGCTGGACGATCCGGCGGTGCGTTTCAACGAGGGCGGATGCGACCCACAGGGGCGCCTGTATTGCGGCTCGATGAGGTATGACGCGGCCGAGGGCGGCGCCAGCGTCTACCGCCTGGAGTTCGATCACACAGTCACCGTTGCGCTGTCGTCGGTGACCATCTCCAACGGCCTCGAGTTCGCGGGGTCCGGCGACTTCGCCTACTACGTCGACACGCCGACGAACCGCGTCGACCGGCTGGAATACGACCCGGAGCGGGGTTTTCTTGCCCGCTCGACCTTCGCCACCATCCCGAAGGATCGCGGCTATCCCGACGGCATCGCGCTCGACGTCGACGGCGGCGTGTGGGTCGCCGTCGGGCACGGCTCGGCGGTCTACCGTTTCGACCGGGATGGGCGGCTCGACCAGGTCGTCGACGTGCCGGTGAGCAACGTCACGGCCTGCACCTTCGGTGGCGAGGACATGACGACCCTGTACATCACTACCTCGCGCGAGGGCATCCCGGACGACGCCGAGCCCGAGGCCGGCGCCGTGTTCAGCTACGAGGCCCCCGTCGCCGGGCTGACAACGGGGGCCTACGCGGGCTGAATCCGGTCGATCAGTCGATCGGGGCGGGCCCCAGCTCATCGAGCAGCTGCTGCATCTTCACGTATGCCTTGTTGCGATACGCGATGAGCGCGGGGATGCGGTCGGCCGGCACATCCAGGAAGCCGGCGCCGGACTTGGTGCCGAGCTTGCCCGCATCCACGAGCTCCTTGAGGATCGCCGGGGTGGCAAAGCGCTCGGGGAACCGCGTCTGCAGCGAGGTGTAGCACATGGCGTAGACGTCGAGGCCGGCCATGTCGGCGATCGCGAACGGCCCGAAGAACGGGAGCCGGAATCCGAAGGTCGTGCGCACGATCGTGTCGATCGAGTCCGCGCTCGCGATGCCCTCCTCGACCAGGGCGGTCGCCTCGTGGAACAGGGCGTACTGCAGGCGGTTGAGCACGAAGCCCACGGCGTCGGTGATGCGCGCGGTGATCTTGCCCGCCTTTGCGAGCAGTTCCTCCACCTGCACGAGCGCGTCTTCAGCCGTGCCCGCGTGCGGGATGAGCTCGACGCCGGGGATGAACGGGGCCGGGTTCGAGAAGTGGATGCCGAGGAAGCGGGAGTTGACCTCCACCGCCTCCGCGAGCGTCGTGAGCGGGATCGTGGAGGTGTTGCTGCCGATGATCGCCGTCGGGGAGGCGGCCGCGCTGATGCGCGCGAGCGTCTCCTTCTTGATCGGGACCGTCTCCGGCACGGCCTCCTCGATGAAGTCCACGCCGTCCACCGCGTCCTCCATCGACTTAGCCGCGCTGATGTTCGCGCGAATGGTGTCGGTGGATCCGGCGGGGAACAACCCGGCCGCCTCGAAGTCCGCGGTCTCCGCGATGATGCGCACGAGGTTCTTCTCGGCGATCTCGGCCGAGATGTCGGCGATCTTCACCGTGCACCCGGCGAGTGCCAGGATCTGCGCGATGCCGCCGCCCATGTAGCCGGAGCCGATGACGGCGGTTTTGGTGATCATGAGTTGTCTGCTTCCTCGTAGCGGGTGATGATGGCGACCTTGTTTGCCGAATTCGACGTCGGGTCGAAGCGGTAGCCGAGCCACTCGCGCACGAGCCGCTTGGCCACCTCGATGCCGATGACCCGCTGCCCGAGTGCGAGCACCTGGGCGTTGTTGCTCAGTACGGAGCGCTCGACCGAGTAGCTGTCGTGCGCGGTCGCTGCGCGGACACCCGGAACCTTGTTGGCCGCGATGGCGACGCCGAGGCCGGTGCCGCAGATGAGTACGGCACGGTCCACCTCGCCGGCGGCGATGAGCTTGCCCGCCTCGATGGCGACGTCCGGGTAGTCGGCCTGGGCATCCGGAGTGATGCCGACGTCGGTCACCGACTCCACTCGGTCGTCCTGTTTGAGCAGCTCGAGCAGGATCTCCTTGTACTGGTAACCGGCGTCGTCGCTGCCGATGGCGACCCTGAGTGTGTCGGACATGTCCTATTCCTTCGTGATCGTGTCCGCGATGGTGCGGACGATGAGTGCGAGCGATGTTGCGCCCGCATCCGGATGGCCGAGACTGCGCTCGGCAAGTGGCCTCGCGCGACCGAGTGCTGGTCTGAGGGCCGCGGTTTCTTCTGCCGCCCGCCCAGCATCCTGCGCCGCGGAGCTGAGAGCCTGGGGAACGGGCGAGCCACCGGTGAGTGCGGCCGACAGCGATTCGACATAGGGGACGAGCGCGTCCACCATGGTCTTGTCTCCGGGCGACGCGCCGCCGAGACGCGTGATCGCGTTCATCGCGGACTCGGCGAGCGAGAGCGTGAGCGCAGACGTGTTGGGCTCATCGGTCTGGAGCGCGAGCCCCATGGCGCCCAGTGCGGCACCCCAGAGCGCACCGGAGGTTCCTCCGGCCTCGTCGGCCCAGGCCTCGCCGGCCCGGCGCAGGAGTTCGGATGCCCGTGCGGGCGTCGCCGACTCCGCCGCACGCACCGCGGCGTCGATCCCCCTGGCCATCCCGACGCCGTGGTCGCCGTCACCGGCGATCGCGTCGATGCGCCCGAGCTCATCCGCGTTCTCGTGAAGTGTCTGCTGTGCCGCTCGGAGCAGGGTGGTGGCGAGCTCCGCGGCGCGGATCTCGCTCTCGCTGAGCGGCGTCTCGGGCTCGCTGGTTGTGGCGGCGCCGACCGTGGCCGCGGTACTCGTGCGCGCACGGTCGTCGCCCGCGATCATTCCCTTGCGGTAGCCGGGCGCGTAGGCCGGGTCGCACCACAGTGCCTCGAGCTCCGGCGTGAGCCAGAACAGCGTGACGGAGACGCCGCCCATGTCGAGGCTCGTGACGAGCTCGCCGCACTCCGGCTCCACGATGGTCAGGCCCTCGGCGTCGAGGCGCGCGGCGACGTGGCGGTAGAGCACGAAGAGCTCTTCGTACTTGACGGTTCCGAGCCCGTTCACGATCACCGCGACGCGGTCACCGGCGTCCTCAGCGCGCTCGGCGAGCAGCGGGTCGAGCAGGAGGTCGGCGAGCTCAG
Organism: Parafrigoribacterium humi; assembly: GCF_040227205.1. Lineage (NCBI taxonomy): Bacteria > Bacillati > Actinomycetota > Actinomycetes > Micrococcales > Microbacteriaceae > Parafrigoribacterium > Parafrigoribacterium humi. The sequence goes on along the minus strand of NZ_JBELOA010000001.1, from coordinate 544,592 downwards.
CAGCGGAGCTCATCTCGTGCTCGCTGATGCCGGGCTCGCCGTGGATGCCGAGTCCGAGCGACATCGTGCCGGCCGGAACGGTGAACAGGGGAGCGTCGGCCCCGGGGAAGGTGCAGCCGTCGAAGGCGACGCCCATGGTGAAGGTGCGGTCGTTGGTGGCGATGGCCAGGCGCTCGACCTCGTCGAGGTCGAGCCCGCGCTCTGCCGCGGCGCCCGCGATCTTGAACACGGTGAAGTCACCGGCGATACCGCGTCTCTTGTGCCGTTCGTGTGCCGGGGCGCTGGCCACGTCATCCGTCACCAGCACCGTGCGCACGTCGATGCCCTCGGCGCGAAGCCGGTCCTGGGCGAGGCCGAAGTGCAACACGTCACCGGCGTAGTTGCCGAAGCTGAACAGGATGCCGCGGCCCTCGTGCGCGCGCTCGGCGACCCGGTAGGCCTGGGCCGCAGACGGCGAGGTGAACACGTTTCCGCAGACCGCGCCCGTCGCGAATCCCTTGCCGACGAGGCCGGCGAAGGCGGGATAGTGGCCGGAGCCACCGCCGATCACGACACCGACGTGGGGCTCTGGCGCGCGCGTGGCGCGCACGACGCCACCGTCGACGCGCTCGACAAAACTCGGGTTGGCGAGCACGAATCCGTCGAGCGCATCCGTGGCGAAATTCGCCGCGTCGTCGAACAGCTTGGTCATGGCTGCTCACCGTTCTCAGCCTTCGCGCGGGACGCGGAGAGGTCGTGCTGTGCCACCCGGCTGGTCCCGAGCTCGTAGTCCGCGCGCTTCGGCAGCGCGTGCCTGCGCAGGTAGTCGCGGTTGGTCGCGCACACGCTCAGGCCGTCTCCGCCGTAGTTCTCGGTGCAGATCACACCCTGGAACCCGACAGACACGGCGTAGTCGAGCGCCCAGCGGTAGTTCATCAGGCCGGACTCCAGCGGCGCGGGCACCGAGACGTACATGCCGCGCTCGACGTCTTCGTCGCGCTGGTAGTTCTTCACGTGCCAGAAGTTCGCCCACGGCATCGTCTTCTGCACCAATTCGACCCAGGACTCCACCGGACGGTGCAGCCGGATGAGGTTTCCGATGTCGGGATTGAGGCCCACGCTTTCGAGGCCGATGTCTTCGGCCAGCCTGACCGAGGAATCCCCGGTACCGAGGTAGGTGTCTTCGTACATCTCCAGCGAGATCAGCACGCCGACCTCCGCAGCGTGCGTGCCGAGCTCGCGGAAGCGGTTCACGGCGAGGGTCCACATGTCGTGGTCGTACGGATCATCGTGGTGGCCGTCTGCCGTCCAGAACCAGAGCCTGTTCTTCTGCTGCTCGCTCAGCGCCTGGTGAAGGCCGACCGAGACGACGCCGATGCCGAGCTCGGCCGCGGCGTCGATGCTGCGGTGGCTGTAGGCAAGATTCTCCGTGCCGGAGTTCGCGTCGATCACGCTGCGGCGGATGGCCGAGATCGACGTCAGCTCGATCGCGTGCTCCTTCGCCGCGGCCGTGAGCTCGGCGAGTCGCTGCGGGCTCAGGTCCCCGGGGCGCACCCAGCTGTCTGTGAGGTCTGCGCGATCGAACCCCGCGTCCGCGACATCCCTGAAGGCACGCGCCCAGGTCTCGACCGGTGCGTCCTGCGCGGCCTGGCCGCGGGCGTCCACTCCGGGAAAACTGAGCATGCTGGCGGCGATCGGCCAGTTCTCGGCGGTCAGTAGCGGCGGTGTCGTGGAGTCGTTCATGCTTTCAGGTTACCGCTCCGAGAAGAAACTATTCTACATCTTTGGAGAAAATTGTCGCAGATTGAGCGAAATGTTTCTCATACCTGGCGACGGACTCACGGCCACCAGCGCGCGAGCCGCAGGTTCACCCGATAGGCACCGGATGTCGTCTGCACGACCGGGGTGCCCTCGGCCTCGTAGTACTCCAGGGCCCTGTCCTCGTGGCACACCGGCGGGTACCCGCTCGAGCGTACGACGCGCCACCACGGCACCCCGTCGCCGTAGCGGGCCATCACGGTGCCGACGGCGCGGGCCGCGCGCGAACCGAGAACGGCGGCCACGTCTCCGTAGGCCATGACCCGGCCATCCGGAATCGAGGCGACGACATCGAGCACGCGCGAGACGAAGTCGTCCTGAGGCAGGTCAGGCGCCGGGGAAGAAGGAGCGGTCACGACGAAGGTCAGGGGAGTTCGATGGCGCCGATCTTCTCGCCGTACCTGGTCTCTTCGACGACCGTGAATCCGACGCGCAGGAAGAACTCCTCCGGCCCGTCTTCTCCCGGCTCCCAGATCACGGTGAGCCGATTGAACCCGCGCTTCTTCGCCTCCGCCGCAGCCGCGACGACCGCGAAACGACCGACGCCCTTGCCCTGCGTGTTCGCGGCAACGTTCATGCGCCAGATGCAGCTGCGGAACTCTTCTTCGTGGGCGTTGGGGTCGAAGTTCGCCATGAGGAAGGCGACGACGCCGTTGCTGTCGTCGACCACGACGCGGGACCAGTTGTTGCTCGGGTCGAGGAACGGGCCGGCCATGGCGTAGGAGACGGGCTCGATGAAATGTTCCTGTCCGGGCTTCATTGACAACGCATTTGCCTCAACGATGTTCTTCGCCGACAGTTCTTCGAGTCTCAAGTCGCCCATTTAGACAGGCTAACCCCCAGCGCTGATGTGGGCATAGCCAGAATTCCCGAGCTGTGAGCAAGTATCTCGATGTCAAGATACTTTGGCTTCTCTTGTAAGATTGATGGCGGCCTCACCGTAGGCATATCAGGGCCTCTCCGGGGGCCGAACGAGAGGAACGGCCCGTGGCGAAGATCAAGGTAGAGGGAACCGTCGTCGAGCTCGACGGCGACGAGATGACCCGCATCATCTGGCAGAGGATCAAGGACACCCTGATCCACCCCTATCTCGACATCAACCTCGAGTACTACGACCTCGGTATCGAGCACCGCGACGCGACCGACGACCAGGTCACCATCGACGCGGCCCACGCCATCCAGAAGCACGGCGTCGGCGTCAAGTGCGCCACCATCACGCCGGACGAGGCGCGCGTCGCAGAGTTCGGCCTGAAGAAGATGTGGAAGTCGCCGAACGGCACCATCCGCAACATCCTCGGCGGCGTGATCTTCCGCGAGCCGATCATCATCTCCAACATCCCTCGCTTGGTTCCCGGCTGGAACAAGCCGATCATCATCGGCCGCCACGCCTTCGCCGACCAGTACAAGGCCACAGACTTCGTCTTCAAGGGTGCGGGCAAGCTCACCGTGCAGTTCACCCCGGACGACGGCTCCGAGCCGATGAAGTTCGACGTCTACGACGCCCCGGGTGACGGCGTCGCCCAGGTGCAGTACAACCAGGATGCGTCGATCCGCGACTTCGCCCGCGCGAGCCTCAACTACGGCCTGCAGCGCAACTACCCGGTGTACCTCTCCACCAAGAACACGATTCTCAAGGCGTACGACGGCCGCTTCAAGGACATCTTCCAGGAGATCTTCGAGACCGAGTTCAAGGACAAGTTCGACGCCGCGGGACTGACCTACGAGCACCGCCTCATCGACGACATGGTGGCATCCGCCATGAAGTGGGAGGGCGGCTACGTCTGGGCCTGCAAGAACTACGACGGCGACGTGCAGTCCGACACCGTGGCGCAGGGCTTCGGCTCGCTCGGCCTCATGACGAGTGTGCTCTCTGTTCCGGACGGCAGCATCGTCGAGGCGGAGGCCGCGCACGGCACCGTCACCCGGCACTACCGCCAGCACCAGGCTGGCAAACCTACCTCGACCAACCCGATCGCCTCGATCTACGCCTGGACCCGCGGCCTCGCCCACCGGGCCAAGCTCGACGGCAACCCGGCGCTCGCCGAGTTCGCGTCGACGCTCGAGGATGTCGTGGTCACCTCCGTCGAGTCCGGCGCGATGACGAAGGACCTGGCCCTGCTCGTCGGTCCGGACCAGAAGTGGCAGACCACAGAGGAGTTCCTCGACACCCTCGACAAGAATCTGGCAGCGCGCCTGGCCTAGCCACCTCCACCTTCCGCAGAGCAGGCTCGACGAAGCAGGGCGAGGCGTAGGGTCGAGAGTGTGAAGATCACCGTTACCGGGGCGGCCGGCCAGATTGGGTATGCGCTTCTGTTTCGGATCGCGTCGGGGGCGATGCTCGGCGCCGATACGCCAGTTTCTCTGAGGTTGCTGGATATTCCGCAGGCCGTGAAGGCGGCGGAGGGCGTCGCACTGGAGCTCGACGACGGGGCGTTCCCGCTGCTGCAGGGTGTCGACGTGTTCGACGACGCCGGTGCGGCCTTCGAGGGTGCAAACATCGCGCTGCTGGTGGGGTCGCGTCCGCGTACCGCAGGCATGGAGCGTGGCGACCTGCTCGCGGCGAACGGCGGGATCTTCGCACCCCAGGGAAGCGCCATCAATTCGGGTGCTGCCGACGACATCCGCGTTCTCGTAGTGGGGAACCCTGCGAACACGAACGCGCTGATCGCCGCATCACATGCTCCGGATGTGCCTGCCGAGCGGTTCACCGCCATGACCCGTCTCGACCACAACCGTGCTCTCAGCCAGCTGGCGCACAAGGCCGGTGCGCCGGTTTCCGCGATTACGCGGCTGACGGTCTGGGGAAACCATTCCGCCACGCAGTACCCCGACCTGTCTCATGCCCTGGTCGACGGCAAGCCGGTGGATGTTGCCCACAGCTGGGTTGAAGAACACTTCATTCCCACGGTGGCGAAGCGTGGTGCCGCAATCATCGAGGCACGCGGATCGTCGTCCGCCGCATCCGCTGCCAGTGCCGCTATCGACCACGTGCGCGATTGGGTGCACGGCACACCCGTGGGGGATTGGACCTCTGCGGCGCTGCCGAGCGACGGCTCCTACGGTGTGCCGGAGGGGCTGGTCAGCTCGTTCCCGGTGAGCTCCGTCGATGGCCACTGGCAGGTCGTGCCCGGGCTCGACATCAATGATTTCTCGCGTGCGCGCATCGACGCCTCGGTCGCCGAGCTCATCGAGGAGCGCGAAGCGGTCACGACACTCGGCCTGCTGTGACCTTGTCGCCGTTGCGCCACAGCTTCGACGGCCACCAGATCGCCTTGCCGACGTCGTAGGAGAGCGCGGGCACGAGCAGCGACCGCACGATCGCGGTGTCGAGCAGCACGCCGAAGGCGACGATGAACGCGATCTGGGCGAGGAACAGGATCGGGATGACGCCGAGCGCTGCGAAGGTGGCCGCGAGCACGACCCCGGCGGAGGTGATCACGCTGCCCGTCATGCCGAGTCCGCGCAGGATCCCTGGCCGCGTGCCCAAGTGCATCGATTCCTCGCGTACGCGAGTCATGAGGAAGATGTTGTAGTCCACGCCCAGGGCCACGAGAAAGACGAAGCCGAACAGCGGCACCGAGGCATCTGCTCCGGGAAAGCCGAACAGATGGTTGAACACGAGCGCGGAGACGCCGAGCGCCGCAGCGTAGGAGACGACCACGCTGAGGATCAACAGCACCGGTGCCAGTATCGACCGCAGCAGGAGCATGAGGATCAGCAGGATCACCACGAGAACGATCGGGATGATCTTGACCAGGTCGCTCTGTGCCGTCGCGTTCGTGTCGTAGGCGATCGCCGTCACACCGCCGACGAGAACGGAGGGATCGGTCTTCGGCAGTTCGGCGCGCAGTGTCTTGACCACGTCCTCGGCCTTCGCGGAGTCCGCCTCGTAGCTCAGCACGGCGTCGATGAGCACCCTGCCGTTCTTGACGATCGGGTCTGCCCTGGTGCCGGGACGCACGGTGCCAACATAGACGCTCGCCGAGTCGATGCCCGCGGTCGCGGTGACCGCGTCGAGCATGGCATCCGCCTTCGACTCCTGGGTCACGATGACCACGGGGCTGCCTGCGCCACTCGGGAAGTGCTTGGACGCGAGCGCCTGGCCGTCGGCCGCCTGGGACTGCGAGAGCACGAGGTCGGTTTGTGGCACACCACTGGCCTTGAGCTGCAGTACGCCGAGGCCGCAGGCCAGGAGCACGAGGAGCGACACGATCCAGGTGACCCTCGGGCGGCGGGAGATGAGCCTGCCGACGCGGCGCCACAGTCCCCGGATTCCCTCTAGCCCGTGGATCTGATCCTCGGCCTTGTGGTGCGCGTGCCCTTCCTCGGTCTCGACCGCGGGCCGGAACGGCCAGAACGCGATGCGACCGAACAACACGAGCAGCATTGGCAGCAGCGTGAGGGTGGCGAGCAGCGAGAACACGATGCCGATCGCGGCGATGGGTCCGAGGCTCTTGTTGGAGTTGAGGTCGGAGAACAGCAGGCACAGCAGCGCGATGATCACGGTCGCGCCCGAGGCCGCGATCGGCTCGAACGCGGCCTTCCACGCCCTGCCGATGGCGGCCCACTTCGACTCGACGTGCCTGAGGGATTCGCGGAAGCGGGCGACCAGAAGCAGCGAATAGTCGGTGGCCGCGCCGATCACGAGGATCGACAGGATTCCCTGGCTCTGCCCGCTGAGCTTGATCCAGCCCCAGCTGGCGAAGGCATAGACCACGAGGATGGCTGCGGTGAGCGCGAAGATCGAGGTGAGCAGCACGAGGAACGGCAGCACCACCGAGCGGTAGACGAGCAGCAGGATGAGGAACACAGCGCCAGCCGCGACGAGCAACAGGATGCCGTCGATGCCTCCGAAGGCGTTCACGAGGTCGGCCGTGAGGCCCGCGGGCCCCGTCACGTACGCCGTCGTCGAGGACGGAGCGCCGGCATCCGCCACCGAGCGCAGCTCCGCGACGACCGTCTTGACCTCGTTGGAGTCGCTGATCGGCACGATGTACTCGACGGCCTTGCCGTCTTCGGACGGAATGGGACCGGCGACCGAGGTCTTCGCGGGCGCCTCGGGAGCCTGCACCCCTTTCACGTCTCCGAGCTTGCCTGCGAGCGTCACGGCGTCTGCAAGGTCGCTGCGAGAGAGCGTGTCGTCGGAGACCAGAAGCACGATCGCGGGGATCGCCTTGGAGTCGGTGAACTTCTGCTGCAGCTCATTGACCTTCGTCGATTCGGCGCTCGCCGGCAGGAACGCCGCCTGGTCGTTGCTGGAGACCGAGGAGAGCTTACCGAACGTGGGTCCGCCGAAGCTCGCGGCGACGAGCCAGGCGACGAGCAGCAGCGAGGGGAGCAGGATGCGCAGCCAGCGACGAGGAGTCCAGTCGCGGCGGGGATTGTCGGTTGACATCGATCAGTGCCTTTCGAGTGCAAACAAAATGAACAGCATTGTGACGAGGAAGCCGACGGAGTAGTTGATCCAGAGGAACCTTTTCCACCCGCGGTTCGCCGATTCCGACGCCTCGTCTGAGACCGAGCGGAAGGGCAGTGCGGTGGCGATATACGGAAGGGTGAACAGCGCGGCGATGGGTCCCGGCCACGGGGTGAACAGCATGAGCAGACCAGCCGCGGCCCAGAGCGCAATCGCGAAACGCACCGTCCACGTGGCGCCCATCACGGTGGCCACCGAGTGGATGCCACCTTCCCGGTCGGGCAGCACGTCTTGTACGGCACCAAAGGCGTGGCTGGCCATTCCCCAGAAGAAGAAGGCGGCGAGGATCGCGAAAATCGAGGGGCTAAAGGTTGCTCCGGCGAGAGCAAGGCCATAGACCGCCGGGCTCACGAAGTGGGTGCTCGAGGTGATGGAATCCAGAAGAGGCTTCTCTTTGAATCTCAGGCCCGGCACCGAGTACGCCGCGACCGCGGAGAGGCTGATCGCGAGCACGAGCCAAGAGAGAGGGCCTCCGAACGCCACGAGCGCGATCACAAAGGGCAGGCTCAAGATGACCGCGGTCCACAGCGTGATCCGGTGGATTCCGCGGTCGAGTACGGCCCCCTCCATGCCGCCCTTGCGGGGATTGGCAAGGTCGGACTCGTAGTCGAAGACATCGTTGATGCCGTACATCGCCAGGTTGTAGGGCACAAGAAAGAACACGGTGCCAATGATCAGCGGCGCATCGATGCGCCCGGTGCTGAGGTAGTAAGCCGCAGCAAACGGGAATGCGGTGTTGATCCAGCTGATCGGCCGCGAGGCCAGGAACAGCGATCTGGTCACTCCGCGGCGCTCACCCGTGCGCATCTGAGCCCCGCTTTCTGAGTAGTGACCACAGCGCGGGCAAAAGCATGAGTCCGGCCAACGGATAGGCAAAGTCTTCGATCGGCGCGAAACCGATCGCCAGGCCTGAAGTTAAGCGCGGGTCGTAGGCAACGAGGCCCGCACTGATCATGACGTTGTCGAAGGCTGCGGTCAGCGCAAGCAGGACGACCCCCGCGATCACGACGGGCAACCACCAACGCCGGATCAGTGAGGACCGAGACGGTCTGCCGACCAGCACCGCGACCAAGACAAGCGCGGCCACGACAAGAAAGAGGAGGCTGAGCACGGTGTAGCTCACGATCGAGCCTTCCTTCGGCTGAGGACACGCTCGACACCGGCAATGAGCACCATGGTGAGGTAGCAGAGAAAGAGCAGAAAGAACGGCTCCTCCAGTGGTAGCTCGGGCGCCAGCAGCACGCCGGTCATGATCGCCGTTTCGCCGCGAAAGAAAATGCCGAGGCCGATGCCAAAGAAATCCCAGACCAGAAAAAAGACGAGGCCGGCGGCGAGCACGATCGCGGCCCTACGGGCATCCCTCCAGAAGAACAGTCGGAATCGGTGGTCGATGAGCGCCATGCACCCGATCGCCACGAGCAACGTTGCGAGATAGAGAAAGCTCATAGTGGCTCCGCAAGAGCACCGGTGCTGATGTCGCCGCGCAGTCGCTTGATGACCAGCTCGGCGCTGATCAGGCACATTGGCAGACCGATTCCGGGCACTGTCGTGCCGCCCGCATAAAGCAACCCGTCTAGCTTGCTCGACGCATTCTTGCCGCGCAGAAATGCGCTTTGACGCAGGGTGTGTGCCGGGCCCAGGGCGGTGCCCCTCCACGAATTCAGATCCCGCTCGAAGTCTGCCGGGCCCATGGTGCGGCGCACCACAATGCGTTCGGCGAGATCCGGAATCTGTGCCCACTCGCTGATCTGGCGGATGACTTCGTCGGCAACTACCTCCACTGTGGCATCTCCTGCGCCGTCGATTCCGCCGTGGCCGATTCCGGGATCTGCCGGAACCGGAACGAGCACGAATAGGTTCTCGTGCCCTTCCGGTGCAACGGCGGAGTCCGTGGCACTCGGGCGGCAGACATAGATGGATGCAGGGCTTGGCACCGAGGTCACCGCGCCGAAAATTCTGCCGAAGTTGTCTGCCCAGTCCTCGGTGAAGAAGAGGCTGTGGTGGCTTAGTGCGGGAAGCACACCGCGAACCCCGAGAAAGACCAGAATCGCTCCGGGTCCCGCGACACGCTTGTCCCACCACTCCTGCGGATAGCTGCGCAGCTCCTGCGGTAGCAGTTGCGTTTCAGTGTGGTGCAGGTCTGCCGCGGAGACGACGACGTCCGCGTCGAGGTGCCGCGGGCTGCCCGCCGGATCGAGGTAGTCCACCCCGGTGACCCGCGGATGCGCACCTGCCGTCGTCGTGATCCGGGTCACGGTGGAACGGGTGAGGGTGGTCACCCCGGCGGCGTCTGCCAGCCGCGCGATGCTGTCGATGACCGCCGCGAAGCCGCCATCCGGATAGTAGACACCGTCTTCGAGATCGAGATGGCTCATCAGGTGGTACATGCTTGGCGTCATTGATGGCGCTGAGCCGAGGAACACGGCAGGGTAGCCGAGAATCTGGCGCAGGCGCAGGTCTGTCACGAATCGCGCGACGTAACGATCGAGCGGCTGAAGGAGCAGGCGCATGAGTCTGCCCGTCCGCCCCAGCACTTCGCCCACGAGCAGCGGCCGGAAGGAGGCGAAAGTCGAATAGAGAAAGCGCTCTGTCGCAATGCGATAGGTCTCGCGCGCTGAGGCCAGGTAGCGCTCCATCGCGGCGCCAGCACCCGGTTCGATCCGTTCGAAGGTGCGCGCATTCTCGTGGCGGTCGGCGACGATGTCCACCGGGTCCGCGTGCTTTTCGAAGAACACCCGGTAGCCGGGATCCAGGCGGCCGAGGCTGAGCTGTTCCGCAGCAGATGTTCCCATCAGCCGGTAGAAGTGGTCGAACACCTCGGGCATGAGGTACCACGACGGGCCGGTATCGAAGCGGAACCCGTCGCGCTCCCAGCTGCCTGCTCGACCGCCGAGTTCGCTGCGAGCTTCGAGAATGGTGGTGTTGTAGCCCTCTTTGGCGACCAGCGCTGCGGTTGCAAGACCCGCAATTCCTCCGCCGATAATCACGGCTGTTCCCCGTTGTCTGCTGCCGTTCATGAGTTGCCCCTACCGCGATTTCGCAGTTTGGCTCGCAGCAGGATTCGGAGCTTGACCTGCGCGGGCACGCTGATTCTTGTGTGAAGCAGCGTCGCGGCGGGCGCGCTGCGGACTCGAGTACTGAGTTCCTGGAACAGACCGTGTGCGGCGTCAATGGCGACGCGGCAGTTGGCCGGAAGCTGCGGGATGACCGCGGCCGCTTGGTCGAGGTCATCGTCGATGTCCTTCAGGAGCGCCAGCTTCTGCGACTCGGTGAGTTTTTCCGGATCGATCTCGGGAAAGTAGTTTCGGTGAAGATCGGTCCAGTCGACGCTCAGATCCCTCAGAAAATTGATCTTCTGGAAGGCGGCTCCGAGTCTGCGGGCACCATGCTCCAGTTGCATTCGTGTGTCTGGCGAGCATTCGGTGCCGTGTAGAAATACTCGAAGGCACATCAGCCCGATGACTTCTGCCGACCCATAGATGTAGTCGTCGACCTCTTCCGCAGTGAACGGCGATGGATCCAGGTCACGCCGCATCGAGGCAAAGAAGGGTGCGGTGAGCGAGGCGTTGATCCCGACAGACCGGGCGGTCTCCGCGAAGGAGTGCACGACGACATTCGTGCTGTAGCCACCCAGCACGGCATCCTGCGTTTCGCGTTCGAGCGCATCGAGCAGCGCCAGTTGGGCTGGCACGCTGAGGCCCGCCTGAGCGGCGGCGCCATCGACGATCTCGTCGGCAATGCGCACGAGACCGTAGATGTTCTCGATATTTGGGCGGACCGATTTGCCGAGCAGGTTCGACGCCATCCCGAAGGAGCTCGAATATTCGTGGATGATGGTAGCCGAGCTCTTGTGTGCCGCACGCGTATACAGCTTGAGGTCGGAGTCGGCGTCCGAGCGTCGTGTCACCAGGACCGCTCACCCGCTTTCGATGCCACTTCTCTGAGCTGCTCGCGCAGCGCGGGGGGAATAGCCGCCGCGGCGATGGCCGCCAGTGCAGCGTTGTTGTGTTCCGCGATCAATTGCTCGATAAACGATCGCGCCCCCACGGCCTCGAGTATCTCCTTCACGCGCGCAGCATCACTCTCGTCGGCATCGCCGCGCTCGAGAATCTCGCTGAGTTCGCTCGATTCACTGCGCTGGAGGGCGTAACACATCAGGGGTGTCACCTTCCCCTCCCGAATGTCGCTCGTAGTGCTCTTTCCCGTCAGTTCTTGGTCGCCGAAAACCCCGAGCACGTCGTCACGTAATTGGAACGCGATGCCCACGTTGCGACCGTACTCGCCGAGTGCGGCGAGTGTTGCGGCAGTGGCGCCGGCGAGCATCGCGCCGGCCTGCAGCGGTGCCTGGAACGAGTAGTGCGCCGTTTTCCACTGTGCCATTGAGATGACCTGCGACAGCACAGGCCTTTCGATGCCGCTGCTGTAGGCCACGTCTGCCAGCTCTCCGGCGGCCGTCACGAACATGCACTCCTCCAAGAGGTCGAGTAGTGCACCGCGTGCCTCGTGGGGAATGTCGAGTCTAGCGACGAGCGACTGGGACGCGTGAATGAGAAGGTCTCCGGCGAGAATTGCGGATGCCTGTCCCCAGCGTTCGGCGTTGGATGCGCTTGCCCCCCGCTCGAAAGCCTGTGATGCGAAGGAGCCGACAACGTTGGGCTGACCGCGGCGCACGACGTCTCCGTCGATGACATCGTCGTGCAGAAGGAATGCCGCGTGCAGAAGCTCAAACGCCATCGCCACGGTGACGGCGTCGTCGTCGTTGCTTCCTCCGAACGCGTGATAGGCGCCGACGACCAGTGCGGGTCGAAAACGTTTTCCCCCGTCGCTCGATCGACGGATGGCAGACCAGAGCTCTGCGTACTGTCGGCCGTATTGCACCGCTTCGCCTTCTTTCTGGTGAAAGAATGCGCTCAATCGTTCGGTGATGTCGTCTACTCGAACGGTATTACTGAAGAGCGGTGTCGTCAGTGTCATCTCACGCTCGCTCTCCCGCGTGGGCCAATTGAGTCGAGTCATGCTGTCGCGATCCGCCAAGAAGCGGCAGTAGCTGTGCCTGAAGCGCCAGCCAGGGGCTGAAGACCGCGGGGGTAAGCCGAATCGAACGTCCGAGGTCGAGGGGATCGACCCAGGCATGATCCATGACTTCGACGGGATGCAGCGTCGGCTCCTGCGAGGTAGACGCGATGTAGACCGGGCATACTTCGTTTTCGACAATGCCGGCGGCATCCACGGCTCGATAGCGAAAGACGGGAAGTGCTAGCTCAAGCTGGGTCAGTTCGAGCCCGACCTCGTAGGCTGCTCGTCGGTGTACCGCGGTGAGTAGTTGCTCTGCGGGAGCAGGATGCCCGCAGAATGAGTTGGTCCACACGCCTGGCCAGCTTGCCTTGCTCAGTGCGCGTCGGGTGATGAGAACGTGACCCTGCTCGTTGAGTACATAGCAGGAGAACGCGAGGTGCAATGGGGTATCAGGACCGTGCACACTCGCCTTGCTCGCCAGCCCGATCGCCTTGCCTTGCTCGTCGAGAAGTACAACATCTTCATTGTCGCTCGCGGTTGCCATCTCAACTCCCTTGAATTTTTATCTAGCATAGCTAATAAATAGCTTATCAAGCATTATCTTTCAGGATACGATAACAGGATGGTCGAACCAGCCAGCATCTCCAGTCGAGTCGAAGGGGCCATTCTCGACCCACGAGCGGTTGATCCGAAACAGGAGCTTGTCGACTATTCCGCGATGGACGACGCCGAGATCTCGCAGATCGTGCGGGTGCTGCAATCCATTCGGCGCTGGCGCGAGGCAGAACAGAAGATGAGCCTCAGCTCGCGAAACCACATGAAGTTGAACGAGAACGACATGAAAGCGCTGCGCTTTCTCGTGGTCTGCAAGAACGAGGGACTCATTGCTACTCCGGGTGGCCTCGCAGAGCACCTCAGTATTTCAAGCGCCTCCACCACGAAACTGCTTGACAGGCTCGCCGCCGCCGGACACATTGAGCGCTCAGCTCACCCGAGCGATCGACGCGCGCTGATGATCACGATCACCCAGCAGACTCACGAACAGGTGAGGGACACCGTGGGGCGAACCCATGCGCGCCGCTTCGACGTGGCAGCGAAGCTATCTCCCGAAGATCGCGAAGTGGTCATTCGCTTTCTCAATGACCTCAGCAATACGAGTGACGAGGCCCAGGAGCTACAGGGCGAGGCGGCAGTGCGCCCGCAGAACGCAGATTAAGAGTCAGGCCGTGAGACGCTCAGCCGCTCGGCCTCTCCCACGTCGCGATCGGTCCGTCTTCGACGACAAACAGCGGATGTGGTCGAGGTTCTCGCAGATCGATCCAGCGCTCAGCAACCGCCGGGCTGCGACTGGCCAGTTTGCGCGTGAGGTGCGTCCACTCGTAGGCGAGTTGACCCCTCGTCACCGGGATTGGAGCGACCGGCTTGGGGCGGTCGTGGATTCGCGTGCGGTCGAAGTGATAGCCACGGGCATCCGCCTCGTCGGCGATGCCGCTGAGAAAGCGAGCGACCGCGGCCTCGGGCGTAGCGTGATCCCGAAATCTCTCCAGCTGCGGATGCTGTCGGTAGCCCTTGGTCGCACCCGCGAGTACCGCTTGTGCCAGAAGCGCCTCCCGCCAGCATGCCGTCAGGGCTTGCCGGTCGAAGTACTGGGGGTTCACGGACCAGAGTCTCACCAGCACCACACTAGCGACCGTCAACGGGAGTTCCGTTCGGCCACCGCGCGAGTGAAGGGAAGTGCCCGCAGTGACGATCACGTACATGAGCATCGTTCAATCTCCGATTGATGAGGTCTTCGCCTGGCATGAGAGGCCTGGGGCATTTTCGAGGCTTGCACCGCCATGGCAACCGGCGCGAGTGCTGGTAGAAAGCGCATCGCTCAAGGACGGAGAGGCAGTGCTGGGATTACCGGGCGGCCTCACCTGGGTGTCGCGGCACGACCCCGATGGCTATGACCCGCCCCGACGCTTCATTGACACCATTGGCGTGGACGGCCTGGCTTCGCTTCCAGTCCGCGCCCTCGTGAACTGGCGGCACAGTCACGAGTTCGCGGTGGAATCGGCGACGACAACCAGGGTGACCGATCGAGTCGAGACGCCGGTGGGGTCGAGGGCGCTTCGGCCCATGTTCGTCTATCGACACCGGCAATTGGCCGATGATCTCGCTGCACACCGGTGGGCCGCGGGTATGGGTGCCCCATCGCTCACGATTGCGATGACCGGATCGTCTGGACTGGTCGGCTCCGCTCTTTCGGCGTTCCTCTCGACGGGAGGGCATCGCGTCGTGCGGCTCGTGCGCGGGCGTGCGCGCGGTGCGGATGAGCGGCACTGGGATCCGATGCATCCAGACCCCGGGCTCCTCGATGGCGTCGACGCGCTCATCCATTTGGCAGGCGAGTCGATCGCCGGCCGGTTCACCGAGAACCACAAGAAGGCGATTCGGGGCAGCCGGATCATCCCGACCCGGAGACTGGCTGAAATCGCGGCGAGCGCATCCGGGGGACCCAAGGTTCTGGTTGTTGCCTCGGCCGTCGGCTATTACGGCGTCGACCGTGGCGACGAAGAGCTGACCGAAGAAAGTAGTCGAGGCCAGGGATTTCTGGCGGATGTCGTGGCTGAGTGGGAGGCCGCGGCCGGGCCGGCAGCTGAGGCCGGCATTCGCGTGATTTCGATCCGCACCGGGATCGTGCAGGCGGCTCGAGGTGGAACCCTTCGCTTGTACCGTCCCTTGTTCGCCGCGGGCCTCGGTGGCCCCATCTCTGACGGGCGTCAATGGGTCTCGTGGATCGACCTGGACGATCTCGTCGACGTGTATCACCGTGTGGTGGTTGACCCCGAGATGTCGGGGCCGATCAACGCCGTGGCGCCCGTGGCAGTGCGCAACGCGCAGTACGCACGCACGCTGGCGGGGGTGCTGCGCAGGCCGGCGCTGCTTCCAGTACCGGCCTTCGCACCGCGAATTCTGCTGGGCTATGAGGGTTCAGCCGAGCTCGCCGAAGCCGACCCGCGTGTGGTTCCCGCGAAGCTCGAGCGGGCCGGGCATCACTTTCGCCAGCCCGTTCTCGAAGGTTCTCTTCGACATCAGCTCGGCAGAGTCATCTGCTGACGCCGGGCTGGTTTTGCTCGTCTGGTCAGCTCACCCCGCTCAGGAAAGCCCGTGGCCATTCGAGGTCTGCCAAGGGAAGTCGGGTTCAGCGACGCTAAAGAGGTCACGGGCCGCAGTTGGGGATGTGCCCAGACTGCGACCCGTGACCGAGGACTGCTCGACGCGATTATGCGGTGACCTCCACCGGCTTCTCCGCGGTGCCGTTCGCGGTGATCGCGACCTTGCGCGGCTTGGCCTTGGCGCTCATCGGAATCATGACGCTCAGCACGCCGTTGTCGTAGTTCGCACTGATGTTCTCGGTGTCGATCCCGTCGCCGAGATTGAGCTGGCGAAGGAAGCTGCCGCTGGGGCGTTCATGTGCGAGCCACTTCACACCGTCATCGCTGTGAGCCGTGCGCTCGGCGCGAATGGTGAGCAACTGGCCGTCGACATCCACATCGACCGAGCCGGGGTCGATGCCGGGGAGGTCGGCACTCAGGATGTAGTGATCGCCATCGCGATACAGGTCGATCGGCATCAGGCGTGGGCCCTGACGCGAGTCGAGGAGGTTTGCAGCGACGCGGTCCAGTTCACGGAATGGGTCGAACAACATTGCCATTTTCATCTACTCCTTCGCAGCGCGTGCCTTGTGGACAAGCGCAACCGGTTTCTTTCTAAACTTGAGTCGTATACGCTCAAGTACGAAAATATTAGCACTCTCGGTTGAAGAGTGCCAGTTATTCGCAGAGAGCGAAATCGCCTCGCTGGCGGCCTGGCATCCGCGCCGTGACCCCGGGTCGCGACGCCTGCGCGACACTGTGGAGTGAGCGCAGAATGGGTCGTATGAACGTGGAGATCCTGCACATCGACGAATGCCCCAATTGGCAGGAGGCGGGCCGACGGATGCGGTCAGCGCTGGACGAAACCGGGTACGACGATGTTGCCGTGCGATATCGCCTGCTCGAATCGTCGGACGATGCCGATGGCACCATGTTCGCAGGGTCGCCCACGGTGGCGGTGGACGGCGTCGACCTGTTCCCCACGGGAGAACGCACGAGCGAGCTGTGCTGTCGCATCTACTTCACGCCTGCCGGCATTGCCGGGGCTCCTACGACGGAGCAGTTCGTCGAGCGCCTTCGAGCCCTCTGAGCGCTCGGCGGAGGGGAGAGCCGGATAAGCGTGCCAGGCGTTGCGAATGTTTTGTTTGTAAGGTTTACTAAATGGCATGCGGGTGTCTGAGAACAGTGTCTGGCGGATGTCGTGACGGCATCCGCGACCCTGCTGCCCGGCTTCGTCGGCACGGCCCTGCCGCGCTGGCTCGCCGCGCGCCTGCGTGACGGTCTCGCCGGCGTCTGCCTCTTCGGCGCGAACATCGCCTCCCGCGATCAGCTGCGCCGCCTCACGGACGAGATCCGCGCGGCCAACCCGCACGCGCTCATCGCGATCGACGAGGAGGGCGGAGACGTCACCCGGCTCTACCACGAGACCGGGTCGCCCTACCCGGGCAACGCCATCCTGGGCCGCATCGACGATTCCGAATACACGGAGTCTGTCGCGCGCTCGATCGGGCTCGAGCTGCGCAGCGCCGGCGTCAACCTGGACTTTGCGCCGGATGTCGACATCAATTCCAACCCGGACAATCCGGTGATCGGGGTGCGCAGTTTCGGCGCAGACCCCGCGCTCGTCGCCAGGCACGGAGAGGCCTGGGTGCGCGGGCTGCAGTCCACCGGGGTCGCGGCGTGCGCGAAGCACTTTCCCGGTCACGGCGACACGGCAACGGATTCGCACCTCTCGCTCCCCGTGGTCGACCTGCCGCTAGAGGAGCTTCGCGCCCGGGAGCTGCTGCCGTTCGCTGCGGTGGTCGCGTCGCGCGCGATCATGACGTCCCACATCCTGCTGCCCCGCATCGACGCGAGCGGCCCGGCCACCTTCTCCCGGGCGATCCTGCAGGAGCTGCTGCGCGAGGAACTCGGCTACGAGGGCGTGATCGTCTCGGACGCCCTCGACATGACCGGCGCGAGCGAGGAGATCGGCATCGCCGGAGCCGCCGTGCGCGCGCTCGCCGCGGGCTGCGACCTGCTCTGCATCGGCACAGACACGACCGACGAGCAGCTCGGCGAGATCGAGCGGGAGATCGAGCGCGCCGTCGCCGATGGTCGTCTCGAGGCTTCGCGGCTCGCCGACGCGGCCTCGCGCACCGGGGCGCTCGCGCGGGAGCTTGTGGCCGGGTCCGAGGCGGCGGGAGACGAACCCGCGTTCCCGCTCGATCGCACGGTCGCGGTGTTCGATATCCAGCCCGGTATCGCGGTCCACAGCGATCGTGTTCTCGTGTCGATGGTCACGGAGGCAAACATCGCGATCGGCGCCTCGCCCTGGGGGGTCGAGGCGGCGGGTGCAAACACACTGAGAGTGTACGAGGGCGAAGCGATACGCGTGCCGATTGGTGCGCAACCGGTGGTGATCGGCAAAGACAACCACCGGCTCCCCTGGGTGCGCGAGGCGATCGACCGAGCGCGCCACGAATATCCGAATGCCCTCATTGTCGACATGGGCTGGCCGAGCGACGACCGGGCCTACGCCGATGTCGCCACGTTTGGCGGCTCCCGGCATGTTGGGAGTGCGCTGCTCTCGTGGTTGGAAAGCGCGGAAGCGATGAGCGAGGCCTCGCTTGTGGGCGCGCCGCCGCTATCTGAACCGTTGCTGGTCGGGCTCGACATCGGCGGAACCAAGGTGCACGCCGTCGCGGTCGATGTCGCCGGAGCCATCGCGCACGAACTGCGTCTACCCACCGGTTTCGGGGCGGATGCCGTGCTGCAGACTGCGATCGCCGCGGTCTCCGGGCTGGCCGACCTTGCAGGGGTCGAGCCGGGGGCGTTCCGCTCGATCGGCGTCGGCGTCCCGGGGTCGGTGGATGCGGAGGCCGGCATCGTCAGGCACGCGGTGAACCTGGGGCTCACGGGCCTCGATCTCGGCCCGCGGCTGGCCGCGAGGTTCGACCTTCCCGTGCGCCTCGAGAACGACGTGAATGCGGCGGCGCTGGGGGTGTGGAACCTGTTCGCAACCGCGCCAGACGCGCCTCGTTCGATCGCCTACCTGAACCTCGGCACCGGGATGGCGGCGGGGATCGTGCTGGATGGCGCACTGTGGCGAGGCTCCCGCGGCACCGCCGGCGAGGTCGGACACATTCCGGTCGACCCGAACGGTGCGGTGTGCGGCTGCGGCCAGCACGGCTGTCTCGAGACGCTGGCCTCCGGGTCCGCGGTCGCGAGGCAGTGGCCGAGCGAGCATCCGTACCCCGTGGTCGAACTGTTCGAGGCGGCGGAGAGGCGCGTGCCGCTGGCCATCGAGGTGCGTGACCGGCTCGTGGAAAACACCGCGCTGGCCGTTCGCATCCTCATTCTCAGCATCGACGTCGACCGGGTCGTCATCGGCGGTGGCATCAGTTCGCTCGGTGCCCCGCTCATCGACCGGATTCGCGCGGTGCTCGACTCCTGGGGGCGCTCGTCCCCGTTCATCGCCTCGCTCGAGTTCTCGTCGCGGGTCGACCTCGTGCCGCCTGGCTCGTCGGTCGCGGCGATCGGTGCCGCCCTGGCTGGCGGGCAGGGCGGGAGGCAGGCAACATGACCACGCAGGACGAGCGGGCGCGTCGCTCGAGCGGGAGCAGGCCACTGCGACCCTCCGCCAAGGTGCTGCCGGAACACGCGCGTGTGCACAACCGCGCGCTCGTGCTGCAGACCCTCTACGGTTCCGGCCAGCAGAGCAGGGCGGATGTCTCGCGCAGTACCGGTCTGACCCGCGTGACCGTCTCCGACCTGGTTGCAGAACTCATGGAGGACGGGCTCGTCGTCGAGCTCGGACGACGCGAGGTCGCACCGAGCGAGGGAGCACACCGGGGCAAGCCGGCCATCCTGCTCGACATCGACCGCGCGGCGTTCCAGATCATCGGGGTCGACCTCGGTGACTACGCCGTCTTCCGCGGCGCGGTGCTCGACCTCGGCGGCGCCGTCCTGCGCCGCGCCGAGGTGCCACTCGCGGGCAGCACAGGCGACGTCGCGTCGGCACAGGTGGTCCAGCTCATCGAGCGGCTGCGCAGCGAGGCGACCGCACCCGTTCTCGGCATCGGCATCGGCTCACCGGGGGTCGTCGATGACACCGGAACGGTGCTCAGCGCTCCCAACCTCGGCTGGGTCGACGAGCCCCTGCAGGCCGGCATCGCCGCACAGTTCTCGCTGCCGGTCGTCGTGGTGAACGATGCGAACGTCGCGGTGCTCGCCGAGCACAGCTTCGGCGACGCCGAGGGCGACACGATGCTCGTCAAGGTCGGGCACGGCGTCGGCGCCGGACTGCTTCTCGGCGGAGTGCAACTCTTCGGCAGCCGCTTCACGGCCGGGGAGATCGGCCACGTCGTCGTCGATCCGGATGGCGAGCCGTGTTCCTGCGGAAAGCGCGGCTGCCTCGAGACCTGGCTGGCCATCCCGAGGCTCGAGGCGAGGCTCGCGCTGGCCACGACCTGCTCGGGTCGTGACGCAGTGCTGCGCGAGGCGGGCGAGCGTTTGGGGATCGCGCTGGCGCCGGTCGTCGGGGCGCTGGGCCTCACCGAGATCGTGCTCAGCGGGCCTAGCGCGTATTTCGACGGCGTGCTCGCGGAGGCTGTGGCCTCGACGCTGCGCGCGAGAACGATGGCGGGCGAGGTCACTCTGCGCCTGACGAGGCTCGGCGACGACATCGTGCTGCGCGGGGCGGCTGCCGCCGTGCTGTCGCAACAGCTCGGGGTTTCCTGATGTACACACAGTCCAGGCAAGGAGTTGTTCCGTGGCAGAAATAGTCATTCTCGACGGCCAGGAGGACGCCGGCGAACTCGCGGCCGACGTCATCCTGAGTCTCGTCGCACGCAAGCCGGATGCCGTGCTCGGCCTCGCGACCGGGTCGACGCCGCTCACGGTCTACCGCGCCATCGCCGCGCGGGGCGCCGACCTCTCGAGGGTGCGAGGGTTCGCGCTTGACGAGTATGTCGGCCTGCCCGCCGGGCACCCGGAAAGCTACCGTTCGGTGATCTGGCGCGACGCGGTGGGGCCGCTCGGCCTCACCCCCGAGCTCGTGCGGGTGCCGGCAGACCGCGGTCCGATCGAGGAGGCTGGCGAGAACTACGAGCGGGCGATCGTCGAGGCTGGGGGAGTGGACGTGCAGATTCTCGGTATCGGCACCGACGGTCACATCGGCTTCAACGAACCCGGTTCATCCTTCGCTTCGCTCACTCGCGTCAAGACGCTCACCCAGCAGACCAGGGCGGACAACGCGCGCTTCTTCGACTCGATCGATGACGTTCCAGTGAACTGCATCACCCAGGGCCTCGGCACGATCCACCGCGCGAAGCACCTGCTGCTGCTCGCGTTCGGCGAGGGCAAAGCGGATGCGATTGCCGCGGCCGTGGAGGGCCCGGTCACTTCGTCCGCGCCGGGCTCCGCCATCCAGCTGCACCCTCACGTCACCGTGATCGTGGACGAGGCCGCGGCCTCCCGCCTCGCGAACCTCGACTACTACCGCTACGCCTGGGCGAACAAGCCCACTTGGGAGTCGGTGTAGTCCGTCGCGCTTCGACGGGCTCAGCGCACGATGGCTGTGCGCAACATGAGCCAGGTTCCGAGCGACGACAGCACGATCACGACGGCGGCCAGGATGGCGAGCCACCACAGCTGAAACGCGGCGAAGATCGCTCCGGCCGACGGCACCGCGACGATGACGGCGACGATGAGCACGAGTGCCGTGCCGATGCCGATCAGCTGCGGCCCGCGCGAACCGAGACGAATCCACGATGCCCCGAAGACACCACCGATCGTGAGCAGCGAGAGCGTCGTGAGGAACACGATGGGAATGAGCAGCCCGAAGTTGCCCGCGCCGAGGATGTAGATGTCGAAGATGTAGAAGCCGGAGAACCAGTGGTTCGTCACGAGCTCCAGCATCGTGAGCACCGCGAACACGGCCGTCAGATACAGCGACACCAGGATCGCCCAGAGCAGGGTGCCCGCGGTGAAGGAGCGACGCGTGGTGCCGAGTGTGAGCGCGAACGGGAACGTCGTCGCGGTGGACTGCACCCCGAAATAGACGAGGAAGCCCGACAGTGCGTAGACCAGGCCCGGGTTCGACTGCGAGCCCTGGATCCAGCCCGCGGTTCCCGGCAGGCTGCCCGAGCGCCAGAAGACGAGCGAGATGAGCACGGAGACGACCGCGACCATCCCCGTGATGTACAGGGGTACGACGAAGGTCGACTCGCGCTTGTTCAGGTGCAGTTGGGTGGTGGAGAGGATGGTGCTCATGGTGTTACGCCGCCTTCGATTCGGTGGGGCTGGCGTCGTTTGCGCCATAGCCCGAGACGAGTTCCTGCAGGGTGGGGCGCGCGAGCTGCACGCCATGGGTCTCCGCGCTCTCGCGCAGTGCGGCGTCGATGGTTCCCTCGGCCGTGAGGGACACGAGATTGCCGATGGACTGCCTCTCGAGCACGCGGTGGTCGCCGAGCACCTCGGCCACGGCATCCCTGGCACCGCTCAGGGTGAACGCGCGGTCGCGGGCGGCATCCGCCTCGTCATCGACGACGACCCTGCCCCGATCGAGGATGACGACGCGGTCGAACAGTGCCGCGGACTCCTCGATCAGGTGGGTCGAGAGCACGATCGTCCTGGGGTGCTCGCCGTAGTCGCGCAGGAGCATCGTGTGGAAGAGCGCCCTGCCGGTCACGTCCAGACCGAGGTAGGGCTCGTCGAGCAGGGTGACGGATGCCCGCGACGCCAGCCCGAGCACGATCGCGACGGAGGAGAGCTGGCCACGCGAGAGCTTCTTGATGCGGGTCGTGGTCGGGATGCGGAACCCGTCTGCCAGTTCCGCCGCGAGCTCGGCGCTCCAGTTCGGTGCGAACTCCGGCGCGATCCGCAGCACGTGGTGCAGCCTGTAGTCGTCGGGATAGCGCTGGTTGTCGCGCACGTAGCTGATTTGCGCGAGCGTCGGCGCGTGCTCGAACGGCGAGTGGCCGAGGATGTCCGCGCGGCCAGAGGTCGCGCGATCCTGCCCGGCCATGATCGACATGATCGTCGTCTTGCCGGCCCCGTTCCGGCCCAGCAGGCCGAGGATCGAGTGCTCCGGCACGGTGAAGCTCACGTCGTCCAGCGCTCGCACCTGGCCGAAGCTGCGCGAGACGTGATCGATTTCTATCGCGTTCGTCATGAGTGGTCCTTGTCGGTGAGTGGTGGTGTGGTTGTGGTCGTCGGTGGTGTGGTCGCGATCATGCCCGCGAGTTCGTGCCTGTCGATTCCGAGGAGCTCGGCCTCGTGCAGGAGCGGTGCCAGGCGCTGCTCCCGGAACGCGGCTTTGCGCGCAGCGAGCAGGCGCCCGCGGGCTCCCGGCGACACGAACATCCCGATCCCCCGCTTCTTGTAGAGCGCTTCCTGCTCGACGAGAATGCCGATGCCCTTGGCAGCCGTGATCGGACTGATCTGGTAGAACGCCGCATATTCGTTGGTGGAGGGGACGGCAGTCTCTTCGGCGTAGGTGCCGTTGATGATGTCTTCTGCGACCCGCTCGGCGAGTTGCAGGAAGATCGGCCCGTCTCCGGAAAGCATGCTGCCCCTTAGGTTCTATAGTGCACTATAGAACCTAAGAGCATAGTGCGACAAAGTCAAGACCTGCGGCGAAGCATGAGCGTGCTCACTCTGTGGTGGCGGGAGAAATGGGCTCGTGGCGAGAGTCATTACCCCATCCGCGAGACCATTTCTCCCGCCACGTGTGTGCGCAACTCCAGCCGCGAGCGCATAGTCCCCGCCGCGACTCGGCGCCAGGAGTCAGTAGTGCAGCTTGCGGCCCGCGCCCCAGACCGACACGACCCGCCACTCGTGGTCGAGCATGACCGCGTCTGCGACGTAGCCGGGCTTCAGATAGCCGAACTGCTTCTCCAGCCCGAGCACGCGCGCGGGCGTGAGCGTGAGCGCTTCGACGGCTTCTGCCGGCGCGAGTTTCACCTGCTCGATCGCGATGCGAAGCGCTCGGTCCTGGGTGAGGGTCGAACCCGCGATGGTCTCGGTTCCCGAGAGCACGGCGAGTCCGCCCCGCACCGTGACGTTGAGCGAGCCGAGACGGTAGTCGCCGTCGCTCGAGGCGGCCGCGGCCATAGCATCCGTGATCAGCGCGATCCTGCCCGGCGCGCGCGAGAAGGCGAGGGCCGCGACATCCGGATGCACGTGCAGGCCGTCGAGGATCAGCTCGAGCGTGACGCGCTTGTCCTCGAATGCCGCGATCACCGGGCCGGGCTTGCGGTGATGGATGCCGGGCATCGCATTGAAGACATGGGTGAGCAGTCGTGCTCCGCGGTCGAACGCCTCCTTGGCCAACTCGAAGTCTGCCTCGGTGTGCCCGACTGCCACAATGATCCCCTGCTGGACGAGCACGTCGATGGCGTCGAGCGCGTTCGGGAGCTCCGGTGCCATCGTGATCTGCCGCACGGTGCCGCGGCCCGCCTCGAGCAGGTCTTCGACGATCGCGGGGCGCGGTTCGCGCAGGAAGTCGGGGTTGTGGGCGCCGCGCCTGGCCTCCGCGAGGAACGGGCCCTCGAGGTGAGAGCCGAGCACGAGCGGATCGGATTCCGTCAGGTCCGCGATCAGCGCGAGCGTCTCGCGCACGTGCGCGAGGGGATTCGCGACGAGGCTGAGCAGCGACCTTGTGGTGCCGTGCGCGCGGTGTGAGGCCAGCGCGGCCGCGATCGCTTCCGGCCCGTCATCGAAGGCGTACCCCCCGCCGCCGTGCGTGTGCAGATCGATGAAACCGGGCGTGAGCCAGTGCCCGCCGACGTCGATGCGTTCGGTGGCCGTGGTCCAGGCGGGGGTGGGCTCTGCCGGGCCGGACCCCGTTTGGGCGATACGATCGCCGTCCACGAGCATCCAGAAGTCGTCCACCTGCCCTGCGGCGTCGACTTTGCGCGCGCTGTGAAAAAGGATGGTCATGACGCCTGCCCCCTGGAGATCTCTGCCCTGCCGTTGATAATGCCGCTGATGAGGGCGATCACGGCGAAGACCGCGCCGACGAGGGGATATCCGAGCATGAACCAGCTGGCGGCCGCCGAGCCCATCACGAGGATCTCGATGAGCGCCTTGCCCACGGGGTCGAGCGGGAGCACTGCCTTCGGCGCGCGGAACAGCGCCCAGACCGCGGCGGCGAACAGGGGCGCGCCGATCATGTACAGGACGCCAGGCCAGGGGAACGGCCAGGCCAGGTAACCCCAATATCCAAGAGAGAACAGGGCGAAGAGTTCGAGCAGGAAACGCAGGATGTCGTTGGCCGTCAGCGGGCGAGCCGCCGGGGCCTGGCGATCTTCGTTCGCCCCTGAGTCGCCCACTCCTGAATCCTACCGACCGGCACTACTTGAAGATGATCGTGCGCGCGCCGTCGAGCAGCACACGGCCCTCGGCGAACCACTTCACCGCCTGGGTGAGCGTGCGCGACTCCTCGTCCTGCCCGATCGACACGAGCTCGGACGGGGTGCGCGAGTGGTCGACGCGAACGACGTTCTGTTCGATGATCGGCCCCTCGTCGAGGTCGCTCGTGACGAAGTGGGCGGTCGCACCGATGAGCTTCACGCCGCGGGCATGCGCCTGCTTGTAGGGGCTCGCACCCTTGAAACCGGGCAGGAACGAATGGTGGATATTGATGATGCGGCCGGCGAGGCGCTCGCAGAACTCCGGAGAGACGATCTGCATGTAGCGGGCGAGCACGACCAGCTCGATGTCGTACTGGTCGACCGCATCCAGCACCCGCTTTTCGAAGGCGAGCTTCTGCTCCGCGGAACGCACCTCGTGGTGTTCGAACGGCACGCCGTAGAAGGCGGCGAGATCGGCGAGATCGGGGTGGTTGCTCAGCACGAGCGGCAGGCTCACGGGGAGTTGGCCCGCGCGCTCGCGGAACAGCAGGTCATTGAGGCAGTGGGCTGCGGTCGACACCAGGACGAGGGTGCGCAGCGGGCGACCGACGACATCCAGGGTGCAGGTCATGTCGTACTTGGCGGTGATCGGTGCGAGCGCGGCCTCGAATCTCTCCCTACTCGCGGCGGACTCGACCTGCAGGCGCATGAAGAAGGTGCCGGTGTCGAGGCTGGCGAACTGCTGCGACTCCGTGATGTTGCCGCCGGCGTCGACGATCGCGCCGCTGATGGCGTGCACGATGCCGGGGCGATCGGCGCAGACCAGCGTGAGAACCCAGTGGGTGGTTGCTTCGGTCACGTCACCAGCGTATTGCCTGTCGTGCGACTTCATTGCCGCGAGCGGCTGCGGGTAGAATCACCGTGATGGCGCAGTGGACCGCGCCGTCCCGCGGGCGGCGAACGCACCACATCTTTTCGAACGGAACTCCGTCCCATGGACGTGCCTGAAAGCAAGCCCACTGCCGCGCCCTCCTTCCCCTGGCTCGCCCTCGTCATCCTTGCCGGCGCCATCTTCGTCTCCGTGACGAGCGAGGTGCTGCCCACGGGTCTGCTTCCGGACATGGCGAAGGGGCTCGAGGTCTCGCAGTCGCAGATCGGACTGCTGGTCACCGTGTTCGCGGGAACCGTGGTGGTCTCGGCCGCGCCGCTGACGACCCTCACGCACCGCTTCGGGCGCAAGCGCCTCGTGCTCATCGTGCTGCTCGGCTTCGCAGTGACCAACTTCCTCGGTGCGATCGCGCCGAACTACCTGGTCATGGTGCTCTCGCGGGTGCTCGGCGGCCTCGCGCACGGGCTGTTCTGGGCGGTGGTCGGAGCCTATGCCGCGCACCTCGTGCCGAAGGCGCAGCTGGCACGCGCGGTCGCCGTGACCGGCTCGGGCGCGACACTCGCGTTCATCCTCGGTGTTCCCGTCGGCACGGCGCTCGGACACCTCATCGGCTGGCGCGGCGCATTCGCCGCGATGGGCGTCGCGATCCTCATGCTGACCCTGCTCGTGCTGCGGTTCCTGCCCAAGGTCAACCACATCGAGCCGCTCAAGACCGGCGAGATCGCCGTGCCGATGCGCCACGACCCTTCATTGTTCGGCATCGCCGTCATCTGCGTCATCACGACGGTGCTGATGAGCGGGCAAAACCTCTTCTACACCTACATCGTGCCGTTCTTCACGACCGCGGCATCGTTCGCGAGCAGCTCGGTCGCGCTGCTGCTTCTGGCCTACGGCATCGCGGGCGCGGTCGGTCTGTTCCTCGCGGGCCTCGTCGGTGCGAAATACCCGCGCGCGAGCCTCGTCGTGGCGTTCATGCTCGTGGGCGTCGCGGTGCTCGTGATGGCGCTGCTCCCGCACCTGAACTGGCTCGTCGTCGCGATGCTCGTGCTGTGGGGCGCGGCGTTCGGCGGAACTCCGGCGCTGTTGCAGACCCGGGTGCTGCACACGGCATCCGTGCGGTTACGCGACGTATCGTCGGCCTACTTCACGACATCGTTCAACGTCGGCATCGGCGGCGGCGCATTCATCGGCGGACTGTTGCTCGACGCCTACGGGATCGGCGTGCTGCCGTTCGTGGATGTCGCGGTGACGGTTGTGGGAATTCTGCTGATCCTGGTCACCAATCGACTGATCAGCAGGCGGGCGGCGCGCTTCGGGCTGTAGGGCGGTCAACTCTCAGGGGTGGTCGCGACGATCGGCGACCGTGACCACCCGCACGGTCACGCCGGCGCGCTCGATCGCTGCGAGCGCATCCGGGTTTGCCCGCTCGTCGGTGACGAGGGTGTCGATGCTGTCGATGTCTGCGACCTTCGCCATCGCGAGCGTGCCGATCTTCGACCCGTCCGCAACCACGATCGTGCGCTGCGCGTGCATGACCATCGCACGGTTGGTGCGAGCCTCTGTCTCGTCGTGCGTGGTCACCCCGCCCTCTGCCGTGATGCCGTCAGTGCCGAGGATCGCCGTGCCGACGTTGACCGCGTTGAAGGTGTTCTCGGCCAGAATCCCCACGAGTTCGAGCGACTGGTGGCGCAGCGACCCGCCCGTCATGATGACCTTGAGCTGCGGATAGCTGGTCACCAGGGTCGCAATCGTCAGGGAGTTCGTGATGATCGTGAGGTCGCGATGGTTCGACAGCGCGCGTGCGACCTGCGCCGTGGTCGACCCGCCGCTGAGTGCGACGGCGTGACGCTCGGGCGGGATGAGGATGGCCGTCTGCGTCGCGATCAACCGTTTCGCCTCGAGGAACTGGGTGTCGCGCAGTGCGACGGGAAGCTCGGCGCGCGAGCCGATGACGGCCGCGCCTCCGTGCGTGCGGCGGAGCAGTCGCTGGTAGTCGAGGTCGGCGAGATCCCGCCGCACCGTCGCTGCCGAGACGCCGAGGGCGGCGCAGAGTTCGGCGAGCGAGACCGACTCGTGCTGGGAGACCATCGCGAGGATCTCGATCATGCGGCGCGATCTTTTACCCGATGCTGCGGGGTGCAGTTCCGGCAGCGCGCCGACCGTTGTTGCCCCGTGCCGCGCGCCGGGCTCAGACACAGATGACCTCGCATCCCTGGCCGCGGATGCCGTCGAGCTGTGCCTGGGGCGCTCGATCGTCGGTGATCAATACGTCCACCTCGGAGATCGTGCACACCCGTGCGAGCGCGACCCGGGAGAACTTGGTCGCGTCGGCGAGAACGACGGTCTGCCGAGCGCGGTTCTGCAGCACTCCGTTGACGCGCGCCCCCACCGGGTCGTAATTCGTGCATCCGGCCGTCATGTCGACGCCGTCGACCCCGACAAAGGCGACGTCGACGTTGTAGTCCGCGAAGAACGCCTCCGCGCCGGGCCCGACCGTCTCCTGGCTGCTGCTGCGGGCTTCGCCGCCGGCGACGAAGACGCGGATGCCGGAGTTCGACAGGAGACTCGTCGCGATGTTGAGCGCGTTGGTCACGACGGTGAGGCCCTCCCTCCCCATCAGGAGGCGGGCGAACTCCGTGACGGTCGTGCCGCCGGTCATGCCGATGACGCGGGCGCCGTCGAGGTAGCGCAGCGCACTTTCGGCGATGCGTTGTTTCTCGGGCAGATCCTGCCCGGTCTTGTAGTTGAGGGGCAGGTCATTGAAGGCCGCGTTGGTGGCGGCGCCGCCGTGGATGCGCGTGACGAGTCGTTGCTCCTCGAGCTGCTCAAGATCGCGCCGGATGGTCGCGGCGGAGACTCCGAACCGCCGGGCAAGATCGGTCACCTCGATGTTCCCGGCCTCGATCACGGCCGAGACGATCTGGTTCAATCGCTGTCTCCTGAGCACGCGTTCATCATACGTACCCGCGCATCAAAACTGTGCGTAACTGCATGATTATGACGCAGGAGTGTTCATAACGCGCATTTTGACTGCTCATTCGCTCTCTTCTCTTCTACCTGTGGCGCGCACTGTGTAAATGTTGTTCGCGCCCACGCAGTATGTGCATCTGTACTGCACCGGGCATCCCGACTCACAGCCCCAAGGAAGGTACGTCGATGAGAACAAAGAAGTCTCGCCTGAGGGGAGCCGCCCTGCTCGCAGGCGCCGCATCCCTCGCCATGATCGCCACCGGCTGCAGTGCCGGCAGCCCCGCAGCATCAAACAAGACCACGGATGTGACGATCACCGTCGCGCTGTTCGGCGCACCACCGCCGAAGGCGTCTCTCGCCGCGTTCACGAAGGACACCGGCATCACCGTCAAGTGGTCAACGATCGACTGGGACAGCCTGCAGACGAAGATCGCTGCGGCCGCCACCTCGAACACCTACTTCGCGGATGCGACGGATGTCGACTGGTCGCGCGTCGGCCAGGAGGGCAAGCTCGGCTGGTTCCTGCCGATGGAGAAGTACATCGACGAGGCCGCGTACAAGGCGGACATGCCTCAGCTGTCGTCCTTCACCTATGACGGTCACATCGTTGGCGTGCCGTTCGACTCCTCCTACCTCGTGACCACCGTCAACACCGAGCTGTTCGAGAAGGCGGGCATCACCGAGATGCCGACCACGATCGACGAGTACACGAGCGACCTGCACAAGATCAAGGACCAGGGCATCATCGAGAACCCACTGAACATCCCGTTCGCCGCAGCAGAGGGCCTCTCGACCTACTGGTACGAGACGACGAACGCGTTCGGCGGCACGGTGCTCGACAAGTCCGGCAACCCGCAGTTCTCCGACCCGGGTTCCGCCGGTTACAAGGCCGCAGAGTGGATGGTGAACGCACTCAAGGACGGACTCGTCCCCGCGGGCAACATCAACGTCAGCGACAGCCAGGGCCAGCAGACCCTGATGGCCAAGGGTGTCGTCGCGAGCACCTTCGCCGACTACTCCGGCAATGTCGGCAGCCTCTACGACGTGCCAGACACCTCCTCGGTGGTCGGCAAGGTCAAGTACATTCCGACACCCGGAGTAAGCGGCGTTGCGGCGAACATGAGCAACCCGGATGGCATCGGCATTCCGAAGACGGCGAAGTACCCTGCCGCGGCGGCCAAGTTCATCGAGTGGTTCACCGACGCGGACAACCAGGCGGACTTCGCGGGTGCGAACGGACCCGACAAGGTCATGCCCGGCTACTTCCTCCCGTCCAGGCTCAGCGGAATCAAGAAGCTGACCGAGAGCGGCGTGCTGAAGGACGGCGAGCAGCTGTCTGAGCTGCTGAAGACGAGCAAGCCTGTCTTCCCGGAGGGCGCGCCCACCTGGTACCCGCAGTTCTCCAACGCGGTGTACACCAACCTGCACGCCGCAGCCACGGGCTCGATGTCGGTGAAGGATGCGATCAAGACGATCGCAGACACGGCGACGAAGCTCGCGGCAGACAAGTGATCCGTCCACTCGAGCGCACTCGAAAGACCACGACGAATCGATGAGCACGACTATTCGCGTCGACAAGCTCTCGCCCCCCGCGTTGAACAAACGCGGGGGGCGCGAGGGCGGCAAGCGCAGACGAATCGACCTCCTACCCTACGGCCTGGTCACGCCACTGATGATCTTCATCGTCGGGCTTGCCCTCATCCCGGCCGGCTACACGATCATCGCCGCGTTCTTCCGGGTGCAGCCGCTCAACCCACCGGACCGCTTCAACGGCATCGACAACTTCGTCTCGCTGTTCGGCAGCACGGCGGTCACCTCGAGCATCGGCAACACCGCCCTGTACGTGGTCTTCGGTGTGGGACTCTCGACGGTGCTCGCCATCGCGATGGCCGTGACGCTGCAGAAGAAGTTCTTCGGCCGCTCCGTGCTCATCGCCGTCCTCATCCTTCCCTGGGCGCTGCCCGGCGTGGTGGAGGGGATCCTGTGGGCGAGCATCTGGGACAGCAACAGCGGCCTGCTCAACAGCGTGCTGCACTCGCTGCACCTCATCGATCACTACATGGTCTTCCTCGGACAGAACCAGTTCCTGACCATCATCGGCATCGAGCTGGTGCAGGTGTGGCAGATCACCCCGCTCTCGACGCTGCTCATCCTGGCCGCGCTGCAGAACATCCCGGCCGACATCTATGAGGCGGCGAACATCGATGGGGCATCGCCCTGGCAGGCGTTCAAGCGGATCACCCTTCCGCTCGCCCGCCCCGGGATCACCATCGCGATGGTGCAGGCGATCATCCAGACGCTCAACGTGTTCGACCAACCGTATGTGCTCAACGGCTCGGCCGCGACCGGCGCATCCCTGACCATGCAGACCTACTTCATCAGTTTCCAGAACCTCAACTTCGGAGAGGGCTATGCCTTGTCCCTGCTGATCACGATCGCCACGCTCATCGCATCGTTCCTGGTGCTCAAAATCGTCTACAGGCCGGTGGAGTACTGATGAAACAACGCGCACCCTGGGCTCGCCGCATCGGCGTCGCACTCATTCTCTTCTGGTCTCTCGCTCCGCTGTACTGGGCCGTCAACATCAGCCTGCAGACCGACGCGCAGGCCGCGGCGAAGCCGTCCAACTACCTGCCGCCGACGCCGTCACTGAACAACTACATTGCGTTGCTCTCCGGCAACAGCGATCTCTCGCAGTCGATCAGGCAGTCCGCGATCAACATCGTCATCGAGTGTGCGGCCGCGACGCTCGTCACGATCGTGCTGGCGACGCTCGCCGCGTATGCCTTTGCCCGGATGACGTTCAAGGGTCGCAAGGTCCTGTTCTACACGGTGCTCGCCACGATGGCGTTCCCGGCGTACACGACGCTCATCCCGATCTACCAGATCCTCACCGGACTGAGTCTCGTCAATACCTACACGGGCATCATCCTCGTCTACGTCTCCGGCTTCCTGCCTCTGGCGACCTGGATTCTCTACAACTACATGTCGAGCCTGCCGATCGCGCTCGAGGAGGCGGGCACCATCGACGGCGCCAGCCGCATGCAGGTGCTGTGGCACGTCGTGCTGCCGCTGGCGCGCCCCGGTGTCATCTCCACGGCGATCATCACCTTCCTCTTCGCGTGGGGCCAGTTCCTCTTTCCCCTCGTGCTCTCGAGCGACCTGTCGACCCAGCCGCTCACGGTCGTGATCGCGTCGATTCAGGGCAGGCACATCGTGCCGTACACGCTCCTGAGTGCTGCCGGGGTCATCGCGCTCGCGGTGCCCGCGCTCATCGCGGTGGTGCTGAACCGCTACATCGTGAGCGGCCTGCTGGCGGGGAGCGTGAAGTGATGACCGATTCCCGGATGACCGGCCAGGTGATCGCCCTCGACGTCGGCGGAACCGCCATGAAGGGCGCGATTCTCGGCGAGGACAACACCGTCGAGAGCTTCTACGGATGGCCGACCCCTCGGGCCGATGGGCCGGAGCAGGTCGTCGGTGCCGTGCTCTCTGCCGTCGACGAGCTCGTCGGGCGAGCACCGAACGCGCGGGCAATCGGGCTCGTCGTGCCCGGACTGGTCGACTCCCACACCGGTGTCGCCGAGTACTCCGAGAACATCGGCTGGAAGAACGTCGCCTTCCGTGCGCTGCTCGCCGAGCGGACCGGTCTGCCCGTCGGCTTCGGCCACGATGTGCGCGCAGGTGGACGTGCAGAACGCGAGATGGGTGCCGGGCGCGGCTCAGAAGAGATGTTCTTCATGCCGATCGGCACGGGAATCTCCGGGGCCATCTATACGGGTGGCCATGCGCTCGACAACAAGTACGGGGGCGAGATCGGGCACCTCGACGTCGGCTCCGGGGAGGTCTGCGCGTGCGGTGACACCGGATGCCTCGAGACCGTGGCGACCGGGCCATCCATCGCTCGCCGCTACAACGCGCTCGCGGGCACGGAGCTCTCGGGTGCGAAGCCGGTCGTGGAGCGCATGGTCGGCGGCGATCCGCTGGCCGCGCGGGTGTGGAACGAGGCGATCGAAGGGCTCTCGCGGGCCCTCACGAGCTACATCTCTCTTCTCGCCCCAGATCTCGTCGTGATCGGCGGTGGGGTGTCTGCCGCCGGTGACCTGCTGCTCGACCCGCTGCGCGCATCCCTTCGGGGCAGGCTCGGCTGGAGACCGGAGCCGGTTCTGGCTCTCGCCGCCCTCGGCGAGAACGCGGCCTGCCTCGGTGCAGGGCTGCTTGCACGTGATGTTCTGGAGCGGACACAGCGCGGTGCGGGGGAGCGGCCATGACCGCGTCGACGGCCCACGCGCTCGTGGCGTCCGCGGGGGAGCGGGCGCGGGCGGTGCTCGCCTTCAACGTGATCTCGCTCGAATACGCCGAGGGCATCGTCGCGGGCGCCGAGCGGGCCTCGGCTCCCGTGATCCTGCAGTTCAGTGAGCGGGCCATCCGGTATCACGGTGGCGCGATTGCGCCGGTGCTGGGCGCGTGTCGCGAACTGGCCGCGACAGCCGGAGTCCCTGTCGCCCTGCACCTCGATCACTTCCAGGACCCGCAGCTCATCGAGCAGGGGATCGGGCTCGGTGCGGAGCACGAAGCGACCTCGATCATGCTCGACTTCTCCACTCACGCCCACGACGAGAACGTGTCACTGACCGCCGACTACGCGCGGCGTGCCCACGATGCGGGTCTCTGGGTGGAAGCGGAGCTCGGAGAGATCGGCGGCAAGGACGGCGCCCATGCGCCCGGCGTGCGTACGGATCCGATCGAGGCGCGAGAGTTCGTCGCGGCGACCGGGGTCGATGGCCTCGCCGTTGCCGTGGGGAGTTCGCACGCGATGACCTCGCACAGTGCACAACTCGACCTCGCGCTCATCGCCGAGCTGGCATCCGCTGTTCCCGTGCCGCTCGTGCTGCACGGGTCGTCCGGGGTGTCGACCGCGATGCTGCGGGATGCCGTGGCCGCGGGCATCCGCAAGGTCAACGTCGGCACCGCGCTGAGCATCGCGTTCACCGCGGCCGTGCGCGACTTTCTCGCCGCGAATCCGTCGGCATCCGACCCTCGCGGCTACCTGGGCGCTGCCCGCGACGCCATCGCATCGACCGTCGCAGAACTGGCCGAGAATCTCAGCAAGGAGCACCATGACTGACCACCTGTGGAACACCATCCGCGACCACAAGGCGGGGAACGCCAACGGCATCTATTCGGTGTGCTCAGCGCACCCGACGGTGCTCGAGGCGTCGATGCTGCAGGCCGCGGCAGACGGAACCTACGTGCTCATCGAGGCGACCTCCAATCAGGTCGACCAGTTCGGCGGCTACACCGGGATGCGCCCGAGCGACTTCCGGGACTTCGTCTTCGGCATCGCAGACAGGCTGGGCTTCCCTCGCGAGCGGATCGTGCTCGGCGGCGACCACCTCGGCCCGAACCGCTGGCAGAAGCTGTCGGCCGCCGAGGCCATGGACAACGCCGAAGCGCTCGTCGAGGCCTACGTTCGGGCCGGATACACCAAGATCCACCTCGACTGCAGCATGTCCTGCGCGGGCGACCCCGTTCCGGCCGGCGATGAACTCGTGGCAGAACGCACGGCGAGGCTCATGCGCGTCGCGGAAGACACCGCCAGGGATGCCGGTCTCGGCGAGAGCATCCTCTACGTCATCGGCACGGAGGTCCCAGTGCCCGGCGGCGCCCACGAGACGCTGTCGCAGCTCCAGCCGACTTCTGCCGACGCGGCCCGTGCCACCCTCGGCCAGCACAGGATCGCGCTCGCCGCGCGCGGCCTCGAGGCGGTGTGGTCTCGCATCATCGCGCTCGTCGTGCAGCCCGCGGTCGAGTTCGATCACCTCCAGGTCATCGACTACGTGCACGAGGCGACCGCTGCTCTCCGCGCCGTCCTCGACGGCGAGAGCGGGATGGTGTTCGAGGCGCACTCCACCGACTATCAGCGACCGGAAGAACTCCGGCAGCTGGTCGAGGATCACTGGGCGGTTCTCAAGGTCGGCCCCGGCCTCACCTTCGCCATGCGCGAGGCACTGTTCGCGCTCGCGAAGATCGAAGACGAACTCGTGCCGGAGGGCTCACGCTCGAGGCTCATCGAGGTCATCGATGAGCGGATGCTCGAGAGCCCCGGCTACTGGGAGAGCTACTACGAGGGCGGCACCGACGAGCAGCGCATCGCCAGGCGCTACAGCTACAGCGACCGACTGCGCTACTACTGGCCGGACCCCCAGATAGCCGCCGCCGAGGCCCGACTCTACGAGAACCTCACTGCGATCCAGATCCCCGAGCCGCTGATCAGCCAGTTCCTGCCGGAGCAGTACACGCGGGTGCGGGCGGGAGAACTCGGCTCCGACCCCCGTTCCCTCGTCATCGACAGGGTGCGGGACTGCCTGCGTCCGTACGCTCGTGCCTGCTTTTCACCACTATCCACCACAACCCAAGGAGCACGTCTTGCCTAGCACCACCGAAACACAGCGTTGGCCCGAGAGCGGGGCGGCGACGGTGCGGGAGATACTTCAACAGCCGGATGTGTGGCGCGAGGCTCTCGACAACGTCCTCCGCAACGCGGACGCGCTCGATGCATTTCTGGCACCGCTGCTCGCCCGCCCGGACCTGCGCATCGTCCTGACGGGCGCAGGCACCTCGGCCTTCGTCGGCAGCATTGCGGCCCCGGCTCTCTCGCGCCTGCTCGATCGGCGCGTAGATGCGATCGCGACGACGGACATTGTGTCCAACCCGCGCGTCTATTTCGCCGAGGACCTGCCGACGCTGCTCGTGTCGTTTGCGCGCTCGGGCAACAGCCCCGAGAGCATTGCGGCCACGGAACTGGCGGACGACGTCCTCAGCGACGTCAGTCACCTCATCCTGACCTGCAATGAATCCGGCAAGCTGTCGCAGGAGCACGTCGGGCGGGAGAAGTCCGCCGTCGTGCTCATGCCGGAGCGTGCCAACGACGAGGGCTTCGCGATGACCTCGAGTTTCACCTCGATGCTGCTGTCCAGTCTCCTCATCCTCGGGGGCACGGATGACGCGGCGGTCACGGCGTTGTCCGCGGCGGCAGGGCGCGCCCTCGAGCTGGTTCAGGCACCCGCGCGCGCACTCGCGGCGAGGGGCTTCGATCGTGTCGTCTACCTCGGCAGCGGGCCGCTCACGGGGCTCGCGCGGGAGTCGGCGCTCAAGCTCCTGGAACTCACCGCGGGCAAGATCGTCTCGTACTACGACTCGTCGCTCGGCTTCCGGCACGGCCCGAAGTCCGTGCTCAATGACCGCACCCTGGTGATCGTGTACGTGTCATCCGATCCGTACACCAGGCACTACGACCTCGACATCGTCCACGAACTGCAGGCGACCATTCCGGCCAGCAACCTCGTGGTGATCTCGGCGCTTCCGCTGTCGCTGGAGTCCGACATCCGTACTTTCGTCTTCGAGGAACTCAGTGCGCTTGATGACGCCTACCTCGCGGTCGCGTTCGTGACCATCGCGCAGGTGCTCGCCCTGTCGTTCTCGACCGAGCTCGGGGTGACCACAGACAACCCGTTCCCCGGCGGTGACGTCAACCGTGTCGTGAAGGGCGTGCAGATATATCCGCTGGGTGCCTGAGTAATGGGAAGCGCTGGCTGATCGCGACCGCGGTCGGTTAGACTTGCCGCGTCGCGACTGGCGTTGAGATGGGCAACCATCGGGGAGCGACAGCATCCCCCGGGTGAGCCGGAGGAAGCCCCAGATTCGGCCGTACGCCTGGGCCGAACGGATACCTTTGTTTTATCCGTTCGCGTCACAAGGAGCCGCCGATGTCCTCTCACCTTCCCGCCCAATTCACCGCGCCACTGTCCGAGGTCGACCCCGAGATAGCCGAGGCACTCGCGAACGAGCTCGCCCGCCAGCGCGGCACTCTCGAGATGATCGCGAGCGAGAACTTCGTTCCCCGCGCCGTGCTCGAGGCTCAGGGCTCCGTGCTCACCAACAAGTACGCGGAGGGCTACCCCGGCCGCCGCTACTACGGTGGCTGTGAGTTCGTGGATGTCGCGGAGACCCTCGCGATCGCGCGCGCCAAGAGCCTCTTCGGGGCTGCGTATGCGAACGTGCAGCCGCACTCCGGTGCATCGGCCAACGCCGCTGTGCTCTCCGCGATCGCGGAGCCGGGCGACCGCATCCTCGGCCTCGAACTCGCCCACGGCGGTCACCTCACCCACGGCATGAGGCTCAACTTCTCCGGCAAGCTCTATGAGGCCCACGCCTACGGCGTCGACCCCGACACCTTCCTGGTCGACATGGATGTGGTGCGTGAGAGGGCGCTCGAGTTGCGCCCCAAGGTCATCATCGCCGGCTGGTCCGCCTACCCGCGCCAGCTCGACTTCGCCGCCTTCCGCGCCATCGCCGACGAGGTGGGTGCCAAGCTCTGGGTCGACATGGCGCACTTCGCCGGCCTCGTTGCGACCGGGCTGCACCCCTCGCCCGTGCCGCACGCGCACATCACCTCGTCCACCGTGCACAAGACCATCGGTGGACCGCGAAGCGGCTTCATCCTCACCAACGAGCTCGAGCTGCAGAAGAAGATCAACTCGAACGTCTTCCCCGGCCAGCAGGGCGGGCCGCTCATGCACGTGATCGCCGCCAAGGCGACCGCGTTCAAGCTCGCCGCGGAGCCGGAGTTCAAGGACCGCCAGGAGCGCACCGTGCGCGGCGCCCAGATCCTCGCCGAGCGGCTCACGGCATCCGACGCGAAGGACGCGGGCATCGACGTGCTCACCGGTGGCACCGACGTGCACCTGGTGCTCGTCGATCTGCGGAACTCGGCGATCCACGGGCAGGACGCCGAGGACATCCTGCACTCGGTCGGCATCACCGTGAACCGCAACGCGGTGCCGTTCGACCCGCGCCCGCCGATGACCCCGTCAGGGGTGCGCATCGGGACCCCGGCGCTGGCCACCCGCGGATTCGGCGACGAGGAATTCACCGAGGTCGCGGACATCATCGCCACGGCCTTGAAGCCCGCTCCGGACGTCGACGCCCTGCGCGCCCGCGTCGTGAAGCTCACCGACGGCTACCCGCTCTACCCCGGCCTCACGAGCCCCGGCACCTGGGCCTGATTCACTTCCGCTGGTCGAGTAGTGAGCGCTAGCGAGCGTATCGAGACCTTCGCAGCTGTGGCTTCGTCCCGGTCTCGATACGCGGGCTCCTTCCTCGCGCGCTACTCGACCCGCCTTAATACAAGGGAGCTCCCATGACCGCAACGAAATTGGATGGCGTCGCCACGGCATCCGCCATCAAGGGCGAGTTGAAGGCGCGGATCGCGGCGCTCAAGGCGCAAGGCATCACCCCGGGGCTCGGAACGCTGCTGGTCGGGGAGGACCCGGGCTCGCTCTCCTATGTCGCAGGCAAGCACCGTGACTGTGCAGAGGTGGGTATCGAGTCGATTCGTGTGGACCTGCCGGCCACGGCATCCGCTGACGATGTTCGTGCTGCCATCGCGGGACTCAATGAGAACCCCGCCGTGACGGGCTATATCATCCAGCTTCCGCTTCCCGCGGGCATGGACGAGAACGCGATGCTCGAGCTCATGGACCCGGCGAAGGATGCGGACGGCCTGCACCCGACCAACCTCGGCCGCCTCGTGCTCGGCGTCTCCGGCGAGCTCGACTCCCCGCTGCCCTGCACACCGGCCGGGATCGTCGAGATGCTTCGGCGCTACGACGTTCCGATTCCCGGTCGCAAGGTCGTCGTCGTCGGCCGCGGTCTCACAGTCGGTCGTCCGCTCGGCCTCCTGCTCACGCGCAAGGGGCTCGACGCCACCGTCACCCTCGCGCACTCGCGCACGGTGGGCCTCGCGGATGAGGTGCGCCAGGCCGACATCGTCGTCGCGGCGGTCGGCGTCCCGGCCCTGATCAAGGCGGACTGGGTCAAGCCCGGTGCTGCTGTGCTCGACGTCGGAATCACTCGAGTTGTCGACGAGGAGACCGGCAAGGCCAGGCTCATCGGCGATGTCGACCCGGCCGTCGCCGAGGTTGCGGGCCACCTCTCACCGGTGCCGCGCGGGGTCGGTCCCATGACGCGCGCGATGCTTCTCGTCAACGTCGTGACCGCAGCGGAGCGCCTGGCCAGCTGAGGCGAGAGCGAGGCGCGCTACTCGCCGACGTAGCCGGTGACGCAGCTTGTTCCGCTCGTGTCCTGCGTTGCCCAGCCGTCGACATCCTCGACCTTCGCGGCCGTGGCAAGCGGAGTCATCCTGATCGTGCAGGATTCGATGGTCGCGTTGGTGTTCGACTGCACGGCGAAGCCGTAGAGGCCGAACCGCCACTTGCCGAGGTCGGGGCTATCGCTGTCGCTGTCGAACTCCGCGATTCCGTGCGCGGTTCCCGAGCTCGCCCAGGAGTAGGTTCCCAGGCATCCGTCGAACGACGACGGATTCACGATTCCGTCGCCACTCGCCGCCTTCGCGCTGTAGTTGCTGCCCAGATAGAGATCGAGCGGAGAGACGAAGTCCTGGCTCGTCGTCGTGCTTGTGAGGTCGAGGCGCATGATCGTGCCGCCGTGCGCGGCCATGGTCTCGGCACTGATCGGGGTTCCGCCGACGCCGTCGCCGCAGCGGTCGAGGAACTCTGTGACGAGGTTCGCAGCCTTGTGGTCGCTCGCCGCAAGCGGTTCGTGCGCCGTGAGCTCGATGCCGATCGTCGAACCGCCGGAGCTGCGCACGTTCGCCGAGATGGTGAAGAGCACGTCCGACGGGGGCCCCGGCGTGGGCGTCGTGGCCGGGGCCGGGGTGTGAGAGGCGACGGCGCGCTTCTGCGGGGTCTTCTGCGGGGCCTGCCCCGCGCATCCGCTCAGCACGAGCGCAGCGCAGGCGACGGCGAGGATGCCAAGGCAGGTCGTGGCGAGCGGCTTCTTCACGGCATCCCCCTGATCGTGGCCCAGGCTCGGCGCGTCTACTCTCGCGAAGCGCCGGGGGCCGCGCTCACGACGAAGGTCGTGGGCTGCCCGTATCCATGCTCCGCGAAAGCCCCGTCGATGGCAACCTCCACGAGCGACAGGGATTCCTCCGGCACGAGCGCGATCGCCGAACCGCCGAATCCGCCTCCGGTCATCCGCGCGCCGATCGCACCGGAGGACTGTGCGGTCTCCACGGCGAGGTCGAGCTCCGGAACCGAGATCTCGAAGTCGTCGCGCATCGAACGGTGTGAGGCATCGAGCAGATCGCCGATGGCTGCCGGGCCGTGTTCCTTGAGTGTCGCGACGGTGTCGAGCACACGCTGGTTCTCTGTGACGACGTGTCGCACGCGACGGAAGGTGACGTCGTCGAGCAGTTCCCTCGCGAGCCCGAGGTCGGCAACCGAGACGTCCCTGAGGGAGTCGACCCCGAGCGCCGCCGCGCCGCGCTCGCAGGATGCCCTCCGCTCCGTATAGCCACCGGTCGCGTGCTGGTGGCTGACGTGGGTGTCGATCACGAGGATCGCGAGCCCGGCCGCCTCGAGTCCGAGTGGAACGACCTCGCTCTCGAGGCTGCGGCAGTCGAGGAACACGGCGCTGTCTGCTTCTCCGAGCAGCGACGCCGACTGGTCCATGATTCCCGTCGGCGCTCCGACGGCCTCGTTCTCTGCGAGCTGGCCGACCTTCGCGAGAGTGCGCCGGTCGAGACCGAGTCCCCACAGCTCGTTCAGCGCGAGCGCCACGGCGCTCTCGATCGCCGCCGAGGAGGAGAGGCCTGCCCCCACCGGAACATTCGAGTCGAGGTGGATGTCGAAGCCAGCAACAGAGTCCAGGTCCGCCCTGCGATCTCCCGCGACCTTCTGTGCGAGCGCCCACGCCACCCCGAACGGATAAGCCGACCATCCGCTCAGGTTCTCCGGACGCAGCTCGTCGAGTGACAGTTCGATGGTCTCCTCGGCGAATGAGCTGGAGACGCGCATCACGCGGTCATCCCGGCGGCCGATCGCGAGCACGGTGCGCCGGTTGATCGCGAACGGCAGCACGAAGCCGCCGTTGTAGTCGGTGTGCTCCCCGATGAGGTTCGCACGGCCGGGGCCGGACCACAGGCTCTCCGGCGCGTGGCCATAGAGCGCGGTGAAGCTCTCGCGCACCTCGTCGCGCAGGTCGCTGCCGCTCACAGTCTGGCGATCCCGTCTCGTACGAGTTCTGCGGCCTTCTCGGGCACGACGTCGCCGATCCATGCGCCCATCGCGGCCTCGGAGCCGGCAAGGTACTTGAGCTTGTTCTTGCTCCTGCGTGGGGAGGTCAGCTGCAGCATGAGGCGGATCTCGTCTCGTTTCACGTTCACGGGTGCCTGGTGCCACGCCGCGATGTAGGGGGTGGGGGTCTCGTAGATGTTGTCGACGCCGCGAAGCAGGGTGAGGTACAGGC
Organism: Parafrigoribacterium humi; assembly: GCF_040227205.1. Classification (NCBI taxonomy): domain Bacteria; kingdom Bacillati; phylum Actinomycetota; class Actinomycetes; order Micrococcales; family Microbacteriaceae; genus Parafrigoribacterium; species Parafrigoribacterium humi. The sequence continues at coordinate 503,633 of NZ_JBELOA010000001.1, read as the reverse complement.
GCGACAGTTCGTCTCGTTCCTCCTCGCTCGTCGCCGCGAAGTCGGGCACGTGGCGGTGCGGGAGCATGTGCACCTCGAGGGGCCAGCGGGCGGCGAACGGCACGAAGGCGATCCAGTGCTCTCCTTCGAGCACGACGCGCTCTGACGCCCGCTCACTCTCGAGGATCTTCTCGAACAGGTCCGGGCCGAAGTTGTCGATCGAGGCGATGAGCCTCTCGGTGCGCGGGGTGATGTAGGGGTACGAGTAGATCTGTCCGTGTGGGTGGTGCAGCGTCACACCGATGGCTTCCCCGCGGTTCTCAAAAGGGAACACCTGCTCGACACCCGGCAGCGCCGAGAGCACGGCGGTGCGATCCGCCCAGGCCTCGATCACGGTACGGGCGCGGGACTCGGTCTGGCTGCCGAACGAGCCCTCGGTCGCCGGGCTGAAACACACCACCTCGCAGCGGCCGACCGCGGTGCGGGTGCGGCCGAGCCCGATTGTGGCGAGGTCATCGAGGCCTGCAGGGGCATTGTCATCGGTGAGCAGCGGCCCGAACGACGGCGAGCGGTTTTCGAACACGGCAACGTCGTAGTTGCTGGGGATCTCCGAAGGGTTGGATGCGCTGGCCGGCGCGAGCGGGTCCTGGTCGGCCGGGGGGAGAAACACTCTGTTCTGCCTCGCAGCGGCAACGGAGATCCACTCGCCGGTGAGTGGATCCTGCCTCATGGTCGCCGTGTGCGGTCTCGGGTCGAGGAGGCGGGCATCCGGTGCGCGATCCGGGGCCAGCGTGGTGTCCGCGTCATCGAAGTAGATGAGCTCGCGACCGTCCGCAAGGCGGTACTCGCGTTTGGTGATCTGCGGCATATGACCTCTTTGACGTGCGGTTGTGTGTAGCCACCGCGATTATGCTGGGCGGATGCGAGCACCCACTGGAGAACAATTTGAATTGACAAGATCGCACGGAAAACAACAATCTCGATCAATCATAACCGAGGTAGCCGCAGGAATACGGGCTCTGACGGTGGATGGCGTGGAGATTGTTGAGACTTTTCCGGCCTCCGTGCGCCCTCCTTTCGGCAGCGGCACGGTGCTTTCTCCGTGGCCGAACCGCATCAAGGACGCCGTGTGGATGCTCGACGGCGTGAAACAACAGCTGAACATCTCTGAGCCCGCCCGCGGTAACGCGCTGCACGGACTCCTCGTCGCGACGCCGTATCGCGTCACCGAGCAGAGCGAAAGTGTGCTCGAACTCGCCGCTCCGGTGTTCCCGCAGCACGGCTACCCGTTCCAGCTGCACACGACCGTGCGCTACGAACTGCTCGACGACGGCCTGCGGGTCACCCACGGATTCCGCAACGTGGGCGAAGGCCGCGCGCCCGTGGCCGTGGGCACGCATCCGTTCTTCAAGATCGGCGGGGTTCCCACCGAGGACCTCGTGCTCACCGTGAACGCGGACACCCACTTCGACGTGGATGAGCGCCTCAACCCGATCCGCGAGGTGCCCGTCGACGGCACGGAGTTTGATCTTCGCGGCGGGCGTCGGGTCGGCGATCTGTCGCTCGACGACGGCTTCGGTGCCGTTCGAATGGTTGACGGCGTCAGCTGCCACCGCCTCACCGCGCCGGATGGTCGTTTCGTCGAACTGTGGCAGGACGGGTCGTTCGGCTACGTGCAGGTGTTCACAACGCGTGCGTTCTCGGGCGAGGGTGGAGAGCACCTCGCGATCGCGATCGAGCCGATGACCGCGCCCGCGGATGGCTTCAACTCCGGCAAGGGCGTGCGCTGGCTCGAACCGGACGAGAGCTGGTCGGCGACCTGGGGCGTGCGCTACGGCGGCACCACCGAGAGCTGACATGCCGACATCTTCCGAACGCGATGTGCGTCGCTGGCGGCAGTACCTGGCCGACGAGATCGCCGAGGCTGCCGTCTACCGTGACCTCGCCTCGCGCCGCACCGGCGAGGAGCGGGAGATCCTGCTCGCGCTCGCCGAGGCGGAGGGGCGCCACGCCGCACACTGGCAGGAACTGCTCGGCGACCGGGTGGGCACTCCGCGCAGAGGCGACATCCGCACCAGGATGCTCGGCCTGCTCGCGCGCACCTTCGGCTCCGTCTTCGTGCTCGCGCTCGCCCAGCGCGCGGAGGCGCGTTCGCCCTACGAAGCGGATGCGGATGCCACGGCCGCGATGGCAGCAGACGAGCGCATCCACGGCGAGGTAGTTCGCGGTCTCGCCGCGCGTGGACGCAATCGCCTCTCAGGCACGTTCCGCGCCGCCGTGTTCGGTGCCAATGACGGGCTGGTCTCCAATCTCGCCCTCGTCATCGGGATCAGCGCTGCCGGCGTCGCCTCCCACGTCGTTCTCCTGACCGGGGTCGCGGGTCTTCTCGCGGGTGCGCTGTCGATGGGGGCGGGGGAGTACGTCTCCGTGCGGTCCCAGCGCGAACTGCTCGAGGCATCCGCCCCTGACCCCGAGGCGAACACCGCGCTGCCACACCTCGACGTGAATGCCAACGAGCTCATGCTCGTCTACCGCGCGCGCGGTATGTCGATCGAGGAGGCGAAGGCGCGGGCGGATGCCGTGCTCGCCGACCACAGTCTCGCCACGGTGCCCGAGACGGAGCAGGACGACCACGAGGCGGTGGGCACGGGGCTGCGGGCAGCGGTCTCGAGCTTCTGCTTCTTCGCCTCCGGTGCGGTCATCCCGGTCATCCCGTACCTGTTTGGGCTCAGCGGCGTGGTCGCGATCATCATTGCGGCCGTGCTCGTGGGGCTCGCCCTGCTCGGCACCGGTGCCGTCGTCGGGCTGCTCTCCGGTGCTCCACCGCTTCGCCGCGCGCTGCGCCAGCTCGCGATCGGCTATGGCGCCGCCGTGGTCACCTACCTTCTCGGCCTGGCCTTCGGAGCCGTCGGCGCGTAGTCCAGCCGCTTCTCGTTCCCTGAGCCGGTCGAAAGGTGGCGCCACGTTCTCTGACAGCCCGCCACCGCATCCGGATTGAAGGATCTTTCTGCGCTTTGGCACGTATTGGAGGAGTTTTTGTGGTCAAAACCGCGATTTCTCCTCCTTTCCGGCAACGCGCAGACAGCCCATCGTGGCGAAAGAGCCCGTGCTGGCGGGAGAAACCCACTCGCGGCGGGAGTCATAATTCCCTCCGCGAGTCGCTGACTCCCACCGCAGCAGTCAGCGCAGTGTGTCGAGCGCCTCAATCACGCGAGCCGGGTCGGTCTCGGGGTTGACGAAGGCGAGCCGCAGCACGGTGCGGCCGTGCCAGGTGGTCGGGACGCAGAAGATCGTGCCTGAGGTGGACATCCGGTGCGACCATTCCGCATACTGCTCGTCGCTCCAGCCCACGCGCTCGAACAGGATCACGGTCAGCTCGGGCTCCGCAACGAGGTTCAGGTACTCAGCCGCGCGGATGGCCTCGGTCACCGCGCGCGCCGTGGCGAGTGACCTCTCCACGGCCGCGGTGTATCGGTCGGTGCCGTGCGTCGCGAGGCTGAACCAGAGGGGGAGCCCGCGGGCGCGCCGGGAGAGGTGCAGGGCGAGTTCGCTCGGGTTCCACGACTCACGGTCGACGTGATCGAGGTAGCTCGCGTGCTGGGAATGGGTCGCGCGGGCGAGCTCAGGCTGCCGGTAGACGAGCGCGCAACAGTCGTAGGGCGCGAACAGCCACTTGTGTGGGTCGACGATGAAGCTGTCCGCCCGCTCGATGCCCGCGTAGAGGTGACGGACCGACGGGGCGGTGAGGCCGGCGCCGCCGTACGCGCCGTCGACGTGCAGCCAGACGCCGTATTCCTCGCAGACGTCCGCGATATCCGCGAGGTCGTCGATGAGGCCCTCGTTGGTGGTGCCCGCCGAGGCGACGACGGCGAAGACATCCGGATGCTCCGCCAGCACCGCGCGCAGCGCAGCGCCCGTGAGGTGGTCACGTTCGTCCCGCGGCGCCGTGACGATGTCCACGTCGAGAGCTCGCGCCGCGCTGTGGATCGAGGAGTGCGCCGTCGTGGTGCAGGCGAGCTGCCACCCGCCGGCCGGCCGGCCGCCGCGCTTGGCCTTGGCGGTCTCACGGGCGGTCATCAGCGCGGAGTGGTTGCCCGAGGTACCGCCGGAGACGAAGGTGCCACCGGAAGTACTCGGCCATCCCAGCATCCCCGTGATCCAGGCGAGTGCCTCGTTCTCCGCGTAGATCGCGCCGGCGCCGGCTTCCCACAGGCCGCCGAAGATGTTGGCCGAGCTCGTGACGAGGTCGAAGGCGATGGCTGCCCGTGTTGGGGCAGCGGCGATGTAGGCGAGGTTCATGGGGTCGTCCTGCGAGCGCGTCGCTGGCTCGAGCACGCGGTCGAAGATGGCCAGTGCCGCCTCGCCACCGATGCCCTCCGCGGTGATCGAGGGGCCGGCATCCGCCGCCAACTCCGATGACGGTCTGGCCGTCGACATCGGGTCGGTGTGTCGCACGACGCGACGGGCGGCCCAGTCGAGCGCGTGTTCGACAACTCGTGATTCGTCGCCCCAAAAGGAGTGGGTGGCGGCGGAGTGGGCGGAAGACTCGTTCATGCCCTAACGTTCTCATCCGCGGCCGCCCACTGCAAGCTCTCCCGCCCGCGCCCGTAAATAGGTACTTTTCCCGATGAGCGGCCACCACCTTAGAGAGCACTCTCGATGGTGGGAAAGGGCGAAAGGGCCGATCATGCAGATTTCAGAGTATTCATTCGCGTGGCTCAACCGCGATCGCGAGAAGCGGCTCACGCAGGAGCTGGAATGGAGGAGGCGCGCGCTCGAGCGAGCTCCCGAAGCCGAGCCGCGGAGCCGCGCGAGGTGGTTCCGTGGACATCGCGCGGCTACCCCCGCGGCTTCTCCTTCAGCGCGAAACGTCGTACAACCGCGGCAGGTCGCTCTTCGCCAGGCCGAGCCTGCAGGATGTGGGGGGCAGGTGGCACGATGAAAGCATGAGGCCAGCCGCAGTCAGCCCGCTCATCATCGGGCGGGAAACCGAGTTGGCGATGCTGCGCGAAGCCGTGCAGGAATCCGTCAGTGGCAGCACGAGAACCGTTGTTCTGAGTGGTGAAGCCGGCATCGGCAAGTCGCGCGTCATCCAGGAATTCCTCGCGGACCTTCCCTCGGGCGTGATTGCGCTCCGAGGGCAGTCGGTTGACCTCGACCGTGACGCGCCGCCCTACGCGCCGATCGTCGAGCCGTTGCGCGAGCTCGTCCGCGAATTCGGGGAGCAGGTGGTGCGAGAGGCCGCCGGGCCCGCCCATGATGCCCTGGGAGTGCTCCTCCCCGAGCTCGCAACTCCGTCCGCGTCCGTCAGCGGGAACAGCGTCGACCTGCTGTTCGACGCGGTGGCGTCTGTGCTCGAGAACATTGCTGCCGATCATCCACTCGTCGTCGCCATCGAAGACCTGCACTGGGCTGACCCGGCGGCGGTCGGTCTGCTGCGATTCCTCGTGCGGGTGCTCGAGCGCGCCCGGATCCTCTTTGTCCTGACCTTCCGATCCGATGAGTTGCGCAGCGGCCGTGCGCTGCACGGGTGGTTGCCCGAACTGGATCGCAGTCGCCGGGTCGAGCGGCGGGAACTGACCCGCCTCGGGCGCAGGCAGCTGCGGCAGCTCGTCGCTGCGCTCGGTGGGGCGAGCCCGAGTTCGAGCGAGCTCGCGGTCATCGTGCAGCGCACCGGCGGCGTCCCGTTCTTCGTCGAGGAAATCGTCGGTCTCGGGTGCTACGACGAGCAGGATCTGGTGCCGACGAACCTGCGCGACATCCTGCTCGCTCGGTACGAGACCCTGAGCGACGACACCAGGTGCATGCTGCGCCTCCTCGCGGCAGGCGGCAATCACGTCGAGCACGCGCTGTTGACCACGGTGTCTGCGAGTTCCGCTGACGAGATCGATGAGGCTGCACGTGAAGCCGTTGAAGCGAGCGTGCTCGTTGTCGACGGCACGAGCTACGGGTTTCGGCACGCTCTCGTGCGGGAGGCCATCCACGAGCAGCTGCTGCCGGGAGAGCGGGTGCGTTTCCACTCCGCGTACGCGCTCGCTCTCGAGGGCGCGACGACCATTGGAGAGCCGGATGCGAGCGAGATCTCGTATCACTGGATGGCCGCCCACGACCTGCCACGCGCCTTCGCGGCCTCGCTGAAGGCGATGGCACAGGCTCGAAGCGCCTTCGCCTTCGTGACGGCCGCACGGATGGGAGAGCGCGCGATCGAGCTGTGGGGGATGGTTCCCGACGCCGAAGCGATCGCCGGCATCAGCAGGGTCGAACTCCTTTCGCGCACCGCATACATCCTGCGCAACACCGGCGAAAGCGAGCGCGCGCTCGCTCTCATCGACATCGCGCTGGCCGAGTCCAGCCCGATGGACTCGGCGCTCTACGCTCTCATGCTGCGCAATAAGGCGTCGTTCCTCGCCAATGTCGGGAAGGAGGGTTCCATCGAGCTCCTCGGGCAGGCGCTCGAGGTGTTGCACGGTGGCGAACCGAGCGTGCTCAGGGCGAATGTGCTGGGCGAGCTCGCCAGCCGCTACATGCTGGCCGCACAGTTCGACCGTGCGATCGAGCTGGCCGACGAGGCCTTCACCGAGGCGCAGAAGGTCGACTCGAAGGATCGGATGTCCGTGGCCGCGAACATCCGCGGAATATCGCGGGTATCGTCGGGCCTCGTCGAACGTGGGCTGGCCGACCTCGAACTCGCGGGAGAGCTTGCCGACGGCAACGACTCTGCGCGATTGCGCTTCTGGGTCAATAAGTCGGATGCCATGCAGTTGCTCGGGCGCTTCGGCGACGCGGTGACACTCGCCGAGACCGGGCTCGAACGGGCGAGGCAGCGCGGTGTCGAGCGCACCTCGGGCGTGATGCTCATGTCCAACGTGATCGAACCGCTCTTTGCGCTCGGAGACGTTCAGCGCGCGACAGAACTGCTCGACCGGGCGATGGAACTGGACTCTCCAATCGGATTCAACATCCATCTGCAGCGGCTCACACTGCTCACGACGCTATGGGGTGGTGACCCCTCCCTCGCCTCTCGACTGCTCGAGGGCTGGCGCGCTGGCCTGCGCCTCCAGATGTGTATCGACACGCAATCGAGGCTCGGCATCGCTCGGGTCGCCGCGGAGATCGCGCTTGAACGGGGTGATGCGCTCGTTGCCTGGAGCGAGGCACGGGTTGTGCTTCATCCCGACCACCGGGTCTACCCGCCGTACGATCTGCCGCTGCTCGTGGTGGCCGCTCGTTCCCTTGCGGAGCTCAAGCGCGCCGGCGAAGTGCCATCGGACGAGTACGACGCTGCGATGACGTACCCGGATGCCGAGGCGGCGCTGCGGCGGGTGCTCGCGTTGTCGGCCTCGTGGCCGACCGCTCCTGCCTACCTCGCCCTGTTCGAGGCCGAGCTGGGCGGCGAGGAGCACGATGGTGCTGACCCGACGCTGTGGGGCAGGGCCGTGGAGGCGACGAGGGTTCCGACGATTCCGGTGCAGTGGCTGCCGTACGCGCAGTTTCGGCACGCGACAGCGCTGATGGCGCGCGGAGACCGGGTCGCGGCGCAGGAGAGCGCGGGGGCCGCGAGGTCCCGTGCGGCAGAGGTCGGCGCGCAGCTCATCGTGAATCGAACGGCGGAATTCGAGGACCGCGCCGGACTCACGGCGGCGGGCAGACATCCGGCGAACGGTGGGCAACAGCTCACCGAGCGAGAGCAGCAGGTGCTCGCGCTGATCGTCGAGGGGCTCAGCAATCGGCAGATCGCCGACCGGCTCTTCATCAGCGTGAAGACCGCGAGCGTTCATGTCTCGGCGATCCTGCGGAAGACCGGTGCGGCGTCCCGCACCGAGGCAGCGTTCATCGCCTCGCGCTGTCGACCACCGGCTCCGTGAGCGTCAGGGCGTCGCGCCGGTCGCGACCTCGCGCGACGGGTCGTTCGCCCACTGCGACCAGGATCCGGCGAAGAGTGCGGCGGGGATGCCCGCGAGCTCCAGCGCGAGAACCTGGTGGGCCGCGGTGATGCCGGAGCCGCAGTAGACGGCGGCCTCGGTGGAATCGTTCAGCCCGAGTGCACCGAAGCGCGCCAGAAGCCGTTCGGCCGGGAAGAAGGCGCCGGACTCGTCGGCATTCTCCGTGGTCGGCGCGTTCACGGCGCCGGGGATGTGCCCGGCTTTCGGATCGATCGGCTCGACCTCGCCGCGATACCGCTCGCCGGCCCGTGCGTCGAGCAGGATGCCGTGGCCGGCAAACCCGGCGGCCTCGTCGATGTCGATGGTCGGCATCGCACCCCACCGCACGGTCACGTCGCCGGGCGCCGCGGCGCGCACGTTGCCGGCGCTCTGCTCCTGCTTCGCGCGGGCCCAGGCGTCGAGCCCGCCGTTGAGCACGCGTACATCGCCCACTCCGGCGTTCCGGAGCATCCACCACAGCCTCGCGGCACCGAAGCTCTCCGCCTGGTCGTAGACGACGATCGTGCTCTCGGTGGTGACGCCGAGCGTGCGCAGGGTTCGCTGGAAGTCGTCCGGGTCGGGGAGCGGATGCCTGCCGCGCGCCGGCGACGGAGCCGCGGCGAGGTCGCGGTCGAGATCGACGTAGCGCGCTCCGGGGATGTGGCCGGCGAGGTAGCGCTCGCGGCCATCCGTTCGTCCGAGGCTCCACCGCACGTCGAGCAGCACGAGCGTCGGGTCATCGATGGCCGAGGCGAGTTCGTCGACCGAGATCAGGGGACTGGTGTCTGGTGCCATGGTTCAATTCTCCTCGTCGGCGGGTGCGCCCGTGAGCTCGAGCCGCACCTGGTCGGCGTCCAATACCGAGAGCGCGGCGTTCAGGGAGCTCGCGCTGAAGGTTCCGTCGTCGCGGGCGCGCAGGAGGGCTGCGCGCTGCGAGGCGATCTCGGCGAGGCGCAGCCGCTTGCTCTCCGCTGCGGGCCACCTCGTGTCGCCTGGGTCGCTGTGATCGGCTCGTGCGGCTGCCGCTCGTGCCTCGTCAGCCCGCGCCTCGTCCGCCGCGGCATCCAGCAGGGCCATGAGGCGCACCCGCTCGACACCCTCGGCGGCGGGGTCAACGGTCGCGGGCTTCACCCAGGAGAACACCCGCGCGAGCGTGCCGCCCTGCAGGAGGAGGGAGCCGCCTGCGACCAGGAAGGCGATGAACACGAGCACGGAACGAAGGTGGGTGTCTGGCAGGGTCTGGGCGGCGGCGAGAGTGATGGCCCCGCGCATCCCCGCCCACACGACAATCGAGCCCTCGCGCCAGCCGAGCGGCTGTGAGGCGAAGTATTCGATGTCCGCGAGCATCCGGCGCAGCGTTCCGCTGAAGCGGTCGATCCTGGCCTGGGGTGCCGGACCGCGGCGCCGGGAGAACCCCGTGTCCGGATTCTCGAGCTGCTCCTTGATCTGGGCGAGCCGCGGCTTTCGTCTGGCCTTACGGTTGGCGTTGCGCTGGAGCCCGGACAACAGGAGTGTGACGTAGACGGTGCGCACGACGATCGTGAGCACGAGTGCCGCCGCAGCGATGGCTATGGAGAAGTCGATTCCGCCGTGATCGGCCTGCACGTCGCCGACGATCGCGGTGAGTTCGAGGCCCATGGTGAGGAAGATCGCGCCCTCGAGGATGAGTTCGATGGTCTTCCAGTTCTGCGAATCCGAGAGCCGATGCTGGGGAGACAGCACGCGGATGGCCCCGCGCCCGGTGACGAGCCCGGCGACGACGGCCGCGACGAGACCGGAGGCGTGCAGCATCTCGGCCGGGATCGACGCGAGGAACGGCACGGTGAAGGAGATCACGGTGTTGACCGTCGCGTCCTTCACGCGCGCCCGCACGAGGAGGTTGAGCTTGCCGATGATGAGGCCGATCACCACAGCAACGACCACAGCGTAGGCGAAGTTGCCCACGACGCTCCACAGCGAGACGGATGCCGCCGTCCCCGCGATCGCGGCCCGCAGGAGCACGAGGGCCGTTGCGTCGTTCAGCAGGCTCTCGCCCTCGAGCATGGCGATGATCCTGGGTGGTGCTCCGAGGCGTTTGACGATCGAGGTGGCCACCGCATCCGTCGGGCTCACGATGGCGCCGAGGGCGATGCCCCAGGGGAGGCTGAGGCCCGGAATGATCCAGGAAAAGAACAGTCCGAGGATGATCGAGCTCAGCACGACGAGCGCGACAGAGAGCCCCGCGATCGCCGTGAACTCGCGGCGGAAGTCCATACCGGGCATTGAGACGGATGCCGAATACAGCAGCGGAGGAAGCACGCCGGCCAGAATCCACTCCGGCTCGATCACCACGGCCGGGACGAATGGCAGCAGGCTCACGCCGATCCCCAGCGCCACGAGCAGCAGCGGGGTGGCTACGCCCCAGCGTGCCCCGAGGGTCGTCGCACCCGCGATCGCGAGCAGTCCGAGCACGGCGATGATGAGAAACTCCATGGCACCTCCTGGGTAGCCACGGTATCGCGCCGGTGTCCCGGTCCAGCGCGTACCCGCGGCTGTGCACCCGTATTTGTCCCAAATGAAGGAGATGGCGGCTGCTGACGCCTGAAATGACGGATGCGGCGGCCACAGTTGGTGGCTTTGCCTTCATTTGGGACAGGACGGGCATTGAGGAGAAGGCAGGCAGTGGGGGATCGCCGCCGTCACTCTTCGGGGATCGCCCTCCCGAACGCTTCGAGGGTCATGGCCTCGGGTTCTGGACCACCCCGGTGGCCGGTGTCCAGGGCCTCGATCGCAGCCAGTTCATCGCCGGACAGCTCGAAGTCGAAGACGTCGATGTTCTCGGCGATGCGTGTCGGCTTCGTGGACTTCGGGATGACGGAGCGGCCCTCCTGGAGGTGCCAGCGGAGCATGACCTGCGCGGGCGACTTCCCGTGCGCCTTCGCGATCTCGCCGATGGTGGCGTCTTCGAGAGTGTTGCCGTGGCCGCTGTCGCGGTAGAACGTGATGCCTCCGATCGGAGACCACGCCTGCGTGAGAATACCGAGCCCCGCATTGGCAGCCTGCACGGCCGACTGCTGGAAATAGGGGTGGAGTTCGATCTGGTTGAGAGCGGGTGTGACGGAGGCGGTGTCCATGAGCCGGTTCAGGTGTTCGACCATGAAGTTGCTCACGCCGATCGAGCGAACCCTGCCGTCGGCGAGGAGTCTCTCAAGCGCGCGGTATGCGCCGAGGGTCTTGTCGAAGTCGCTGGGGAGTGCCTGATGCAGGATCAGGAGATCGATCTGCTCGATTCCGAGCTTGCGCGAGCTCTTCTCGAAGGCGTGCAGTGTCTCGTCGTAGCCGTAATCGCTGATCCAGACCTTCGTCTCGACGAATACCGCGGCCCGATCTATACCGGACGCGGCGATCGCCTCGCCCACCTGGCGTTCGTTTCCATAGGCGGCGGCGGTGTCGATGTGGCGGTAGCCCGCCTCGAGTGCGGTGGCCACGGCATCCCGGGTCTCGTCTGGCGGGGTCTGGAAGACTCCGAACCCGAGCTGCGGGATGGTGACGCCGTTGTTGAGGGTGAACGTGTCCATCTGTCTCTTCTTCCTTCTCAGTATCGACGAGCGGCCGACGTGGTTGGGGCGCGCGTTCCATCCAGCGCGGGTCACCGCGCGGCGTTGTCCCGGTGGCTGTCCTCGATCGCCATCGGAGCGCCCGGCTGTGCGGTGTCGATCGTCGCAGCCCAGCTCGCGAGCAGGCGGAGCCCGTCCGCGGACGGCGAGTTGGGCTCGGCGGTATAAGCGAGGAACGTGAGGCCCGGGTCAGAGCTCAGTTCGAGCGCTTCATAGGTGAGGTCGAGCTCGCCGACCTCGGGGTGTCTCAGTCTCTTGATCCCCGTCCGGTGGAATCGCACGTTGTGTGCGGCCCAGCGGGTGCGGAATGTCTCGCTACGGGTGGAGAGCTCTCCGATGAGGTCGGAAAGGTCACGATCGTACGGGTTCACTCCGGCTTCGGAGCGGAGCATCGCGACGATGTCATCCGCGGCTCGCTCCCAGTCCACGAAAAAGCTCTTGGATCGCTCGTTCAGAAAGATGAAGCGGGCGCTGTTCGCCGGCCGAACCGGGTCGAGGAACATGTCGCTGTAGAGCGCATAGCCGAGACGGTTGCCGGCGAGGAAGTCGTGGCGGGCATTTCGCACCCATGCGGGTGCCTCGGTCACGGCGTCGAGCATCCGCTGGATGCTCGGGCGAACGCCGTGCGGGCTCGACCGGCGGCGCTTCGCCGGCGAGGAGTTCGACGCGCGAGCCAGGTCGAAGAGGTGAGACGTCTCTGCTTCATCGAGTCGCAGGGCACGTGCGACGGATCCGAGCACGGCTTCGGAGACGCCGTGGAGATTCCCCCGCTCAAGCCGGTTGTAGTAGTCCACGCTCACTCCGGCCAGCATCGCGACCTCCTCGCGGCGCAGCCCGGGCACTCGGCGGTTGCCGCCGTATGCGGGGAGCCCTGCCTGTTCCGGGGTGATTCGCGCGCGCCTGGAGGAGAGGAACTCCTTGACGTCCTCCTGATTGGTCATAGTCACGACGTTAGGCCGGTGTGCCCCACTTCGGGAGGTATTGCCATTACCTGTAATGCCAGACACTCCCGCGGCGGATGAATGAGCGGTGAACTTGAGTGCATGAGAGCGAGAACGCTTCACGCTTCACCGCGGCGCACTTTCATCCTTGTTCTCATCCGATTCTTTAAGGAGCGAAAGAATGCACACACGAACACTCGGACAGGGACTCGAAGTCTCAGCAATCGGCCTCGGAGCGATGGGGATGTCGCAGAGTTACGGCCCGAACCCGGGTGACCGCGACGAGATGATCCGCGTGCTCCGCAGCGCACTCGACAGCGGCGTCACCTTCTTCGACACCGCCGAGGTGTACGGACCGTTCGTCAACGAGGAACTGGTCGGCGAGGCACTCGAGCACGTGAGGGACCAGGTCGTCATCGCGACGAAGTTCGGGTGGAAGATCGAGAACGGCAAGTCGGTCGGACTCGACAGCCGGCCCGAACGCATCCGGAAAGTTGCAGACGAGTCCCTCCGTCGTTTGCGCACAGACACGATCGACCTGTTCTACCAGCATCGCGTCGATCCCGAGGTGCCGATCGAGGACGTCGCCGGAGCGGTCGGCGAACTCGTCAAGGAGGGCAAGGTCCGCCACTTCGGACTGTCCGAGGCTGCGGCAGGAACGATCCGCGCCGCGCACGCGGTCTTCCCGGTGACCGCGCTGCAAAGCGAGTACTCGCTCTGGACCCGGGATCCGGAGGGAGAGGTGCTCGCCACGCTGGCCGAGCTCGGTATCGGGCTCGTGCCGTTCAGTCCGCTCGGCAAGGGATTCCTCACGGGCACGGTCGACGCGGCGACAGGTTTCGCGGCGGGAGACGTTCGCGCGACGATCCCTCGATTCTCCAGCGACAATCGCAAGGCGAATCACGCGATAGTCGACCGTGTTGCCGCGATCGCAACCGCGCACCACGCGACTCCCGGGCAGGTCGCCCTCGCATGGCTGCTGGCTCAACACCCGTGGGTTGTGCCCATACCCGGCACACGGCGCACGTCGCGGATCGAAGAGAACGCCGGGGCGACGGGAGTCGGACTCTCTTCCGATGAGGTTGCGGGCCTCGACTCCCTCACCGAGCTCGTCGGAGTTCACGGCGATCGATACAACGAAACACAGATGGGTTTCATCGACCGCTGATCAGGGCGATCGCCGCCGAAACAGCACAAGTTGCGGTGGGCCCCGCGGGGCTCGAACCCGCGACCCGCGGATTAAAAGTCCGATGCTCTACCAACTGAGCTAGAGGCCCGCGTCGTTAAATCTAGCGTGCTTCACGCCGCGCAGAGAACTCGAAGCGGCGGCGAAATGCGCGCGGCCGCAGTGAAATGGGCCCGGGGAATGCGAGTGCGTTCCACCGGGCCCGGGCAGACCGCGGATATCAGACCCGACGGCCGGAGATCAACCGTATCAGCCAGACGATGATGGCGATGGCGGCGAGCACCAGAGCGACCCACAGCAGCCAGTTGAGTGCCTGGACGAGTCCTCCGGTGATGGCGAGAACGATGGCAACGATGATGACGATGACAAGCAAGATGTTCATTGTTTTCTCCTTTGTGAGGATGTTGCGTCCCTCAGAGTAGCGGAATATGACCCCCATACGGGGGTACATCAGCATTCGCTCAGGTTTCATTCAGCTTGACGATTCGGTCGCTCGCGGCTCCGGCAATGCGCTCGGCCGAGGTGGGACGCTGTGCACGTCGCATAGGCTTGACCGGATGTCAGAGCAGTTTCACAAGCCCACAAAATTCTCCGGTTCCAAGTTCGAGAGCCTCGAGGGTGGGGCGGACCCTGCGCAGACCAGCCGTGTCGCGCACGACACCGCGCGGGCCCTGCTGAGCCGCGTTCGCAGCAGCGGCGACCCGGAGGTGGTCGACCGCCTCGTCACCTTCGCCGACGAGCACGGAATCGACGCGATCGCCGAGCTGTGGGCGCAGTCGAGCCCGCGCAGCCTGCCCGGTGCGCTCTGGCGTATCTACCTGCTGCGCACGCTCATCCGGCAGGACGCGGAGACCATCAGCTTCCTGTTCCAGCGCGGAACCGAGGTGGCGACGACGATCGATCCCGTCATCGCCGGGGCCACCACGCCCACCGGGCCGGCGGAGATCGTGGTGCTGGCCGACCAGATCCTGCGTGGCCTCTTCGACGGCGATTTCGCCGTTGCGCTTGACCGGGCGGCCGCGTTCTGCCGTCTGCTGTCGGCCGGGAGCACGAGTCTCGCGGATGACCTCGAGCTCACCTTTCCCGACCGCGCGACCGAGCTCACGACGAGGGCGCTGCGGCTGTCGCAGACCGCGACCGAGTTCGCGAGCTGCGCGAGGCTGTGGCGATCCGACTCGCTCGAGTGAGCCCGCGCGACATCCGATCTCCGGGCTGTCGCTCTCGGCTGCGGTATTCGGATGAGCCGTCTACAATGGTTCGCGGCCCTCGGGCCAATTGTCGGGCCGCAGTAACCCCGGGCTCCATTATTCGCCGCTTCGAGCGGCCTCTCGCCGAGAGGCGTTCTGCGGTCCGGCACTCTCCCATCTTGGTCGAGTAGGCCGTTCGCGGCCGTATCGAGACCGGGACCCAGCGCGCTCGATCGGCATAACGATCAACCGAACTTGCCGGAGACGTAGTCTTCCGTCGCCTGCACACTCGGGTTCGAGAACATCGTGGTCGTGTCGTCGTACTCGATGAGCTTGCCCGGCTTGCCTGTTCCGGCGATGTTGAAGAACGCCGTGCGGTCGGAGACCCGGGATGCCTGCTGCATGTTGTGGGTCACGATCACGATCGTGTACTCCTGCTTGAGCTCCTCGATGAGGTCCTCGATGGCGAGCGTGGAGATCGGGTCGAGGGCGGAGCACGGCTCGTCCATGAGCACCACGTCCGGCTGCACGGCGATCGCGCGGGCGATGCACAGGCGCTGCTGCTGGCCGCCGGAGAGCCCGGAGCCGGGCAGCGCGAGCCGGTCCTTGACCTCGTTCCAGAGGTTCGCACCCTTCAGCGCGCTCTCGACCAGGTCGTCGGAGTCCGACTTCGACATCCGCCTGTTGTTGAGCTTGACCCCGGCGAGCACGTTGTCGCGGATCGACATGGTGGGGAACGGGTTCGGTCGCTGGAACACCATGCCCACCTGGCGCCGAACGAGCACCGGATCCACGCCCGGTCCATAGAGGTTGTTACCGTCGATGAGCACCTCGCCCTCGACCCGCGCGCCCGGAATCACCTCGTGCATGCGGTTGAGCGTGCGCAGGAAGGTGGACTTGCCGCATCCGCTCGGGCCGATGAAGGCCGTCACAGTACGCGGCTCAATGGTCAGCGACACGTCTTCGACGGCCTTGAACTTGCCGTAGTAGACGTTGAGGTCGTGTACTTCGATGCGCTTTGACATGGGGTCCTATCGGCGGAGTCTATTATCGGCTGAGTCTGGGGGAGAAGATACGCGCGACGAGCCTGGCGATCAGGTTGAGCGCCATCACGATGAGGATGAGCGTGAGCGCGGAGGCCCAGGCGCGATTGAGGGAGTCCGAGGCATTCGGCGTCTGCATCGCATACTCGAGGTATGCGAAGACCGGGAGGGTCATCATCCGGTCGCCGAACAGGTCGTAGTTCATGCTCGCGGTGTATCCGGCCACGATGAGCAGCGGCGCCGTCTCGCCGATCACGCGGGCGATCGCGAGCGTGACGCCCGTGGTGATTCCGGCGATGGATGTGGGGATGACGATCTTGAGGATCGTGAGCCACTTCGGCACCCCGAGCGCGTATGAGGCCTCCCGCAGCTCGTTCGGCACGAGCTTGATCATCTCTTCGGAGGACCGCACCACGACCGGGATCATCAGCACAGACAGTGCCACGGAGCCGCCGAAGCCAGATCGGTAGCCGGGGTCGCCGAACACCAGCGCGAGCAGCGCGAAGGCGAACAGGCCGGCGACGATCGAGGGAATCCCCGTCATGACGTCCACGAGGAAGGTGATCGTCTTCGAAAGCGCACCCTTGCCGTACTCCACGAGGTAGATCGCGGTGAACAGTCCGATCGGCACCGAGATGAGGGTCGCGAACGCGGTCACCTCGATCGTTCCGACGATGGCGTGCAGTGCGCCACCGCCCGGCCCGAGGATGTTGCGCATCGACTGAGTGAAGAACGACGGCTCGAGCATCCGCGGCAGGCCCTTGAGCGCCACGGTGTAGACCAGCGAGACGAGCGGCAGCACCGCGATGATGAATGCCGTCGCGACAAGCGAGGTGATCAGCCGGTCCTTGGCCTTGCGGCTGCCCTCGACGAGAAACGAGACGACATAGATCAGGATGTCGAACAACACCGTTCCGAGGAATAGTGCGCCGATGAGGTTGAACTCTGTGGTTCCCCCGCCGAGCTGCACGAGCACGAAGACGACGCAGAGCAGAGCCCAGCTCCCGAGGAGCAGCGCCCAGGTGGTACCCCTCGGCAGCCTGCCCGCGGTGAGCGAGTTGGCGATCGGACCGGTGCGGCCCGTGGTGGTCGCAGTGGTGGTGGCGGTCATCAGTTCGCTCCGGAGAAGGCTTTGCGGCGGTTGACCACGTAACGGGCGATGGCGTTGACGATGAAGGTGATCACAAACAGCACGAGGCCGGACGCGATGAGCGTGTTGACCCCGAGGCCGGAGGCTTCGGCGAACTGCAGCGCGATGTTCGCGGCGATCGTGTTCGGGTTCTGCGCTGTAAGAACAAAGAAGGAGACGACCGCGGCGGGGGAGAGCACCATCGCGACGGCCATGGTCTCGCCGAGAGCGCGACCGAGGCCGAGCATCGCGGCGGAGATGATGCCGGCGCGTCCGAAGGGGAGCACGGCCATCCGGATCATCTCCCAGCGGGTGGCGCCGAGCGCGAGCGCCGCCTCCTCGTGCAGGAGCGGCGTCTGCAGGAAGATCTCGCGGCAGACGGCGGTCATGATCGGCAGCACCATCACGGCGAGCACGATTGCGGCGGTGAGAATCGTTCTGCCGGTGCCGGAGACGTCCCCGCCGAAGAGCGGGAACCATCCGACGTTCGTGTTCAGCCAGGCGTAGAAGGGCTGCGCGGCCGGAGCAAGCACCTGGATGCCCCAGAGACCGAACACCACGGACGGCACCGCCGCGAGCAGGTCGACGATGTAGCCGAGAAGCTGGGCGATTCTGCGCGGTGCGTAGTGCGAGATGAAGAGCGCGACACCGATGGAGATCGGGGTGGCGATGACGAGGGCGATGGCGGATGCCCACACCGTGCCGAACACGAGGGGCCAGACATAGGCCCAGAAGTTGGGCGCGCTGTTCGGGAGGGTACCGGGTTTCGCGACGAGGGCGGGAAGGCTCTGCACGATGAGGAAGATCGCGACCGCGGCCAACACCGCGAGGATGATCGATCCCGCGATGACGGTGCTGGAGGAGAATACCCGGTCTCCCAACCGGCGCTTGGCCCTGATCTCACCCGGTGCTGTGGTCATCCCTGGCTCTCTGTCGTGTGGACTGTCTGTGCTGTGCTGTGCTGTGCTGTGCTGTGCTGTGCCTGTCGTGTGGAACCCGGTTCGGGCTGCGCCGGTGTCGACGCAGCCCGAACCTGTCGCGCGTGGTGTTACCTGATGGTGTCGATCACTTTGTCGACCTTTGCGGCAAGCTCGCTCGACAGCGGGGCGGAGCCGGCGTTCTTGGCCGCGCTCTGCTGTCCTGCGTCGCTCGCGACGTACTTCGCGTATGCCTTGACGAGGGCGCCCTTGTCGGCGTCCGCGTACTGCTGGCAGACGATGAGGTAGCTCACGAGCACCATCGGCCAGGAGTTCGCATCCGTGATCCTGCGGTCGATCGCGATGGCGAGGTCGCCCGCCTCACGGCCGGAGGCGACCGGGGACTTGGCCACGACATCCGCAGCGCCCGCCGCGTTGATCTTCACGTAGTCGCTGCCGACCTTGAGCTCGGCGATGCTGAGGCCGGCCGCACCGGACTCGTCGATGTAGGTGATGCTGTTCTTCGAGTTCTTCACCGCGTCGGCGACACCGGAGGTGCCCTTCGCCGCGTCCCCGACCGAGTACGGGTAGGTCTGCGTCGCGGGCTTGTCCCAGACGGTCGGAGCGTTGGCGCTCAGGTACTCGGTGAAGTTCTGCGTGGTGCCCGAGTCGTCCGAGCGGTGAACGACGGTGATCGGGGCGGATGGCAGCGTCGTGCCCGAGTTCTGGCTCGTGATCGCCGGGTCGTTCCAGTTCGTGATAGTGCCCTTGAAGATGCCCGCGATGGTCGTCGCATCGAGCTTCAGGTCCTTCACGCCATCGAGGTTGTAGGCGATGGCGATCGGCGAGATGTAGACCGGCAGGTCGATCGGCTTGGTGCCTGGCGCGCAGTTCGGGGACGCGGTGGCGAGTTCCGCGTCCTTCAGTGCCGCATCCGAGCCCGCGAAGATCGCGGCGCCGGAGAGGAAGTTCGTGCGGCCGGCACCAGAACCCTGCGGGTCATAGTTGACGGTCACGTCGGGGTTGGCCTTCTGGAAGCCCGTTCCCCAGGCGATCTCGGCAGCGCCCTGTGCGGACGAGCCGACGCCGTTCAGCGTGCCGGAGAGGGTGGACGTGCTCGATCCGCTGTCTCCGGATGCCGGGGCCTCGTTCGCTGCGCACGAGGACAGGACCATGGTGCCTGCGAGAGCAATGGCAGCGATGCTGCCCGCGCGTGAGAATGCACGACGCCTGAGATTCACAGTGTTCCCTTTCGGAAGGTTTGATTACAGGTGGTGGGCCGGTGCCGACCCACTTGTGACCATACGAACCTTGGTTAACCACGATCGTCCTATCGGGTGAACGGCAGGTTAACGAACGAGGAAAGCTCTGGCTGCGGCGGCGCCCGCTTCCGCCCGCTTCCGCCCGGCTATCGCCCCGACGATGCGCCACTTTGTCAATGATGCGGATACTGTAGCGACCGCATCGTTGACAAAGTGGCGCATCGTTGGGGTTTCTGTTGGCCGCGCTTCTCGCGAGTCAGGAACCCGGCATCCACGAGCACCTTGAGGTGGTGGGAGACTGTGTTTTGAACCATCACGACCGAAGAGGAATGACGTTCATGACCGCGAGGCCCTCCGTGCTGTTCGTCTGCGTGCACAATGCCGGCCGCTCACAGATGGCGGCGGGCTATCTCCGCGCGCTCGCGGGGGATCGCGTCGAAGTGCGCTCGGCGGGGTCCGAGCCTGCGGACCAGATCAACCAGGCCGCGGTCGCCGCGATGGCCGAGGACGGCATCGACATCGCGGGCAACCAGCCGAGGATTCTCACCGCGGAGTCCGTGAAGGAATCGGATGTCGTCATCACCATGGGCTGCGGCGACACCTGCCCGATCTTCCCGGGCAAGCGCTACGAGGACTGGGATCTCGATGACCCGGCAGGGCGGGGAATCGATGCCGTCAGGCCCATCCGCGACGAGATCAAGGCGCGCATCGAACGGCTGCTCGCCGAGATCCTGCCCGCCGAAACGACCGACCACGAGAATCCAGGAGAACTCAATGACCGAACCCTCTGACATCCGCGAGCAGGTTCGCGACCGCTATGCCCGCGCGGCGCTGACGATCACCGACGTCTCCGCACCCGCCTCAGCGAACGCCGATTGCTGCGGTAGCGGATGCTGCGGTTCAGACGCGATTGCGGAGGCGGATGTCTTCGGCTCGACCCTCTACACCGACGGCAGCACGAGCGGACTGCCGGACGAGGCAGTGCTGGCGAGCCTCGGCTGCGGCAATCCCACCGCGATAGCCGACCTTCGCGAGAGCGAGACGGTGCTCGACCTGGGGTCGGGCGGCGGCATCGATGTGCTGCTGTCCGCGCGCAGGGTCGGACAGAACGGATTTGCCTATGGACTCGACATGACCGATGAGATGCTCGACCTGGCGCGCGCGAATGCTGCGAAGGCCGGTGCGACGAACGTCGAGTTCCTCAAGGGGCAGATCGAAGACGTGCCGCTCGCAGCTGAGACGGTGGACGTGGTCATCTCCAACTGCGTGATCAACCTCTCCTCCGACAAGCCGGCCGTCATCCGCGAAATGTTCCGGGTGCTGAAGCCCGGTGGCCGCATCGGGGTGTCGGATGTCGTGGCCGAGAACCACCTGAGCCCGGCGCAGCGCGCAGAGCGGGGCTCGTACGTCGGCTGCATCGCGGGAGCCCTGTCGATCGCGGAGTACGAGGCCGAGCTGACCGCTGCGGGCTTCACCGACGTGACCGTGCAGCTCACTCACGAGGTGGCAGACGAGATGCACGGTGCGATCGTGAAGGCCGTCAAGCCGTCCTGACCCCTCCGTTTCGTCGCGATCGTTGGCTGTTCCCGCCCTGAAACTCGAGTCTTAGGGCGGGAACAGCCAACGATCCGGGTGCGGTAGGGTCGCAGAGCGGCGCGGGGTCAGTCGACGAGGGGGCCGTGGGTCTCGATCGCGACGAGGCCGGACTTCGGATGCTCAACCGAGACGTGCAGAACGGTGAAGTGCCCGGTCGAGAGCATTGCCGCACGCCGCATCGCCGCATCCACCTCGGTGTGCGTCGAACGCGCGACGGCGCCGATGATGCCGGGAAGAACCGGGCCGTGGCTGCACATCACGACGGTCTGTTGCTTGTCGAGCCTCTTCGCGACGGCCTTCTTCACGGTGGCCTTGCCGTCTTCGTAGGCGTCCTGGCTGATGCCGGGCGAGTGCTTCACCTCGAGGCCGGTGATGTCGGCCACCGGGGTGATCGTGCTCACGCACCGCACCGCGGGACTGCTCACGAGCCGCTTCGGTCCCCAGGCGGCGATCGCGGGGGCGACACTGGCCGCCTGCTGCGTGCCTTTGTGCAGGAGCGGCCTGGTGGCATCCGGCCCGTCCCAGCTTGCGGGTGGCACCGCCTTGCCGTGACGCAGCGCGATGATGGCGAAAGTGTGCAGTTGGCCGGCGTCGACCCTCGCGCTGAAGCGGTCGAGCACGTCCTGGTCACGGTCGTAGCTCATCTTCTTTCGCGCGGCGGCGATCGGAAGCCATTCGAGGGCGGCGATCTCCTTGTTGGGCGTGAAGGCGGATGCCGCGAGCGTCTCGTCGTCGACCTCGGCGCTCCAATAGAACACGCGCTTCTCGCGCCCGCCGGGCAGTGTGTACTCCGTGGTGCCGAGCGGGGGGCCGAGCGTGACCCGCAGCCCGGTCTCCTCACGGATCTCGCGCACCGCGGTCTGCGGTGGGGTCTCGCCCGGGTCGACCTTGCCCTTGGGCAGCGACACGTCGGAGCGTTCGTCGCGATGGACGAGCAGCACCTCGACCGTTCCCCTGTGGAGGCGCCAGCACACGGCCCCCGCAGCCAGTACGACCGAGGGCATGAGCAACGTCACCGCAATACTCCCGTTCGCTTTCGTCCTGAGATCTGACGCATTACTACATTCTGCATGTCGCGGAGGGGGGTCCCGTCATCGGAGACGTGGTGCCTGGTCCAGGAACCGTCGTCGTGCAGCGTCCACGACGACGTCTCATCCGATATGGCGAGGTCGAACAACTCGTCGACCTCGCGCAGGTGGTCCGGGTCGGTCAGCCGCACGAGCACCTCGACCCGGCGATCCAGGTTGCGATGCATGAGGTCTGCGCTGCCGATATACACCTGTGGCTCTCCATTGTTCACGAAGGAGAAGATGCGGGAGTGCTCGAGGTAGCGCCCGAGAATGGAGCGAACCTGGATGTTGTCGCTGAGCCCCGGGATGCCCGGACGCAGCCCGCAGATCCCGCGCACGACGAGCTCGATGGGAACCCCGGCCATGCTCGCCCGGTAGAGCGCGTCGGTGAGCGCCTCGTCAACGATCGAGTTGACCTTGATGCGTATGCCGCACGGCAGCCCGTTCTCGGCGTTGAGGGTCTCGACAGCGATGCGCTTGAGCAGGGCCTTGCGCAGGTGCAGCGGGGCCACGAGCAGTCGCTTGAACTTCTTCTCGATTGCGTAGCCGGAGAGCTCGTTGAACAGGCGGGTCAGGTCTTTGCCCACCTGGGCATCCGCCGTCAGCAGGCCGAGATCCTCGTAGATGCGCGAGGTCTTCGGGTTGTAGTTGCCCGTGCCGATGTGGCAGTAGTGCCGAAGCACACCGTCTTCCTGGCGCACGGCGAGGGCGAGCTTGCAGTGTGTCTTGAGCCCGACCATCCCGTAGACGACGTGAACGCCGGCCTTCTCGAGCTTTCTGGCCCAGTTGATGTTGGCGGTCTCGTCGAACCTGGCCTTGATCTCCACGAGGGCGAGCACGGCCTTGCCGTTCTCTGCGGCGTTGATGAGTGCTTCGACAATGGGGCTGTCGCCGCTCGTGCGGTACAGCGTCATCTTGATGGCGAGTACGGCCGGGTCGACCGCGGCCTGTTCGAGGAAGGCCTGCACGCTCGTCGCGAACGACTCGTACGGGTGGTGCAGCAGGATGTCGCGCTTGCCGATGGAACTGAAGATGTCGTAGGTGTCCGTGGCTTCCGTCGGCAGCAGGTTCACGCTCGTCGTGGGAACGTGCGGCGGATACTTCAGCTCCGGCCGGTCGATCCTGGTGACCTCGAACAGTCCACCGAGGTCGAGCGGCGCGGGCAGGCGATACACCTCCTGCTCGGTGATCTCGAGCTCGCGCACGAGCAGGCCGAGGGTCACCTCATCCATGTCGTCGGTGATCTCGAGCCGGATCGGCGGGCCGAAGCGGCGGCGCAGCAGCTCGCGCTCGAGCGTCTGGATCAGGTCTTCCGACTCGTCTTCGTCGAGCTGCACGTCTTCGTTCCTGGTCACCCGGAACTCGTGGTGTTCGAGGATCTCCATGCCGGGGAAGAGCTCGTCCAGGTGATTGGAGATGAGGTCTTCGAGGGGGATGAAGCGCAGGTGGCCGCTCGAGTCATCCGGCAGCTGCACGAATCGCGGCAGCATCGGTGGCACCTTGAGTCTCGCGAACTCCTCCTTGCCCGTCTTCGGGTTGCGGACGCGGATCGAGAGGTTGAGCGAGAGCCCCGAGATATACGGGAACGGATGCGCGGGGTCGACCGCGAGCGGCATGAGCACCGGAAAGATGCGCTGCGCGAAGATCTCGTCGATTCGCGCGCGGTCGTCGTCGTTGAGGTCGGCCCAGCTCTCGATGTGGATGCCGGCGGCGTCGAGCTCGGGCTTCACCTGGTCGCGGAACACGGTCGCGTGGCGCTGCTGGAGCTCCTGCGCTCGCTCCTGGATGTCAGCGAGCACGGCTGTCGCCGGACGCCCGACGTTGGTCGGAACGGCGAGCCCGGTGACGATGCGGCGCTTGAGGCCTGCGACCCGCACCATGAAGAACTCGTCGAGGTTGCTCGCGAAGATGGCGAGGAAGTTGGCGCGCTCCAGCAGCGGTGTCGTCGGATCCTCTGCGAGCTCCAGAACGCGGTTGTTGAAGGCGAGCCAGCTCAGCTCGCGATCGAGGTAGCGCTCTGGCGGCAGCGTGCCGTCGTCCACCCAGCTCGAGTCGTAATCGTCGTCGAGACTGTCGGTCGCGAGCCCAACTTCGGTGAGGTAGGTTTCGCTGTCCATCCGTTCATCATTGCATCCCACCGCACGCGGCGGTGAGTGCGGGATGAATGAACGGTTAACGCCGCTTCAGCTCGTACTGGATGTCGATCGAGTGATCGGCGAAGCCGAAGGAGCGGTAGAGATTGACCGCGGCCACGTTGTCGGCCTCCACGTAGAGGCTCGCCGTACGGATGCCGCGCTCGGCCAGCCGTGCCAGCCCGGCCGAGACGAGCTGGCGTCCGAGCCCCAGGCCCTGGTATTTCGGATGCACTCCCACCGCGTAGAACTCGCCGATCTGCTCGGCCTCGCCCGCCTGCTCCTCCACCTTGAGCCAGCAGAAGCCCATCATCTCGCCGGAGTCTGCACGTGCCACGAGGAAGTCGTCTGCGTCGAACCAGTCTTCGGACTTGCGCGCGTCGAGGTCGGCCTGGGTGAGGGAGCCCTGCTCCGGATGCGTCGCGAATGCGCGCGCGTTGACCGCGAGCCACTCCGCGTCGTCCACGCCCGGCCTGAAGGTGTCGATGGTGGCTGTGCCGCGCCCGCTGGTCGAGCCTGTCGAGACCTCCGCCCGCAACTGCAGCAGCTCGCGCACGGGCTCGAAGTCGTATCGCTTGGCGAGCCTGCGGGCATCCGGGTGGTCGCCGTGCGCCCAGATCCGCACGGTTCCGTGGGCCTCGCGCAGCATCTCGATCATCATCCGGTTGCCGAGGCCGTGGTGCCTCTCGAGCGGGTCGACGACGAACTCCGCGTCGAAGCTGTCCGTTGCGAACAGCACGATGGCCGCTGCGGCGGGCTTCTCTCGCGCGGCGAGCACGACGAGCTGCCGTACGCCGCTCTCGAGGTCGATGAGGGACTGGTCAGAGAAGGGCGGCTGGCGGTCCGCGAACGTCGCCCTGGCGATCAGTCCGTCGAGGAATTCGCGCATTCCCGGCGTGAAACTAGGGCCGGATGGGTTGGTCAACTCTGTCACTCTCTTCCTCGTACAGATTGAAGCGGTAGCCGACGTTGCGCACGGTGCCGATGAGCGATTCGAGTTCGCCGAGCTTCGCCCTCAGCCGCCTTACGTGCACGTCGACGGTGCGGGTTCCGCCGAAATAGTCGTAGCCCCACACCTCGCTCAGCAGCTGTTCGCGGGTGAACACGCGGGAGGGGTGCAGCGCGAGAAAGCGCAGGAGCTCGAACTCCTTGAAGGTGAGGTCGAGTGTGCGGCCCTGCACCTTGGCGGAGTAGCTGGCCTCGTCGATGACGACTCCGGATGCGCTGATCTTGGTGCTCTCCTGCTCCTCGCTGTGGCGGCTCAGGGCCAGGCGGATGCGCGCATCCACCTCCGCGGGCCCCGCGGTTTCCAGAATCACGTCGTCGATTCCCCAGTCGGCGCTCACGCCCGTGAGTCCGCCCTCGGTGAGCACGACGAGCAGCGGGACTGCGATGCCGGTGGTGGTGAGGATCTTGCAGAGCGATCTGGCACTCGCGAGGTCTCCGCGGGCATCCACCAGGACCAGATCGCTGCTCGGGGCGTTGACGAGCGATGCGGGCTCGGCCGGAATTCGGCGCACGCGATGACTGAGTAGTGAGAGCGCCGGCAGAACGTCGTTGTCGACTGCAGGTGTCAGGATCAACAGCTGCGCCACAGAGTCCTCCAAACGCCAGAGCTGAAGTCTACTAGGGCGGCTCGCTTGACTGGGTCGCCGGTCGAGTGCGACGTCATCAGAAATATGTGTCACGCCGGGGCGATCCGCATGCTACTGTTTCCGCTGTTACTTCTTTTTTCGTAGTCAACCGTGTTTGGAGTTTGTATGTCCCTGTTTCGCCTTGATGCCAGCATCGCGCCCGCCACATCCCAGAGTCGGGCCCTGGCAGATCTCGTCGAAGCGGAGTGGTCCGCTGAACATCCCGACTCGGTGATCACGCGTCGTGATCTCGGCACGGAGCCGCTGCCCGTCACGACCTGGCGCGATGTCGTGACCAGCAGCTACACCGCGGAGGCCGACCGCAGCCAGGCCCAGCGCGATGCCCACGCGCTCGCCGGGGTGCTGGCGGACGAGCTGATCGACGCGGACGCGCTGCTGCTGGCGATCCCGCTCTACAACTGGGGAGTAGCGGCTCATGTGAAGAGCTGGTACGACGTCACCTACACCGACGAGCGCATCGCCGGGGGCGCGCTCAAGGGCAAGCCCGTCGTGCTCGCCACGGTTCTCGGCGGCAACTACAACCCCGGCACGCCCAAGGAGGGCTGGGACCACTCCACCCCGTGGCTACGGCGCGTCATCAGCGACGTCTGGGGTGCAGACCTGCTCGTCGTGCAGCGCCAGTTCACCCTCGTCGGCGTCAATCCCGCGCTGGACCAGTTCACCGAGCAGGCGGCAGAGATCAAGGCTGCCTCAGAGCAGCTCGCGATCGAGCACGGCCGCGCCCTCGCCTCAAAACGTTATTCACTCGTCAACTAGAGAAAGAGAGAAAGCTGTCATGACTACCATCAGTTTCATTGGCGTCGGAGGCATGGCCAAGGCCATAGCCACTCGCGCGGTCGCAGGCGGCAACACGGTCGAGCTCATCGGCCGTGACGCTGCCAAGGCCGAGGCTCTCGCCGGCACGCTCGGCGGCGGGACCACCACAGCGGCATTCGGCGCCGTCCCCACCGGGGACATCGTGGTGCTCGCCGTGCCGTACACGAGTGCCGTCGAAGTCGTGACCCAGTACGGGGAGGCGCTCGCAGGCAAGGTCGTCATCGACATCTCCAACACCTTCAATGGCGACGCCAGCGGTCTGGTGTCTCCCGACGGCACCTCGGGTGCGCAGGAGATCGCCGCGGCGGTTCCCGCGAGCGCGAGCGTGGTGAAGGCGTTCAATACCGTCTTCGGCCACGTGCTGGCCCAGGGGCATTCGCTCGACGTGTTCTTCGCCGGGGACGACGCGGCGGCCAAGGCGAGCGTCGCAGCTTTTATCGAGAGCCTCGGGCTTCGTCCGCTCGATGCGGGCCCCCTGGAGATGGCGCGTTCGCTCGAGCGAGTGGGGCTGCTGCTCATGGGCCTCGCTCGCAACGGCGTGGGCTTTAACTTTGCCCTGGGCGTCGAGGTCTTCGGCTGATCACGTCGCCCGGCCCTGCACCGCACGCCGCTCGCGTGCGGTGTAGGGCAAGATAGGGACGTGCGCTGGCGTCTGACCGTAATCCCCGTCTGGCTGTTCACCGTTATCGGTGCAGTCCTGACCGGGCTCCTTGTCTCGCCCGCGCACTACCTCATCTGGCTGCCCATGGTGCTTGCCGGGGCGATCTTCCTCACCATCTGCATCCAGCTTGCTGCCGTGGAGAAGGAGGGGCTCGTCAATCGGATGACCGCGAGTCTCGTCGGCTCGGTTGTCGTCCTCGCCGTGGCGACCGCGATTCTCTGGCCCATCTCACTCGCCTGACCGCCGCCCGCGCCCATATGTTAGCCTCGGTTAACATTCTGAGGGGTCGACGATGACGGCCGTGAAACCGGGCAGTACACGCTCCGTTGCGGCGCCCGAGCGGCGCCTGCTGCGGCTGCTGGGCCCGGCGTTTGTCGCGGCCATTGCCTATGTCGATCCGGGCAATGTCGCGGCCAACCTGTCCGCGGGCGCGGAGTACGGCTACCTGCTCGTCTGGGTGCTCGTCGTCGCGAACGTCATGGCCGTCGTCATCCAGTACCTCTCGGCGAAGCTCGGCCTCGTCACCGGGCGCAGCCTGCCCGAACTGCTCGGAGATCGGATGCCGCGGGCCGGCCGCCTGCTCTACTGGGCGCAAGCGGAGCTCGTCGCCGCGGCCACGGACCTGGCCGAGGTGATCGGTGGCGCGATCGCGCTGCAGATCCTCTTCGACCTGCCGCTCGTGCTCGGCGGAATCATCGTCGCAGTGGTCTCGATGGTCATCCTCGCGGTGCAGTCCAGGCGCGGGCAGCGCCCATTCGAGTTCGTGGTGATGGCGCTCCTGGCGATCATCGCGGTCGGTTTCGTGGCGGGCGTCCTGGTCAGCCCGGTCGACTGGTCGCAGACCGCCGCGGGCATCGTGCCGCGCTTCGAGGGGACGGGCACGGTGCTCCTCGCCGCGAGCATGCTCGGCGCGACGGTCATGCCGCACGCGATCTACCTGCACTCCTCGCTCGTGCGGGATCGGCACGGCGTGACCACGGACCCGTCGCGCATCAGGCGCCTGCTGTCCGCGACCCGCGTCGACGTG
Source organism: Parafrigoribacterium humi (assembly GCF_040227205.1). Taxonomy (NCBI): domain Bacteria; kingdom Bacillati; phylum Actinomycetota; class Actinomycetes; order Micrococcales; family Microbacteriaceae; genus Parafrigoribacterium; species Parafrigoribacterium humi. Next base: position 475,514 of record NZ_JBELOA010000001.1, on the reverse strand, counting down.
CTCATCGCCCTCGTGATCGCCGGCTCTGTGAACATCGCGATGCTCCTGCTCGCGGCGGCGTCGCTGTCCGGCGTCGCGGGAACGGAGTCGATCGAGGGCGCCCACGCCGCGATCGAAACCGCGCTCGGCCCGGTCATCGGGGTCGTGTTCGGGATCGGCCTGCTCGCATCCGGCCTCGCCTCCACCTCGGTCGGATGCTATGCGGGCGCGACGATCATGGATGGCCTGCTCCGGGTGCGCGTGCCGCTCCTGGCCCGGCGGGCGGTCACCGCGATCCCGGCGCTCGCCATTCTCGCGACCGGGTTCGATCCGACGCGCGCGCTCGTGCTGAGCCAGGTGTTCCTGTCGATCGGCATCCCGTTCGCGCTCATCCCGCTGGCCTGGCTCACGAGCAGGCGGCAGGTCATGGGCGCCTTCGCGAACCGGATGCCGCTGCGGCTCATGACGATCGCCGTCACCGTGGCGATCGTGCTGCTGAACGTTCTGCTCGTCTGGCTGATCGTCTCAGGGCAGGAGTGAGCGAATGGACGTGATCTCCAGTACCGCCCAGGACTACCTCAAGGCGATCTGGTCCGCGCGCGAATGGGGTGGAGACCCGGTCACGATCACGGCGCTCGCCGCGCGCTTCGGCACGTCGACGGCATCCGCGTCTGACACCGTCAAGCGCCTCGTCGGCCAGGGCCTCCTCGAGCACGAGCCGTATCGCCCGATCGGCCTCACCCCGCTCGGCGAGAAGCATGCCGTCGCGGTCGTGCGGCGTCACCGCCTGATCGAGACCTTTCTCGTCGCCCGGCTCGAGTACAGCTGGGACGAGGTGCATGCCGAGGCGGAGACGCTCGAGCACGCCGTCTCCGACCTCATGATCGACCGAATGGATGCGCTGCTCCGCCACCCGCGCACCGACCCGCATGGCGACCCCATCCCGAATCGCGCGGGCGAGGTCGACTACCCGGCCGGAGCGCTCCGCGTGCGGGACGCCGAGCCCGGGCACTACCGTGTCGCGCGGATCTCCGACGACGACTCCGCGCAACTGGCGGTGTTCGAGGCGGCCGGGCTCGTCACGGGTGTCGCGCTGGAGGTGCTTGGGCGCGACGGCACGAGCGAGACCCGCATCGCGCTGCCGGAGAGCGAGCTCGCGCTCCAGCGGGCCGGCGCTGGGGCCGTCATCGTCGTGCCACGCTGACCCGGGCCGTTCCATCCGCTTGGGTACACTGGTTCCCATGAAGATCGAAGTAGACAGAATCTAGCCACCGATCGGTGGCCTCCACGCCGAGTGAGCGCGCTCTGCGCCCCGTGTGGATCTCGACCCGGTCGAGTCGTCCTTGTCTACTTTCCCCGCCCCGGGCCACACCCGCGGTCAGAACGGATTTGTCATGTCTTCAGTCATCACCCTCAGGGACCTGAGCTTTCAGTGGAGCGACGGCAGCATCGCTCTCGAACACCTGAACGGAACCTTCATGGCCGGCCGCACCGGGCTGGTCGGGCGCAACGGTGCGGGCAAGTCCACGCTCCTGCGTCTCGTCGCGGGCATCCTCACGCCCACCTCCGGCCAGATCGACACGGTCGGCGACGTCGGCTACCTCGCGCAGACGCTCACCCTCGGCGGCACCACGACCGTTGCCGAGTTGCTCGGCATCGACCACACCCTCGCGTCACTGCGCGCGATCGAGGCGGGTGATGTCGACGAGCGGCACTTCGACGCGGTCGGCGACGACTGGGACATCGAGGCGCGCGCGGACGAGGCACTGCACGCAATCGGACTCGGATCCGTCGACCTCGGCCGAAACGTCGCGGAGGTCTCTGGTGGGGAGGCGATGCTCATCGCCATCTCCGGCCTGCGCATCCGGCGCACCTCGATCACGCTGCTCGACGAGCCGACCAACAACCTCGATCGGCCGACGCGCACGACGCTCGCCGGTCTCATCGACAGCTGGCCTGGCACGCTCGTCGTCGTCAGCCACGACCTCGAGCTGCTGGAACGGATGGACAGCACGGCCGAACTGCACGCCGCCCGCCTCGACACCTTCGGTGGCCCGTACAGCCAGTGGAAGGCGCGCCTGGACCAGGAGCAGGAGGCCGCGTCGCAGGCGGCCCGCGCGGCCAAGCAGTCCCTCAGGGTCGAGAAGCGCCAGCGCATCGAGGCGGAGACCATGCTTGCGCGCCGGGAACGCACGGCGAAGAAGGTCCAGCGCGACGGCGGCATCCCGAAGATCGTCGCCGGCGTGCTGAAGAGCAGGGCGCAGGGATCCGCCGGATCGCTGCGCACGACGCTCGACGGCCGGGTATCGGTCGCGCAGGCCGTGCTCGACGCAGCGGATGCGCGCGTGCGAGACGACGAGCACATCCGCCTGGTGCTCCCGGACCCGGACGTTCCGCGCGGGCGCAGGCTCGCGGAGATCACGGATGACGACCGCACCTTCATCGTGCAGGGCCCGGAGCGCGTCGCCATCGTCGGCCCTAACGGCGCGGGCAAGTCGACGCTGCTCGACCAGCTCGTGCGCGGGGGAGGGCGGGCGCCCGGGCGAGCGCACGGCACCCTGCTCACCGATCGTTTCGGCTATCTGCCGCAGCGCCTCGACGGCCTGGATGACGCGGCAAGCGCGCTCGACGCCGTGCGATCGGTCGCTCCGGGCATGGCCCCGGGCGACATCCGCAACCAGTTGGCGAGGCTCCTGCTGCGCGGCGACAGCGTCGATCGCCCCATCTCGACCCTTTCCGGCGGTGAGCGGTTTCGGGTCGCGCTCGCGAGGCTCCTCCTGGCCGAGCCGACATCGCAGCTGCTCATCCTCGACGAGCCGACCAACAATCTCGACATCGCGAGCGTCGAGCAGCTCGCCCAGGCACTCGACGCCTACCGCGGCGCGATCATCGTCGTGAGCCACGATCACGCGTTCCTCGAGCGGCTCGCCGTCGACACGATCATCGAGCTGGACGCGGCCGGAAACGCGCGGCAGAAACGGTCGCTGGAGTGACCGGGCCCGCTTCAGTGCTCGCGTCGCGATGAGGCAGCAGGATCCGCAGTCGTCGTCTCGTGCGGCACCAGGCCGAGGAGACGAAGCTTCTCAGCGCTGTCGCTGTTTTCGACGGGGTAGTACAGCACGAGGATGAGGCCGTCGACGGGGAGCTTCTCCCTGTGCAGGCTCATCGTGCCGACCTCGGGGTGGTTGACCGTCGTCGTGCCGCCCGTGAGCTGCCGCACGTCGTGCCTGGCCCACAGGGTGCGGAACCGCGCGCTCGCGAGCGAGAGTTCTCCGACCAGTTCAACCGCGCGGGTGTCGCTCGTGTCGTCGCCGATGGCCCGGCGGAACGTCGCGACGAAGTCGGCCACGGCCGAGTCCCAGTCGCTCTGGAACGCGCGTTCCTCCGGGTCCAGGAGCAGCGACCGCAGCCGGTTGTGGCCGGGGATGAGACGGGGAGAAAAGGCGACGGCGAGCGAGTTCGACGCGAGCACGTCGAAGTAGCGGCCCTCGATGAACGCGGGAACCTCGAGCGCCCCGAGGAGATCGTGCAGCCGGGCAGGCACGCGTTCGGTTCGACGCTGCCGCCGCGCGCGGGGATGAGGGCTGCCGAGACCGAACAGATAGTCGGCTTCGACCGCATCCAGTTGCAGTACCCGAGCCAGGGACTCGAGCACCTGCAGGGACGGACTCCTGTCTCGCCCGCGTTCGAGCCTGAGATAGTAGTCGGCGCTGATTCCCGTCAGGAGCGCGACCTCCTCGCGCCGCAGCCCCGGCACGCGACGGTGGGACCCGGCGGGGATGCCCAGCTGCTCGGGCGTGACCAGCGCCCGGCGAGCCCTCAGGTAGGTGCCGAGCCGATTCTCCTGGCCATCGTCATCCATGGGTCTCACGTTAGCCCGCGCGCGACGCCGGAGAGGGGCCCCGCTGCTCCCCGGAACAACGGAGACCTTTCTCACCCCCGGGACCCGGCGTGATGATTCGGAGGTATCGAAAACGGATGGAGACAAGAACACCATGGACATCACCAATCGCACCGTTCTGATCGTCGGCGGCACCTCGGGCATCGGCCTCGGTTTTGCGCGACGGTTCGCCGCAGCGGGCAGCACCGTGATCGTCGGAGGGCGCAACACTGACCGGGTCCACGACCTCGAGACGGTGCAGATCGACGTCACCGACTCCGCGTCGATCGCTCGGGCGCGCGACCAGGTGCTTGCGGATCATCCTGACCTGGATGTCCTCGTCACGATGTCGGGTGTCATGCTCATCGAAGATCTTCGCGACCCCGCGCACGGCATCCAGGCGGAGACGACCATCGAGGTCAACCTGCTCGGAACCATCCGGGTGATCGACGCGTTCACGCCACACCTCATCAGTCGCGGCGGTGCGAACATCATCACCGTCAGCTCGGGCATCGCCTTCCTGCCGTTCCCGCTCATGGCCAGCTACGGTGCGTCCAAAGCCGGGGTGCACGCCTACACGGAATCGCTCCGCGCGCAGCTTGCGGGCACCGGTGTCGACGTGACCGAGCTCGTTCCGCCGGCTGTAGCGACTGCCGGTCAGGAGAAGGTGAACCCCGCCGCGTTGCCGCTGGAGAGTTTTCTCGACGAGGTCACCGGCCTCGCCACCGAGAGCCCGACGCCGAACGAGATCGTGGTCACGGCCGCGCTCGCACTCCGGTGGGCGGAACGCGACGGGAGTTACGCAGAACTCCTCGAGCGTCGGTCGCAGGCGCTGAGCTCCCTTCCGGGGCGCTGACCCCGCCACGGCCGCAACTGGCATAGAATCAAGCCATGTATCTCGCGCTGGAACTCTTCTTCGTCGGCCTGCTGGTGCTCGCCACGCTCGCCATCGGGTACGTTTCGGTCGTCGTTGTCTACAACCTCTTCCGGGGTCAGAGCTAACCAGAGCTCGTCATGATCGAACTCGATGACACCCTGCCCTCGGAGCTGGTGCCGCTCTCCTGGCTGCTCGGAGTGTGGGAAGGCAGCGGCGTCGTCAACTACGCGGTCGGCGACGACATCCGCAATCACGAGTTCGGCCAACGCCTGAGTTTCAGCCACGATGGCCTGCCCTACCTCAACTACACCTCGTACACCTGGCTGCTCGATGAGGACCACACGCCCCTCGCCACCGAGACCGGCTACTGGCGCATCGGTCGCGCGCCGACGGATGCCGACCCCGGCCCCGGCATGCTTCCCGGCATCGGACCCCGGCCCTTCGTCACGGCAGAGGCCGTCGAGACGCTGCGCAATGCAGAAGGCGGATTCGACATCGAGGTGTCGATCCTGCACCCGGGCGGCGTGAGCGAGCTCTACCTCGGCCAGGTGCGAGGCGCGCGCATCGACCTCGCGACGGATGCCGTGTTGCGCTCCTCCACCGCCAAGGCGCACAGCGCATCCACCCGCATGTACGGCCTGGTCGAGAGCCACCTGCTCTGGGCCTGGGACATCGCGGCCTTCGGGCAGCCGCTCGCCACTCACGCCTCTGGACGGCTCGGCCGTGTCGACTGACGTGGCGCCGAGCGTTTTTCTCTCGCTGCCCGGGGCGGTCGAGGGAACGGATGCGGATGCCGGCGTCGCCGTACACTATGGCAACCCGGTTCCTGAGCAGCGCGCCCTCTCGGCGGGAGAGGCCGTGGTCGACCTCTCGCACCGCTCCGTCCTGACCATCACGGGCCCTGACCGCCTCAGCTGGCTGGACTCGATCAGCAGCCAGTCCATCGCGAGGCTTGCGCCGGGGGTCTCGAGTGAGACGCTCATCCTCGACCCGAACGGCCGGGTCGAGCACGACATCCGCCTCGTCGACGACGGCGAGACCCTGTGGATGCTCGTCGAGCGTGTGGATGCCGAGTCGCTGCTGGCCTGGCTGAACAGCATGAGGTTCACGCTGCGCGTCGAGCTCGCCGACCGCTCGGCCGACTACGTCACCGTGGGAACGCTCGGCGAGTTCGAGCTGCCGGTCGCGGCGCCGAACGGGGTGCCGCTGGTGTGGCGCGACCCGTGGGCGAGCGTCGGCGTCGGCGGCTACCAGTACTCGCCCGTGGCCGAGCATCCCTCCGCAGACTTTCCCTATCGCGAGGTGCTCCTGCGCCGCGAGGACCAGGGCGCGGCCGCCGCGCTGCCCGTTGCCGGAATGCTCGCGCTCGAGGCGCTGCGGATCGCGGCCTGGCGTCCGCGCTTCGCCGCAGAGGTCGACGAACGCACCATCCCGCACGAACTCGACTGGCTGCGCTCCGCCGTGCACCTCACCAAAGGCTGCTACCGCGGGCAGGAGACGGTCGCCAAGGTGCACAACCTCGGACATCCGCCCCGCCGCCTCGTGATGCTTCACCTCGACGGGTCGGATGCCGTGCTCCCCGTCCACGGAGACAGCGTCGCGCTACCGGGCGCCGACGGCGACACGGTCGTGGGAACAGTCACCTCGTCCGCGCAGCACCACGAGCTCGGACCGATCGCGCTCGCGGTGGTCAAGCGCACCGTCGATCCGCTGGCCGATCTTGTGGTGCTGGCGGGCGGCATCCGTATCGCCGCCGCGCAGGAGGTTATCGTGCCGCCCGATGCCGGGGCCGAGGCCAACGTCCCTCGCCTCCCGCGCCTGGGCGCCGTCCGCCGCTAGCCCCCGCCCTCCCTGTTCCGCGAGATGCCAGTTGTGGGGGTCATCCGCGACGAATGACCCCCACAACTGGCATCTCGCGGACCGTTCAGCGGATATCCGGGTGCCAGCCCGACGCCAGGAGAGCCGTGCGGACCTTGGCCACGATGACCTCGGGGCGCCGGAGATGCGTCTTGTTGAGCCGGACCACGCGCCACTTCTCTTCCATCACCGCGTCGAGCCGATCGATGTCCTTGTAGAACTGTTCATCCCCGGCGAAATGGTGCGCACCGTCGTACTCAACGAGGATGCGGTACCCGAGATAGACCAGGTCGCCAAGCGCGATGAACTCGCCGCGCGCGTTCCTGATCGTGGCGTTGACGCTGGGTTCCGGAAGCCCGGCTCCCACGATGATCAGCCGCACCTCGGTTTCCTTCGGGGAGTCCACACCCGCTCGCACTGCCTCGAGCGCCTCTCGCAGTTTGCGCGCGCCTCGTCGGCCACCCCATCCCTCAACCGCCTGTCGTAGTTCGGCGAGGGTCGCCAACGGCTGCTTCCGTCGGACCAGGGCATCTCCGATGACAATCAGCTCTCGCACCGACAGCACGGTCGCAAGGTCGCACCAGGTCTGAATCGCGGAGGTGATTCGAAGGCCCTCGACGGTAGCGCCGTGCACGCGTTCCGGTTCAGCGTGGTGGCCGACGACACCGCGTGCTCGTGGGGCGCGGCGCGGCAATTTCGACGTGACATGAAGCAGAGACGAATCCTGAAGTCTCCACGGGAGTGGAAGCCCCAGCAGCCGTGCCGCGGTGAGGTGACTGAAGTACTGGTCGTCCGCCATGCCCGCCGCGTACGCCTCACACGATTGGAGGAACGACCGATCGGGGGCTTGTGGTGCACGGATGCCGCGAAACGGCCGGTCGAGATCGCTCGATCGGGTGCGCTCGCGGGTGACCCCACGCGTGAGTGCGTCGCGGAAAGTGAACGGTCTCCCATCCAACTCGGGCGGAAGTCGTTTCGGTGCATGCATTCAGCCAGCATCCCGATCTTGCCGCCGACTCGCGCAAACTATCCCCAGCCGACCGAGCGGCCTGCCGGGCAAGCTACTTGTTGGTGCCCTGCGAGACCGATCCCTGCAGCTGGCGCTGGAAGATCAGGTAGACGATGAGCACGGGGATGACCGTGATGACGACGGCGGCGAAGAGCGCGCCCGCATCCACCGAATAGCCTGCCTGCGAGGCGAACTGCGCCATTCCCTGGGTCAGCACGTATTTATCCGGATCCGTGTTCAGCGCAATCGGCAGCAGGAACTGGTTCCACAGGCCGACGAAGTTGAGGATCGCGACCGTCGCGAGCCCCGGCCTCGCCATCGGCAGCATCACCTGGAAGAAGGTGCGCCATTCGCCCGCGCCATCGATCGCCGCGGCCTCCGCGATGGAGTTCGACAGCGACTTGAAGAACGACACGAGGAAGAAAACAGTGAAGGGAAAGGCGAACGCCGTGTACGTGATGATCAACCCGGGCAGCGTGTTGAGCAGTCCGATGCTGCGGAGCACGAAGAACAGCGGAACGATCGCGAGGAAGATGGGGAAGGTCAGCCCCGCGAGCATCAGGTAGTACAGCGCGCGGCTTCCGGGAAACTGGAAGCGCGCGAGCACGTACGCCGACATCGAGCCGAACAGCATCGTCAGGATCAGGGCGCCGAACACGACGATGATCGTGTTGACGAAGAAACCGCCGATGCCCGAAGTCGTCCACGCGTTCACGTAGTTGTCGAAGTTCCACACCTTGGGCAGTGAGAACGGGGAGGCGTAGATCTCCTTCGTCGTCTTGAACGAGGAGAGCACGACCCACAGCATCGGCAGGATGACGATGAGCGACCAGAGCGTCAGAACGGTATGCGATGCGCCGCCGACGAACCGGTCGGTTCGGCTGGGCTTAGTCCTGCGACCTGTGGGGATGGGAATGCCACCCGCGCGGGTCACGATGGCTTCGGTGGTGAGAGATCTGGTTGTCATTCGGCCACGTCATTGTTTCCGCCGGTGAGCTTGCTCACCAGAAATACGACTGCTGCAAACGCGAGCGTGATCACCGCGAGCATGACGCCCATGGCGCAGGCGTAGCCGAACTGGCCCTTGGTGAAGGCGGTCCTGAACAGCTGCTGCGACATCACGAGGGTCGAGTTGGACGGGCCGCCGCCGGACTCCAGGGCTGCCATGTACACGAAGGCGTCGAGCGCGAGGATGCCCATATAGATGTACGCGGTCTGCACGGTGTCGCGGATGAGCGGGATGGTGATGGTCACGGCGGTGCGGAAACGCCCGGCTCCGTCGATCCTCGCGGCCTCGTAGATCTCGGCGGGGACGCCCTTGATCGCCGCGATGAACAGCACCATGTAGAAGCCGATGAGTCCCCAGACGATGACGAACATCACGGCGGGCATCGCGACCCCGAGCACGCCGAGCCAGGCGAACGACTGGAAGTTCTCGAGCCCGATGAGGGTGAGGAAGCCGTTGAGGATTCCGTTGTTGGGGTCGTATACCTGCGCCCAGATGAGGCCGATGACGATGGCCGGGATCACGTAGGGGAAGAAGGAGATGACGCGGTAGAAGCTGGAGTAGCGCAGGCCGCGGATGGCGCCCTGCGACGGGCCGCCGATGGTCACGAGGGTCGCGAAGATGAGGGCGACCACGAGGGTGACGAGCGGCAGCACGATCGCGAGCGTCACGCTGTTGCCGATCGCCTTCATGAAGGTGCCGTCCTGGAACAGCTTCACGTAGTTGGAGACGCCGATGAAGTTCATGTTGGGCGTGAAGCCCGACCAGTCCGTCAGCGAGTAATAGGCCGCTTGAATGAACGGCGACACCACGAACACGATGTAGCCGATGACCGGGAGCGCCAGGAACACGACCATGAAGCTGATCTTGTCGAAGGTCAGGTCCTTGCGGCTCCACCGCCGGGCGGCGGTACTTCTACCGCCGCCCGGCCCGGTGATGGGAGTGACTGTCACTTGACAGTGACCTTCTTCACCGAGGAGTCGTTCGCGACCTTGTCGGTGATGGCCTGCAGGCCGGCCGTGAGCGTCTTGACGTCCGAACCACCCTGAAGGAAGGTGTTCCAGACGACGAGCTGATCGACGTTCATGCCGTACAGGTCGACGAAGTTCCAGGAGAACACGTTGTCTCCCGCGTCGCCGAGCATCTTCACCTGGGAGACGAGCGCGGTCGAGCCGAAGCCGTCGGCCGGGACCGTGTCCTTCACGATGGTGGAGGAGAATGTCGTCTTGGCGAAGTTGACCGCGGCGTCATGCGAGAGCATGGCGCGCAGGAACTCCTTGCCACCGGCGACGTTCTTGCCCTGCGACGGAACGATGTAGCCCTCGCCCGCGGTGGAGTGCAGCGCGGACCAGGGCATCTTGGATGAACTGGTCACGGTCGGCTCCGGGGCACCGGTCATCTTGAACCCGTCCTTGGTGTTCTTCTTCATCTCATTCTCGATCCATCCGCCGGACGGGTAAAGGATGAAGTCCTCGTCGTTGCTCCATTGTGCCTGCGCGGCGGTGAACTGAGTACCGGCACCGCCGGGCTTCACGTAGCCGGCGTCGATGATCTTCTTGAGGCCGTTGAAGACATCCTGCACCGGTCCGAGCGACCAGCAGCCCGGCTTGAGGTTCTCCAGGGCGAGGCGCACGTCGTCGCCGCCCTCCTTGATCGCCGAGCCGATGGCCATGGTCTGGTAATAGGTCGCGGCCTCCTTGCCCCAGCCGAGCAGGTACTTGCCCTTGGCTTTCGCCTGAGCGCCGAGGTCGAGCATCTCTGCATACGTTTTCGGAACGGTCCAGCCGTTCGCCTCGAACAGGGACGCCGAGTACCAGATGGCGTAGACGGTCAGCACGTAGTTGAGCTGCACGAACTTGCCGTCGAAGGTTCCCGGCGCGATGACGCCGCCGAACAGAGTGTCCTTGATGACCTTGCCCTCGAGGTTCTTGGCCTCGATGACATCGGTGAGGTCAGCGAGCTGGTCGCGGATCGTGTTGATACCGATCAGGTTCGCACCGCTGTTGTCGATGACATCCGGTGGGTTGCCGGCGACGAAGCGCGGCTGCAGGGTCTGCGAGATGTTGGTCTGCGCAGTGACCTTGACCTTGGAGCCCGGCTGCGCCTTCTCCTCGATCTTCGCGGCGAAGTTGGCGTAGTCGATGCCGTATCCGCCCTTGAAGATGACCGCGTCGACGGTCGAGTTGGCTGCCATGCCGAAGGGGTTCTTGGCCGTCTTCTTTCCGCCGGCTGCGTTGCCGGTGGTTCCGGTCCCTGAGCCCGCGCACGACGCGAGTACGCCTCCTGCGGGGATGACCAGTGCCGTGATGAGAGCGCCGCGAAGGAAATCGCGCCGCTGGAGAGGTGTTTCTTTAATGGACATGAGTTCTGCTGCCTTCCATTTCTCTTGGTTACTCGATCTGTTGGGTTCGTACTGTTCTGGGGAATAAGTCGAGGGGTCAGGCGGTGCGGTTGAACTTGCCTTCGTAGAGCGCTTCGAGCGCGCGGTTGTGCTCGTCGCCGCCCGGGATGTTTGCCGAGATGTAGAGCGGAGGGGTGGTGCCGGTCGCCGCGATCCGCTCCGCGACGCCGATGGTGAGCACCTGGGCGATGTACGCGGCCGTGATGGACGACACGGCGCCGACGGGAACGCCGCTCGACAGCTCCTGGGTCGCGTCGCCGTAGGGGGCCAGGTTGTCGAGCACGACATCCGCGACGTCCCGCAGCCGCTTGCCGCTCGCATGCTTGGGCTCGACCTTCATGGTGTGATCGAGGCTCGTGACGGCGATGACCGGATGTCCGTGGTTCTTCGCCGCGATCGCGAGACCGACGATGGAGCCGTTGACCCCCGAGTTGGACGCGATGATGAAGGCGTCGTCCGGCCCGACCGGGGTGAGCGCGTAGAGCTCGTCCGCGATGTCCGGATTGCGTTCGAGGGAGCCGCCGCTCAGGGCATCGAGTCCGAGGCTTCCGCGCAGCACGACATCCCGCAGCGCGATCTTGTTGGTGGGGATGAGGCCGCCGGCGCGACCCGCGATCTCCATCGCGAAGGCCTCGGAGTGGCCGGTGCCGAAGGCCTGGATGACTCCGCCGCGCTCGATCGCGGTGACGAGGATGTCGATCGCCGCGTCGAACCCGCCGGCGTCCGCCGTCGCAGCCAGGTCGTGCAGGCGCGACAGCACGCCATCCGTATAGCTGCTGATCAGGGCGGACTGCGCTGATGGTTCTGACACTGTTACTCCTCGATACTTTCTTCGGACTGGTGAGATTCTTTGTCGTGCCTGACGGCGCTCGAGGAGCGGCTCGGTCGCCTGTGGGTCGAGACGGCCAGGGCGGATGCCGCGAGGTTGTCGGTCGTGCGCGCGAAGTTCTCCTGCGCGACGAGCAGGTACAGCAGATCGAGTACGAGCAGTTGTGCGTGCTTGGCCGAGAGGTCATCGGGTTGCAGGAACCGCTCGTACACCGAGGTCACGATGCTCAGGTCCGCGGCCTCGGCCATGGGGGATGTCGGGTTGTTGGTGACGGCGACGGTCAGGGCTCCGGCGCGGCCGGCTTCGCCGAGCATCTGGATGGTCTCCTCGGTGCGCCCGGTGTTGGAGATCCCGATAGCCACGGAGTGCTTGTTCTGGATGGCCGCGCTCGTGAGCCCGGCGTGTACCTCAGACCAGACGTGGGTGTTGACGCCGATGCGATAGAGCCTCGCCTGCATCTCATCCGCGAGCATGGCGCTTCCGCCGACGCCGTAGATGTCGACGTGGTGGCTCGCCGCGATGCGCTTGGAGATCACCTTCATGGTGGGCAGGTCGATGGTGGCCGCGGTCTCGCGCAGCGTGCGGGAGTGGGCGTTGACGAGGGTGCTCAGCACGTCTGCCGGGGGGTCATCCGGTCCGAACTCGCGACCGATGTCCGTCTTCCAGGAGTCCCGCGCGGTGCTGCGGCCGAAGTCGGTGGCGATGCTCACCCGGAACGGCGCGTATCCGGCATAGCCGAGCATCCGACAGAAGCGGGTCACGGTGGCGGCGGAGGTGCCGGCGTGTTCCGCGAGCTTGCCGATGGAGAGCTTGAGGGGAGCCTGGGGATTCTCCAGCAGGTAGTGGGCGATCTTCGACATGACCCCGGACATCTCGGGCAGCCGCGACTGGATTCGATTGGACACGCCCGCGGCGGTTCCTTCGGACCCAGCGTTCTGGGCTGACGTCATTGTGAGAATCCCTTTCTCCATCATTGGAGTTACGTGAAAATCATTCTTACACTACAGTGTGCTTCACGCCAACAGCTATTTCGAAAAGGTAACGATGCCGACGATTCTCGCGATGGATGCCGGGGGTACCTCCACGCGTGCCGTCGTGCTCGACGCGGAGGGGCGCTGTCTCGGCTACGGGCGCGCGGGAACGGGCAATCCCACGGCAGCGGGAACGGATGCCGCGGTCGAGCAGCTGGGCCTGGCCGCCGAGCGTGCGCGCGCCTCCTTCGGCACCACGGAGCCAGGGTCCTTTGCTGTCATCTCGCTCGCGGGTTCGGTCTCAGGCCCGTTCGTGACTCGCCTCGCGGCCAGGCTCGCCTCGCTCGGCTTCGCCGCAGAACCCAGCCTGCAGCCCGACCTACTTGGCACGTTCTACTCCGGCACGATCGAGAGCGGGGGGTCCGCGCTCATCGCAGGAACGGGCACAGTCGCGGGCCGCATAGCCGGGGGAGTGTTGGATTTCACCCGCGGGGGAACCGGCTGGCTCCTGGGCGATGACGGATCTGGTTTCTGGATTGGGCAGCGGGTCGCACGGGCCGTGGTGGCCGCACTCGACGGGCTGGGTCCGGCGACCGCGCTCACCGATGCCGTGCTCTCCTCCTTCGGGATCGATCATGAAGAAGGGCGCCTGCGCGGGCGCCCACCCGCACTGATCAACCTCATGGGGAAGCTCTACGAGTCGAGACCGGTCGAGCTCGCCCGTCTCGCTCCCCTCGCGTTCGAGCTGAGGGATGACGCGGTCGCCGAACGGATTCTGCTCGATGCCGCGGATTCCCTCGCGCGGTTACTCGAGGCCACCCGCGGCGCGGACGATGACGGACCCATCGTCACGGGAGGCAGCATCCTTGCCGCGGGGCTACGGGTCGCGCCCGAGATCTTCACGGCCAGGCTGTCCGATGCCGCGCGGGGCGCGGAACTCATCCCCGTGGCGGATGGCACGGTTGGGGCCGCCGTGCTCGGACTCCGGCAGGCGGGCGTCACCGTCGACGATGCGCTGTTCTTGCGGCTGCGAGCGGGGGTGGCCGCGTTGAGCGCGAAGGCCGACCCGGCATGACCACGATCGCGATCGTCGGCCAGGGCGCCATGGGCCGCGCCCACGCAAGGGCCTGGAACGAGATCGGGCTCGGCGACAGCATCCGGTATATCTGTGCCCCGGGAACGCCCGTGCCGATCGTCGATGCACCCGTCGCGCGCTTCGTGACCGACCTCGATATCGTGTTGGCCGATCCGGATGTCGACATCGTCTCCATTTGCACGCCGACTCCCACGCACGCAGGCCTCGCCATCCGCTGCCTCGACGCGGGCAGGAACGTGCTGCTCGAGAAGCCGATCGCGCTGTCTCTCATCGACGCGCGCGCGGTCACGGAGGCGGCGGAGCGGAGCCTCGGCAACCTCATGGTCGCCCACGTCGTGCGCTTCTTCGACGGCTATCGTGCGATCCGCCAGCGGGTGGAGACCGGAGAGCTCGGCGAGGTGCTCACTGTGCGGGCCGAACGGCTCAGCGCCGCGCCCGGGCCGTCGACCTGGTGGCACGACGAATCGAAGTCCGGCGGGATGGTCGTCGACTTCGCCATCCATGATTTCGACCAGCTCAATCTTCTTCTTGGGCGGCCGCACACGGTGTCCGCGCATCGGGCGTCGCCGGGTGGCCCGGTCGACGTCGTGGTCGACTACGAGGGCGGGGGCAGGGGCCGGGTGCTCTCCTTCATGGGGATGCCGCCGGAGTTTCCCTTCTCCTCGTCCATCGAGGTGCTGGGCAGCGAGGGTCTCGCCGAGCACCGATTCGCCGGTGCGCCGACGGGCGTCGTGGCGCCCGGGAACGACAGCTTTCTGCTGATGACGGACGCGGTGGAGCATCGTCGAGTGGAGACCACAAACCCCTACGCGCGCCAGGCACAGTACTTCCTGGACTGCGTGCGGAGTGGTACGAGGCCGGAACTCTGTCCAGCGGAGGATGCGGTGCTCGCGCTCGCCGTGGCGCTTGCGGCGAGGGAGTCGCTCGCGAGCGGTGCGCCGGTCGCGGTCCGCTCCTAGCGTTCGCGCTCGGAGCCATGGCTAACGTCGGAGATTTGGGGACACGCCACGAAATCTGGCAATTTTCCCCGGCGTTTCACAATCCATCCTGCGTTGGCGTGCTCCATCCGGGGTGAGGCCGACCGGAACGCTTCGGTCGTGCCCATGATGCGTTCCGGCCGGTGGTCTGCAGCTCTGCGGTCAGATGACGCCGACCGAGAGCCCGTCCGGGTTACCGAAGCGGTGGGCGGTGATGCTGATCGCCTGCTCGTGCAGGAACGGCAGCAGCTCTACGCGCCCGGCGGCAGTCACCGGCGAGGCGTAGACCGCGAGATCCGGGTTGCCGCCGGTCGCCTCGGTGAAGGCCGTGCGGTCTCCTCCGATGAGCCGGATGCGACTGGTCGCCAGCTCCTCCCGGCCCGCCCGCGCGAGCCAGTCCCCCTCGGTCTCGACCGTGACGTTCACCGCGCCGGGCCCAGACGCGGGCCCAGAGGCAAGCTCCGCCGCGAGCCCCGCGGGCAGTGGAACCGCCGAGCTCAGCTGCACCTCCGACCCGGCGAGCCTCGCCGCGGCGAGCACGCGCACGAGCTCCGCGAACGGGCTACCCAGGCTGTGCCGCACGGTGACCGGCATCGGCAGATAGCGGAACAGGTTGCGTTCGACGCCCACGCCGGACGGGTCGCGCACGATGCCGAACTCGCTCGCCCAGGCCATAGCATCTCGCAGCGCCGAGGCGTGTACGAACGTCCACTGCTCCGCGTCGAGGTCGGGCATGGCGGCGGAAAGCAGGGAGCCCACCGCGGGGGCGAGGCGACATTCTTCTGGAGCCGCGGCGGCGGCATCCGGGGTCCACTGTCCGAGACCGAAGAGGTAGTTGGGGCCGCCCGCCTTGGCGCCCGCGCCGACGCTTGAACGCTTCCAGCCGCCGAAGGGTTGGCGCTGCACGATGGCGCCGGTGATGCCGCGGTTCACGTAGAGGTTGCCGGCCTCGACGCCGTCGAGCCACTGGGCGAGCTCCGCGGGGTCGAGCGAATGCAGCCCGGAGGTGAGGCCGTAGTCGATCGCGCGCTGCAGCTCGATCGCCTCGGCGAGGGTGGCAGCGTGCATGATCCCGAGCACGGGTCCGAAGTATTCGGTCAGGTGGAACTCGGAGCCGGGTTTCACGCCGGTGCGGATGCCGGGCGACCAGAGCATGCCGCTGTCGTCGAGTTGTTTCGGTTCGACGAGCCATCGCTCGCCGTCGCCGAGCGTCGTCAGCGCGCGCAGCAGCTTGCCGTTCGCCGGCTCGATGATCGGCCCCATCTGGCTCGTGGCGCTCTGCGGATAGCCGACTCTCAGCGAGGTCGTCGAGTCGACGAGCTGTCCGAGGAAGCGCGGGGACTGCGCGACCGACCCGACAAGAATCGCGATGCTCGCGGCAGAGCACTTCTGCCCCGCGTGCCCGAAGGCAGACTTCACGATGTCCGCGGCAGCGAGGTCGAAGTCCGCGCTCGGCGTGACGATGATGGTGTTCTTGCCGCTCGTCTCCGCGTGCAGACGGAGGTCGGGCCGCCAGGAGCGGAACAGCTCCGCGGTCTCGTAGCCGCCGGTGAGAATCACCTGGTCGACGAGCGGATGCGACACGAGCTGCTGCCCGAAGTCCCGCTCGCTCAGCTGAACGAGAGTGAGCACGTCCTTCGGCACCCCCGCGCGCCAGAGTGCCTCGACCATGACGGCGCCGGAGCGCTGGGCGAGAGCGGCGGGCTTGATGATCACGGCACTGCCGGCCGCGAGCGCCGCCAGCACGGACCCGGCCGGGATGGCGACCGGGAAGTTCCACGGCGGCGTGACCACGGTGAGTGCGAACGGCGTGAATCTCGCGCCGTCGACCTGCTCGAGCAACAGCGCCTGCTCCGCGTAGTAGTGGGCGAAGTCGGTGGCCTCGCTCACCTCGGGATCGCCCTCCGCGATGGTCTTGCCGGTCTCGCTCGCCATGACCTCGATGAGGTCGGCTCGGCTGGCGGCGAGCTCCCGTCCGGCGCGGTGAAGGATGCGTGCTCGCTCGCTCGCGGGCAGGGCACCCCAGGCTGCACCGGCCTTCGCGGCCGCCACGATCGTGCGGCCGAGGGTTTCGGCATCCGAGATCATTGCCTGCTCGATCGCCGCTGTGCCGAGCGTGGAGTTCTTCGCCCGGGACAGGATGGCGCGCCCCCACGCCCGGTTCGCCGCGATGGCCGGGTCGGTGTCCGGCTCGTTGTGGAAGCCGCGTGCTTCCTGCGGCGCGAGCGCGACGGTGCGATCCTGCGTGCGGTTCGGGGCGGGCTCGCTCTCGGCGAGACCGGCGACGGAGGCGAGGAAGCGGTCGCGCTCGCGCTCGAACAGTGCCTGGTCGCTGTCGAGCTCGAACACGGCGGACATGAAGTTGTCCTCGCTCGCGTTCTCCTCCAGACGACGGATGAGGTAGGCAATCGCGACGTCGAACTCGCTCGGGCGAACCACGGGTGTGTAGAGCAGCAGCCCACCCACCTCGCGCGTGACGGCGTCCGCCTGCCCGGTCGCCATGCCGAGCAGCATCTCGAACTCGACGCGGTCCTGCACCCCGCGCTCGCCCGCGAGCAGCCAGGCGAAGGCGACATCGAAGAGGTTGTGGCCCGCGACGCCGATCTTGACGCTCGCGGTGCGCTCGGGCGTGAGGGCCCAGTCGAGCACGCGCAGATAGTTCGTGTCGGTTTCCCGCTTGGAGGCCCACGTCGCGAGAGGCCATCCGTGCATGGCGGCGTCCACGTGCTCCATGGCGAGGTTCGCACCCTTGACGAGGCGCACCTTGATCGCGGCGCCACCCTGTGCGACACGAGCGGATGCCCACCCGTTCAGACCCTGCAGGGCGCCGAGGGTATCCGGCAGGTAGGCCTGCAGCACGATTCCCGCCTCGAGCGTGAGCAGCTGCGGCTGGTCGAGGATGCGCTGGAAGACCGCGATGGTCAGGTCGAGATCCTTGTACTCCTCCATGTCGAGGTTGATGAATTTGGGGGTCGGGGCAGCGGCCGCAAGCTCGAACAGCGGGGTGAGGCGGTGCACGATCTCGTCGACGGCCTCGTCGAACGCCCACATCGAGAGCTGGCTCACCACGGAAGAGACCTTGATCGAGACGTAGTCGACGTCGTCACGGGCGAGCAGAGCCTTCGTACCCTCAAGCCTGCGGGCGGCCTCGCCCTCGCCGAGCACGGCCTCGCCGAGCAGGTTGAGGTTGAGGCGCGCACCTCTGGAGCGCAGCTTCGCGATGGCGGGCCCGAGCCTCGCGGGCGTGGCATCGACGATGAGGTGGCCCACCATCCGGCGCAGCACGCTGCGGGAGATGGGCACGACGATGCCGGGCAGGATCGGACCGAAGACGCCGCCGAGCCAGATGGCGAACCGCATGTACCAGGGCAGGAAGCGCGGGGTGATCTTTGCGACCGCGCGCAGGTTCCTGCCCGCGACGTGCAGGTCGTGCGGGCGCACGACGCGATCGACGAACCCGATGGTGAAGTCGAGTCCGTGCGGGTCCTTGAGCACCCCGGCGAGGCGCTCGGCCGCGGGGTCCGCTGGTGCGTGCGCTCCGTCGTGCACCCAGCGGGTTGCGAGAGCAATCGCGGAGTCTGCGAGCGTGTGATCCAGTGTCGTGACGTCGTCGGCAGCCATGGTCATCCCACCCCTTCGGGAAAATCGATGTCGTATTTGCCCAGTATGTGTCACGCTAGGCATTAGATAAATCGAACATCTTCGATGGATATCCATCGGAAAAACTGATGCTTTGGAGAATCGATGCTGGACGTACGACGACTGCGGCTGCTGCGCGAACTGCAGATCCGCGGCACTCTCGCCGAGGTGGCTGCCGCGCTCAGCTACAGCCCGTCCTCGGTGTCGCAGCAGCTGAGCCTGCTCGAGAAGGAGGTGGGCGTCGAGCTGCTGCGCAAGACCGGCAGGCGCCTACGGCTCACCCCGCAGGCCGAGGTGCTCGTCGAACACACGACGGCCATCCTCAACCAGCTCGAGCTCGCCGAGGCCGACATGGCGGCGTCGCTGTCCCTCGTCGCCGGCACGGTGCGGCTGGCCGTGTTTCAGTCGGCGGTGCTCGCCCTGCTGCCGGCCGCGCTCGCCATCATCGGCCGCGAGCATCCGGAACTGCGCGTCGAGGTGACCCAGCGCGAGCCCGAGTCCGCGCTGTTCGAGACCTGGACGCGCGACTTCGATCTCGTCGTCGCAGAGCAGTATCCGGGGCACGCGGCGCCGAGGCTTCCAGAGCTCGACCGGGAGCCACTCGTGTCGGATGCGCTGCGGCTCGGGGTGCCGCCGGCGCACTTCGGCCTCGGCATCCGTTCCGTTGCCGACGCCGCCCGGATGCCGTGGGTCATGGAGCCCCACGGCACGGCCTCCAGACACTGGTCGGAGCAGGCCTGTCGCCAGGCCGGGTTCGAGCCGGACGTGCGCTTCGAGACCCCTGACCTGCAGACGCACATCCAGCTCATCGAGTCAGGCAACGCGGTGGCGATCCTGCCCGACCTGGTTTGGGTGGGCCGCACGCCCACCGTCGAGCTCATCCGCCTGGCGGGCGACCCGCACCGCAGCGTCTTTACCTCGACCCGCAAGGCCGCCCGCAACCGCCCGGCGATCATCGCCAGCCGGGCTGTGCTGCTGCAGGCCGCGCACGACGTGGCGGCGGGTGTCGTGGTGGCTGGCTCGCCTACTGCGAGCTGAGAGCCGCGGAAGTTCCCCCAGCTCCGCGCCAAATGGAGGGGAATTCTGTGCCCCTGCGCCATTTTCTCCTCCCTTTCGGTCACGGGCGGCGGGATCTGACGTCGCGCGCCTTTCGATAAACTGTCGGCATGACTTTTACCCTCGTTCTCCTTCGCCACGGTAACTCAGACTGGAACCAGAAGAACCTGTTCACGGGCTGGGTCGACGTCGACCTCAGCGACCAGGGGCGCGAGGAGGCGAGGCGCGCGGGTGAGCTGCTCGCGGCATCCGGAATCCTGCCGGACATCCAGTACACGAGCGTGCTCAAGCGCGCAATCCACACCGCGAACATCGCCCTGGATGTCGCCGACCGCGACTGGATCGACGTCAAGCGCAGCTGGCGCCTCAACGAGCGCCACTACGGTGCGCTGCAGGGCAAAGACAAGGCGCAGACCCTCGCCGAGTTCGGGCAGGAGCAGTTCATGACCTGGCGTCGCTCTTATGATGTTCCGCCGCCCGCGCTCGACGACGACAGCGAGTTCAGCCAGGCGCACGACCCGCGCTACGCCGGGCTCGGAACCGACCTTCCACGCACGGAGTGCCTCAAGGATGTCGTAACCAGGATGCTGCCCTACTGGCAGTCAGACATCACCGTCGACCTCGCCGCGGGCAAGACCGTTCTCGTCACGGCGCACGGCAACTCGCTGCGCGCGCTCGTGAAGCACCTCGACGGCATCTCGGATGCCGACATCGCCGAGCTCAACATCCCCACCGGCATCCCGCTCGTCTACGAACTGGGCGACGACTTCATGCCGGTCGCGCCTGGTCGCTACCTCGACCCCGAGGCTGCGGCCGCGGGCGCAGCAGCGGTGGCAGCTCAAGGCAAAAAGTAGCCCTCCCACTTCACCGTTGAGGTCTGGCACTCTGCTCTTCCGGATGCCCGGGAGCAGCAGAGTGCCAGACCTCACGGCGTATGGGCCGAGCGCCGGAGGGTGTTCAGCGCACTTCCGAACTGTGAGAGGTGCGCTGTCGACAGCGGCGCGGTGATGAGCCGCGCCAGTTCGTCGTCGAAGACGGGCTCGGCCGCGCGGAGTGCCTCGACCCCGGTCGGCGTGAGTTCGACGATCGACGACCGCCGGTCATCCGGATGCGGCGTGCGACGACAGTATCCGGCCTTCTCGAGCCGGTCGACGGCCTGGCTCGCCCCGCCAACGGTGATGGCGACGGCTTCCGCTATGTCGAAGACGCGACACAGCGGGGTCGCATCGATGACGAGCATGAGGTTGAAGCTCGACGCCGTCAGGCCTCGCTCGGCCTGAAGCCTGGCATCGACGGCTCCCCAGGCGATCGTCTCGAAGCGGATCAGATCGTCGAACACAGTGCGCGCGTCAGTCACGGCCACCGTCCTTTCGTTGCCCATCAATATACATTAGGTGCAAGTAGCTTACTGATAAATAGATTAGTGCTAAGCTAAAGCCTGTCGATTTCGGCACACCAACTACACACCTAAGGCAGAACATCATGACCATCCAGCAGCGCGACCTCGTAGACCAGATCCTCCGCGACGCACCGTTCGACCTCGGCGGTGACGTCGCAATTCATCGCCCGCTCCTCGAGGAGATGTTGACGTCGCAGCCACTCCCGGACGACGTGCGGATGACGCCGGGTGAGCTCGGCGGCGTCCCCGTCATCTACGTCGACATCGACGGCATTGCGCCGCGAGGCACCATCTTCCACATCCACGGCGGCGGATTCGCGGTCGGCTCCGCGCGCGGCTCCGTTGGGCTCGCGTCCAGCCTGGCCAGGAAGACCGGGATGCGCGCGGTCTCGATCGAGTACCCGCTTGCGCCCGAGCATCCGTTCCCTGCCGCCCTCGGAGTTGTCACGACGGCGTATCGGGCGCTCCTTGCGGAGGTCGGCAGCGCCGACGTGATCGTGTCCGGCGAATCGGCCGGCGGCAACCTTGCCGTCGAATTGCTCATCGCGGGGAAGTCGGAGTCACTCCCGATGCCCGCTGCCGCCCTGCTGTTCTCGCCGATGACCGACCTCACCGTCTCGGGCGACAGCTTCACCACCAGGGTGGGCATCGACCCGAACATCACCGCGGCGGCGATCCGCACGAGAGTCGGAGACTACCTCTCCGGCTCCGGCGCCGATGCAACCGATCCGCTCGTGAGCCCGATCTTCGCCGACCTCAGCGGACTCCCGCCACTGCTGATCCAGGCCGGGTCCCACGAGGCGCTCCTCGACGACGCGACCAGGCTTGCGGTCAAGGCCGCCGCGGATGACGTGGCCGTGATCCTGGACGTGACGCCCGGCGTGCCGCACGTGTTCCAGGCGTTCGCGGGCATCCTCGACGAGGGGACCGCCGCGCTCGACCGCGCGGCCGCCTTCGTCGCCGACCACCTGTCGGCGCTGGTCAGCAAGTAGCTCAGAACCCGATGAGGTCTGGCGTTCTGCTCTTCCGGATGGCCGGGAGCAGCAGTTCGCCAGACCTCATCGGAGTGGGGGCCGACTCAGTCGTCGGCGGGGATCCAGTCACCCGTTGCCAGGTACTGCACCTTCTTCGCGATGGAGACCGCGTGATCCGCGAACCGCTCGTGATAGCGGGAGGCGAGGGTCGCGTCCACGGTGTCGACCGTCCCGCCCTTCCAGGTCTCGCCGAGCACCTTGTCGAACACGCTCAGGTGCAGCGCGTCGATCTTGTCGTCGTCGTTGCGGATCTCCTCCGCGAGGCGCACGTCTTCGGTCTGCAGGAGTTCCGTGAGCTTCTGCGAGATCTCCACGTCGAGGCCACCCATGTCTTTGAAGGTGCTGCGCAGCCCCTTCGGCACGACCTTCTCCGGGAAGCGATAGCGGGCGAGCTGCGCGATGTGCTCAGCCATGTCTCCCATCCGCTCGAGCGAGGCGGAGATGCGCAGCGCGCTCACCACGATGCGCAGGTCACGCGCCACCGGCTGCTGCCTCGCGAGGATGTCGATCGCGAGTTCGTCGAGACTCACCGTGAGCTCGTCGATCTTGTCGTCGTCGGCGATGACGGTCTCCGCCAGCGACACGTTCGACTCGTTGAACGCCCGCGTCGCGTTCTCGATGGAGATCGAGACGAGTCCGGAGATCTCGACCAGGCGCTCCTGAACCTCGCGCAGCTCCTGTTGAAATACCTCGCGCATGCATCCCTCTCGAATAGGCAGATCACGGTCGATGTCACGTCGACCAGTCCGGGCCATGCTGCCCCGCGAAGGTTAACGGCAGGTGATCGTCTGTTGAACAACGAGCCACCCTGCGGCGATATCGCGGCGTGCTGCCTGGCGGGCCGGGAGTTGAAACTAATCTAGTCGCTATGGACACCGCCTGGCTCGTGCCGCTCGCGCTCGTCGTGGGCTTCGCTGCCGGTGCCGGGATCGTGGGCATCGTCATCGCCTCGGCGAGGAGCGGCCAGCGAGCCGCGGATGTCGTGAGCACGGCCGTTCCGGACGGCGTCGACGAGGTGATCGACGCGCTCGACTCCGGCGGCATCGTGCTCGACCCGTCCAACAACGTCGTGAAGGCCTCGCCGGGCGCACTCGCCTTCGGTCTGGTCTGGGACCAGCGACTCGTGCATCACGTACTGGTCGATCTCGCGGACCGGGTGCGCCGTAACGGAGAGTCGGTCACCCGGGAACTCGAACTCTCCCGCGGCCCGTTCGGCGAGGCGAGCATCTACCTCTTCGTTCGCGCGGCCCGTCTCGGCTCACGCTACGTGCTGCTTCTTGCGGAAGACCGCACGGAGGCCTACCGACTGGATGCCGTGCGCCGGGACTTCGTGGCCAATATCAGTCACGAGTTGAAGACCCCTATCGGCGCGGTCGGACTGCTCGCCGAGGCGCTGCAAGCCGCATCTGATGATCCGAAACAGGTGAAGAAGTTCGCCAAGCGACTCACCAAGGAGTCTGAGCGCCTCGCCGGGATCACGCAGGAGATCATCGAGTTGTCGAGGCTGCAGGCGGAGGACGCGCTCACCAAGCCGGATGTCGTGGAGATCGACGAGGTCATCGCCCAGGCCGTCGACCAGAACCAGGTGCTCGCGGAATCGAACAAGGTGCACCTGGTCAGCGGGGGAGACGCGGGGGCGCAGGTGTATGGCGACGAGCCGCTTCTCGTGGTCGCGGTGCACAATCTCATCGCCAATGCCGTCCAGTACTCACCGAAACATTCCCGCGTCGGCATAGGGGTGAGCAGCGTCGACGGGATCGTCGAGATCGCCGTCACCGACCAGGGCCCGGGCATCCCCGAAGACGAGACGGAGCGGGTCTTCGAGCGCTTCTATCGAGTCGACCCCGCGCGCTCGAGGCACAGCGGAGGCTCCGGCCTCGGCCTGAGCATCGTCAAGCATGTCGTGCAGAACCACGGGGGAGAGGTCAGGGTGTGGTCGCAGGCCGGGAGCGGCTCGACCTTCACCATTCGACTGCCCGAGACATCCCGTGCACGTGTCCCATCGCCCGAGGAGGCCCCATGACCCGCGTGCTGATCGTCGAAGACGAGAAGTCGCTGAGCGAGCCGCTCGCGTTCCTGCTCGAGCGTGAGGGGTACGAGGTCAAGGTCGCGAAGGACGGCCCGTCTGCTCTCCGCGCCTTCGAGCGGCACGGGACAGACCTCGTGCTGCTCGACCTCATGCTCCCGGGCATCCCGGGCACGGAGGTGTGCCGCGAGATCCGCGCGCAGTCGCAGGTGCCGATCATCATGCTGACCGCCAAGGACAGCGAGGTCGACATCGTCGTCGGCCTCGAGCTCGGCGCGGATGACTACGTGACCAAGCCGTACTCCACGAGGGAACTGCTCGCGCGGATGCGGGCCGTATTGCGCCGCAGGGTCGAGCCGGATGACGACGGCAGCCCAGTGATCACCGCCGGCCAGGTGCGCATGGACCTTGAGCGCCACACTGTGTCCGTGCGCGGAGAAGAGATCTCGATGCCCCTCAAGGAATATGAGCTGCTGGAGTTTCTCGTGCGAAACGCGGGCAGGGTGCTCACGCGCGGCCAGCTGATCGATCGCGTGTGGGGCGCCGACTACTTCGGCGACACCAAGACGCTCGACGTGCACATCAAGCGCATTCGTTCACGCATCGAGGAGCAGCCGTCTGAGCCGGTCATGCTCGTGACGGTGCGAGGGCTCGGCTACCGCTTCGAGGCCTGACAGACCAGCGGGCTACCTCAGTCGGTGGGCTGCGGTGACGGCAGCAGTTCGTCGTAGGGCTTCAGCGTGCCGTCGAGCACGGGAACCAGCAACTGCTTGCCCGTCTGGTCGCCGTACTGCACGAAGATCGGGAACAGGGTGCCCGGCGTTGCCTCCGCACCGCTCAGCACGAGCTGCGGATCGCCGTGGCCACCGACGCTCGCGGTCTTGCCGGGATTCGCGAAGACGGCGTCGTCGACCTTGCCGCTCACGCCATCGCTGTCTTTGCCCTGGTACTGGAAGGTGACGTTCACGCCGTTGTCTGTCTCGTTCACGACGTTGGCGAGCAGGCTCACGTCGCCGCTCTCGCCGGCGAGCAGCAGCACGTTGCGGATGTAGACGTCGCCGATCTGCGTGTTCACGCCGTCGCTCGGGTCGTACGGCTTGAGCGTGGTTTGCGGTGCGAAGAATGTGCACCCCGCCGTGCTCAGCAGCACTGCGGCTGCCAGGACTACGGATGCCGCACGACGTGCTCTCACAGAACCCTCCAGAACCAAAGAAATGCGGTTTCGAGCTCGCGGCGTGTGTCCGCGGAAACCTGCTGTGAGTTTAGCCTACCGACCATCACAGCCCAGCCCAAGGTAAGGGCACCCTTACTCGGAACTCCCTGTGGTAAACTGGAGGCCACTGAACGGAGCCCATCAATGCTTTTTGAGGTCGGCGAAACCGTCGTATACCCCCACCACGGCGCAGCCACAATCACCGAAGTCAAGACCAGGACCATCAAGGGCGAGGAGAAACTCTACCTCAAGCTCAACGTGACCCAGGGCGACCTGACCATCGAGGTACCAGCGGAGAACGTCGACCTCGTCGGTGTGCGTGACGTGATCGGCAAAGAGGGCCTCGACAAGGTCTTCGAGGTGCTTCGCGCGCCGTTCACCGAGGAGCCGACCAACTGGTCCCGTCGCTACAAGGCGAACCTCGAGAAGCTCGCCTCCGGCGATGTCATCAAGGTCTCCGAAGTCGTTCGTGACCTCTGGCGTCGCGATCAGGACCGCGGCCTCTCCGCCGGTGAGAAGCGCATGCTGGCCAAGGCTCGCCAGATCCTGATCTCCGAGCTCGCTCTCGCCGAGAAGACCGACGAGGAGAAGGCATCCAGCGTCCTCGACGAGGTCTTGGCCTCCTGAATTAGCGAGCCCGCCACGATTCCCACCGTCGGCGTCATCGTCGTCGCGGCCGGAAGCGGTACGCGACTGGGAGCGGGCGAACCGAAGGCGTTCGTGCAGCTCGGCGAACTGCCGGTGCTCGCACATGCGCTGCGGGGAATCTCCGGCATGGCCGAGCCCGCGCAGCTCGTCGTCGTGGTGCCCCGCGACAAGCTCGATGCCGCCAGGCGAATCGTGGGGTCGAGCGGTGCCGCTGAGGGCTGTGTCATCGTCGCTGGTGGAGGCACCAGGCAGCGCTCCGTCGCCGCGGGCATCGCGGCGCTCGCCCAGACGGTCGAGACGGTGCTCGTGCACGACGCGGCACGCGCCCTCACACCCGCCTCGCTCTTCGACGAGGTCATCGCGGCAGTCATTCAGACGCGGGCCGGGGTGATCCCGGTGCTCGCGGTCAGCGACACGATCAAACAGACGGATGCCGATGGCCGTATCGAACGCACGCTCGATCGCTCAGGCCTCGTCGCAGTGCAGACGCCGCAGGGGTTTCCTCGCGAGCAACTCGTGGCTGCGTACGCGATGGCCGCGGAAGATTTCCCCGACGACGCCGCCGTGTTCGCCGCGGCCGGGCATCCGGTCTCCGTCATCGACGGTGACGAGCTCGCGTTCAAGATCACGACCGCGGGCGACCTGCGCAGGGCGGAGGGCATCGTGGGAGCACAGCCGAACAGAACCGGCATCGGCATCGACGTGCACGCCTTCGATGAGAGCGCGCCGCTGTGGCTCGGCTGTCTCTACTGGCCGGACGAGCCGGGCCTCTCGGGGCACAGCGACGGGGATGCGCTCAGCCACGCGATCTGCGACGCTCTGTTGTCCGCCGCGGGGCTCGGTGACCTCGGCAGCCGCTTCGGCATCGACGATCCGCGCTTCGCCGGGGCACACGGCGAGGTGTTCCTCGAGGAGACCGCGCGCCTCGTGCGCGGGGCCGGATACTCGATCGGCAACGTCGCGGTGCAGCTCATCGGCGTGCGCCCGAAGATCGCCGCGCGACGCACGGAGCTCGAGCAGAAACTGAGCGTCATTATCGGGGCGGCCGTGAGCGTGGCGGGTACGACATCCGATGGCCTGGGTTTCACGGGTGCAGGCGAGGGAGTCGCCGTCATGGCGACCGCCTTGCTGCGTCGTGATCGGTAGGCTTAGCCGGTGACTGTACGCCTCTACGACTCCAGAACCCAGGCGCTGGCCGACTTCGTGCCGATCGTGCCCGGCGAGGTGGGCATCTATGTCTGCGGGCCCACGGTGCAGTCGTCCCCGCACATCGGTCATCTGCGTTCTGCACTCGTCTACGACCAGTGGCGACGCTGGCTCAGCTACCGCGGTTTCGACGTCACCCTCGTGCGCAACGTCACCGACATCGATGACAAGATCCTCGACAACGCGCGCGGCGCCTCGAAGGGCGAGCGCGAGCAGTGGTGGGCGCTCGCCTACCGCTACG
Source organism: Parafrigoribacterium humi (assembly GCF_040227205.1). Lineage (NCBI taxonomy): Bacteria > Bacillati > Actinomycetota > Actinomycetes > Micrococcales > Microbacteriaceae > Parafrigoribacterium > Parafrigoribacterium humi. The sequence continues at coordinate 448,170 of NZ_JBELOA010000001.1, read as the reverse complement.
AGCTCGAGTTCACCGCCGGGTACAACAGGCTCGGAATCCTGCCGCCCACCTATGAGCCCCGGGCCACCGCGAGCATTGGGCAGATGCAGGAGATCATCCAGCGACTGATCGACCAGGGCCACGCCTATCCCGCCGCGGACGACTCGGGCGACGTCTACTTCGACACGAAGAGCTGGCCGAGCTACGGAGAGCTCACGCGGCAGAAGCCCGACGACATGGCACCGGCCGCGGATGCCGACCCGCGCGGCAAGCGGGACCCCCGCGATTTCGCGCTGTGGAAGGGCCGCAAGCCAGGCGAGCCGGAGTCCGCGGCCTGGAACTCGCCGTGGGGCGCCGGGCGCCCGGGATGGCACATTGAGTGCTCCGCGATGTCGTCGCGCTATCTCGGGCCGCACTTCGACATCCACGGTGGCGGCCTCGACCTGCGCTTCCCACACCACGAGAACGAGCTCGCCCAGTCGAGCGCGGCGGGCGACGGGTTCGCCAACTACTGGGTGCACAACGGCCTCGTGAACGTCAACGGGCAGAAGATGTCGAAGTCGCTCGGCAACTCGATCTTCGCCGCGGAGTTCCTGAACAAGGCGCGTCCCCTGGTCGTGCGCTACTACCTCGGCGCCGCTCACTATCGCTCCACGATCGACTACCACGACGGTGCCCTGATCGAGGCCGAGGCCGCGCTCGAACGCATCGAGGTGTTCCTCGCCCGTGCCGACCGGCGCCTCGCCGGAACCCGGTTCTCCGGCAGCGGAGCGGAGCGCGTTCCCGTCGAGTTCGCCGAGGCGATGGATGACGACCTGGCCGTGCCGCAGGCGCTCGCCGTGCTCCACGAGCGGGTTCGCGCGGGCAACGCGGCGCTCGACGCCGAGGACCTGGGCGAGGCGGCTCAGGTGCGCGGCGAGGTCACCGCGATGACCGAGGTCCTCGGCATCAATCCGCACGCGCCGGAGTGGCACCACGTGACAACCGACCCGGCCAGCGTCGCCCTCGGCACGCTCGTGGAGAAGCTTGTCGAGGATCGCGAGGGTGCGCGCAGGAGCCGCGACTTCGCCGCAGCAGACCGCATCCGCGATGAACTGGCTGCCGCGGGCATCCAGATCGAAGACACCCCGACCGGCCCTCATTGGAGCTTGGAATCATGAAGTCATCCGGAGCGAACAAGCCGCGCGCTGGCGCCGTACGCAAGGGCCGCAAGGGCCCGCAGGTGGGGTCGGGCGGCCAGGGCAAGCAGGCGCTCGAGGGCAAGAAGCCCACGCCCAGGGCGGAGGATCGGCCGTACCACCCAGCGGGCAAGCGCAAGGCCGCGCAGGAGCGCTTCGTCGCGGCCGGCGGCCAGCGTCCGTCGCGCGGTGGGTCGGGTTCCGGCGCTCCGCAGCGACCGCAGCGCACGAGCAAGCCCAGGCAGACGGATGACGTGGAGGTCGTGACGGGGCGCAATTCCGTGCTGGAGGCCCTCCGCGCGAACATCCCGGCGACCGCTCTCTACATTGCGACCCGCATCGAGTACGACGACCGGGTGAAGGAGGTCATGTCGATCGCGACCAAGCGCGGCCTGCCCATCCTCGAGGTCATGCGTCCGGAACTCGACCGGCTGGCCGGCTTCGACTCTGTGCACCAGGGGCTCGCGCTCAAGGTGCCGCCGTACGACTACATCCACCCGAACGAGCTTCTCGACCGGGTGCTCTCGCGCGGCCAGGTGCCGCTGCTCGTGGCACTCGACGGCGTGACCGACCCGCGCAACCTCGGCGCGATCATCCGCTCGACCGCGGCCTTCGGCGGCCAGGGCGTGATCGTGCCGCAGCGCCGCTCGGTCGGACTCACCGCCGCCGCGTGGAAGACCTCCGCAGGAGCCGCGGCCCGCACGCCCGTGGCGATGGCGCCGAACCTCACCCAGTCGCTCAAGGCGCTCAAGGAGCGCGGCGTGTTCGTGCTCGGCCTGGACGGCGGCGGGGATGTCTCGCTGCCCGGACTCAGCTGGGCGACGGAGCCGCTCGTCGTGGTGGTCGGCAGCGAGGGCAAGGGCCTGTCTCGCCTCGTGACCGAGACCTGTGACGCGATCGTCTCCATCCCGATCAGCTCATCGACGGAGTCCCTCAACGCAGGTATCGCCGCGAGCGTCACGCTCTACGAGATCGCCTCGCGCCGAGCCGCGAAGTAGCCCGCCACGCTCCTCTGGAGCGCACCTCGAGATGCCAGTTGTGGGGGTCATTCGCGCGGAATGACCCCCACAACTGGCATCTCGCGAGCCGGTTCTGAGGTGACCGTTGCGTACGCTCATGCGCATAACGAATCGCATGCATTCCGTGTCGGGTATTGACAGTCCTCGCCAAAGTGTCTACAACTGTAGAAACAACTTGGGCCGTCGCATCCCGCTCACCGCCGAAGCTAGCACGACATCGAACGAGGAGGTTCTGTGGATCCTGTATTTGTGCTCCAACAGGCCCTCAACGGCCTGAGCTTCGGTGCCCTTCTCTTTCTCGTGGCGAGCGGCTTCACCCTCACCTTCGGCCTCATGCAGATCGCCAACCTCGCACACGGCGCCTTCTACGTGCTCGGCGCGTACGTCGCCGTGGTCACCGTGAGCACCACGCACAACTTCTGGATCGGAGCACTCGCGGGCACCGCGGTTGCCGCGGGAACCGGACTTCTCACCGAGCGGGCACTGCTCCGCAGGGTGCGGGGGCGCGAGATGCCGGAGGTGCTCGTCACCGTCGGCGTGATGATCGTGATCGCCGACCTCATCCTCGCCCTGTTCGGCGGACACCCGCGCTCGGTGAGTTCGGGCAACGGCGCACCCTCCGGTGCGATCACGATCGGCGAGTTCGTCTATCCGCAGTATCGACTCGCGATCATCGCACTCACGATCGTGATCGCCGTGGCCCTGTTCGTGCTCCAGAAGCACTCGAAGGTCGGCGCGATCATCCGCGCCGGCGTCGACAACCGGGAGATGGCCAGCGCAATGGGCATCAACATCGACAGGGTGTTCACGGCGGTGTTCCTGTTCGGGGCGGCACTCGCCGGATTCGCCGGAGCGATCGGCAGCGGACTGCTCAGCCTCACGCCGGGGTCTGGCACAGACATCCTGCTCTTCGCCCTCGTCGTCGTGATCATCGGCGGCCTCGGAAGCATCAAGGGTGCAGCGGTGGGCGCAATTCTCATCGGACTCATCGACGCCTTCGCCAAGGCCTGGCTGCCCGACTTCTCGTACTTCACGATCTTCGCGCCCATGGCCCTCGTGCTGGTGCTGCGTCCCAACGGACTCTTCGGGAGGACAGCATGAAACGCGCCACCGTCGGCAAGCTGTCTGCGATCCTGGTCGCGCTCGCCATCCTCGTCGCGCTCCCGTACATGATCAGCAGCTACTACGTCTCGCTCATCAGCATCGTCTTCATCTCCGCGATCCTCGCCTCGAGCATCAACATGCTTGCGGGGGATGCGAACCTGGTGTCGCTCGGGCACGCCGGCATCGCGGCCGCCGCGGGCTACGGTCTCGCCTGGGCGTCCAGGCAGGGATACGACCTCGGCGGCCAGCTTCTCGTCGCCGCCATCCTCACCGTCGTGACGAGCGTCATCTACGGCCTCATCTCGATGCGCACCCGCGGCATCTTCTTCCTCATGGTCACCCTCGCCGCAGGCATGGTCTGCTACGGCATCGCCTTCCGCTGGTCCTCCGTGACCGGTGGAGACAACGGACTGACCGGAATCTCCAGGCCGGCAGGACTCGCGTCGTACTGGCAGTTCTACTTCTTCGTCCTGGCCGTGTTCGTGATCGTGACCATCGCCCTGGTCATCACCTCGCGCTCGCCATTCGGGTTGGCGATGCGCGGGATCAGGGACAGTGAGACGCGCATGCGCAGCCTCGGCTACAACGTTCCGAACTACAAGTTCGTCGCGGTGTTCCTCTCCGGGATTGTCGCGGGTATCGCGGGGGTGCTCACCGTCTGGCAGTTCGAGTTCATCAGTCCGTCGGCCGGCGGTTTCGACAAGTCGGCGATGGTCATGGTCATGGTCATCATCGGCGGCATCGGAACACTCTTCGGTCCGCTCCTCGGTGCGGCCCTCGTCGTCTCGATCGAGCAGGTGCTGAGCACCTATGTCGACCGCTGGCCGATGATCCTCGGCGCCCTGTTCATCATCGTCGTCATCTTCGCCCCGCAGGGTCTGGACGGCGGGATACGACAGCTCACAGCCCGGTTCCGACGGCGCAGATCGCCCAAGGATTCCGCAATCACGAGCAGCGTTGCTCGCGATGAAAAAGTACAGACACCAACGACGCACCAATGAAAGGCACGGCAATGCACTCACGCACTACAGCACATCGCCTACGTTTCGGCGCGGTAGCAGTTATGGCCGCGGCAGCGCTCGCACTGTCGGGATGCGCTCCCTCCGGAAACCTCGACGCGGACGGATCGGATGGTGCCGCGGCCTCGAGCGACACCTTCACCGTCGGCCTGCTCACCCCCATGACCGGCTTCGTCGCCGCTGTCGGAACCGACATGCAGCAGGGCTGGGACCTGTACTGGGAAGAGCACGGCACCAAGGCCGGAAAGTTCACGGTCAAGACCGTCATGGAAGACACCGCCAGCAGCGCAGACACCGGCTTGAGCAAGGCGCAGCGACTCGTCACGGAGGAGCACGTCGACGCCGTTGTCGGCCCGGTGCTCGCCAACGTGTCGCTCGCCGTCGGGAGCTATCTCGCGAAGGAGGGCGTCGTCAACCTGGCGCAGACCGCGGCAGACGACCTCACCCAGCGCAGCAAGAACCCGCTCGTGCTCCGCACCGGAGCATACGCGGGCAGCCAGACCACCTATCCGGGTGGCAAGTGGGCCTTCGATGAGGGCTACAAGACCGCGGCAACGCTGTGCGTCGACTATGCCTTCGGCTGGGAGAACTGTGGTGGCTTCGCCAGCGCGTTCACGGATGCGGGCGGCACGGTGACCAAGCAGTATTGGTACCCGGCGGACGCCACAGACATGAGCACCTACGTCAGCCAGCTGAAGAGCTCCGGTGCCGACATGGCATTCGTGGCGACCGCGGGCGGACCGGACAGCTCCAACTTCCTGAGGTCGGCATCCGACTTCGGGCTGTTGAAGAGCATGCCGATTCTCAACAACTGCTGCGCGACAGACCAGGCGATCCTGCAGGACGTCGGTGACATCGCGCTCGGGGTCAAGTCCGTGCACTACTACGCGGAGGGCACCACGCTTCCCCAGACCGAGAAGTTCGTGAAGGACTTCGAGAAGAAGTACGGAGTCATCCCCTCCAGCTACGCGATGGGGATGTACGCGACCGCGGACATGCTCGCCAAGGCGCTGAAGGATGCCACCAAGAAGCCCACGGGAACCGCCCTGGTCGACGCGATCAAGGCACTCGATCTCTCGGGCAGTGTCTACGGCGACGTGAAGTTCGACGAATACAACGACATGGTCGGCCCGATGGTCATCCGCCACGTCGAGAAGCGCGACGACGGCAAGCTGTGGAACGTGGTCGACAAGACCTACGACAACGTGAGCCAGTTCTGGACGTACGACCCGGCCGAGTTCCTGAAGCAGCCGTCCTACTCGCAGAGCTTCACCGGAAAATGACAACCATGCCATCCGTCGCCTCGTTCCCGGGTTCTGAACTCGGGAACGAGGGGGCGGCCCTGATTCTCGACGGCGTCACCAAGAAGTTTGGTGGGCTCACCGCGGTCGACGGTGTGAGCTTCGTCCTTCCCACCGGCGGGCGGCTTGCCGTCATTGGGCCGAATGGGGCGGGGAAGACCACCCTGTTCAGGGTCATCGCGGGCGAGTTTGCCGCGACGGAAGGCACGATAACCCTCTTCGGCGACGACGTGACGAGGGTGAGCGAGAGGGCACGCGCGATGCGCGGCGTCTCGCGCACCTTCCAGGTCTCCAACCTCTTCCCGACCCTCACGGTGATCGACAACGTTCGTATCGCCGCGCAGGTGAACACTCCGACGAGCCATCGCTTCTGGCGCCCGCTCGGGCAGAACGATGCCTACGCCGAACGGGCAGCGGATGCGCTGGCCCAGGTCGGCCTGGACGGGCGCGCGAAAGACACCGTGTCCAGCCTGTCGCACGGGGAGAAGCGCCAGCTCGAGATCGCGATGGCGATCGTCGTGAAGCCGAAGCTCATCCTGCTGGACGAGCCCGCGGCGGGGCTCTCGGCATCCGAACGGCGGGTGCTGCGCGCGCTGCTCGAGAACCTGCCGAAGGACATCACCTTCCTGCTCATCGAGCACGACATGACGCTCGCGCTCGAACTCGTGGATCGCGTGCTGTGCCTCGACAACGGAACCCCGCTCGCCTACGGCGCCCCCGACGAGATCCGGGCGAACCCCGCCGTGCAGGCCTGCTACCTCGGGCGAAGGGAGTGACGATGCTGACAATCACGGAGCTGCACGTCGGGTACGAGACCTCGCACGTGCTCAACGGGATCGGCTTCACGATCGGAGGCGGGGAATCCGTCGCCCTGCTCGGGCGCAACGGGATGGGCAAGACCACCCTGGTGCGCGCGATCTGCGGCCTCACGCCGCCGACCATCACGGCCGGCGGTATCGACCTGGATGGCGTCGACCTGCGCTCGCTGTCGAAGCACGACGTCGCCCGGGCCGGGATCGGCCTCGTGCCACAGGGCCGCCACGTCTTCGGCAGCCTGACCGTTCTCGAGAACCTCGCCGTGGTGCGCCAGAACAAGACGGCGGACGATCCGTGGACGGTCGAGCGCGTGTTCTCCTTCTTCCCGAGGCTCGAGGAGCGCGTGAAGTCCTACGCGCAGACGCTCTCCGGTGGTGAGCAGCAGATGCTCGCCATCGGTCGTGCCTTGATGACGAACCCGAGGGTGCTCATCATGGACGAGCCGTCTGAGGGTCTCGCGCCCGCCGTGCTGAGGGTCATCGAGGACAGGCTGCAGGAGCTGCGCAGGACCGGTCTCTCGGTGCTCGTGGCAGAGCAGAACGTCGACCTCGCGCTGTCACTGAGTGACCGCGTCATCATCCTGGGCGAGGACGGCCGTGTCGCCTGGACCGGAGGGTCCGAGCTGCTGGCCGCCGATCCGGCTCCCATCCACACACACCTTGGTCTATGACCACCGCGCTGTCAAAGAGAGGAACCACAAATGGCTGAACTGGAACTGATCCAGCTCGATCCGAGCAAGGCACACTGGCTGCCCTACGCACCCGCGATCAAGGTGCCGGCGAACTCGGAGTACTTCTTCCTGTCGGGGGCGACCGCGATCCCGCTGTACCACATGCACCCTCACATCGATGAGGAGTGTGTGCTGCCCGACGACATCCAGGAGCAGACGAGGCGGGTGATGCGCACGATTCTGGAGGTGCTGGAGTTCAACGGCCTGACCTGGAAGAACGTCATCCACGTCTACGAGTTCCTCACCGACATGCGCGACGCCGACCTCATCCACGCGACCATGGGCGAGTTCCTCACGGGCATGAACTGGTACCCGGCAGACACCATGATCGGTGTCAACACGCTGAGTGCGCCGGGGGCCAGGTTCGAACTCGACGTCATCGCCGCACGGGCGATCGACTGAGCAACCGCGCCCGCTTCGAAACAGCTTCTTCAGAGAGAGGTGGCTTCCATGGCCATTGCACCCGTACATTCAGATCCTTCTCGCGCGAGCGAGCTGCAGTACCCACCGGGCATCTCGGTGTCGAACACCGACACCCTGTTCTTCATGTCCGGTGCGACGGCGATCCCGCTGTACCACATGCATCCGCACATCGACGAGGAGTGCATCGTCCCTGACGACATCAGGGAGCAGACCAGGCGCATCCTCGTCACCTTCGACGAGATCCTGAAGTTCAACGGTCTCGCCTGGCACAACGTCGTGAAGTTCACGCAGTTCCTCACGGACATCCGGGAACACGACGCGGTGCAGGAGGTCATCACCGAGTTCTTTGCGGGCTCGAACTGGAAGCCCGCATCCTCCTCTGTGGCCATCAACAGCCTGAGCGCTCCCGGCGCGCGACTTGAGATCGACGTCATCGCGGCCAAGTCCGACGACTGATTCAGAAAGCGAAGAACCATGACCAGCATTGAGACCATTCAGCTCGATCCGAGCAAGGCACACTGGCTGCCCTACGCGCCGGCCGTGAAGGTGAGCGGTCCGACGAAGCTCTACTTCCTCTCGGACATCGGGCCGATCCCCACGTACCACCGCCAGCCGCTCAGCCGCGAAGACGCCGTGCTGCCCGACGACATCCGTGAGCAGGCGCGGATGACCTTCCAGAACCTCTCGGACCTGCTCGCCAGTCACGGGTTGGGTTGGCAGAACGTCGTCAAGGTGCTCGAGTTCCTGAAGGACATGCGTGAGGCGGATGCGGTGCATTCGGTCATGGGCGAGTTCTTCGGGGGCACGAGATGGTTTCCGGCGAACACGATGGTGCAGGTCGACAACTTTGTCGCACCCGGCGCGCGCCTGCAGTACGACGTGATCGTGGCTGGACCGCTACACCCCTAGGGCGATGCGCCCCAGCAGCGCATCGAGTACCCCGACCTGGTCGACCACGTAGGCGGTCTTCGGGTCGGGGAGTGTCATCACCTTCAGCCCTGCGGCGACGCAGAGGATCTGGTCGACGATCTCGTCGTTGCTCAGCTCGGTGGGCAGGAGCGACGCCGCCCGCGCGAGCTCAAGGTGCTGCTGCATCCAGTGCCGCCAGATCGCGTACGAGTCCGCGTGGATCTTCATGAGCTGTGTGTTGACCGAGGTACGGTCCCAGAAGGCGACGGTGACCCTGGACTCGACGGTGCGCTCCTCATCGAGCGGCAGCATCTCCAGGCAGAGGCAGCGGATGGCGTCGAGACCCTTCTTGTCGCCGACCGTGAGTGCCGCACGCTCGTTGATGCGGTAGAAGGTGCGCTGGAACGCCGCGGCGAGCAGTTCGTCCTTGTTCGTGAAGTAGTGCTTGAGGCCGCCATTGGCGAACCCGGCCTCCGCGGCGATCTCGCGCATCGTGGCCGCCGCGAATCCGCCGCGCGCGATGATGCGCCAGGTGGCCTCGATGATCTGAGTCCGGCGCTGGTCGTGATTGGCCTGCCTAGACACGATCGGGTTGCCGTCCCATCTGCGGTCTCGTCATCAACATTTCTCCAACTGTAGACAAAAACAGTTGGCGCGACCAGCATCACGGACGTTCGACGGGGTAATCGCCGCACAGCGGCGCGATCGAGCCACGCTCGATAATATTGCTCATTCCGCCGTCGGCGGCACGATTGCGCGCGAGAGGGTGCGGGCGCAGCCTCGCGGCGTGCGCCAGCACTGAACCCCTAGGAGATGCGCCAGCCGCGGTCGACGTACATGTTCGTCGCCGAGACACCGCGGTTGTTCAGCAGGAACTGCGTCGCATCGACGATGTCGGCCATCGTCGCAAGCTTTCCACCCGGCGTGCGCGACTCGTAGCCCTCGAGCACCCCCGCGGGCTTGTCTGCCCAGAACGGACTGTCGCCGATGATCCCCGGATGGATCGCGTTGACCCGGATGGGAGCGAGTTCGAGCGCGAGGGTCTTGACCATGCCCGCAACTCCACCGTTGATCGTCGAGACGGTCGTCGAACCGGGGTACGGGGCATCCTTCGCGCGACCGCCGAAGAGCACGATGCCGGTGTCACCCGTGGGATCGAGCCGATCGAGCAGCGTGTGGATGACCTCGGTGTATCCGACGAGTTTGAGCGTCACGAGGCGGATGGCCCGCTGGATGTCGTAGTCGCGTGCCGTGTTCGCGTCGCGTTCGATGGCCGCCAGGACGAGTCCGTGCACTTGTCCGACGCCCGCGAGCTGGCCCGCGATGGTGGTCGGCTCGGAGATGTCGAGCGCGACGCCGGTCACGCGGTCCCCGACGGATGCGGCGATCTCTGTTGCGCGCTTCTGGTCGCGACCGGTCAATACGGCCCGGTCACCGCGGGCGACGATGTCTTTGACGAGTTCGAGTCCAATGCCGGACGTTCCTCCGACGACGACGATCGTTCTGTCAGTCATGGCTTCTCCTTTGAGGCTGTGATGCTTCCACTGCTAAAACTAGCAGTGACACTGGACATATATGTTCAGTCATGCTTAAATCTCTGACAAGCTGACTGACCCGAGGTTGTTGAGACTGTACGCATTCGCCTGCGCCTCAAGGCCGGTCGCGGCGGGCGAAGACGCTCGCCGGGACGCTTCTCAAGGAGGATGAGCGCATATGTCAAGTAATGGTGTTCCCCAGGCCGGACAGCCGGTCGTATTCCGGAACGGAATCGTTCTCACCATGGACGATTCACACACGGTCATCCCGCGGGGTGACGTGCTCGTGGTCGATGGCAAGGTTGCCGACGTAGGCCCGTCTCTCGCCGTTCCGGATGGCACCTTCGAGATCGACTCCGAGAACGGCATCATCATGCCGGGCATGATCGACACGCACAGGCACATGTGGCAGTCGGCGATGCGCGCGTACGGAGCGGACTGGACGCTCACCCAGTACTTCGTCTGGTACTACCTCGAGCACGGCATGAAGTTCCGCCCGGAGGATGTCGCGGCCGGCAACGCCATCTCCGCGCTCGACGCCGTCGAGTCCGGTGTGACGACGAGCGTGGACTGGTCTCACGGCCTCCGCACCCCCGACCACGGCGAGGCGGCATACGAGGCACTCGCCTCCTCGCCCGGACGATTCGTCCTGGCCTATGGCAACCTGGCCGGCGCTCCGTGGGAGTGGTCGCAGGATCCGAAGGTGCGCAGGCTCATCGAGCGCGCCCGTGACGACTCCCGGCTGTTCGGCGCGCAGATCGCGTTCGACGTTCCGGGCGACCCGGGCTTCCCCGAGGCTCCGGCGTTTGCGCTCGCCCGCGAGCTGGGCGTCAATGTCACCACCCACGCCGGCGTCTGGGGCGCGACCAATGACGATGGCATCCGTGTCATGTACGAGAACAAGGCCATGCAGCCCGGCTACGTCTACGTGCACGCGGCCAGCCTCAGCGACGAGTCGTACCAGATGATCGCGGCGTCTGGCGGGACCGTGTCGCTGGCGACCGAGAGCGAGCAGACCTGCGGCCAGGGCTATCCGCCGTCGCACGCGCTGCGCAAGCACGGCATCCAGGCATCGCTCTCCATGGACACGAGCGTCTGGCAGAGCGCGGACATGTTCTCCGCGATGCGCGCAACGATCGGTGCGGACCGTTCCTGGGAGCACACCCACGCGCACGAGACGGGCGACACCGTCACCCACGTCGCGCTTCGCGTCGAGGAGGTCGTCGACTGGGCGACTCGTGGCGGAGCCAAGGCCCTGGGCAAATTCGACCAGGTCGGAAGCCTGGAGAAGGGCAAGCTGGGCGACGTCGTGCTGATCAAGAACGACGACTCACCCACGATGACCCCGATCCTGAACCCCTACGGCCACGTGGTCTACCAGGCAGGTCGAGGCGACGTGCACACGGTCATGATCGGTGGCGAGCTGATCAAGTCGAACGGCAAGCTCATCGCCGGAGACCTCCGCGGCGTCAAGAAGCAGCTCGAGAACACGGTCGACTACCTGCAGAGCGCGCTCGGCTCCGAGACCTGGAACGCCGGCATGAACCCGGACATCCCCGAGGTCGAGATCCTGACCAACCCGTACCAGTACCGCAAGTAAACACGTCGGCGCCCAGGGAGGACACCGTGAGTACAGCTGTAATCAAGTGGTTGGAAGGGTATCGAGAGGCGTGGGAGAACCGCGATCCGGATGCCGCTGCCGCACTCTTCACCGAAGACTCCAGCTACACGGAGCAGCCGTACCAGGAGCCCTTCCTCGGGCGCGCCGGCGTTCACAAGTACTGGACCGAGGTCACAGCGACGCAGAGCGATGTCGCGTTCCGGTACGGCACTCCCGTCGTCGATGGATCGCGCGCCGCCGTCGAGTGGTGGGTGACGATGCGCAACGGCGGCGCAGACGTCACCCTGGCGGGGGAGTTTCTACTGGTGTTCGACGAGCACGGACTGTGCCGCGAACTGCGCGAGTACTGGCACTTCAGCGAGGGGCAGCTGGCGCCGCAGGCCGGCTGGGGACAGTAACGACCGCAATGATCGCGATAAGCGGAGCCACGGGCCACCTCGGTCGCATGACCGCGCAGCGCGTCGCGGAGCTGGGGTGCGACCCCGGCGACCTCGTGCTCACCACCCGGACTCCGGATGCCGTGGCCGAGCTCGTTCCAGGAGCCCAGGCGCGCGTCGCGGATTTCGGGAGGCCGGAGACCCTCGCGAGTGCGTTCGGCGGCGTTCGGCGGCTGCTGCTCATCAGCACGGACACCGTCGACGAGCGGAGTGTCCAGCATGCGGCCGCGATCGACGCCGCGGTCGCCGCGGGCGTCGAACACATCATCTACACCTCGATGCTGTCTCCCGCGCCGCCGAACCCCGCGCTCATCGCGGAGAGCCACTGGGCTACCGAGGAGCACCTGCGCGCGAGCGGGGTCGCATACACGATCCTTCGCTGTTCGCTCTATTCAGACTTCCAGGTGTTCGAGGCCGCCGAGGCGCTGACATCCGGTCGCTTCGTGCACAATCGTGGCGCGGGGGGCTGTAGCTACATCGCGCGGAGCGACTGTGCCGCCGCAGCCGCCGCTGTCCTAACCGGGGATGGGCACGAGGGGCAGGTGTACGAGCTCACGGGCCCCGAGAGCCTGGACGCCGATTCTCTCGCCGCGCTGTACTCGGAGTTCGGTGATCGAAGCGTCGAATCGGTGTCGGTGGGTGACGATGAGCTGCTTCGCGTGCTCGCCGCCGACGCGGGCACCGACGGCCACGTGCAGTACGGCGCCACGCTCGCAATCTCTCTCGGGCGAGCGATCCGGGAGGAGCGATTTGCCGCAGTCACGGCGACGGTCGAGCAGCTGACCGGCCGCGCACCGCGTGCCGTCTCGGCCCTTCTCGAGGAGAGCAAGAACGTCATGCGCTCGAGCGTCGGCGGACTGTAACGAATTACAGTCGGAATTAACAGCTGACCAGAAAACACTTGCTTAATCCCGTAAAACTCGGCATGGTGTTCACTAATACTGAAATATATGCAGTTATACGCAACATCCCCTTCACATCTGGTTCATTGCAGTTGATTTCAAAGGAGAAGTCATGCGACACAGCACACGCCCCTCGTTCCGCAGACAGGCTGTACGAGCCCTGGTCACCCTCTCGGTAGCCGCTCTCGCCCTCACCGGCTGTAGCGCCCAGTCCGATGGCGGTTCCTCGGACAAGGCCCCCAAGAACGACAAGGCCCTCAACATCGCGTACATGTCGTTCGCGGTGGCCAACAGCTACGACGCGCCGATGCTCGCCGCGGCCCAGGCCGTGGCCGCAGACAACAACGCAAAGATCACCGTCTTCGACGCAAACAACGACCCGCAGGCCCAGTTCACGCAGCTCCAGAACGTGATCACCTCCGGCAAGTACGACGGAATCATCACCCAGCCGATCTTCGGTACAGGGCTCGTCGACCTCGTCACCCAGGCCATCGACCAGGGCATCAAGGTCGTGAACATCAACCAGATCCTCGGCCCGGACTTCACGACGAACAAGCCGCAGATCAAGGGTCTCTCGGCGAACGTCACCTTCGTGCCGACCGACATCGGCAAGAAGATCGGCGAGCAGGTCGTCGCGGCGTGCGCATCGCAGAACCTCGACCCCTGCACGGTCGGCTACCTCTACGACATCAAGGCGTCCGTGCTCGACGTGGCCATCCGCGACGGATTCAACGCCGCCATCAAGGGCTCGCCCGTGAAGGTCGTCGCAGAGGGAGAGTCCTTCTTCACCGCGACGGTCGCCCTCGGAGCCGTGCAGGACATGCTGCAGGCGCACCCGGATGTCAACCTCATCGCGGGCTCTGACCAGGGCATCCAGGGCGCGGTCCAGGCGCTCGATGCCGCGGGCAAGACCGGCAAGGTGCTTCTCGTGGGTTTCGGTGCCAGCTCCGTCGGCACCCAGGCGGTTGCGGCAGGAAAGTGGTTCTCGACCGTCGCGATGACACCGGCCTCCGAGGGTCGTCTCGGAATGAAGGCGCTCATCGAGGCACTGCGCAACGGTAAGGACTCCGGGGCGATCGACCCGACCAAGGGCATCCCGAACGACGGGGTGATCGACAAGAGCGTCGCCAGTTCCTTCACGGCGGAATGGGTCGGATAGCTCCATGAGCACAGATCTTTTGTCCGGCTCCTCGCGCCTGCCGCACGTGCAGTTGCGAGGGGTCGGCAAGAGTCTTGGCGGGTCGCGCATCCTCAGCGACATCGATCTCACCGTCGCCAGGGGATCCATCCACGGCCTGGTGGGGGAGAACGGAGCGGGCAAGTCATCGCTCAGCAAGATCATCGCCGGCCTCCTCATCCCGGACGAGGGAGAGCTGCTGGTCGACGGTGAGCCGATGGTGTTCCGCTCTCCGCGCGAAGCCCTCGCGCACGGTGTCGCGACGATCGCGCAGGAACTCGCGCTCGTGCCCGCGCTCACTGTTGCCGAGAATGTCTTCCTCGGCAACGAGCCGGTGAAGACCGGGTTCGTGCAGCGCAAGGCACTCCGGGCTCGTTTCGACGCCCTCGTCGCGGAGACCGGATTCGAACTCCGCGCGGATGCCGTGGTCGGCTCGCTGAGAACGGCCGACCAGCAGAAGGTGGAGGTGCTTCGCGCGCTCGCGAGCGGCGCATCGTTCATCATCATGGATGAACCCACCGCGGCCCTCTCCGCACAGGACGCCGAGCGTCTTCACGAGGTCGTGCGCTCGCTCGCGCGGTCGGGCCGCACCGTGCTCCTCATCTCTCACTTCCTCGGCGAGGTGCTCGACCTCTGTGACACCGTCACGGTGCTGCGCGACGGGCACCTCGTGCGTACCGCTGCCGCGGCGGAGGAGTCTGAATCGTCACTCATCGAGGCCATGCTCGGCCGCAGCCTCGGCTCTGTGTTCCCCGCCAAGGGCACGGCAGACCCGTCGGCCGAGGAGGTACTGCGGGTGCAGGACCTCGTCGCCCCGGGCGTCAACGGCGTCTCGTTCAGCGTGCGCGCGGGGGAGATCGTGGGACTCGCCGGGCTCGTCGGCGCAGGGCGCAGCGAGATCGTGCACGCGATCTTCGGCTCCAGCAGGCGCCAGGCAGGCCAGGTGACCGTTCGGGGATCTCGACCGGGGCGTGGGGGAATCGCGGCCTCCCTGCGCGCCGGGATGTTTCTCATCCCGGAGTCGCGCAAGGATCAGGGTCTCGTGCTCCAGCGTTCCGTACGCGAGAACGTGACGCTCGCCAACCTGGGGCGTATCAGCCGCCTGGGCTGGGTGCGCAGAAGAGCTGAGCGGCGGGAGGTCGCGGGCCTCCTGCACGATGTGACCGTCGGCGGCGATGACAGGCGAGGGGTGTCGAAGCTCAGTGGAGGCAACCAGCAGAAGGTGTTGTTCGCGCGGGCGCTGCAGCATCCGCGCAGCCTGCTCATCGCGGATGAGCCGACGCGCGGCGTCGACATCGGCTCCAGGCGAGCGATCTACGACCTCATCGTCGCGCAGGCCGCCGCCTCCATCGGAGTGATCGTCGTCTCCTCGGACGTCGAGGAGATCCTCGGCCTCGCCCACAGGGTGCTCGTCGTGCGTGGCGGGAGCATCGTCGCGGAACTCGAGGGCAGCCAGATGACAGAAGAGAACATCCTCGTCGCGGCGTTTGCCGAGGCGGGCGCGAACCACGACCAGACAACAGCAGGGGTGACCTCATGACCGACACCATGCCCACAGGCCAGAGTGAGCTGGCGACTCCACGCTGGGGCGTCCGCCAGATCCAGTGGCGGTCCGTGGCGATCCTTTTTCCGTTCCTGGTGCTGTTCATCGCGCTCTCGATCGGAAGCCAGCGCTTCCTCTCGCCCATCAACCTGCTGAACATCCTCGATCAGCAGTCGGCGACCCTGATGATCGCCGCGGCGGGCACGCTCGTGCTCATCAGCGGCGGCATCGACCTGTCGGTCGGCGCGACCTATGCGCTGTCCGCCGTCGTCGCCGGGACCGTCACGATCTCCTCCGGGCCGGTGTTCGGCGTGCTCGCCGCGCTTGCGGTCGGCATCGTGGTCGGCCTGGTCAACGGCGTCGTCAGCACGGTGATGCGTGTCAATTCGCTCATCGTGACCCTGGCGATGTCGTTCATCGTCGCGGGCGTCGCGAGCCTCGTCACCGGGGGCAACCTGGTCGTGCTGTTCGACCGCCTCGACTTCGCCGCCATTGCGCGCACGCCGTTCCTCGGAGTGCGGACCTCGATCTGGGTGATGATCGTCGTCGTCGTCGCGATCGGAATCCTCCTCGCGCGCACCACGACCGGGCGCTACCTCTACGCGGCGGGGGGAAACCCCGAGGCAGCGAGGCTGGCGGGCATCCGGGTCAACGGCGTGCGCATCCTCGGCTTCACGCTGAGCGGTGCGGCAGCGGCCCTCGGTGGAATCATCGACACCTCGCGGGTGCTGAGCGCCCAGGCGTCACCGGGCACGGCGCTCACCTTCACCGTCCTGGCGGGGATCGTCGTCGGTGGAACCTCGATCCTCGGCGGTGAGGGCGCCGTCTGGCGCACGGTCGTCGGCGTGCTTTTCATCGCGCTCGTCGGCAACGGGTTCAACCTTCTCGGCGTCGACGCCCTGTTCCAGCAGATCACGCTCGGAGTCATCCTGCTCGTCGCCGTGGGCATCGACGCCTGGTCGAGGGCGCTGCGGCGCTGAACCCGCGCGCATGGTTCAGCGTGCCGCGGCCGCCATCAGAGCGAAGTTCGCCGGGTCGGGCGCGAGTTCCCCGCGCTCGATGCGGTGGGCGATCTCGACGACCGTGGAGTTCATCGGGGTGGCGATGCCGAGCCTGGCACCCTCCGCAACCACGTGGCCATTGAGGTCGTCGACCTCGCTGTGCCTGGACTTGCGCCAGTCCTGCAGCACGGTCGTCGTTGCACCGGGCACGACGAAGCCGGCGAAGAGCTTGTCGAGCATGATCTCGACCACCTTCGCGGGGTCGGAGACCTCGTCCGCGGTCAGTCCGAAGATCGGCAGGATGGGGTGGCCGAGGGCCTGGGCCACGTCGAGCGCCTCCTGGCCCGCCTTCAGCATGACCTCGCGCATTCCGGGAACGTGGAGTGCATCGAGCATCGGCAGGCCGAGGATCGCAGAGGTGACGAGCAGTGTGCTGTTGCTGATGAGCTTCATCCACTTGGTCGCCGCGATGTCGTCGACGAGCTGCACTCTGCCGGAGTGGCGCAGGATGGCCGCGACCTCCTCCTTGCGCCCGACCGGTCCTCCCGCCGGAGCGCCGACCGCGAACCAGGACTGCACGGTTCCGGTGTGCCGGTGCACGATGCCCGGCTCGTCCATGGTGGAGGAGACCTCGATGACGGTGCCCATGGTTCGTTCGACGCCCACGGCGTCGACGATGGCATCCACGGTCATCCCGTTCTGGAGGCCCGCAAGCAGTCCGTCGTCCGCGAGGTAGGGGGCGATGAGACGCGCGGCCCAGGGGGAGTCGTAGGCCTTCATGAGCATGAGCACGAGGTCGAACTTCGTGCGCAGCGTCGCGACCTCGCACAGGTGCATGGTGCGCGGGCGAACGTGCAACTCGCCGCCGGGGGAGAGGATGCGCAGGCCATCCGCCCGCATCCGTTCGACGTGCTCCGGCCACTGCTCGATCAGCACGACGTCGAGACCGGCTACGGTGAGATCCGCCCCGATCGATGCTCCGTTCGCGCCGGCACCGAGCACTGCGATCCGTGGTTGGTTCATCTCAACTCCTATCGGCAAAGCTGTCATCAGGTTACAGTAGAGATGTACACAACAGGGTGCATATCCTGCGAAATCGCGCCGCAGGCGCGGACATCGTAAATCTGCACTGAACACCATCTCGGGAAAGCAGAAGCCAATGATCCTCCATCTCGCAATGTTCACCTGGCGCGACGATGTCACGCCGGAAACCGTCGCTTCGCTCACCGAGGCACTGAAGGAGATGGCCGCGGGCATCCCGTCGATTCGCTCCTACGTGTGTGGTGACAATCTCCACGTGCGCCCGGGCGGCGCGGACTATGCCGTCGCCGCGATCGTCGACGACGAGGCCGGCCTGAACGCCTACATCGACTCTCCGCTGCACAAGGCCGTCTACGACAGGTACCTGGGCAGCATGATCGCCGAGCGGATGGCCTCCCAGCTCGACCTGGCGCAGGGGAGCCTGTCGTGAGCACCATGCGCGCAGCGGTGCTCCATGCCGTGAACGACCTTCGGGTGGACGAGGTCGAGGTCCCCGTCCCCGGCCCGGGCGAGGTGCTCGTCAGGGTCGCGGTGTGCGGCGTCTGCGGCAGCGACGCGACGGAGTTCAGTCGTGGCCCGGTTCTCACAGTCATGCCCGTGACGCTCGGGCACGAGTTCGCCGGAACCGTCGAAGCGCTCGGTGATGGTGTCAACTCCGTGGCTGTCGGTGCGACCGTCGTCTGCGGTGCGGGCGTCTCGTGCGGCCATTGCAAGCCGTGCCTGGAGGGGCGCACCAACCTGTGCCGCGAGTACACGACGCTCGGGCTGCAGCACGACGGTGGCCTGGCCGGCTACGTCGTGGCACCCGCGGACATCCTTCTCGACGTCTCGGACAGCGGGCTCTCGCTCGACACCCTGGGGCTCAGCCAGCCCATGTCGATCGCCGTGCACGCCGTGCGTCGCAGTGGGCTGCGGGCCGGGCAGGATGCGGTCATCGTCGGAGTGGGCGGAATCGGCGTCTTCATCACCGTGGCCGCGGCCGCGGTGGGTGCTCGCGTGCTCGTCGTCGACCTCAACGAGGAGCGGCTCGCGCTCGCGGAGGCACTCGGTGCGTTCGCGACACTGAAGGCGGGAAGCAGCACGCTGGGCGAGCGTCTCAAGGAACTCGGGATGGATCCCGATGTGTTCTTCGAGGTGAGCGGTTCAGCGCCCGGGCTCGCTTCGGTGCTCGAGGTCGCGATGCCTGGATCCACAATCGTGCCCGTCGGCATCCAGCGCGGCGAGCCCGCACTGCCGCTCGGCTCGTGGACGCTGAGCGAGTACACCATCATCGGGACGGTGGCTCACGTTTTCAGGGCCGACATGCCCGAGGCGGTTCGACTGCTCGGAACGCGCGACGACTGGTCGGACATCTCGCACGAGGTCCTGCCGCTCGAGTTCGTGGCAGAGGAAGGCCTTGTGCCCCTGACCAACGGCACGGCGGAGCAGATCAAGACGCTCATCGATCCGTGGATCACGGAGCGCAGGCTGGCGGATCATTCCCGAGCCTGAGTTCCCGGATGCACTGATTTCTGGGATGCACCGAGCTTCCGGATACCTGGGGGCTGTGCGGTAGGAGAGGTCCCAGGTGTTCAGAAGACTTCAGGCGTGGAAGTTGTCCATGACCCGCAGCACGTCGACGGCGGAATCCAACTGTGAGTTGTCGTGAGCGGAGGCAGCCCCCGGCGCGGCGGTGAGTCCGTCATTCTGCTGGCGACGTCCGACCACGAACCACACGCCCCTGGCCACCGTCGTGCCGTTGTTCGTGAACAGGTGCGGCCGAATGGAGTCGAACTGCAGCGAGTCGCCCGGCCCGAGCACGTGGGTCTCGAACTCGAGCTGGAGGGTGAGGCTGCCCTCGAGGATGTAGGCGTACTCGATGCCGCTGTGGCGCATGAGCTTGCCCTCGACCGAGCTGGAGCCGCCGGGCTGGTAGGTGACCAGAACTGCGTCGCCTGGCCCGCCTGGCTCCGAAGCGAGGTGCTCCCAGCGCACACCGTTCTCCATCTCGAGCACGGCGTTGTCGGATGCCCGCTGCACGTTGGGCACGGTCGCCGCTGTGCGATCCGGCCGGGTTGCTGCATGAGTGCCTGCGGGCGCTCCTCCGAGCAGTTCATCGAGCGAGAGCCCGAGGTGCGTGGCCATCGCGTACAGGGTGGACACGGACGGTTGCGTCTTCCCGGTCTCGACCTGCGATATCAGGCTCGCGGAGACGCCCAGGGACTGCGCGAGGCTGCGCAGGCTCAGTCGTCGCAACGTTCGCGCCTCCCGCAAACGAGCACCGACACTGTTCTCCGTCATACAGCTCTCCAAAGAAAGTCCAGCCAGGGTTGACACTATCGTGCGAGAAGAAGGTTTTCGCCCGAAAACGCACTATTTAGGTCAGAATACACGGTCTATACGTTAAGCTATAGTGAACGTGATTTGCCTGACTATACAGCCGGCTGATATTCCAACAGGAGAAGCTATGAAGAACACCGGGACAACGGGAACCAATGCGGTCGACTGGGAGGAACGCGTCGATTTCGAGCGACTGCGGAACGAGAGACTGGCGCGGCTCAAGGCCGAATTGAACCGCTCGGAGCTCGGTGCGGTACTCGCATTCGACTTCTCGAACATCCGCTACATGAGTGCGACCCACATCGGCACCTGGGCGATGGACAAGCTCATCCGCTTCGCACTGCTCACCCGCAACACCGATCCCATCGTGTGGGACTTCGGTTCTGCGGCGAAGCATCACGCCCTGTACAACCCGTGGCTCGACACTACGACCGCCGAGATGGATGCCGACCCGAATGCGCCCCACGAGGGAGCGAAGCGGCCCCGTCTCGAGAGCGGCGCCAGGGCCGGAATCTCCACGCTCCGCGGTGCATTCCCGCCCGACGCCGGAATCGCCCAGGAACTCGCACGCAAGATCAAGCGCGAGCTGGAGAAGTTCGGTGTCGCGGACCAGCCGCTCGGGGTCGATGTGATCGAACTTCCGATCCTCTTCGCCCTCCAACAGGAGGGCATCACAGTGCTCGACGGCCAGCAGGTCTTCATGGAGGCGCGTCGCATCAAGACGGGGGACGAGATCCGCCTTCTGACCCAGGCAGCGTCGATGGTCGATGCCGCCTACGAGAACCTGTACGAATTCCTGCGGCCGGGAGTGCGCGAGAACGAAGCGGTCGGACTCGTAGCCAAGACGCTGTACGACCTCGGTTCGGAGTACGTCGAGGGTGTGAATGCCATCTCCGGGGAGCGCTGCTCGCCGCATCCGCACGTCTTCTCCGACCGCATCATCCGCCCGGGTGACCCGGCCTTCTTTGACATCCTGCACAGCTGGAATGGCTACCGCACCTGTTACTACCGCACCTTCGCGGTCGGCTCGGCGAGTTCTGCCCAGCGCGACGCCTACACGAGGGCCAGGGAATACATGGACCGCGCGATTGCGCTCGTGAAGCCGGGCGCGACCACGGCGGACATCGTCGCGGTCTGGCCGAAGGCGGAGGAATTCGGTTTCGCCGACGAGGAGGCCGCGTTCGCGTTGCAGTACGGACACGGCGTAGGGCTCTCGATCTGGGAAAAGCCGATCTTCTCGCGATTGACTTCGTTCGACCACCCCGAGGTGCTGCAGGAGGGCATGCTCTTCGCGCTGGAGACCTATTGGCCTGCGGCCGATGGGTGGGGCGCGGCGCGCATCGAGGAAGAGGTCGTCGTCACCGCCACCGGCTGCGAGGTCATCACGAAGTTCCCGGCAGAAGAGCTCATGGTTGCAGGTAAGCGCTACTTCACCATCGATGGCCCGCTCAACCTCAAACGGGACTCGCAGTCGCACCTGAACACGACGTGGGGTCGGGGCGAGGCGTGAGCGTGCTTGGATTCCTCGGCGTCGGCTCGATGGGCTCGGGCATGGCGGCCCGACTGATCGAGGTCGGCCACGAGGTTCGTGTCTGGAATCGATCGCCGGATGCCGTGGAAGAACTCGTGAGCCGCGGCGCGGTCGCAGCCTCCAGCCCGGCAGACGCTCTAGCGGCCGAGGTGTCGTTCAGCATGCTCGCGAACGACGCCGCGGCCGAGGTAGTACTCACCGCTGAGGCCGCCCACTCGGCGAAGGGCCGCATCCACGTCAACATGGCGTCGATCAGTCCGGAGGCGTCGACGCGTCTCGCGGCCATCTTCGAGGATGTGAGGGCCGGGTATGTCGCGGCTCCGGTGCTCGGCAGACCGGATGTCGCTGCCGCGGGGCAGCTCAACATCCTTGCCGCTGGGGCGAGCGCGACCGTCGATGCCGTTGAACAGTATCTCGCCGTACTGGGCAAGCGGATCTGGCGCCTGGGCGAGAAGCCCGGGGTCGCCAACGCGGTCAAGGTCTCGGTGAACTACAACATCATCCACGCGCTGCAGGCGCTCGGCGAGACGATCGCCATGGTCGAGCGGCTCGGGGTTGAGCCGGTGCAGTTCGTGGAACTGCTCAGCAGCAGCCTGTTCGGCGGCGTGGTCTACACGGGCTACGGCAACGAGATCGCCCGCCAGGGCTACTACCCGCCTGGGTTCCACATCGAGCTCGGACGCAAGGATCTTCAGCTTGCCGAGGACGTCGCCGCGTCCAGCGGAGTTACCCTAGCCACTATGCCCGCGCTCATCGCGGTGTTCGAGCGCGCGCTCGCCGATGCCGAACTCTCGCAGGGAGACTGGGGCGCGATCGCCGAGGTCACCCGCCGCGACCTGTTATGAAAGCGCTCCGCGCTGAATTATCGGACACGCACTTCTGTCCTGGCGTTGAACGAGGTCGAGGTTCATTGCGACTTCGACGCTTCGCACAGTCGGCAGAACTCTAGCGAGAGCCGCGAGGCGTTCGTGCATCTCGACAGCGTCGAGCGTTCTCTGCATCGGGCCAATCGGAACGAGATGGGATACACGCAGATGTCGAATCGTGTCGGGTCATAGTCCTGACTCGTTGGCAAGTAGCAACGCGACATTTGATGGCTGAGCGTTGATCTGACCGCTTTCGATGCGTTGGGCTAGATCCATTGTGCGCTTGTTGGCCGGCGCGTGTTGCCCATGCAAACCCAGAACGTTTACGACAAACCCGTTGATCTCTGCAGCTTCGCCTCGCCGACCCTTCCGCCAATCCTGCAATACCGTCGTCAATGTATCGGGGAAGGAATAGTCCGACAGCACCCGTCCAAGAAGATTCGCGGCGTACTGGTCTGGATCCACTATGTCGCTAGCGGCCATACCGAAAATGGGCACGAACTTGCACCCATCAGCCAGTGTCGCTTGCGCGGCTTCTCTGCCACATTCGATCATGAAATCATGCACACCGGGCAAAGACGCTGCCTCGGCCAGAGGGAGGTTGAGAATCGCCGACGGGACGAGTTCTCCGGCGTTGGCGATCAGCTTCATCCATTTTGCTGAGCGAATGTCGCTCGTGATTTCGACCGTACCGGCGTGTTGTAAGAGGTTTTGTACCTGCACGACGCGATCGTCAAGTCCGTTGACGATTGCTCCCACTGCAAACCATGCTGTTGCGGGCGAGTTTTGACGGGTAACAACACCCGGCTCCCACATGTTGGAAGCCATTTCGATGACAGCACCTATCGTGCGTTCGGCGCCTACGACAGCCGCGATGTCATCAATCGACATCCCGTTTTGCAGGCCTACGACCACCCCGTCATCCGCCAGAACTGGTTTGATGAGTTCGCATGCCCACCTGGTGTCATATGCCTTGACGAGAAGGAACACAATGTCGAATTTCTCACGGAACGTCGCAACTTCACAAAGGTGAACTGCGGTGACCGGGGTTATGTGAGTAGCCTCCGGCATCCGCACCTCAATCCCGTTGCGTCGCATAGCTTCGACGTGATCTGGCCACTGCTCGATAAACGTCACATCTAAGCCTGCGTTCACTAAATCGGCTCCGATACCTGCGCCCTGCGCACCGGTGCCGAGCACCGCAATCTTTGTCGATGACATACGAGACTCCTTTGCTCTTATCGCGGTTGTTAGGTCGCAATTCGAGCCAGCATACCAACTCGTTCACATCCACTTCACACATTTATTTGAACTTCGGCCCGGGAGCGAAGTAAGCGCGCTACCGTGACGGATCATGCGATGTGCCCAATCTAAAAGTAATTGGGGCATGACGCCATACGCCAGGTTTCCGATCAAACTGAGCAGCCGATTGATATACGAATGAGCTTGTGAACACTGATAATCAATGTGTACAGTATTGCCCAACGGGTTTAGCGCTTGGTGGACGGAGTTGTCCCCACCGGCTGGAGCGATAATGAAGGATGCGGCGATGCATGTTATCTCAACTCAAATGAGGCGCACTCGACCGAGCTTTTCGCGTGGATTCATCGCTATCGCCGCCGCGACGATTGCGCTGTTTATACTCGGCGCTGTAGTCGCGCCGTCGAGTGTCTCGCATAGCGCTCTAATCGGAATGATTCCCTTTGCAGCGGTGCTCGCGATCGTGGGGTTGGGCCAATTACTCGTTATCCAACAGGGTGGAATCGATCTATCCGTGGCTGGCGGCGTTTCGCTGGCAGTCGTCGTTGTTACCCACCAACCCGACGGCGACAGTTCCAAACTTCTTCCGGCCGTGATCATGGCCATTGGGTTCGCTACTGCTGCTGGACTACTCAATGGGGTCCTGGTGAGTCGGCTTCGCTTGAACTCGATTATCGCGACGATCGGAACGAACGCGCTTCTATACGGACTTGTTTTTGCCGTCTCTGGTGGCACGCCCCGAAGCACAACCCGTTTGCTAGCGAACATCGCCGGGGGCAGCACGTGGGGTATTCCTCACTCTGCTCTTTTCGCGGGCGGCGCACTAATCGTCGTCTCTGTTTTGACCAAGAAAACTGTGGGCGGTCGTCGTTTCGAAGCGATCGGGGCAAGCCCGGCCGCGGCTCGCGCGGTTGGTCTGAAGGTGCGAGTGCATCAGACTCTTTCTTTCGTCTGGGCCCAATGGCTGTATTGTCTCGGCGGTATTTTGCTTGCCGGAATCACTAATCAACCAACGGCTTTCCAAGGCGACTCTTTGCTCCTGCCGTCCGTTGCAGTCGTGGTACTTGCCGGAACCTCGCTTCTTGGCGGCCGCGGCTTCCCGATCTCCACTGTGATCGCGGCCTTGTTCCTTCGGGAATTGCAACAGTTTGTGCTTGCGCTGGGAGTTGGCACCTCGATCCAGATCCTTGTGCAGGCAATAGCTCTCGCCGTTGGCGTGGGCCTCTACTCCGTCGACTGGTCATCTGTACGGCGACGGCTCAGGCGGCGCAGAGCCGATGAGGTAATCGTCGCCTGAACATTGGTAAAAAAACTCGACAGAGAAGTCGAAATGTGCGGCACAGTTGCCGCGAAAAATCCAGGAGGAAAAGCAGCCATGAAACGTCCTAGCATTCTCACAGCAACATTCGCGACCGTGGCCCTCGCTGCGCTCGCCTTAGCAGGTTGCAGTTCCGGCGGCCCTGCATCGACGGCAAACGGAGCAGATAACGTCACTCATCTCGAGGGTGCGCCGGCTTGGTGTGGGACTAAGAAGGCGACCCTTGCTCTGCTGGATGGTTTCGGAGGTAACAGCTGGCGTCTGGTTACCACTGCGTCTGGCCAGGACGAGGTCAAGAAGTGCGCGAGCATTACCAAGTACGAGTACTCGAACGGCAATGGAGATACCCAGAAATCGATCTCGGATATCCAGGGCTTCACTGCCAAGGGTATTGACGCGATGGTCGTGTTCGCCGATGCGGGACAAGCGATGCTGCCAGCACTTCGCAGCGCCTACAAGGCTGGCGTAGTGGTGGTGCCTTATCGCGTTGAGGTCGGTGGCAAGGCTGGCACCGACTACACGCAGTTCGTCGGTGCTTCGTTCGAGAATGACGGTATCAATTGGGGCAAGTGGATCAAGAGCATTTTGCCGAGTGGTGGCAACCTGCTCTTCCTGAGCGGTCCGAAGGGGAACAGCCAGGGCAACGATGAGCTGAAGGGTATGAAGACCGTACTCGACGACAGCTACAAGTTCATCAATGAGGCACCATACGATGTCACGAACTGGGATCCTGCATTGACCCAGCAAGTGCTAACCGCGGAGATTGCCAAGAACCCCAAAATCGACGTGATCGTTTCAGACTTCGGTCCGTCGCTGGTCGGTGCTCTCCCGGTATTCCAGAAGAGTGGCCGTTCGATCCCCGCCATCGCAACCTCGGATGGCAATGCTCTCGGGTGCTTCTGGAAGCAGAATGAAGCTGCGAACCCTGACTTCAAGCTGTTCACAGTCGCGACCGGTAACGACAACGTTCGCCTCGCTGTGCAGTGGGCAGTGGCCAAGGCGACCGGAGGTCAAGTTCCGGACTCCACAACCTTCAAGGCACCGGAGTTTGAGAACTCTGTGACAGGTAAGCCGAATCCCGTGGAATGCGACGCGAACCTGCCGGGTGATATCTACCTGTCCGCTGAGCTCAGCAAGCAGGCTCAGGCTGCTGCCATCAACAACAAGTAATCGAACGCACCGGATCGGCCAGGAGGAATCCTGGTCGGTCCGGCGCCTCGCCTGAAGCTCTCCCAACTTTCTCAGAGGTAAACACGTGACCGACATAACTACGATTCCGGGGTTGTCTGCGACAGAATCCGCTGACGCTCAGGGCGTGATGAATCTTCGTAACATTTCAAAGTTCTACGCGGGAGTTCCTGCACTCTCAGATGTGACGTTGCAGATACGCCCAGGTGAGGTGCACGCGATCCTTGGGGAGAATGGCGCGGGCAAGTCCACGCTGATGAATGTTGCTTCAGGCACTACCCAACCCGATGGTGGATCTATCGTCTTTGATGGCGAAGCGGTCACGCTGACTCCACCGGTAGCGGCACGGCTTGGAATAGCCATCGTCTTCCAGCACCCGGCACTGCTCCCGGACATGACCATTCTCGAAAATCTACAAGTCTCACTCCCCGCATCTGTCTTTGCCGAAGACGCGACCGAAGCGATCGCAGAAAGGATGCTAAATGAGGTCGGTCTCCGCGTGCATCTTCGTGATCGCGTCGAGACGCTCACCGTCGCCCAGAAACACCTGCTGGAAATAGCCAAAGCATTTGCGACTCGGCCTCGGGTGCTCATTCTCGACGAACCGACCGCGCCTCTCGGCCAAGCATCCGTAGACCTATTATTTGCGCGAGTGCGGAGGGCTGTCGCGGAAGGGGTGGCCGTGGTGTACATCACCCACCGCCTGGCCGAGGTACGAGAGCTGGCTGAGCGGGTCACGGTTCTGCGCGATGGGCGCCTACGCGGGGAATCGGCCGTCTCGAACGTCACCGATAACGAGCTTCTGGCACTCATCGTTGGCCGTGAGCTCAACTCGACGTTTCCGCCAAAGCACGTTGTCGACCCGTCCAATGCGAATGTACTCGAGGTAGTTGATCTGACTGGAGATGGCTGCCACGGTGTCTCGCTCACGGCTAGCGCGGGTCAGATCATCGGCATTTCGGGCGTCGCTGGGAATGGCCAAAGCGAACTCTTGCGCGCCCTGGCTGGGCTTGCTCCCTTCTCTGGAGGCGTGAAGCTAAACGGCGTCGACCGACGGCCCCACCAACTGCTACGCGAAGCTGCCTTCATGCCAGCCGATCGTCACAGCGAAGGCCTCATGATGAACCTCACGGTGCGAGAGAACGCAGCGATTGCGGCTCTGAAAAAATTCCGCGGATGGTGGCTGCTGAGCCGTAAGAAAGAGTTCGGACGCGTAACTGAGTCGCTCAAAAACCTCGATGTGCGGGCGCCCTCCCTTGAGGCCGAGGTATCGTCGCTTTCTGGTGGCAACCAGCAGAAAGTTGTCATGGCACGTGCGTTGCTCTCCGAGCCCGCTATCCTCATCGCCGATGAACCGACCCAAGGTGTTGACGTGGGCGCTCGTGCAGAGATCTACCGCATCCTGCGAGAGGTTTCGGCTGCCGGGATCCCCGTCATTGTTAACTCGTCCGATGCGAAAGAGCTCGAGGGTCTCTGCGACGAGGTAGTCGTTATGTCGCGCGGCACGATCATTGAGAAATTGACCGGTGATGATGTCACCGAAGAAAGAATGATTGCGGCAGCTGTGCGCGCCACAGCGACGGCAAAAGGTGGCGACGACATCGCCACCACAAACATGAGGCAGAGCGGGGGGAGTGTTTGCCGCTTCGTTCAGGGCGATTATGCCCCGTCGGTGCTTCTGATCGCCGTGGTGATCCTGCTGGGCGCATACATTTTCGGACAGAACGACCGCTATTTGTCGGTTTTCAACATCAGCACTGTCCTGTTGGCGGTGACCGCGCTTGGCTTCATCGCGCTTGGCCAGACGGTGAGTCTGCTGCTCGGTGGCATCGACCTCTCCGTCGGGCCGCTCTCCGGTTTTCTTGTGGTGGTTGCCTCTTTCTTCGTCAACGACGAGAAACCCATAGTCGTCATCCTTGTTGGGTTACTGCTGATGGTCGTGGTGGGGGTAGCCGTTGGCCTTGTGAATGGGTCGCTCATCCGGTTCGCGAAATTCACGCCCATTGCGGCAACCCTTGCCATGTATATAGCGCTCCAGGGCCTGAGTTTCGTTTTGCGCGACGGTCCGGATGGCTATATTAACGCCGATTTCGTGGCCATCACTCAAACAACGCTGGGCCCCATCCCGGTCGCATTTATTGCGCTGGTTGTGATCGCGGTTCTCTCGGAGCTTTTACTCAAGCGCAGGCGGTGGGGTTGGCGACTTCGCGCGGCGGGTTCGGACGAAGAGTCTGCCCGGAGGATCGGTGTGAGGATCAATCGCACTGTGGTCCTCGGCTACGCATTAACCTCGTTCTTCACCGTGCTTGGCGCGTTCGTTTTGATGGGGCAAATCGGTGTTGGCGACCCCTCACAAGGCGTCGGCTATACATTGTCGAGCATCACGGCTGTGGTACTAGGGGGGACGAGCCTGCTTGGTGGGCGCGGAACTTTCATTGGCACCGTCCTCGGTGCCCTTTTGATCACTCAGTTGCTCAACGCAACGACATTCCTCGGACTTTCTACACTCTGGCAGTACATATTCCAGGGCTTGTTGATTTTGGTTGCCGCGGTCGCTTATTCGTTCATTCGCGCACGGCGCTCTCGCACAACTGCGTGATGGTAAGACAAGCACCTCGATGAGCCGTGAACGAATGCGCGCAGTAGCGCAACT
Organism: Parafrigoribacterium humi; assembly: GCF_040227205.1. NCBI lineage: Bacteria > Bacillati > Actinomycetota > Actinomycetes > Micrococcales > Microbacteriaceae > Parafrigoribacterium > Parafrigoribacterium humi. Next base: position 419,300 of record NZ_JBELOA010000001.1, on the reverse strand, counting down.
ATAAGGAAAGAAGCGGGAGTATGAACGATCGGATGAGGGGGCGCACTGTCGTTGTCACTGGCGCAGGCTCGGGAATCGGAGCTGGAATAGCGAAAGGGATGGCGCGTGAGGGCGCAAACATTGCGGTGGCTGACCTGGACTTCGCGGCTGCAGAGCGAGTAGCTGACGAAATTGTCGCCGATGGAGGAGCCTCGATTGCAACTCACGTCGATGTCGCCGAGCGTTCGACAGTCGTGGCGGGTATCACGGCCACGGTGAAACGCTTTGGACGCATTGACGCGTACTTCAATAACGCCGGTATGAATAAACCGATGCCATTTCTTGAGATCACCGAAGACAATTTCATGTTCATCGTCAAGATCAACGCACTTGGCGTATTGATAGGAATTCAGGAAGCTGCGAAGCAGTTTCTCGCGCAGGGTTCGACCGGAAAGATTGTCAATACGGCGTCGATTGCTGGCCGTACGGGGTTTCCTAAATTCGCGCCATATAGCGCTGCCAAGGCGGCAGTCATCTCGCTCACACAAGCGGGCGCGAGGGATTTGGCGCCCCACGGGATCACTGTGAATGCGTTTGCACCTGGTGTCGTGGCGACGCCATTGTGGACAAGGCTCGACGCCGACCTCGCGGCCATGGGCGCCGCTGATGCCGGGTTCGATTCGATGGCCGCGGACATCTTGCTCGGGCGAGCGGCGCAGCCCGCGGACATCGTGCCGACTGCGATCTATCTAGCATCGAGCGATTCCGATTACATCACGGGGCAGGTCATTCCCATTGAGGGCGGCATGATCCTGGTCTGACAATCGGTCGTCGGGAACCGCTACGCATCACCATCGAAAGGACGAGATCAACATGAGTACAGCAACCTGGGGTACTAATGCAGTGGATTGGGAAGAGCGGATCCCTATGGATCGGCTCCGCACAGAGCGCTTGGAGCGACTCCAGGCTGAGCTGAAGGCGTCCGACTGCGGAGCAATTCTGGCATTTGATTTTTCGAATATTCGCTACATGACATCGACGCATATCGGAACCTGGGCAATGGACAAGCTGATCCGGTTTGCCTTGTTGACGCGGAATGCAGACCCGATCCTGTGGGACTTTGGGTCAGCCGCGAAGCACCATTCGCTGTATGCGCCGTGGCTGTCTACGACGACCGCGGAGATGGACGCAGACCCACACGCACCGCATCACGGTGCCATCCGGCCTCGCCTCGAATCAGGTTCGCGGGCGGGTATTTCGACGCTGCGTGGAGCTTTCACTCCGGATGCAGGTATCGCCGATGAGGTTGCTCGAAAGATCAAGCGGGAGCTTGAGAAGTTTGGTGTCGCGAACGAGCCTCTCGGAGTCGACGTCATCGAACTTCCGATCCTGTTCGCTCTTCAGGCAGCCGGAGTCAATGTTGTCGACGGGCAGCAGGTGTTCCTCGAAGCTCGAAAGATCAAGACCCCGGATGAGATCTCCTTGCTAACGCAGGCGGCCTCGATGGTCGACGCCGCGTACGACAAGCTTTACGAGTTCCTGCGGCCCGGCGTGCGCGAAAACGAGACCGTTGGACTAGTCGCGAAAACTCTCTACGATCTTGGGTCAGAATATGTCGAAGGTGTCAATGCGATTTCGGGGGAGCGCTGTTCGCCTCATCCTCATGTCTATTCCGACCGCATCATCAGACCGGGTGATCCCGCGTTCTTCGACATCCTGCACAGCTTCAACGGTTACCGCACCTGCTATTACCGCACGTTTGCGGTAGGGTCGGCCAGCCCCGCGCAGAATGACGCTTATAAGCGTGCGCGGGAGTACATGGATCGAGCGATTGCCCTGGTCAAACCCGGAGTCACGACGGGCGACATCGCGAGTGTCTGGCCAAAGGCCGAGGAATTTGGGTTCCCGGACGAAGAAGCGGCTTTCGCACTGCAATACGGTCATGGAGTGGGACTCTCTATTTGGGAGAAGCCAATCTTTTCCCGCCTCGTGTCGATCGACCACCCAGAAGTGATCGAGGAGGGGATGTTCTTCGCACTCGAGACCTACTGGCCGTCTGCGGACGGCATCGGTGCAGCGCGCATTGAAGAAGAACTTGTCGTAACCGCTGATGGATGTGAAGTTGTCACGAAGTTCCCTGCCGAGGACCTGATGGTCGCCGGACGCCGCATGTACACAGTGAACGGACCTTTGCCGGACATCCGAAGCTCGCAGTCTCATCTGAATACGGCTGCGGGTCGTGGCGAGAATTGACTACTTCGGAGAGGCACAACTCATGAGGGCAGCGGTGTATTACGGTGACCACGATGTGCGCATCGAGTCACGCCCGGTCCCTGAGCGCGGAGAGGGGGAAGTTCTTCTGCGTGTGCTACGCACGGGAATCTGTGGAACGGATGCCACAGAGTGGCGATCCGGGCCTCACCTCTTCGCGTCGCGTGATGCACCGCACCCGGTGACAGGTCACTCGGGTCCCCTCATCTTCGGCCACGAGTTTATCGGCACAGTGGTTGAGGCCGGAGACGACAGCGCTTTTGCGGTAGGTGACAATGTCGCTTCGGGGGCAGGGGTTTCATGCGGCGAGTGCCCTCGCTGTCGTGAGGGTCGCACGAACCTCTGTTGGAACTATAAGACTCTCGGTCTTAATGTCGATGGCGGAATGGCGGAATTCGTTTCAGTACCCGAGAAGATACTCGCGGTCGTTCCGGAGGGGCTCGATCTTAGTGTCGCTGGGCTTGCCCAACCTCTTGCGGTCGCATTTCACGCCGCCCGTCGCGCCCGCGCCTCGGATGGGGATCGCGTCGTTCTCATAGGCGCGGGGTCGATTGGCACCTTCGTGCTGGCGGCTGTGCTTTCGTTGGCTCGCGTTGAAGTGACCGTTGTGGATTTTGCCGGGTCGCGGCTCGACCGTGCCCTGCGAGTCGGTGCTAATCGAGTTGTTCCCACGGGAGAGAACGTCGTCGAGGATGTCCTTGGGGCCGTGGGAGCGCGCGGCGCCGACATCGTCATTGAAGCCAGCGGCGCGCCGGGGCAACTGGCAAATGCAATCAGAATGGTGCGGGCGGGAGGGGCAATCCTGCAGGTAGGACTTGCCGCGCATCCGCCCGAGGTAGACATGCAGTCTCTCGTCATCCGCGAGGTCTCGATCCGAACGACTAACGCGCACGTCTTTGCCGAGGACCTCGCTCCGGCCCTCGAGCTCTTGGCAAATACTGGGCTCGGCACGGAGATGCTTGACTCCGTCCATCCGCTCGAGGATGTCGCGGAGCAACTAGAACGCTTGGCTGAGGGCAAAGTTGAGGGCAAAGTTTTGTTCGACCCGTCGCTATCGGCGACCGCTTTATAACTAGCAGCACTGACTGAGATTGGACATACAGATATGAAGGCGGCGGTTTTTCACGCAGCACACGATGTCAGGGTAGAAGATGTGCCCGCGCCCACGAGGCTTGGGCCACGAGAGGTGCTGGTGAGGCCGTATTGGTGCGGCATTTGCGGCACCGACCTGCACGAATATGCGATGGGACCCATCGTGACGCCTGCGACGCCCCACCCTCTTAACGGCGCCATGAACCCACAAATCCTTGGCCATGAATTCTCGGCCGAAGTGGTCGAGATCGGTGCCGAGGTGACGCGGGTAAAAGCCGGTGACCGAATCACCGCAATGCCGCTTCTCTTTGACAACGAGTGTTACTACTGTCGGAGGGGCCTCAACCACCTGTGTGTCAAGATGGCCTGCGTCGGACTCAGTTATGCGTGGGGTGGCATCGCGGAACTCGCCGTCCTGCCAGACAGCATGCTCACCGTACTGCCTGACGAAGTAAGCGACTTGCAAGGAGCCTTGGTCGAACCGGCTGCAGTTGCGGCGTACGGCGTGGACACCGGACATGTCCGGCCAGGGGACAATGTCCTCATCACCGGTGCTGGCCCGATCGGGGCCCTTGCAACGCTCTACGCCGCGTCACTGGGCGCACGTGTCTTTGTCTCCGAGGTAAACCCGGCCCGCCTGGCCTTGATCCGAAGTCTTGGCGTGGCCGAGGTGCTCGACCCGTCGAACACCGACGTGGCCGCATTTCTGAAGGATCTGAACGAGGGTATCGGGGTGGATGCGGCGATTGAATGCTCGGGCAACGAGCGCGCACTCCAGACTGCACTCGCTTCTGTGCGGTCCGCTGGTCGTGTGGTGCAGACCGGACTTCACACCAGGCCAGCTTCGATCGAGCCGATGGCACTGTCCGAGCACGACATCACTCTGGCTGGAACGTGGTGCTACCCCGTGACGGACTTCTCTCGTATCGTCGGCCTCATCGCCACCGGGCGGTACCCGGTTGAGAAAGTTGTAAGTGCGCAGATTGCCATGGACGACATTGTCGAGAAGGGTTTTGAAACGCTCCTTTCCTCGACCGGTGACCAGGTCAAAGTACTTGTGAACGCACGCGGCTGATCCCAAATGCCACTGCTTGAAAGACGACTGAAGAAAGAGGAACGATGAAAGCGCTGCAGTTCACCCGCCAGGGGCAACCTGAGATTGTCGAGTTGGACGTACCCGAGATTGCCGAGGACGAGGTACTTATTGCCGCACGCTCGGTCGGAGTGTGCCACTCAGATATCGATCTCCTCGAGGGGCGCTACATAATTCCGTTCAGCTACCCGATCATTCCTGGGCACGAGTGGGCGGGCGAGGTGGTTCGGGTGGGATCACGCGTCGTAAACCTGGTCCCAGGTGACCGCGTCGTGGGCGAGTGTGTAATCGGTGATGACCACTTCGGTTTTTCGATCAGTGGAGCAGCAGCGGACTTCTTCGTCGCTAAGCCGACATGGTTGCACAAGCTCCCCGACAACTTGTCGTACACCATGGGCGCGCTGGTCGAGCCATTTAGCGTTGCATATTACGCACTCGCGCGCGTCGGAAACGTCAACGCAAGCGATACTCTCGTTGTGCTTGGTGCCGGACCTGTGGGTCTGGCGGTGACGGCTGCCGCAGCTGCGATGGGCGCGGCTACCGTGGTCGTCGAACCAAGTGAATCTCGCCGCGAAATTTCTCGGCAACTTGGCGCCAAGTACGCGGTGCATCCGGATGAAATTGACGAGTTGCTCCAACGCATCACTCACGGGCGCGGAGCGGACGTCGTGGTGGAGGTTTCGGGGAGACCATCGGTGATGGCACGCGCACTGGAGCTCGTGGCTTTCAAGGGCAGAGTCGCCTACGTAGGAATCAACGTAGGTGACGATGCGTCGGCAAAGCTTGGCCTTATCCAGTCCAAGGAGCTTAAAATCACCGGCTCTATTGGCTCTCCGGGCGTGTGGCCCGACACTCTACGATTTCTTGCAAACAGCGGCATCGATATGACCCCGCTTGTGACCCAGCACTTCGATGTCGACCATGCGCTTGAGGCACTGGATGCTGCGCACAATGGTCGGTCGACCATTAAAGCCCACATCGAGTTGACAGCGACGCTTCGCCAGTAGTCGTCCACGGACGACGAAGCCTCCGCCCTCAGAAAGTGACGGAGGCTTCGTCTTCGCAACACCTTTGCGAGCGTAAAGGCGCTACGGGAGAATCCTGGCTGCCCGATAGCGTTCGAATTTTTCAAAAAAGCTGGCAGGGGTTGATCGGAAGCCCAGGAAGCCAGCTTCGCGACTCTTCGTCATGTCCGTGAGTACCTCTATCGTGCGACCGAGATCCGCGTCGCTGTGCCACCAAGAGGCGAGGCGCGCGACGTCCTTTTCGACCAGGGAGTACTTCTCGGCAATACTGGTCCAGACCGACTCCATGCCTTCCATCTGAACCTCCAGCGTCCGCGGTTGGTCGACGAAGCCTTCCCATTCCACGCCGAAGAATTCGGCTAGTTGAGGCCAAAGCCAGCGCCAGCGAAATACATCACCGTTTGCAGTGTTGAACGATTCGTTTCGCGCGTTCGCGTCCGTGGCAGCCCAGATCATCTGCTCAGACATCAGATCCGCATCCGTGACGTCAGTCAGGCCGTTCCATTGCATCTCTGATCCCGGGAAAATGAACGGCTTCCCGAGTTCCTTGCAGATGGTGGCATACACCGCCAGAGTAAGCGCCATGTTCATCGCATTTCCCACAGCAAACCCGACTATTGTGTGCGAGCGGTGTGAGCTCCAGCTGAAGCCGTTTCTTGCCGCGGAGGCGAACATTTCGTCCTCCTGGGCGTAGTAAAAGTTTGGGTAGTCAAGTCGTGGCTCAGATTCATGGAACGGGGTTTCCGCCATCACCGCCTTGCCATAGGCCTCGAACGGGCCGAGGTAATGCTTCAGACCCGTCATGAGCGCGACGTGCGAGATCGAGTGCGCTGGCTCCAGCGCCGCGAGGAGGTTGCGCACGGTGGCGCTGTTAACCCGAATGTTTTCCGCCTCGGTTTCCATTCGCATCCACGCGGTTATAGCAACGAAGTCCGGCCTCACGTCGGTGAGGGCTTTGGCGAGCTCGGGCGGATCGAGAAGGTCAGCCTGGATTGAGGTAACCCCTTCCGGTCGCACTGATCCACTGCGAGACAGTCCGAACGTTGTCCAGCCCTCCCTCGCCAGCATGCCGGATAGTGACTGCCCAACGATTCCTGTGGAACCGACAACGAGCGCGCGACGTCCGCGAGCTGGCATAGTGTTACTCCTTCGAGATGATAGATGGTGGAACGGATGCGCCACTAGGCGAGCGGAACCTGTGGCGGTCGCGAGGCGAGATAGACAGCAATGGCGGCAGGGCGTTTATCGGCCTCACTGTACGCTTCCTCCACGAATTCCAGTGTGATTCCATCAGGGTCCTTCAAGTACACCCAACGCCAGCCTGCCAGCACGCCTTCGTCGACGATGTTGATGTCGGAAAGGAATTTGACGCCTTTCCCCTCGAGTTCGCTTTTGGTGGCGGCGACGTCGTCGACACGGAACCCGACATGCATGGCGCCTAGCTGATTTTGCACCGGTGGGGTGTCGTTGAGCTCAGGCGGATTGCCATATTCGAGCAGCTCGAGGATGTCCTCACCCACTCGCAGGCAAACCTGACGAAGTGAGGCACCTGGCACCCCAACGCCGGCGGCGAGATCGGGGCCGGCGAACCAAGGACTGGGTTCTCGATCGAATGGAAACCCGAGGATGTCGTGGTAAAAATAGATCGATTGATCGAGATCTTTCACAGTGATACCCGTGTGATGGACGCCTTGGATCGCCACGGTTCATACTCCTTCGTATGTTCTTCTTCACGCAACAGAGAAGCGATTGTGTTCTCCGTTAAACTATAATGTGTTCTCTGCTGATTAACATAGTATGTAGCCGTGTACGGGAAAACTAGAGTGATTCGAGCCGCAAAGCGGCGCGGGGCGATGGGTGTGATTGGTGAAATCCCTTTTATATTGCTAAGAGTGTGCAGTGGGGCTACAACGAGATAGCTCATGTTATTTGGAGAAATCCCTCTTCGAACAGGCTGTGATACGAGTGACTGAAGTGCAGATGGATAACTTGGGATCCCATTTGAAGGGTGCCCGGTTAAGGGCGGGCTTGAGCCTGCGCGAGTTGGCCAGGCAGGCCGAACTTTCGCCATCCTTCATCTCGCAGATTGAGAACGGCAAGTCGCAGCCGTCGGTTGCGACGCTCTACATGTTCGCTCAGACACTCAACGTGTCGATTGACGAATTTTTTGACCAAGGAAGTCGCGAAATTGACCAGACTCCGATTGTCGAGGGATGGGGCCCCGATGGCGACAAGAACCCGACAAACGCCTGGCACCCTTCCGAATATGCGAACCGCGTGTCCGTCGTTCACCCGTCCCACCGACCTCACCTCGTCATGGCCGACGGTGTCGACTGGGAGCGACTTGCGGCGACTCCCGAACGAGCTGTCAACTTCATGAAGATTACCTACGAACCGGGAGCAACCTCGACGGCAGGCGGAGGTCTGGTGAGTCACAACGGTTTCGAGTATGGGTACGTGTTGCAAGGCACTCTGGAACTCACAATAGGGGCCGAGGTATTTATCCTGAACCAGGGAGAGTCTCTGGGTTTCGACTCGAGCATCTCCCATGTATTGAGGAACGTCGGCTCTGCTGAGTTCCAGGGACTGTGGTTCGTGCATGGCTGTAATACGACAACACCCGGGTTTCCCCACTAGGTATTTCTCGTCGCCAAGGTGGTGAGTGCGGCGCGTCGTTGTGCACGTGGGCGTCCGTCGGACTGCGGCTTCGGTCAGCCCTTCCAGACCGTCTTGAGGTTGCAGAACTCTCGGATGCCGTCCGCGGCCAGTTCGCGACCGTAGCCGGAGTGCTTGATGCCCCCGAACGGCAGTTCGGGGTAGGAGATCGTCATGCCGTTGAGGAAGACGGCCCCCGCGTCGAGGGCGCCTACGAAGTAGTCCTCGTCGCCGGCATCCGTCGTCCATACAGCAGAGCTGAGGCCGAAGGTGGTCTGGTTGGCGATCTCGACGGCCTCCTCCCGGCTCTCGACGCGGTAGAGCGACGCCACCGGCCCGAATGCCTCCTCGAGCACGAGTCGCATGTCGCCGTGCAGGTCGGCGATGACGGTCGGCTCGTAGAACCAGCCCGCGCGATCGGGCGCGTGTCCGCCGGTGAGCACGGTCGCGCCGCGGGCGACGGCGTCGTCCACGAGCTCTGCCAGCTCATCGCGTCCCGCCTCCGTGGCCAGCGGACCGACCTGGGTGGCGGCATCCATCGGGTCACCGACGACGAGCCCGGAGAGCTTTTCAGCGAACATCGCCGCGAAACGGTCGTAGACATCGGAGTGCACGATGAAGCGCTTGCCCGCGATGCAGGACTGGCCGTTGTTCTGCACGCGAGCGGTCACCGCGGTCTCGACGGCCTTGTCGAGGTCAGCGCTCGGCATCACGATGAACGGGTCCGATCCGCCGAGTTCGAGCACGGCCTTCTTGATCTGGCCCGCGGCGGTCGACGCGACCGCCCGTCCGGCGGGCTCCGAGCCGGTGAGGGTCACGGCCTTGACGCGCGGGTCGTGCAGCACAGCCTCGACCTCCTTCGAGCCGATCAGGAGGGTCGCGAATGAGCCGGCGGGAAAACCACCGCGCTCGAACAGCGTGTCGAGGTAGAGGGCGGACTGGGGCACGTTGGAGGCGTGCTTGAGAACACCGGAGTTGCCTGCCATGAGGGCCGGGGCTGCGAAGCGGATGACCTGCCAGAGCGGATAGTTCCACGGCATCACCGCGAGCACGACGCCGAGCGGCTCGTAGCGGGTCCAGGCGCGTGACGCGCCAACGCTCGCGGGATCGACGAGCGCGTGCTCGGCGAGGAACTCCTCGGCGTGCTTCGCGTAGAAGCGCATGCCCTTGACGCACTTGAGCGCCTCGGCCTTCGCCTGCGCGAGCGGCTTGCCCATCTCGATCGTCATGATGCGGGCGATCTCGTCCGCCTCGGACTCGAGCAGGTCGGCTGCGGCGTTCATCCAGACCGCGCGCTCGGCGAACGTCGTCGTCCGCATGGCTTTCGTGGCGGCGTCCGCGAGCGCAATGCGCCGCTCGATCTCCTGCGCGTCGTGCGGCTCGAAGGTCCGCTCGGTTTCGCCCGTTGTGGGGTTGATGGTCGCGATGGCCATGGTGTTACCTTTCGTCTTTCACGGCGTGGTGTCGAAAACTTCGGGATGCCGGGCGAGGCCCAACCTGGTTCGTCTGATGTGTCCAGCGAGGATGTGCTCCGCGCCCTCGGTGTCGCGCTCCCGGATCGCGACGGCGAGCATGTGGTGCTCGTCGTGTACCATGCGGGCGGCGTGCTCGTCGAGTAGCAGCGTGAATGCTCGCCGGTAGTGCTGTGTCGTGTTCCACAGGCGCCGCACCAGGTCGCCGAGCACCGTCGTCTGTGCGGATTCGTACGATCCGAGGTGGAACTCGCGGTCGAGCCGCAGGAACTCCTCGACCTCGTCGGTGTGCTCCATGCGGTGCGCGAGCTCGTCGAGATGGTCCATGTGCGCCTCGTCGATCCCGGGGAGGGCGTAGCGCAGCAGCAGGGGTTCCACCCGCTCCCTGGTCTGGTAGACCTCGTCGCACTCTGCGAGGCTGAGGCTCGACACCCAGGCGCCGGTGTTGGCGACCAGAGTGACCAGGCCATCCGCCTCTAGGGTGCGGAACGCCTCGCGCACGGGGACGCGACTCGCGCCATAGCGCTGCGCGACGTCGTCCTGCCGGATGCGCGTGCCGGGCGGATACTCTCCGCCCAGGATCGCGGTGCGCAGCAGCGTTGCGATGCGCGCGCTCGAGTTTCCGTGGGTGGCCACGACCGATACCGCGGGGTGCGTCATACGTACTCCTTCTCGCGGCACAACTCTCTCACTCCGCGGGCCGTGCCGGATGCCACAGCTTGACCGCGGCATCCTTCTCGTAGGCCTTGCCTTGCGGGTAGCTCACGAGCTCGAACTGCATTCCCCAGGGGCTGCGGAAGTACAGCCAGCGCTGCCCCTTCGCCGCCTGCGCGCTCGCGGTGGGCTCGCCCATGATCTCTACGTTGTGGCCGCGCAGGTGCTCGATCGCGGCATCCATGTCATCGACATAGAGCGCGACGTGGTGACCGCCGATGTCGCTGTTCTTCGGCTCGTCCGCCTGCCCGTCGGCAGCGTCGTACTTGAACAACTCGAAGTTCATGCCGTTGCCGAGGCGATAGAAGCGGATCTCGCTGATCACCGTTCGCGGGTGCACGCCCAGGTGGCTGAGCATCCAGTCGTCGTCTGACTGCTTGGCGCCGAGCGTGTAGACGGGGATTGCGCCGAGAACGTCGACGAAGAACCGCTCGGCCTCGTCTAGGTCGGGGACCGTCACGCCCAGATGATCGACGCCTCTGAGGCCGGGGATTCCCTGCATGGTGCCACCTCCTTGTGTAACCGTAATTGTATTCATTATTAGCCATCTGGCGCGAGGATTGCCAGTGAATACGCATCAAAGGGTTGAAATTGTATTCAATCCGTGGTTACTCTGGCCGTAGCTTAAGGAGAGCAACGATGCCCAAAGTGACAAAACTGACCACAGGAGTGGACTGGGTCGAGTTGTCGACCACCGCCGCAGACTGGAAGGCGGCGGATCCTCTCCTGCTCGCCTCGATGCTCGGTGAGCTGCATCTGATTCGAGCGTTCGAAGAGACGGTGCTCGAGCTGGCGGGCGAGAGCCTCGTGCACGGACCGGCACACTCCAGCATCGGCCAGGAGGGCGGAGCGGTCGGGTCGATCATCGGCCTCAGCTCCCAGGATGCCGTCAACGGCTCCCACCGCGGCCACCACCAGTTCCTCGCCAAGGCCATCACTCACGTGTCCGGCGGCGCCGTCGATCCCGCGAAGCTCGTCACCCCGGAGATCCAGGCGGTGCTTCAGCGCACGCTCGCCGAGATCCTCGGTCTCGCACAGGGCTACTGCCGCGGCCGCGGCGGCTCGATGCACCTGCAGTGGTTCGAGGCCGGCGCCCTCGGAACGAACGCGATCGTCGGCGGCGGCGCTCCGATGGCCACGGGCAATGCCTGGGCACAGAAGCACTCCGGCACGACAAACGTCACGATCAACTACTTCGGGGACGGGGCGAGCCAGATCGGCTCCGTCCTCGAATCCATGAACCTCGCCGCGACGTGGAAGCTGCCGGTCATGTTCTTCATCGAGAACAACATGTACGCCGTCTCCACCCGGTCTGACGAGATCACGGCGGACACTCGGTTCTCCGTGCGCGGCCAGGGCTTCGGCATCCCGTCCTGGCGTGTCGATGGCATGGACCCGCTCGCCGTCTACCTCGCGACCCAGAAGGCGGAGGAGCGGATGCGCGCAGGCGACGGCCCCGCCGTCGTCGAGGCCCAGGTCTACCGCTACTTCCACCAGAACGGGCCATACCCGGGCAGTGCCTTCGGCTACCGCGACAAGGCAGAGGAGACCGCGTGGCGCGCCCGCGATCCACTGGACCGCGTGGCCAGGGAGATGATCAAGCTCGGTCTCATCGACGAGGCGGGCGTCGCCTCCGCGCGCGAGCAGGCGCAGGCCGCCATGACCGCGGCCGTGGGTGAACTGCTCGAGGCCGACCCGGACGCCGCGGGCAAGCGTCGCATCCGCCCGAGCCTGTGGCCGGACCCCGGATTCGCCAACGTCGGCGTGCGCGGAGACGCGAGCGAGCTCGAGGCACTCACCGTCGCAGATCCGCTGGAGCACACGGGCGCCTGGCGCGACATCAAGTTCGTGGATGCCGTGGCCGGCGTCATGGATCGCCGCATGGACGAAGATGGGCGCATCGTCGTGCTCGGCGAGGACGTGCACCGCCTCAGCGGTGGCACCAACGGCGCCACCAAGGGACTCGCCAAGAAGTACGGCCCGGACCGGGTGCTCGGCACTCCGATCAGCGAGAACGCCTTCACGGGTCTCGCCGGCGGCCTCGCCCTCGACGGCCGCTTCCGCCCCGTGGTCGAGTTCATGTACCCGGACTTCATGTGGGTGGCCGCGGACCAGGTGTTCAACCAGGTCGGCAAGGCTCGCCACATGTTCGGAGGCGACAACGCCGTGCCGCTCGTGCTGCGCACCAAGGTCGCGATGGGCTCTGGCTACGGCTCGCAGCACCTCATGGATCCCGCCGGGATCTTCGCGACCTCGCCCGGCTGGCGCATCGTCGCCCCCTCATGCGCCGCGGACTACGTCGGCCTCATGAACGCCGCACTCGCGCTGCAGGATCCCGTGCTCGTCATCGAGCACGTCGACCTCTACGGCACCGCCGATCGCGTGCCTGAGGGGGACCTGGACTACATCCTCCCGCCGGGCCGTGCGGCCGTCCGGCGCGCGGGCTCCGAGGTCACCGTGATCAGCTACCTGTCGATGGTCGGTCACAGCCTCGAGGCGATCGAGCAGACCGGCATCGACGCGGAGCTCATCGACCTGCGCTGGCTCGACCGCGCATCCATCGACTGGGACACCATCGGCGAGTCGATCAAGAAGACGAACAACGTCATCATCGTCGAGCAGGGTGCCCGCGGCACCTCATACGGCACCTGGCTGTCGGATGAGATCCAGCGTCGTTACTTCGACTGGCTCGACCAGCCGGTCGAGCGGGTGACCGGTGGCGAGGCTTCGCCGTCCATCTCGAAGGTACTCGAGCGTGCTGCCATCGCGAAGACGGATGAGGTCGTCGAAGGCCTCGAGCGTGTTCGTCGCGGCTGGGGAGGCAACTGATGGCACTCGTCGTTCGGATGCCGGAAGTCCTCACCGGGGCAACCGAGGGTGCGCTGTCGGCCTGGCTCGTCTCCGTCGGGGACGCGGTCACGGTCGGACAGCCGATCGCCGAGGTCGAGACCGAGAAGGCCACCGTCGAGTATGAGGCCGAGGCCGCGGGTACGATTGCCGGCCTGCTCGTCGAGACGGACATCCAGGTCTCGGTGGGAACCCCGATCGCCGTTCTCGCTGCAGAGGGAGAGTCCGCAGAGCAGGCGCTCGCCGCGGCCGGTCCGGAGATCGGTGCGGCCGCTCCGGCGGCAGCGCCCGAGCCCGCCCCTGCCGCTGCGCCTACGCCAGTCGCCCAGGTTCCGGCTCCAGAAGCAGCTGCCGCCGCTCCGGCCACACCCGCTGCGCCGGTCGCACCCGCGGCCGCCCAGCACGGCGGACGCCTGTTCATGAGTCCGCTCGTGCGCAGGCTTGCGGCGGAGCGCGGACTGGACCTCTCCACCGTCACGGGCAGCGGCCCCGGCGGGCGCATCGTCAGGCGAGATATCGAGTCGCTGTCTGCACCGGCACCCGCTGCTCCTACGGCACCCGCTGCCGCGCCCGCAGCTGCTGCGGACGGCTCCTACACCGACGTGCCCCACACCGGGATGCGCCGTGCCATTGCCAGGCGGCTGGTCGAGAGCAAGTCGACGGTTCCGCACTTCTACCTCGTGGCGGACTGCCGCGTCGATGCCCTGCTGGAGTTCCGCCAGCGGATCAACGAGACCGCGCCGTCCAAGATCTCGGTCAACGACTTCGTGGTCAAGGCCGCTGCCGCCGCGTTCCGCGCGGTGCCGGAGGCCAACGCGATCTGGACCGAGGATGCGACCCGTCGCTTCGAGCGCGTCGACATCGCGGTTGCCGTGGCGATCGACGGCGGACTCATCACTCCCGTGGTACGGGGAGTGGAGCGGATGTCGCTGAGCAGCGTGAGCGCGAGCATCAAGGAGCTCGCAGAGCGCGGTCGCGCCGGCAAGCTCAAGCAGGACGAGATCGAGGGAGGCTCCTTCTCGGTCTCGAACCTCGGAATGTATGGAACGCAGGAGTTCTCCGCGATCATCAACCCGCCGCACGCGGGCATCCTCGCGGTCGGTGCGGCGCGAAAGGCGCCCGTCGTCGTCGACGATGAGATCGTCGTGGGCACCGTGATGACCGTGACACTCTCGGCCGATCACCGCGTGCTCGACGGTGCCCTTGCGGCCCAGTGGCTTGCGGCCTTCGTCGGTCTCATCGAGAATCCGGTGGCGATCCTGGTCTGACAGGCTCGCGAGGTATCAGTATTGGCCGCTTGGGCACACCGATAGCGACCGAAACTGGTGCCTCGTGATGGTGGTGAGCTTCAGTGCCGAGAGCCCGGCGAAACGACGGCCAGGGTGATGCCACCGGCGATCACCACGAGCAGCACCACTCCGATCACGATCCCGGCGGGGTGGCCGAGGTTGATCGTCCAGCCGATACCGAACCGCTTGGGGACCATGAGCGCGGGGTCGTGACGGTTGACGTAGAAGACGCCGCCCTTCCAGAAGTGGTCGTCGTCCGGGGCATCCGGTCGGGCGGCCGGCTTGGAATGCGCGACCGAATCGGGGGAGCCCGGCCTTGCTGTCGGGATGGGGGCCGCAACCGACACGGACATCGCGCGCTGGTACCGCACGACGTACACGACGATGACGAGTGCCATGAACGCGATGAGCGTGACGATGTTGGCGATCATGAGCCAGGACACCATCGGGAACGACCACGAGATGACGGCGAGCACGCTCATCTCGAACGCGAGGACCAGGGCGAGCTGACCGAGCAGGCCACCGGCAAGCCGCTGCTGCACCCGCGTTCGGTGGGCAGCGACCTCCGGGCTGTCGGAGGCGACGCGGCGGGCCGGCGACACGCGAGTGAGGAATGAGATGGCGAACAGGAACACCACGATTCCGACACCCATCATCACGGGGCCGAAGGCTGACCACACGGACTTGTCCGCAAAGCCGTTGGCAACGCCGTCTCCGCCCCAGTGGATCGGGAGCGGATCGGGCAGGCCGGGATAGACGGCAACGCCGATGCTCGCGGCGATGGCGAGCAGGATGAGCGCGGCAACATACCAGCCGAACGGCGTCGCGGCATTCGGGGAGCCGGCCGTGACATCCGCAGCCAGCCGCACGGACACGCCCTCATACCACTTCTCTTCGCGTTTGGCCCGCGCGATTCCCGACCGCGCCACGGCGTAGGACGCGAAGCCCAGAACGACGAAGAGCAGCACGGGCACGATCACGCCCGCCGCGGGAGACAGCAGGCTGGACGCGACGGCGGCGGCAATGCACACGACGAAGGCCACGAGAACCGCGGCGCGAAAGCGCCGCACCGCAAGACGGATGACCGGCTCGTCTACGCGGCTCGCGGGCACGCTGACTCCGAGCGGGAGCGTTGCGGGCGTGATTCGCGGCATCGCGTACAATACTGCCGCGACGAGTGTGGTGGTCAGCGCGGAGAAGAGCAGGGAGAACCAGGTCATGGGGCGGTGTCCGTTTCGTCGTGTGGAGTGGTCGTCGCGCCGCTGGATGGATGCGTGAGATATTCCTCGGCGAGGGCGTCGAGAACGGCGTTGACGCTCGAGGAGATGTCGGCACGAGAGAGCCCCTGTGCAACGGCCTCCGCGAGAAGCGTGGTGAGCCGAGGCGTCCAGGACTCGGTGAAGGATGCCGTGCCCGGCCCGGTGAGAGGCCCGCGCGCGACGATCGACCCCGACTTGTGGTTGGTGAGGATCAGCCCCTCCTGGCGCAGGAGTTCGTAGCCCTTGCCCACGGTGGCGACGTTGATGCCGTAGGCCCCCGCGAGTCGTCGTACGGACTCGAGCTGGTCGCCCGGCTGCAGGCGCCCCGCGGCGATCGCCTCGACCATCCGATCCCGCAGCTGCTGGTAGAGCGGGGTGTCGGAAAGCGGATCCAACAAGATCTCCATGCCGCCCCCATCCGCGAATCTGTATTACTAGTCATAGCACAGATGCAGACTTCCGCCGCCGCCGGCACGCGAGATGCCAGTTGTGGGGGTCATTCGCGCGAAATAGCAACCACAACTGGCATCTCGCGGAACGATGCGGGTCAGGTGCTGGCAGTGTCGAGGGCGCCGAGGATGTCCGCGGCCAGGTCGTCGACGTGTTCCAGGCCGATCGAGAGCCGCACTATGCCGCCACCGGGACGAGCCGCGGGCGCGACCGGCTTGTGGGTGAGGGACGCCGGATGCTGCGCGAGCGAGTCCACTCCGCCGAGCGAGACCGCGTTGGTCACGAGCTCGAGCGCCTCGATGAATCGCACCGCGGCGTCGTAGCCTCCGGCGAGCTCGAACGCGAGCATGGACCCGGGTCCCTCGAGCTGGGTGCCGAGCAGGTCATCCGGATCGCAGCCCGGCAGCGCGGGATACATGACCCGCTTCAGCGCTGGGTGACCGAGCACGCGAGTGACGAGCTCGCCCGCCGTGGCCTGCTGGGCGCGCACGCGCAGCGGCAGCGTGCGTAGCCCGCGGTGCAGCAGATAGGCGGCCATCGGATGCAGCAGGCCGCCGGTGAGCGCGCGAATGTGCCGGACGCGCGTCGCCCACTCCTCGGTCGTGGCGATCACTCCGCCCATCACGTCGCCGTGCCCGCCGATGTACTTCGTGGCGCTGTGCAGCACGATCGTCGCGCCGTGCTCGATCGGGCGCTGCAGGATCGGGGTCGCGAAGGTGTTGTCGACGAGCACCGGGATGTCCCCGGCCGCCGCGACGACAGCGGCGATGTCCACGAGTTCCAGGGTGGGGTTCGCGGGGGACTCCATGACGACGAGCCCCGTATCCGCACGGATCGCGGTGGCGATGCCAGCGACATCCGCCCAGGTCACGCTCGTGCCGACCAGGCCGCTCTCGAGCACGTGATCCGTGCCGCCGTAGAGCGGTCGCAGCGCGACGACGTGCGGTCGCCCCGCGGTCACACTCGCGAGCAGCACGGCAGACAGCGCGGCCATCCCGGTGGCGAAGGCGACGGCGGATGCCGCACCCTCCAGGCCGGCGAGACTCTCCTCGAAGCGCGCGACGCCCGGCTGCCAGAGGCGCTGGTACACGGCGGACTGGCCGGGCAGCAGTGGGCCACCGGTCGCGAGCTGCTCGTAGGAATCGCCGCCGAGCTCGACCCGGGGCAGCGGGTTCGTGGTGGAGAGGTCGATCGTCGGAACGTGGGAGCCGCTCTCGGTGAGCCCGCCCATTCCACCGTGAACGGCGCGGGTCTCGATGCGGGAATTCTGCAAGATCATGCATCGAGGCAAACAGAATCTTCACATGGCCGCAATATAGGCTGAAGGTGCTGCGATAGCGGGTCCAGCGGCACTAGATGCTGCGAATGCACTTCCCCGGAGAGCGCTCCGATCGCAGGGAGCGCGAGAGGAGAGACAGCCATGGATAACGTCGATCGCGCACTGCTGAGGGCGCTCTCGGCAAACGCGCGGATGTCCGGCACGGCGCTCGCGGCGGCATCGGGCGTCGCAGAGTCCACGGTCTCGCTGCGCCTCAAGCGACTCCATGCCGCGGGCTACCTCCGCGGTTACCATGCCGAGGTGGACATCGCGGCGCTCGGGATGACCGTGCAGGCGCTCATCTCCATCCGTCTCGTCTCGATCAACCGCGAGGAGGTCGACCGCTTTCGCCAGGAGGCGCCGACCTGGTCGGGCGTGCTCGCGCTGTTCCACATGGCGGGCGTCGACGACTTCCTGCTGCACGTGGCGGCGCGCGATTCGTCTGAACTACGCAACTTCGTTCTCGAGAACCTGGCCGGACATCCGGCGGTCGCTCACACCGAGACGAACCTCATCTTCGACCACGTCGCGGGCCGCGGGCTGGAGAAACTGCTCGCCTGAACTCCCCATCCCGAATGAAGGCATTTCGCGGTGGCGGGCACGACGCTGCAGCGAAGGCGGAGGGCATTGGCTCGAAATGCCTTCATTTGGGATGGGGCCGAATCAGACCCTGTCGCGCCAGTCCGCTTCGTCGACGACCGCGATCGGCAGGGTGATCGCCTCGGTGGGCGGACCCATCACCGCGGCCTCGTCGCGCCGATTGCGCAGCACGGTGTCGATGTAGGAGGTAACGGCCTCGGCGAGCGGAACATCCCTGTCTTCGTTCTGCGAGAGATACCAGCGGTGCTCGAGAAGCTGGTGGAACACCTCGGCCGGCTCGAGCTTGCCGCGAAGGTCCCGCGGGATCGCCCGGATGACCGGCTCGAACACTCGGGCCAGCCATTCGTGCGCCGCGACTTCCTCGTCGACATCGTCCTGATCGAAGGTTGCCGTGTACGAGTCGAGATCGTTCAGCAGGCGCCTCGCCTGGTTCTCCTGCGCGTCGAGTCCGGTCAGGCGAAGCAGCCTGCGCTGGTGGTGGCCGGCATCCACGACCTTGGGCTGGATGCGCACGGTCGTGCCGGCATCGTCCGTCTTGATCGCCAGCTCGTCGATATCGAAGCCGAGCTCGTTGAGCCGATTCACGCGCGCGTTGATCCGCCAGCGCTCCGAGGAGTCGAAGGACTCCGATCCGGTGAGCTCCGTCCACAGCGTGCGGTAGGCCGCCACGATCCCCTCGCTCACGGCGATCGGATCGGTCTCCTCGTCGAGGCGACCACCGGCCGCGAGATCGAGCAGCTCTCCCGCGATGTTGACCCGCGCGATCTCGAGGTCGTTCTCGCGCTGTCCGTTTGAGAGGCCGTTGTAGAGCTTGCCGGTCTCCGCGTCCACGAGGTACGCGGCAAAGGCGCCCGCGTCCCGGCGGAACAGCGTGTTCGAGAGAGAGACGTCACCCCAGAAGAAGCCGATGATGTG
The DNA here is from genome assembly GCF_040227205.1 of Parafrigoribacterium humi. Lineage (NCBI taxonomy): Bacteria > Bacillati > Actinomycetota > Actinomycetes > Micrococcales > Microbacteriaceae > Parafrigoribacterium > Parafrigoribacterium humi. The sequence goes on along the minus strand of NZ_JBELOA010000001.1, from coordinate 400,321 downwards.
CAGCCGCACGAGCAGGGCGGCGAGGGCGTCGACGAGCCGAGTTGCAGTATCGGGCCGCAACGTCTGCGAGTACAGCGCGCGGTAGGGGAGCGAGAACTTGAGGTGCCGCGTGACGAGCACGGAGTTGAGCGGTTTCCCCTCGTCGTCGCTGCGGTTGCTGATCACGGCGACGGGCTCGACGCAGGGAACGTCGAGCCTCTGCAGGGAGCGCAGCATGTCGTACTCGCCGTGCGCCATCTGGTCAGAGGTCTCTTTGATGGCGATGATGTAGCCGCTCAGGTGCACGAAGCGCACGAGGTGGCGCGAGATGCCCTTGGGCAGGGCGGCGATGACGCTGTCGGGCCAGGCGTCGAGCGGAAGATTCCAGGGAAGGTCGAGCAGCGCGGGGTCGACCGTCGCCGAGGTGATGCTCAGTGAACCTGACATGTGAACCTGCCTAGTGTCTCAGCCGGTCGAGCCGGATGCTGCTGGTGCCGATCGTGCCGCCGTTAACGGCAGCGGGCCTGTCGGAATCGCGGCGTGGCAATTCCGGCAGGCCCGGCGGGAACGATGTCAGTCGAGGATCGGCTTGCTGAGGCGCAGACCCGTCTCGGCGTTGAACACGTGCACGTGGTCACCGTTCGGGAGGATGTGCACCTGGTCGCCGGCGTTCGGGTGAACGCGACCATCGACGCGCGCGACGATGTCGACGCGGTTGCCGTTGATCTCGGTGTGGCCGTAGAGGTAGCCGTCTGCACCGAGCTCTTCGACGATGTCCACGGTAACCGGGAGACCCTCGCCCGAGGTGGAGACCTGGACATCCTCGGGGCGGACACCGATGGTCACGGTCTTGTCTGCACCGGCGAGCGTTTCGCGGTCGACCTTCGCGACGGCGGTGCCGAACTTCAGGCCGCCGTCGGTGACCTCGACATCGAAGAGGTTCATGGCAGGAGAACCGATGAAGCCAGCGACGAACACGTTCACCGGCTGTGCGTAGAGCTCGCGAGGCGTACCGACCTGCTGCAGCACGCCATCCTTCAGCACGGCGATGCGGTCACCCATGGTGAGCGCTTCGGTCTGGTCGTGGGTGACATAGACGGTGGTGACACCGAGGCGGCGGGTGAGCGACGCGATCTGCGTACGCGTCTGCACACGGAGCTTGGCGTCGAGGTTCGACAGCGGCTCGTCCATGAGGAAGACCTGGGGGCTACGCACGATCGCACGACCCATGGCGACGCGCTGACGCTGGCCGCCGGAGAGCGCCTTCGGCTTGCGGGCCAGGTACGGCTCGAGGTCGAGCAGCTTTGCAGCCTCGAGAACGCGGCTTGCGCGCTCGTCCTTGTTGACGCCGGCGATCTTCAGGGCGAAGCCCATGTTCTCTGCAACGGTCATGTGCGGGTAGAGAGCGTAGTTCTGGAAGACCATCGCGATGTCGCGATCCTTCGGCGGAACGTCGGTGACGTTGCGGTCGCCGATGAGGATGTTGCCCTCGTTCACCTCTTCGAGGCCGGCGAGCATACGCAGCGACGTCGACTTGCCACAGCCCGATGGGCCGACCAGCACGAGGAACTCGCCGTCAGCGACCTGCAGGTCGAGCTTGTCGACAGCCGCCCGGGTCGAGCCCGGGTAGATCCGTGAAGCCTTGTCAAAGGTTACAGATGCCATAGTTCTAGAACTCCTTCACCGGCAGGTACGTGCCGGACGATCCGTAGTGAATGGATGAGGTGGTGCAGGCCCCATTATGGCATCCAGCACGGTGGGCCCGAAATCGAGGCCGTCCGCGGCCGCAATCGGTCTCGCCACGCACGCGACGGGGACAGTATGGTGGTTCAGCTACCGCTTGGGCATTTCCCAGACTGGCTGCTTATCATCCATAGGTGCTCGCGCGGTAGCCGTATGCGAGCAGAAAACTCAAGTGAGGGTGAATGACCGAGGGCGATACGGGCGACGATCGTCTGAGCAAGAGTGACAGGCGCGAGATCGCCCGCCGCAAGGCGCAGGCACTGCGGGCCGAGCAGAAGAAGAAGGAGCGTCGTCGGCGTTTTCTTCTTCAGGGCGGTATCGCCGTCGGCATCATTGCCGTGATCGCGGTGGTGGCGCTCATCATCACCAACACCTATCTGAAGCCTCCGACGCCGGGACCGCTCAACATGGCGAGTGACGGCATCACCATCGGTCAGGGGCTCAAGGCCATGTCGACGGGCGCACTGCAGCCGGGCGACGTACCGGTTTCGACGGCATCCGGCAATCCCGATGTCATCAAGATCCGCGTCTATCTCGACTACCAGTGCCCTCTCTGCAAGCGGTTCGAGACGGCCAACGAGAAGCAGCTCACCACCTGGCTGGAGACGGGGTCGGCTACCCTCGAGATCCACCCGCTCGCGATGTTCGACCGCAACTCCGTGGGAACGAAGTACTCCACGCGGTCGGCCAACGCTGCGGCCTGCGTGGCCAACTACTCGCCGAATCGCTTCTTCGCGTTCAACTCTCTCCTGTTCCAGAACCAGCCACCGGAGCAGAGCCCCGGGTTGACGGACGAGAAGATCATCGCGCTGACCAAGAAGGCGAAGGTCAGCAATTCCTCGTCGATCTCGGATTGCATCACGGATCAGTCGTTCAAGACCTGGGTGAACGCGGCGACGGCTCGGGCGGTGAGCGGGCCGATCCCCGGCTCCAAGGTCGACAAGGTCACCGACACCCCCACCGTTCTGGTGGATGGCGTGAAGTACCCGGGCGAGCTGGACAACGCCAACGACTTCGCCCTGTTCGTCAACACAGCGGCGGGCAACGCGTTCACGGAAGAGGCGACGGCGTCGCCCACTCCCGTGCCGTTGCCGACCGCGACGCCGGTGCCGTGACTTCTCAGCGCACCGACTTGCGCTCGTAGATCACCATGGACCAGGCGTAGCCGACGATCGCGATCGCGACGCACCATCCGACCGCCAGCAGCGGACTCCAGCCGAGCGGAGTGCCGAGGAGCAGCCCGCGCAGGGTCTCGATGATCGGGGTGAACGGCTGGTACTGGGCGAAGCCCTGCAGCCAGTCCGGCATTGAGCCTGTGGGCACGAAGCCGCTTCCGAGCATGGGCAGGATGACCAGCAGCAGCGGCAGGTTGCTCGCCGTCTCGACAGACTTCGACTGCATCCCCATGGCCACGCACAGCCAGCTGATCGCGTAGCCGACGAGCACGATCAGGCCCGCGGCCGCGAGCCACGCGATCGCGCCGGTGATCGGGCGAAAGCCGATGGCGAGGCCCACCCCGAACACGAGTGCCACGGCGATGATGGCCTGGATGGTGTTGCCGAGCACGTGCCCGGCGAGCACCGCCGCGCGCGAGATCGCCATGGTGCGGAACCGCGCGGTGATTCCCTCGGTCATGTCCATCGCGACGGTTGTGGCGATGCCGCCGCCGCTTCCCGCGATCGTGAGCACCAGGATGCCGGGCACGACATACGCGAGGTATGCCGCGCGCCCGCCGGCCGGGTCCACGCCCGGCAGCCCCGCGCCGAGGGTTCCGCCGAACACGAACACCGAGAGGAGCAGGAACACCACGGGCCCGAGGATCGTGAACATCGACAGGCCGGGGTACCGGATCATGTGCAGCAGGTTGCGGCGCAGCATCGTGATCGAGTCGGTGACGACGTGCGAGCGGAGCGCTCGTGGCTGGGAGTGAAGAGTAGCGCTGGTCATGATGCTGATTCCTTCGTTTCGGTGCGGCTCGACTGGCCAGTGCTGCCGGTGAGGGCGAAGAACACGTCGTCGAGATCCGGAGTGTGGATGCTGAGGTCGTCGACCGTGAGGTGCGCGTTGTCGAGGCGGTCCAGCACGCCGCGTAGCGTGCCGACCCCGCCGTTGCTCGGCACGGTGAGCGTGAGTGCCGCGTCGTCCCGGGCGGCGTTGTCGAGGAGTCTGGTTGCGGACTCGAGGGCCGCGGCATCCGCGAATCGGAGCCGGATGTGCTCACCGGGTACGAGCCGCTTGAGCTCGTCCGGTGTGCCCTCGGCGACGATGCGGCCGCCGTCGAGCACGGCGATGCGGTGGGCGAGTTCGTCTGCTTCCTCGAGCTGCTGGGTGGTGAGGAGCACGGTCGTGCCGTCGGCCACCAGGCCGCGCACGATGTCCCACATGGCGCGCCGGCTGCGCGGGTCGAGGCCGGTCGTGGGCTCGTCGAGAAAGATCACGCTCGGCGAGGTGACGAGGGTCATAGCGAGGTCGAGGCGGCGCTTCATGCCGCCGGAGTAGGTAGCGAGCGGCTTGCGCGCGGCCTCGACGAGGTCGAACTGTTCAATCAGTTCTGTGGCGCGCTGCCGGGAGCGCTTGGCACCCAGGTGGCGCAGCCTCGCCATCAGCAGCAGGTTCTCCTCGCCGGTGAGCAGCCCGTCCACGGCGGAGAACTGGCCGGTGAGTCCGATGGCGGCGCGCACGCCGTCCTGATCGCGCACGACGTCGCATCCGTTCACCAGTGCAGTGCCGCTGTCGGGGCGAAGGAGCGTGCTGAGGATGTGCACGGTCGTCGTCTTGCCCGCGCCGTTCGGTCCGAGCAGCGCGGTCACGGTGCCGGCGGCGACGCTGAGGTCGATGCCATCGAGCACGACCTTGGTGCCGTAGGACTTGCGCAGTGCGCGTACGTCAATTGCTGGGGTGGTCATGTCTATTCCGTTCGTTGGATGGTGATGTCGCCGTACTGGGTGCGCGCCCGCACCTCGACGGTCTGTTCGGTGGGGTCCGGGGCGCGGTCGCTGTCGAGTTGATTGCGCACGCGCCCCTCTTTGGATGAGAGATCGAGCCAGGCGGGCACGCCTGGGCGCACGCCGATGGTGATCTGCCCGTATCCGCTCTCGACCTGAACGGAGCCACTCGATACCTCGCCCACGCTGATGCTGCCGTACGCCGTCTTCGCGGTAACCGAATCGAGTGCCGTTGTGATTTCGAGGTCTCCATACGAGAGCTTCGCGTCGACCTCGCCGCCGCATTCGCCAATGGTGATCGTGCCGTGCGATGACTTGAGTACGGCGTCGCCCGCGATCGCACCCAACCGGATCTGACCGTGGTCGGCGGTGATCTCGACCCAGCCACCGATGTTTGCGACTGTCACGTTGCCGTTCATGGCCCGCACCCAGAGATCGCCGGTGCTGTCGAGATCGACCATCGAGCTTTTGACACGGGTGGCACCGAGGCGCCCGGCCGTGCGCACGAGACCGTAGGAGGTCTCGGCGGTGAGTCGCGATCCGGTCGGCAACTCGACCTTCACATCCACGGACTCGAACGGGCCGACAAAGCTGAGGCGGGGTCGCGGGCCAGTGATGGTCAGTCGTTGCCCGTCGAATTCGACGGTGGTCTCCTCCGCGCCTCTGACATCGACCGCCTTGGCCGGATGTGTCGGCGATACTGTCACGACCGTGTCGTCGCGGTCGCTGGCGATGACCTCGATTGCGCCGGCCGGCAGCTTGATGGCGAGGTCGATCGGGGCGGGTGTTGCGTAAGTGGGCATGGCGAAGCATCCCTTTCTGTGGACGTGTGAGTTCATCCCCGCGGGTGCGCGGGGATACGGATGTGGTGGGCTGGGTGCCCTGGTCGGTGCCGGGCTATCGCGCCCAGCCGGCGAAGTTGTCGCCCGTGCGCAGCGTGCGCTGGGCGGATCGGCGTTGTTTCGGTTGAAGCGCGGCCGCGATTGCGCGCACGAGCCAGGTGTTGACCGAGAGGCCGTCGGCGGCTGCCGCATCGTCGACCCGAGCCTTGAGCGCGTCGGGGAGGCGCAGCGTCGTGCGCGAGGAGCTGACGTCGTCGAGGTCGACGGATGCGGAGGGCTGCTCGTCGAGGTCGGCGGCCGTCTCCGTCACCACGAATTCGACCTCGCGGCCGCGCAGCCGCAGGTCAACCGATCCTGGAGCGAGCTCCCTAGTGATCTCGCCGACCGCGGCCGACAGCGCGTCGAGCAGCACCAACCGGGTCGCGGCGTCCAGCCCTGCGGCCAGTCGCTCGGCGACCGCGCGGGTGTCTTCCGCACCGTTTGCCGCGGCATCCACCAGCTGTCGCTGCAGGTCACTGACGTACTGTCCAAGTTCCATGCCACCATAGTGACACCATCATGGTGTCGTGTCAAGCGAATGTGGTGTCATGATGCATGCGACTCGGTGTCAGCTATCGGGCGCTGCTTCGAGATACGCAGCTGTCGCAAACAGGCAGCGCCTGCGGCAAACAGAAGAGCCGAATCTTTGGGTCTTGGGCGAGCAGGCAGGTTGCGATTGTTGGGCGTGTCTGAGATTGCCGTGAGCCGCAGGTTTCTACCTTGCGGGCTCAAAAAAGAGCCAAATCGTTGGCTCTTTTTTTGAGCCTCCAGTCGGATTCGAACCGACGACCCCCGCTGCAAGGGCGGGTGATGGTTTTCTAGGGGAGCCCCCAGTCGGATTCGAACCGACGACCCCCGCTGCAAGGGCGGGTGATGGTTTTCTAGGGGAGCCCCCAGTCGGATTCGAACCGACGACCCCCGCTTTACAAGAGCGGTGCTCTGGCCAACTGAGCTATGGAGGCGAACAACTCACCCATAGTACTGGGGCCGAGCCGAAGTTTTAGAGCGTGCTCAAGAACGCGCGAGGGTCCACAGGGTTCTTCGCGGCCGGTCCGCCCTCGGCGTCGATCACGCCGCCGATGTACAGCCATCCGAGCAGCTCTTCGTTCTCTGCGAGCCCGTGAACGAGCCGCACGGGTTCGGAGCGCACCTGCCCACCGGTGCGCCACATCACGCCCCAGCCGGCCTCGTCGAGCAAAAGGCTTAGATAGTGCGCAACACCGGATGCCGCGGCATCCTGCTCCCAGTCCGCCACCTTGATGCTGGGCTGGTGTCGCACCACGACCGCGAGCAGCAGCGGGGCCCGCAGCGGTTTGGCCGCCAGCCTGTTCGCATCCTCGAGCTGGAGCCCGCTCGCGGCGACGAGTGCATCGCCGAGTCGCTCGCGGGCTCCGCCGCGAAGTGCAATGAGGCGCCACGGGCGCAGCGCTCCGTGGTCGGCGGCCCCTGCTGCCGCTTCGATGAGTGGCAGCAGTTGCGCCTCGGTTGGCGCATCCTGCGTCACCTTCGGGCGGGACCGGCGACCGCGAACGGCGTCGAGGGCAGCCAACGGGACGTCAGTCTTCTTTGAAGTTCAGCGACAGGGAGTTCATGCAGAAACGCGCACCGGTCGGTGTCTGCGGTGCGTCGTCGAAGAGGTGGCCGAGGTGTCCGCCGCAGTTTGCGCAGCGCGCCTCCGTGCGGGTCATGCCGAGGCTCGTGTCGGTGAGAAGCTCAACCGCGTCGGGGTTGATCGACTCGTAGAAGCTCGGCCATCCGCATCCGGCGTCGAACTTCGTTCCGCTCTGGAAGAGTTCAGCTCCACAGCCCGCACAGGTGTAGACACCCTGTCGGTTCTCATCGAGCAGCGCTCCGGACCACGGGCGTTCCGTTGCCGCCTCACGCAACACTGCGTACCGCTCGGGGGAGAGCTCTTCCTTCCACTGGTCGTTGGTCTTCTGGGTGCCAGGCGTGCTGGTCATCGGTTCTTCCTCTCAGGAATAAGTCGTACAGCCCATTAAACTCGCGACCATGCCCGAATGTTCCACCGTGTGCCGATTGCGAGTCGAACTATTACCGCGCGCACAGGTTTTCGCCTCGGCAGCTGGAGTGCAGCGGGCGTGAGAGACACGGCGGAGTGGTACCGCGGATTCGCGGAGGGGGAGGCACTGGGGCGCTCAGCCGTCTACGTCGACTGGGCATCCGGCATCGCCGACGATGACCGGATGCGCGCACTCATCGATGAGCTGCCGGAGACCACCCGCCAGCCGAGCCTCGTTTTCGCGGTCGCACGGCTCCTCGGAGCACCGGAAGCGGGCTTCGCCGAATTCAGGCAGTGGATGTTCGCGAACTGGCCGAGAGTGCGGCCCGAGGTCGCGAGGCGGCTGAACCAGACCAACGAACCGGGGCGCTGCGCCTCGCTCGTACCCGCGCTCGCCGCCATCCCGGGCCCGCTGGCCCTTCTCGAGATCGGTGCGAGCGGCGGCCTCTGCCTCTACCCCGATCGCTACAGCTATCTCTATGACGACGTGCGCATCGACCCGGAAGCCGGCCCGAGCGAGGTGCTCCTGCGCTGCGCCACGAACGGACGCGTCCCCCTGCCACAGCAGCTGCCCGAGATCGTCTGGCGCGCTGGCATCGACCTGGCGCCGCTCGACGTGCACGACTCGGATGACCGGCGTTGGCTCGAAACCCTCGCCTGGCCGGAGGAACACGACCGGCGCGCACGCATCCGTGCCGCCATCGAGATCGCGAGGTGGGATCCACCGCTTCTGGTGCGGGGAGACGCGACGGATGCCCTGGCCGGCCTCGCCGCGCAGGCGCCGGAGCGCGCAACACTCGTCCTCATCACGAGCGGCGTGCTCGTCTACCTGCCGTTCGCGAAACGCGAGCGCTTCATTACTGCGATGCGCGAGCTGCGGGTGCGCGAGGAGGGCGTCCACTGGCTGTCACTCGAGGGCGCGAGTGTGCTGCCGCGCGTGCGCGAAGCCCTGCCGAACGGTGACGGGAGATTCGTGCTCGCGCTGGACGAGCATCCGCTGGCCTGGACGGGGCCGCACGGCCAGGGCCTCGACTGGTTCGCCTGACTGTGAGGCCGAGTCTGCAGCGGAGCGCGGCTGCGTAAGCGAATTGTCGACCGGCCACGGGCATACGGGTTTTCTGCAGAAACGCGGGCCTAGGATGTGCGTGAGTCGCCGGCAACTGAGGCGCGGCGCACCAGACGGAAGGAGCGGGGTGGCAGCACACGCCGAGTCGGCTGGCCCCACGCCCGGGCGCGATGCTCCGACCGTCACGGAGCGCCAGGCGCGCATTCTCGCCTTCGAACGCCACTGGTGGAGGCACGCCGGCGCGAAAGAAGAAGCCATTCGTGCCGAGTTCGGACTCTCGGCGGCCCGCTACTATCAAGTGCTGAACGCCCTGCTCGATTCCCCGGCCGCGCTCGAGAGCGATCCGATGCTGGTGAAGCGACTGAGGCGATTGCGGGACGCACGCACCTCCGCACGATCCGCTCGTGTCATCGGTGCCACCGCAGACACCCGCGACACCCCCTGAGACTGTTCACCCGACACCCGACGCGACCGTCACAACTGAGCGACCGAGAGAGCTATGGCCAACTATCCGAAAGACCGTTTCGATTCCGTGCCGGATGATCTGCTCCGCACCGGCGCGCACCGTGCGCCGGCGAAGAAGGGCCGCGGATGGATCGCCTTCGGTTGGGCGGCGCTCGCGACACTCGTGCTCGTGGCCGCAGGGCTGTACGGACTCGCTCTGGTTCGCGGGAGCATCCAGTTGCCGTTCCAGGCACAGAGTCCGAGCCCCTCGGTCTCGTCGACCCCGACCTCGACCCCGACGGCGGCTCCCAAGCTGGATCCGACCGTGCCGATCACCGTGCTCAACGGAACGACAACGCAGGGTCTCGCGACGAAGGTCGGTGACTTCCTCGTGACGAAGGGCTGGACCGGAGCGAGCCAGGAGCTCGGCACCAGGGCGAACGCCTCCTCGAGCACGGTCGAGAAGACGGTGGTGTACTACAAGGACGCCGCGGATGAGGCTGCCGCCCGCGCTCTCGTGCAGACACTCGGCGTCGGCACCGTTCGCCTGACCACTGACTTCAACGACCGCATCACCGTGGTCATCGGATCGGATTACAAGCCGCAGTCGTAATGACGTTGCACGGTATTTAAACCGGCGCCACCCCTCCCCAACACCGCTGAATCTCGTTAGTATCTGGTCTTGCGCCGAAGCACCACAGCGGGCGCACCCGCCCACGGGTAACACGGCAGGAGTAATGCATGGCGAACGGAACCGTCAAGTGGTTCAACGCTGAGAAGGGCTACGGCTTCATCACCGTCGAGGACGGGGGGCAAGACGTCTTCGTCCACTACTCCGCCATCGACATGACCGGGTACAAGGTGCTCGAAGAGGGCCAGAAGGTCGTCTTCGACATCGGCACGGGCAACAAGGGTCCGCAGGCGGAGGCCGTGCGGCTCGCTCAGTAGGGCCGCTTTCACGCGGTATTGAGGCACGCCACCGCGCGCGAGCAACTGGTGCGCGGTCGCCGTTAGTCTGTGCGCATGGGGAACACGCGCGCCGGAAGAGTCCGACCACTGAACCCGTCCGGGCTCGGGGGTCTCGGGGTGCTCGTGAGCGCTGTCACGGTGCTCACGCTCGTGCTCTCGGGCTGCGCGCCGGATTCGCCGAGGCCCACGCCGACGACCTCACCCGGCTACAGCTCGAACTACACGCCGCCGCCCGCAACCGCGCTCGCCCCGTTGCGCGGCACCTCCGTTGCCGTCGGTTCACTGAAGAACGCGTCGATCGCCGCGAAGATCGACAATCATCCGGATGCCCGTCCCCAGGTCGGCCTTGAGCACACCGACCTGCTGTTCGAGGAGCTGGTCGAAGGCGGACTGACCCGTTACGTCGGCGTGTGGCAGTCTGACATCCCTGAGCTGCTCGGCCCGGTGCGGTCGATTCGCCCGATGGATCCGAACATCATCTCGCCCTTCGGCGGCATCGTCTGTTACTCGGGCGGGCAGCAGCGCTTCGTCACCCTCATGCGCAATACGCCCGTCTACAACGCGATCCACGGGCAGCCGGACACGGCATCCACCTTCTACCGCACGAAAGACAAGGCCGCACCCCACAACGTGATCGTCAAGGCTCGCGAACTGCTCGCGCAGCACACCGACATCGCGGCTCCGGCCCAGCAGTTCGCGTACTCGCTCGACGTGCCCTCGGCGACGGCGACGAAGGATGGCGCCCCGACCGCGGCCGTCGCCTACACGTTCTCGAACCTCATCCGCGGCAGCTGGACCTACGACTCCTCGCGGTCAGTGTTCCTGCGCGGGCAGAACGGCAAGCCCGACGTCGACTCCACCGGCGCACAGCTCACTGCGACCAACGTGCTCGTGCTGCGCGTGACGGTGACGAACGACATCAACGTGCCCAGGACAGAAATGATCGGCTCGGGGGAGGCCTGGGTGTCGACCGGCGGAGGCACGTCTCACGCGACCTGGACGAAGGGCTCGGCGACCGACCCCATCCACCTCGTCGACGACCAGGGCGTCACGATTCGACTCGCGCCGGGCAACACCTGGATCGAGTTGGTGCCGACCGCGGGAGATGTGCAGATCGTCGCCCCCGCGGCTTCCTGAGCGAGCACCGAGCTTACTTGCACTCTCAGGGGGAGAGTGCCAGAATCTATTAGCACTCCTATGTAGCGAGTGCCAAAGCTGTTGCAATTTCCTGACGTCCGGGAGGGACGAGAAACACACATGGCAAAGATCATTGCTTTCAACGAAGAGGCCCGTCGCGGCCTCGAGCGCGGCCTGAACATTCTGGCCGATGCAGTCAAGGTGACGCTTGGGCCGCGCGGCCGCAACGTCGTGCTTGAGAAGAAGTGGGGCGCCCCCACGATCACGAACGACGGTGTGTCGATCGCCAAGGAGATCGAGCTCGACGACCCGTACGAGAAGATCGGTGCGGAGCTCGTCAAAGAGGTTGCCAAGAAGACGGATGACGTCGCAGGCGACGGTACGACCACCTCGGTCGTTCTCGCCCAGGCCCTCGTTCGCGAAGGCCTCCGCAACGTCGCAGCCGGTGCTGACCCGATCAGCCTGAAGCGCGGTATCGAGAAGGCCGTTGCGGCCGTCATCGAGGCACTCATCGCCGGCGCCAAGGAGATCGAGACCAAGGAAGAGATCGCGGCCACCGCCTCCATCTCTGCCGGAGACACCGAGATCGGCGCACTGATCGCCGAGGCGATCGACAAGGTCGGCAAGGAGGGCGTCGTCACCGTCGAGGAGTCGAACACCTTCGGCACCGAGCTCGAGCTCACCGAGGGAATGCGCTTCGACAAGGGCTTCCTGTCTGCGTACTTCGTGACCGACGCCGAGCGCCAGGAAGCGGTCTTCGAAGACCCGTACATCCTGATCGTCAACTCGAAGATCTCGAACATCAAGGACCTGCTGCCGATCGTCGACAAGGTCATCCAGTCCGGCAAGCAGCTGCTGATCATCGCTGAGGACGTGGATGGCGAGGCTCTCGCCACTCTCGTCGTCAACAAGATCCGTGGCATCTTCAAGTCCGTTGCCGTCAAGGCTCCCGGCTTCGGCGACCGTCGCAAGGCGCAACTGCAGGACATCGCCATCCTCACCGGTGGCCAGGTCATCTCCGAGGAGGTCGGTCTCAAGCTCGAGAACGCCACGCTCGACCTGCTGGGCCGTGCGCGCAAGGTTGTCGTCACCAAGGATGAGACCACGATCATCGAGGGCGTCGGTGAGGTCGACGCCATCGCCGGTCGCGTCAACCAGATCCGCGCCGAGATCGAGAACAGCGACTCCGACTACGACCGCGAGAAGCTGCAGGAGCGCCTGGCCAAGCTGGCCGGTGGCGTTGCAGTCATCAAGGCCGGAGCGGCGACCGAGGTCGAGCTCAAGGAGCGCAAGCACCGCATCGAGGACGCGGTGCGCAACGCGAAGGCAGCCGTCGAGGAGGGCATCGTCGCCGGTGGTGGTGTCGCGCTCATTCAGGCGGGTGCCATTGCATTCGACGGCAAGGCACTCAAGGGTCTCGTGGATGACGAGGCGACGGGTGCGAACATCGTGCGCGTGGCCATCGACGCTCCGCTCAAGCAGATCGCCCTCAACGCGGGCCTCGAGCCCGGCGTCGTGGTCGACAAGGTGCGCAACCTTCCTGCTGGCCAGGGCCTCAACGCGGCCACCGGCGAGTACGTCGACATGCTCGCCGCTGGCATCAACGACCCGGTGAAGGTGACTCGCTCAGCACTGCTGAACGCGGCATCCATCGCGGGCCTGTTCCTCACCACGGAAGCCGTTGTGGCCGACAAGCCCGAGAAGGCGTCGGCTCCGGCCGGTGGCGACCCGACGGGTGGCATGGACTTCTAAGTCCAAGCGCGACACAGCTCAGCGGGGCGTCTCTTCGGAGGCGCCCCGCTTCTGCTTTTGACCCCGTGAGGCTGGGGATCAGCGAGGTCAGCGGGTGAAGAGGCGGGCGTTGGCCGATTCGATCTCTGCATAGTGCTGGCCGGCCTGGCCGAGCGCGCGGCTGATCGCGTCGAGCGAGTCCTCAACCTTCTGCTGGGTGGCCTTCCACTCGGCGATGACTGCCTGGAACGCGTTGGCCGCCTGCCCCGACCACGAGTCCTGCAGGTTCACGAGCTGGCCGCACATGCCACCCACCTCGGCCTGGATGCGGCCCATCGAGCTGCGCACGGCGCTGGTCGCTCCGAGAACGGCTTCGCTGTCCACCTGGTAACGGGTCATGGTTGCTCCTTCGTCGATGATGCTCGGTGTGGGCACCCGCATCCGACCGGATGTCGTGGGCGCTGCCCAGAACACTAGGCACGCATCACGACCGCCGCGCGGCCTACTGTGCCCCCTGTGAACAGAAGGCGCGGGTTACGACTGGGGGAGGAGAGGAAGGCTGACCCGGAAGGTCGCGCCGCCGCCGGGAGTCTCGATGACGGTCACCTCGCCCTTGTGGGCCGCGACGATGCCGGAGACGATGGCGAGCCCCAGCCCGCTGCCGCCGGTCTCGCGAGTGCGCGAGGTGTCTGCTCGCCAGAAGCGCTGGAAGATCTTCTCGCGGATCTGCGGGGGGATGCCCGGCCCGTGATCGATGACGTCGATCATGGCGACCTGTCGCTGCGGATCCACCCGCACGCCGAGCTCAAGCGGGCTGCCCTCCGGAGTGAATCGCATCGCGTTGCCGATGAGATTGGTCACCACCTGGCGGATCTTGTTCTCCTCCGCGAGCACGATCGCGGGAACGCTCAGCACGACCAAGGCCTGCTCCTTCACCTGCTCGCGCGCCTGCTCCGCGGTCTGCACCGGCTGCTCCGCGGTGGTGCGAGAGCGGCGCGACCGCAGCCTCGCGAGCTGCGCTCCGGCGAACGCGATGGGGCCGGTGAGAGTGGATGCCCGCGCGGGCTCCGGCGGCGCGGGCTCCTCCTCATCGTCGTCCGACTCCATGACGCTCGTCACGACCGTGACGGTGCGATCGGGGGAGGAGGCCATGGTGTCGAGCGCCGCGTCGTGCACGATCGGGAGCAGGTCGACCGGCGCGAGCTGCAGCGGCTTGGCCTCGTCGAGCCTGGCCAGTTCGAGCAGGTCGCTGACGAGCTCGCCCATCCGCGTCGCCTCCTTCTCGATGCGCTCCATCGCCTGGGCGACGTCCTCCGGCTTCTGTAGTGCGCCCATCCGGTACAACTCCGCATATCCACGCACGGACACGAGCGGCGTGCGCAGCTCGTGGCTCGCGTCACCGACAAAGCGGCGCATCTGGTCGATGGTTCTTGCGCGGTCGGCGAAGGCGCGGTCGATGCGCCCGAGCATGGTGTTGAGCGAGCGGTTGAGCCGACCGACCTCGGTGTTGGGTGTTGCGCCCGGGAGCCGTTGGCTGAAGTCTCCGCCCGCGATCGCTGCGGCCGTGGCCTCGACCTCGCGCAGCGGGGCGAAGGTGGATGTCACGAGCAGCCGGGTGAGGGCGGCCCCGAGAATGACCACGGACAGTCCGAAACCCAGGAAGATCACCGTGAACTGGCTGATCGTGGCGTTGCTCGCATCGAGGCTCTCGCCCACGACGACGGTGACGTTGGTCGCTGACCCCTCGACGTTGCCGACGAAGGCGACGACCCTCCACTGGCGCGTATGGGTGGAGTCCCACACGGTCGCGGGCCTGCCCTGCGCCTCGAGCACGGAGCTCATAGACAGCTGCCTGAGCACGGGCTTCGGCTGCGTGCTGTTGATATTGGTGCAGACGGAGTTGCCGTCGGCGTCGAGCACGGCGAAGAAGAACTTGTTCGGCCCGGAGTTCTGTTCGCAGGTGGACGACCCGGTCGAGGTGATGGTCGTGACCTCGCGAGCCGCGCTGCTGATGTTGCTGTCGACCTGGGCGAGCAGGTAGCTGCGCAGGGCCGTCATCGTGCCGACGCCGGCGACGAGCAGCCCGAGCGTCACGAGCAGCACCGTGACACCGGTGATCTTGGTGCGCAGGGAGACCCCGCCCCACCAATTGCTCAGTCGCTCATGCACGAGGCTAAGGCTATGTCGTCAAGCTGGCGAGCCACTGACACGCGCGCGGCGCGGTCAGACCCGCGCTGCCTTGAGCATGTAGCCGAAGCCGCGCTTGGTCTGGATCACCGGCTCCTCGGAGTACTGGTCGAGCTTGCGGCGAAGGTAGGAGATGTACGACTCGACGATGCCGGCGTCGCCGTTGAAGTCGTACTCCCAGACGTGATCGAGGATCTGGGCCTTGGAGAGCACGCGGTTGGGGTTGAGCATGAGGTAGCGCAGCAGCTTGAACTCGGTGGGGCTGAGCTCGATCTGCTCCGAGCCGATCGTGACCTCGTGGGTGTCCTGGTCCATGGTGAGTTCGCCTGCGCGGATGATGGCGTCCTCCTCGTCCTGCATGGTGCGGCGCAGGATGGCCTTGATGCGCGCCACGATCTCGTCGAGGCTGAACGGCTTGGTCACGTAGTCATCGCCACCGACGGTCAGGCCGGTGATCTTGTCTTCCGTGTCATCCTTCGCCGTGAGGAACAGGATGGGTGCGGTGTAGCCGGATGCCCGCAGCCGCTTGGTCACGCCGAATCCGTTCATGTCGGGGAGCATCACATCGAGAATGATGAGATCGGGCTCCTCCTCGAGCACGGCAGAGATCGCCTGTGCGCCGTTCCCGACGGCACGCACCGCGAACCCCGCGAAGCGCAGGCTCGTGGTGAGAAGGTCACGGATGTTGGGCTCGTCATCGACAATGAGAATTCTGGGTCCATCGCTCATGGAGTCAGTATCTGCGTGTCAGCTGGATGTTCGCTGGGAGAAATTCTTGCCGTGTTCCTGCTTCGGGTGCACACTGATGTGGCAGGGTCGCATCGTGCCCGGTTGATCCCGCGAGCGGAGGTTCACGATGGAAATCGACGGCGATCACGAGTTCACCTCGCAGGGGGATCCGGTGTGCTGGCTCGAGCACGTGTGTGCGGAGTGCGGCGCGCTCATCGAGGGTGCTCTCCCCGCGACCTGCTGGCGCTGCGGCGCGCAGGTTGACCCCAGCTGACGGCGATCCGCGGGTTACGCGGCGGGGCCTATGCGCACGCAGCAGTGGCCGGCCTGGGGATCGAAGATGATGTCGTGCTCGCTGTCGTGCGCCCCATCCGCAACTCCCTGGAGGAGTCCGAGGTTGGCGTGGCAGATGACGTCGGTGTGGCTCGTGGCGAGTCGGTGGAACGGACAGTTGGTGAGAATCATGCCGCCGTCGCTGTCTTCGCACGGCTCGTAGCCGGTGTTCTCGAGTGCACGCTGAAGCGTGCCGGCCTCTTCGCCGATCCGGCGCCCGGTCTCGGTTGCGACCCGCGAGAGCACCTCTCGCACGGCCTCCCCGCTGCGGTCGGCCTCTTCGACCGCGGAGGCGAGCAGTTCACCCGCGAGCTCGTAGTGCCGCTGGGGGATGGAGACCTCGAGATCGACCTGTGCGAGCCTGTAGAGCTTGCTCGGGCGTCCGGATCCTGGGCCCGTCTTGCCGCTGAGCCGCTTGAACTCGACCTCGAGCACGCCCTCGTCGACGAGGCGGTCGAGATGGAAGGCCGCGGTCGCGCGCGGCATCTCCAGCGCGATGGCCGCCTGGTCGCGGCTCACGGCCTCGCTGCTGCGGCTGACGAAGTCGAACAACGAGCGACGAGCCGGGTCGCTGATCGCCGCGAGCGCGGAGAGCTGCCTGGTCGTTTCTTCGTTCATGCATTCATCGTAACTCTAAAATAGTAAATCTTGACAAAAGAATCTTTCGGCTTCTAAAGTCAGCTAAGACAACTTTTGGAAAGGAATGACGATGACTCCCCCCGCATCCAGCGTCGCATCGGACAACGCATCCGTCGCCCCACACAGCGGATCCATTTTCACGGCGGCTCCGGCCAGGCAGGCAATGATCCTGCTGCGCACGGTGTTCACCATTGCACCCATCGCGTTCGGCCTGGACAAGTTCTTCAACCTGCTCACCGACTGGCCGCACTATCTCGCGCCCGTCGTCACGGACATCCTGCCGTTGACCGGGCAGCAGTTCATGTACATCGTCGGCGTCGTCGAGATCATCGCCGGCCTGCTCGTGCTGTGGAAGCCGCGCTGGGGCGCGCTCGTTGTCGCGATCTGGCTCGCCGGGATCATCATTGACCTCCTCGTGCTCGGCAGCTTCTTCGACGTCGCCCTTCGTGACTTCGGACTCTTCGTCGCGGCCCTCGCCCTGTTCCGGCTGACCTTCAGCCCCGCAGCGACGGCTCACGCGAAATGAGCCTCACCGTGAGCGCCGAGCCGAAGCTCGTGGAGGCAGAACTCATCACGGAGTCTGCGCCGGATGCCCCGCTCCTGACGATCGTCGAGGAGACGCCAGGCGTTGACCTCGCGAAGGCCCAGGATGCGGTGGCCCAGCTGTTGACCGCGCTCGGCCGGGACGTCACCGACGTGCATCTCGCCGACACCCCTCGCCGCGTCGCCGCGAGTTTCGCGGAGATGCTGACGCCACGCGAGTTCGTGATGACGACCTTCCCCAACGACGAAGGCTACGAAGACCTCGTTCTCGTGCGGGACATCCCGTTCCACTCCCTCTGTGAGCATCACATGCTGCCATTTCGGGGAGTGGCCCACGTCGGGTACATCCCCGGCAAGCGCATCCTCGGCATCTCGAAGCTCGCGCGCGTCGTGGAGATGTTCGCGAGCGATCTGCAGGTGCAGGAGCGCCTCACGAAACAGGTCGCGGACTACCTGCAGGAGCACCTCGACGCGAGGGCCGTCGGCGTCGTGATCGAGGCCGAGCACATGTGCATGTCGCTTCGCGGCGTGCAGTCGGCCGGGGCTATCACCGTCACCTCGACCTTCCTCGGCGAGGTCGCAGACGATGCGGCACTGCGCGAGCGGTTCTTCACCGGCTCGCACTGACCGTCCGGATGCGGGTGGCTCGGCTGCGCGCATCCGGCCCGTGTGGGCTCGCTGTGAGCCTCGCAACACGGGTATCCCTCACCACCCAAACCGCGTACAACTGAAAGCAGTACACCAATCGCCGGGAGGCATGAATGTCCACAGAACAGAACTTCGTCATCGTGGGAGGCGGCCTCGCCGGAGCATCCGCCGCCGAGGAGCTGCGCAAGCAGGGCTTCGACGGGAGTGTGACGCTGCTCGCCTCCGAGAAGCACGAGCCGTACATTCGTCCGCCGCTGTCGAAGGGGTATCTGAACGGTTCCGACGGACTCGACGCCGTCTACGTGCACCCCTCGGAGTGGTACGCCGAGAATCACATCGACGTGAAGACCGGCACGAGCGCGACGAGCATCGACCGCGCAGCGCACGAGGTGACGCTCTCCACCGGCGAGAAGCTCCCGTACGACAAGCTGCTGCTTGCCACGGGCTCGTCCCCGCGGCAACTCCCGATCGAGGGCGCTGACCTCGCCGGTGTGCATTACCTGCGCACCCTCGACGACTCCGAGGCGCTGCAGGCCGAACTGAAGGCCGGCGGCAAGAAGCTCGTGCTGGTCGGCTCCGGCTGGATCGGCATGGAGGTCGGCGCGACCGCCCGCACCCTCGGCAACGAGGTGACGATCCTCGAGCGTGATCCGATTCCGCTCGCAAACGCGCTCGGCGACGAGCTAGGAACCCTGTTTGCCGATTACCACAAGGAAAAGGGCGTCGTGCTGCGCACATCCCTCATCGTCGACAAGATCGTCGGCGCTGACGGGCACGTGAACGGCGTCGCCCTGGACGGCGGCGAGATCGTGCCAGCCGATCTCGTGCTCGTCGGAATCGGTGCAGTGCCGAACGTGCAGCTCGCCAAGGACGCTGGCCTGGATGTCGACAACGGCATTCTCACGGATGCGTCGCTGAAGACGAGCGACCCAGACATCTACGCGGCCGGGGACGTGGCGAGCGCGTTGCACCCGCTCATCGGACAGCGCCTGCGCAGCGAGCACTGGGCCAACGCCCTCAACGAGGGACCGGCCGCAGCCCGCGCGATGCTCGGCCAGGAGGTCGCCTTCGACGACATCCCGTACTTCTACACCGACCAGTTCGATCTCGGCATGGAGTACTCCGGCTACGGGCCGCTCACGCGTGACGCGAAGGTCGTCTACCGCGGCAACAAGGACAGCCGCGAGTTCATCGCGTTCTGGGTGGCCGACGGCAAGGTCGTCGCCGGCATGAACGTGAACGTGTGGGATGTCAACGAGCAGGTGCAGCGCATCATCCGCGAGGGTGCGAAGATCGATGAAGCGCGGCTCGCAGACGAGTCCGTGCCGCTCGAGGAGCTCTGAGTTCTGCCCGCTCTCGCCACACCAGGAGGAATGCCGACGTGATTCGACGAATCGGTGCCAGGGAATTCGATTTCGACCGCGAGGTCGCCGTCATGGCCGTCATCAATCGCACGCCGGACTCCTTCTACGACAAGGGGTCGACCTTCGCCCTCGACAAGGCGGTGAGTGCCGCGCTCGCCGCCGTGCGTGAGGGCGCGGACTGGGTAGACATCGGCGGGGTCCCGTTTGGGCGGGGCCCGGCCGTCTCCCTCGACGAAGAGCTCGAACGGGTCGTGCCCGTCGTCGCGGCGATCTCTGCCGAGACGGATGTCGTGATCTCCGTCGACACCTTCAGTGCCGCGGTGGCGGAGGCCTCCATCGCGGCGGGGGCCGGGGTGATCAACGACACGAGTGGTCTGTGGGACCCGCGGATGGCGTCCGTCGTCGCCTCGACCGACGCCACCCTCGTGCTCACCCACAGCCTGCAGCCGCCGCGCGCGGAGCCCGTGGCCCCGGAGTACGACGACGTGGTGGATGACGTGGTCGCCTTCCTGCGTGCCAAGGTCGACGAGGCCCAGGCCGCGGGCATCCCGCACGAGCGGCTCATCGTGGACCCGGGGCACGACCTCAACAAGAACACATTCCACTCGCTCGAGATCACCCGCAGGCTGAGTGAGATCGTCGCGCTCGGATACCCCACGCTCGCCGCCGTGTCGAACAAGGACTTCATCGGCGAGACCCTCGATCGCGAGCAGGGCCAGCGCCTGGAGGGCTCGCTCGCGGCGGCGGTGTTCTGCATCATGGAGGGCGCGCGCATCGTGCGGATGCACAACGTGCGCGCTGCCGTCGACGCCGTGCACATGACCGAGGCGATGCTCGGGTGGCGGCAGCCGGCCTGGACCCTGCACAACCGGGATCTCGCGGAGCCGGAATGGTCGGACCAGGGTCGTGTCGCCGGTCACGTTCCTTCTCGGGTCGCCCGTGGCTGAGCCCGACGGCATCCGCTCGCTGACCGCCTCGACGGAGGCGCTCACCGACGAGCAGCTCGTCGGGTTCTACACGGTCGGCGATCGAAGCGTGCCGTGGCTGAGGGCTAACTTCGTCGCGAGTCTCGACGGCGCGGCGACCCACGAGGGACTGTCTGCCGGGCTCGGCTCCGTCGCGGACCAGCGGGTGTTCCACACCCTGAGGCGGCTCGCGGATGTCATCGTCGTCGGCGCAGGCACCGTGCGCGCCGAGGGATATGGCGGCTCGTTACTCGATGCCGACGCGATGCGGTGGCGCGAGGAGCACGGGCTGGCACCGCATCCGCAGTTCGCCATCGTCTCGGCCCGGCTGAAGCTCGATCCCGCCAGCAACGTCTTCACGGATGCCCCCCAGCGGCCTCTCGTGATCACCTGCGCTGCGGCACCGGCGGATCGTCGCGCGGCGCTCGCCGAGGTCGCGGAGCTGATCGACTGCGGCGAGGAGCGTGTCGACAGCTCACTCATGCGCGAGCGGCTGGCCGGACGCGGACTTCCGCAGATGCACAGCGAGGGCGGGCCGCACCTGCTCGGCTCGATGATCCAGGACGGTGCGATCGACGAGCTCTGCCTCACCCTCGCCTCGCAGCTCGAGGGCGGCACCGCGCGCCGCATCACGGACGGCCACCCGGCCGCCCTCACGGGCATGACGTTAGCCCACGCGCTGCTCGGCGATGACGGCACCCTGCTGCTGCGTTACATTCGCCCCTGATGCCCGCTGCCGACCCGGTCGCATTCATCCAACGATGCGCCGTCTTGTCATCGGTGCTGGCGCTATGACTGCCGCATCGTTGACGAGGCGGCGCATCGTCTGAGGTTCGCGCGCGAGGCCGACGCCGCGTGGAGTCGGTACCGGGGCGAACGCGCTCGGTGAGGGCTACGCGGCGTCGAGGGCGTCGGCGTCGAGGATCGTGTAGCTGTATCCCTGCTCGGCGAGGAAGCGCTGGCGGTTCTGGGCGAAGTCCTGGTCGACGGTGTCGCGGGCGACGAGGGTGTAGAAGTTGGCCGGCAGCCCCGACTCCTTGGGGCGCAGCAGGCGACCGAGTCGCTGGGCCTCCTCCTGGCGCGACCCGAACGATCCGGAGACCTGGATGGCCACGGTCGCCTCCGGCAGGTCCACCGAGAAGTTTGCGACCTTGGAGACCACGAGCAGCTTCGTCGTGCCGTCGCGGAACTCCTGGTAGAGCCGCTCGCGTTCATCCACCGGGGTCGATCCGGTGAGCTTGGGGGCGTTCAGGGTGTCGGCGAGTTCGTCGATCTGGTCGAGGTACTGCCCGATCACGAGGATGCGCTCGCCCTCGTGCCTGCGCACGAGCGCCCGCACGACGTCGAGCTTCGCCGGGGCGGTGGCTGCGAGACGGTACCGCTCGGCGTCTGCCGAGGCCGCGTATTCCAGCCGCTCCTGCTGGGGCAGGTCGATCCGCACCTCGAAGCACGACGCGGGGGAGATGAAGCCCTGCGCCTCGATCTCCTTCCACGGGGCGTCGAATCGCTTCGGTCCGATGAGGCTGAACACATCGCCCTCGCGGCCATCCTCGCGCACGAGCGTTGCGGTGAGGCCGAGGCGGCGGCGGGCCTGCAGCTCCGCCGTGAGTTTGAACACCGGGGCGGGCAGCAGGTGAACCTCGTCGTAGATCACGAGCCCCCAGTCCATGGCGTCGAGGAGTGCGAGGTGCGCATACTCGCCCTTCCGCTTCGCCGTGAGGATCTGGTAGGTCGCGATCGTGACCGGCTTGACCTCCTTGACCTGCCCGGAGTATTCGCCGATCTCGTCTTCGGTGAGGCTCGTGCGTGCCAGAAGCTCGGTGCGCCATTGCCGTGCCGAGACCGTGTTGGTCACAAGCACGAGTGTGTTGGTCTTGGCCGTAGCCATTGCGCCCGCGCCCACGAGGGTCTTGCCGGCGCCACAGGGCAGCACGACCACGCCGGATCCGCCGATGAAGAAGTTGTCGATCGCCTGGTGCTGGTACCCCCGCAGCTTCCAGTCGCCTTCGATGAGGTCGATCGGATGCGGTGTGCCGGGCGTGTAGCCGGCCAGGTCCTCCGCGGGCCAGCCGAGCTTCACGAGCTCCTGTTTCACCTGCCCGCGCGCCCACGGCTGGATGATGTACCGGTTGATCGCCGGCCCCTTGCCACGCTGGTCGTCTGGCAGGAACAGCAGCGGGGCGATCTTGCGCGCGCGAACGATCTCGGCCAGCACCGCGGTGTCGGTCGACCGCAGCACGAGAGTGCCGTCATCCTCGCGCTCGATGATGAGGCGGCCGTAGCGGCCAACGGTCTCGGTGATGTCCACCGACACCGACTGCGGAATGGGGAACCGAGAATACTTCTCCAGGGTCGCGAGCATGTCCTCGGCCGTGTGTCCGGCGGCGCGCGCGTTCCAGAGCCCGAGGCGGGTGATGCGGTAGCTGTGGATGTGCTCGGGCGCGCGCTCGAGTTCGGCGAAGACGGCGAGGTCGTGGCGGGCATCCTCGGCGGCCGGATGCGCGACCTCGAGCAGAACAGTGCGGTCGCTCTGCACGATCAGGGGCCCGCCTGCGGGCGCGTCGAGCACGGTTTCGGCGGCAGAGGTCATCCTTGAGAGTCTACCCGCGGAGTGCTTTGCCGAGGGGTGAGCGCCGGTCTCGCGCGACTCTCACGAAGCGCTCACCGATGAGGTCGATGCCTTCGAGATCCGGATGCAGGTTGTCGGCGAGGAGATGTGCATCGGCCTGGCCGAAGAGCGTCAGCCCGTCGAGCAGGAAGAGCGCATCGTCGTTCCTGCTCTGCACCACCGAGCCGATGAGGTCTCGGGTTGCCGAGAGGGTGAGTCGTCCGTCGCGGTCATCCTGGATGCGCGGGAGCGGCATCGCCTTGCCGTCCGGCCCGGCAACGGTCGGCCCCGGGGTGTTCTCGTGGATCGGGCAGGCGAAGGCCGTGATGAGAACGATGGGCGTGTGCGGCTGAACCTGCCTGATCAGATCGAGGAAGCCATGAACCGCCGGGGTGAAGGTGCGCACGCTCAAGCCATCGCAGTTGATGACGTTGATACCGAGTTTGAGTGTGATGATGCTTGCGGGGCACGCGGCGATGGCCCGCGCGACCGACGGGTCGAGCACGGCCTGCCCGGCGAGACTGAGGTTGGTGAGGTTGAGGTCGAGATCGCGTGCGGCTCGCTGCGGCCACGGGCCGAACGGGCCAGGGGCCGCAAGCGCGTGGCTGATCGAACTGCCGTGATGCACCCAGACGGGCCGCGGGTCGGCGTCGGCGACGCCCACCGGGGCGTCGGCGTGCGCGGAATGGATGACGACTTCCGCATCGTGGGGCAGCCAGACGGTGACAGGGCGTTCGATGCTGCCATCTCCGCCGGGGGCGAGGCGCACCACACTGCGGGCCGTGCCGCTCTCGATGACGCCGCCCGTGTCATCCGGCCAGCGCCGTGCGAAGGTGTCGTTCTGCACTCGCTCGACGAGTTCTCCCGACACTTCGACGCCTATTGCCGGTGTGTTGACGGCCACGCCCTTCTCGAGCACGCGAGTGCGGATCGACATGTCGAGCTCGATGACGGTCGCCGCCGTGGTCAATCGCAGACGCACGCCGGTGGCAAGACCCGAGACGAGCCGGATGTTCTCATCCGCGCGTTCGGCGAGCGCGCTCCGGGTCAAGCGGCGGGGCGAGAAGCCGCCGTCGACATCCACGAGCTCAAGTGCTCCCGCGGTGGCCGCTTTCAGCGTTTCGAGCTCGACGGGGTGGGCTGCGGTTCCGGGCCTGCCTTCGGTCACGCGTGGTCCTTTCGTGCTGTCTCGTCGGGCGTTCGACGCCCTCTGCTTCTCGATCAGGGTGCTGGCGTGATCGCGGCGATGCTCGACAGCGGCAGGGTGCGCTCGATGGCCGACTTTCGGTCGCGCGCGCGCAGTCGGCCGCCGCCGAGGCTCGTCGGTTCGAGTTGGTAGTCGATGGTGCTGCCGTTCGGCATCGTGATGGTCACCGTGAGCGCCGCCTTCGTTCGGATGGCCGTCTCCAGCTGCCGCACGAGCCAGGCCTGATCGTTCTCCTCATCGTCGGGCTCCGCCGCGAGCCGCAGGCGCTCGATCATGGTGTCGATCGGATCGGCGGCGACCGTTCGCTCTCGCACGGAGTGGCGCCGCCGCAGCGAGATGATCGCGCCGTCAGCGTCCTCCGCGGCCACCGGGTAGCGTGCCTCGCTCACCGCCCAGAACAGCACGTCGAAGTCCACCCGGCTGAGGATGCGCGTGCCGGAGACCCGTGCGAGACCGAATGAGGCGAGAGTCTGGTCCACGGCGATCGCGGCGAGCAGGTTTGCGTCGTCCGAACGCAGGTAGCTGCGGATCCCCGGTCCGTGGCCGGCCTCCGCCCCCACCCGCACGAGGCCGTAGCGCACGACGGTCTCGGTGATGAGGTAGTCGAGCGGCTGCGGGATGCCGGTGAGCGAGATGCTCTCGAGAAACTCCCGCAGGGAGGCGGCCGTCTCTCCCGCGGCCATAGCCCGGTTGAGGCTTGAGGCCGAGACGCGATAGCTGGACGCCAGCGCGCGGTTCTCGACGTCCGCGAGCGAGCGAAGCCGGGCATCCACTCGCGGGGTCAGCGGACCCGGGGCCACGACGGAGAGGTCGTGCTGCAGGTACACCTGCTCCACCTCGGGCGGTAGGAGGGCGGCCATGGCGGCCTCTGCGGTCTCCGTTGTGCCCGCGAGCAGGAGCGACCCGGGGCTGGAGGGTGCGTTGTTCGCGGTGATGCCGAGCAGTTCTGCGTGGCGGGTGTTCGCGGTGACGCGCTCGTCCATCCAGTCGCCGCCGGCCGGGTAGAGCCAGTCGATGTAGCCGCGCAAGCCGGAGCCCCACAGGGAGCGGGTGCGCTCGCTCAGCAGGTGACGGATGTCGCCGGGCAGCGCGTCGAGCCAGGCCGCGGTGAGCAGCGCCCAGCGCCTGCTCGACGGCTGCAGCAGCCAGGAGCTTCCCGCATCGGTCGCCATCCAGCTGTGGCCGTCGAGGGTCACGAGCATGGCGCGTTCGGCCACGGCGAGATGCGTCGCGACGGCGCCGAGTTCGACACTCATAGCGCTCGCGAGTCGCTTGGTGTCCGGCAGGGCAACGCCGCCGCGAGCGAGTTCTCGCGCCGGTTCGTGTTCGAGCTCGGTGAGAAGTTCGGTGATCGCGGTCGTGGTGGCGAAGGCGCGGTCGGCGGCGAGCCGGTCGACAAAGCGACGGTCGATATCCGGCACAGAGCCGAGGCTCGTGGGCTGTGGGGCGGATGCCAGCTCGGCCGCGCCCGGGAGTCCGAGCGACGGCCAGGCCTCGAGCCGCGCGCGCACGCTGTCGTACACCGTGATGTGGCCGGAGTGCACTTCGGCGAGGAGCAGGGTGTCGGCTTCGGCCGCCCGCTGCGTGACGAGGTCTGCGTCTGCTGTCGTCGCACGGAGCGCGTGGAGGCGGCCCACGACATCCGCGATGCTCGGCGCCGTTCCGTCGTCGCGTGGCGCTCCGGCAGCGGCGAGCACCGCCAGCGTCTGCCGCTCGAGTCTCGTGAGCATCTGCTGCACCGAACTCTCCCCGAGGAACGCCTCGGCAAGATCGAAGAAGTCCTTGATGCCAGTCGCGGAGATCTCGCGTGCGCGTGCCGCATCCGCGAGTTCCCGGTCGCCCATGGCGCGCAGTCGCCCTGCGAGTGCGAGCACGTCACTCATCTGGCCTGCCCTCATGTGGCCCGCCTTCGTGTGGCCGGTTGTCATGCGCCGTCATTCGCATTCTCCGCCCTGGCCACGACGTCTCCGCGTCTGGCGGCGTTATCGCTTCGAGTTCGCATTCGCGGCCTCACGACCGCGGCGCCGGATTCCGAGAACGAGCAGAACGACGATCAGGATGAAGCCGATCGGAAGTCCGATGAGCGGTGCGTAGGCGATGGCGGGCCAGATGCCCTGGGCGAAATCGGGCCCCGTCATTCCAACGAAGGTACCGATGATCATGGCGAAGAAGGCCGCGATCGAGAGTGCGACGATGGCGACGATCATATAAGCGATGATGCGTTCACTACGATGGATGGTTGCTGGGGTCTCTTGTGCCACAGTCTCAAGGATACGGGCATGCGATGGCCGTATCCTTATTGTTTAGACCCGTGCGCTGTACAAGCAACCGAGAGGAACGTGCCATGCCCACCGGCAAGGTCAAATTTTACGACGACGAGAAGGGCTTCGGCTTCATCAGTTCTGATGACGGCCAGGAGGTCTTCCTGCACGCCTCGGCGCTGCCATCCGGGGTCACCTCGGTGAAGGCCGGCACCAAGCTCGAGTTCGGCATCGCCGATGGCAAGCGCGGTGCGCAGGCGCTTTCGGTGCGACTTCTCGAGACGCCTCCGAGCCTCTCCAAACTGAACCGCAGGCCAGCGGATGACATGGCCGTGATCATCGAAGACCTCGTGAAGCTTCTCGACGGCGTCGGCTCGAACCTCAAGCGCGGACGCTATCCCGAGGGCAGCCACGGCAGAACTGTTGCCGCGATGCTGCGCAAGGTCGCAGATCAGCTGGATGCCTAGGGTGGCGAACGCAGAGACTGCGGCGGGCGCGACCGACGCCGACTTCGACCTCGGCCGCGCGGCGCTGCTCGAGATCACGAGCGCGGATGCCGTGGGCGCGAACGCCGGATCGGTGGACGAGGGCGACGGCGTCGTCTCCGTGCACTTCGAGACGACGCTCGCCGGGTATCCGGGCTGGCACTGGACCGTGAGCGTTGCGCACATCGACGGGGGCGCCCCCTCGGTGCTCGAGACCGAGCTGTTGCCCGGCGACGGCGCACTGCTCGCGCCGGACTGGGTGCCGTGGGTGGAGCGGCTCGCCGACTACCGCGCCGCGCAGGATGCCGCGGGCCTCGACGGCGGAGAGTCGGAGGAGGAGCCCGAGGTCGACGTCGATGACGACGATGACGACGAGCTCGACAACGACGTGCTTCACGGCGGAGACCTCGACGGCGTCGACATCGACGATGCGCTTGACGATGACGCCGAGGATGACGCCGAGGATGTTGCTGAGGCAGAGGATTCTGATGATGCCGACGACTCTGATGCTGACGCTTCTGACGCCGCTGCGGAAGCGGATGCCGCTTCAGCTCTCGCAGACAAGCCGCGACGGACTCACCGCAGGGCGAGCTCGCACTAGCTCCGGTCAGCCTCGGCGGTGACGCCTCACCGCGTAGAGGATGCCGACGGCACCGAGCGCGAGGCCCGCGACGCAGGTCCACAGGGCCCGCTGCGCTCCGCTCTCGCTGAGGGGGCGCGCGAACACGAGCACGGCGACGAGGGCGGCCAGCCACAGCACCGCACCGACCAGCACGGCCTTGCGGTCATCCGTCTTCGCGGGAGCCGGGTCGGGCCGGCGCTCGGAATCCTTCAGCCACAGGCGCATGCCTCAACGCTACTCGACCGGCGGACGTATTAGAGGTGCTCCACCACGTACTCGATCGAGGCGATGAGCTGGCGCACATCCGCGGGGTCGATCGCCACGAAGGTGCCGATGCGCAGCTGGTTGCGGCCGAGCTTGCGGTACGGCTCCGTGTCGACGATTCCGTTGGCGCGCAGCGACTTCGCCACCGCGGCGGCGTCGATCTTCTCGGCGAAGTCGATCGTCACGACCACCTGCGAGCGGTGGTCGTGGTTCGTCACGAACGGGGTCGCGTAGTCCACCGACTCTGCCCAGTCGTACAGGGCGGATGACGATTCCTTCGTGCGCGCATCGGCCCAGGCGAGTCCGCCGTTGCCGTTGATCCACTGCACCTGGTTGTCGAGCAGAAGAAGCGTCGCGATCGCGGGGGTGTTGAGCGTCTGGTTCAGACGCGAGTTTGCCACCGCGTTCTTGAGCGACAGGAACTCGGGGATGTAGCGGTCTGTCGCGGCGATACGCTCCACCCGCTCGAGGGCGGCGGGGGAGAAGAGCGCGAACCAGAGTCCGCCATCCGATGCCAGGTTCTTCTGCGGTGCGAAGTAGTACACGTCGGCCTGCGAGGAGTCGAAGTCGATCCCGCCAGCCGCACTTGTGGCGTCGATCACGGTGAGCGCTCCGTCGTCGCCCTGCACGCGAGTGACCGGCGCCATGACGCCCGTGGAGGTCTCGTTGTGGGGCCAGGCGTAGACGTCGATGCCTCCAGCCGGCTGCACCTCGCTGCGTGAGCCGACATCCGCCTTGATGACGGATGGTGCCTTAAGCCAGGGCGCACCGGCGGCCGCAGCGAACTTGCTGCTGAATTCGCCGAAGACGAGGTTCTGCGCGCGCTTCTCGATGAGACCGAAGGATGCGGCATCCCAGAACGCGGTCGATCCACCATTGCCGAGCACGACCTCGTAGCCATCGGGGATGCGGAACAGCTCACCGAGGCCGGACTGCACACTCGCGACCAGGTTCTTGACCGGCGCCTGGCGGTGCGAGGTGCCGAGGATGGACGCGCCCGCTCCCGCGAGGTGGGCCAGCTGCTCCGGGCGCACCTTGGACGGGCCGCAGCCGAATCGTCCGTCGGCGGGCAGCAGGTCAGTGGGAATTGTCAGCTCAGGCATGCTGCAATTCTAGGGGCGCGATACAGAGGGGTAGGTCGGGTCGAAATCTTTGAGCGGACGGCTCTCAAAATGAAACGTTATTACTAGACTGGAGATGGAACGTTTCACAGCCAGGAGAGCGCGGAAAGCAGGCATGAATGACCATGCAAGACGCGCATCGCGCCCGAGGACCTCTTGCCGGATTGGTCGTCGTCGACCTGAGCCGAGCGCTGGCCGGCCCGCACGCGGCGATGATGCTCGGCGATCAGGGTGCGCGCGTCATCAAGGTGGAGGCCACCGGCACCGGCGACGACACTCGCGGCTGGGGCCCGCCTTTCGTCGGGCCGAAGGACGACCCGCAGGCAACATACTTTCTCTCCTGCAATCGCAACAAGGAGTCCATCGCCCTCGATCTCAAGTCCGCCGATGGCCGCGAGACCCTCCAGGCACTGATCGAGCGTGCGGATGTCCTGGTGGAGAACTTCCGCACCGGCGTCATGGACAGGCTCGGTTTTCCGACCGCGCGGCTGTGCGAGCTCAATCCCCGGCTGGTCGTCCTGTCGATCACCGGATTCGGGCACGACGGGCCGGAAGGCGGTCGTGCGGGCTATGACCAGATCGCCCAGGGCGAGGCGGGCCTGATGTCGCTGACCGGCTCGGGGCCGGATGATCCGCAGCGGGTCGGAGTCCCCATCGGGGACCTGCTCTCTGGAATCTACGGCGCATACGGCGTGCTTGCCGCACTGCACCGCCGCGAGTCGACGGGCCGAGGCGAAGTCGTGCGCACCTCACTGCTGGCTGCCCTCGTCGGCGTGCACGCGTTCCAGGGAACGCGAGTCACGGTTGCGGGTGAGCTGCCGCAGGCGCAGGGCAACCACCACCCCTCGATCGCGCCATACGGGCTGTTCGCCTGCGCCGATGGATCGGTGCAGATCAGTGTGGGCAACGACGGTCTCTGGCGGCGCTTCTGCGAGCGTTTCGGGCTTGATGCCGCCGCGCCCGAGCTCGCGACCAATGCGCAGCGCGTCGAGAATCGCGCAGAGACGATCCGCGTGGTTGAGGATGCGTTCGCGGCCTACCCGGCGGAGGAGCTGCTGGTCCTGCTCGAGGCCGCGGGCATCCCGGCCGGACGAGTGCGCACCCTGGACGAGGTGTACGCCTGGGACCAGGTCGTGTCGCAGGGGCTCCTGATCGACGTGGAACATTCCGTCTTGGGGCCGATCACGCTTCCCGGTCCGCCGCTGCGCTTTTTCGGCGATGCTGGCGACGGCGAGACCGAGACGACCAGGCGCGATCATGGCGCACCGCCGACGCTCGACCAGCACGGGGCATCCGTGCGGAGCTGGCTGGCGAGCGTCAGCTGACCGCAGTGCTAGTTCAACAGCAGCCTCACCGGGCCGATCAGCCCCTGAGGTATGGATGAGTTCCGATCGAAAAGATCTGAGACGCAGCTTTCGGTCACGGCGTTGCGCAACGCGGTCCGGATCTCGATCTCGATCTCGATCCCATCCGCGAGGGAGTCGCCAAGATCGATGACGCTGCCGTCGACATAGGCGGTGCCGAATGCGCGATCGCCGATGCGCACGACCGCGGATCCGGCGAGCCTGCCAAGATCGATGACGGCAGGGCGATCCGCGAGCCGTTCATCCTGCAGCACAACCCTGGCGGTGTAACGTCCGATGCCGGAGACACCCTTGAGTGCATCGATCTCGCGCCAGTCTCCGGGGCCGACGCCCTCGAGGTGGATCGTGCGTGGGCCATCCGGCTCCTCGCTGAGCACCCGCAGGCACCACCCTTCGAGAGCCAGCTCGGTGGTGGGATTCTTGCACACAGCAACGAACGGCTCTGGCACGGCGAGCAGGTCGAATTCGAACACCCGCACTCCGAGCGCGGGGATCGACGCCGAGGCCATGGCTCGCTGACCACTCCTGCAGCGGCAGCAGATGTCGTGAGATGTAGAGGTCTGTGAGCAGCCGGTAGTAGTCGCGGCGCACCCGCGCGCCGACACCGGTATCGAGCTCGAAGTCGGGCGTCGGCTCCTCGTTCGGCACCCAGAAGCGGCACATCCCGTGCGCGAAGAGCAGGGGCAGGTAGGGCGTCACGTCGTAGCCGTGACGCTCGATGAAGCGTTCGAGCATGTCGGGTGTCCAGAACACCGAGTCTGCGTTGAGCCCCAGCGAATCCTCGAAGAGTTCGGTGCCGACCTTGCGGAGCAGCTCGAGGTTCTCCGCACCGATCTGATGCTCGTCGAGGTATTCGGTGGCGGCCTGCGCGGCACGGCCGTCCAGAAAACTCGTCACGCCCTGCTCGCAGTCACGCATCCAGACGGCGAAGAGCGTCCAGTCGCACTCGTGTGCTTCCCAGAAAATCTCGGACGCGACGTGTTGCGGTGTCAGATCGACAAGCGACTCCGCCTCCAGAACGGTCGAGGCGACAGATGGTGTGATGACCCCGCGAGGCGGTGCATAGGGATCGTCGAGCGGAACGATCATAGGCGGCTCGTTCTGCTGCACGACGCGAGCGGCGGTGACTCGCACCAGGGTCGACGGGCGCGCGCCATCGAGATCGTCGAAGGCGGCGGGAAGGCGCACCTGCCCAGAGCTGCCGCTGCGGAGCAGCACCGACCCGTACTGCAGTTCCCGGGTGCTGAAACTTGTGCCCGTCGTCGTGTTCGGTGTCTTCAGCGGCCAGGACGCGCCCAGCGTCATCGCCACCCGCACGCCGAGACGTTCCGCCTCGTGCAGGACCGCTCCCAGTGCCTCGCGCTGCTCCTCGTCGCCCCAGAGACCCGGCTGAAGGCGATCTCCACCTCGCGGAAACCCGCTTCGGCGATGGCGCGGAGTTGGCGACTCATCTCCTCGGTCGAAACCCGACCCTGCCACCACCAGCGCACGCCGGGGCGATCGTCGGCCTCCGGGTGCGCGAATCGCTCGGGATCGAGCGGCTCAGTGCGGATGCGCGGGGCTCGGGTCATCGGGTCGCGTCTGACTCGAAGCCGTCCATCCAGTGGGCAATGCGCGCGATGCTCCGTTGCGCCTCGACCGTGTGCGGGCGGTCGAGATGGCCGTGGCGACTTCCCGGCTCATAGCCGACGGCGATCGCCACACCGGCCTCCAGCGCCTGTCTCGCGAACTCCTCCCCGGAGTAGCGGTGCTCGTCGCGCTCGGAATTGAGGATGAACATCGGCGGCATGCCGGTGAGCTCGGCATGGCCCGCGTAGGCGTAGGGATCGGTGGGGTCCTGGCCTGAGCCCAGATAGTTGGCGGCGATGGCGGTCACCATGCTCTGTGGGAACCGGTCGGTCGACGACAGCGTCTCTGCTGCTGCGCGAGCGGCGGCAGATCCCTCGGGGAACACCGGGTGAACCTGTGGGTACACCAGCACGAGCGACGCAGGCAGCTGGCCCTGACCGTCGCGCAGCCGCACGCCGACACCGGCCGCGAGGTTGGCACCGGCGCTGGCGCCGCCGAGATGCATGGTTGCCGCGCCGATGCCGAGGGTGTCGACGGCCCAGTTCCACGCCTCGAGGAGGTCGAGGGATGGCACGGGAAAATGAACGCCGAAGAGTGCCTTGGTGTATTCGACCGACAGCATGGCAAAGCCGCGAGCGGCCAGCGCGAGGGACACCCAGTTGGCCTCCGGCATGTCGAGGTTGCCGCCGATGAAGCTTCCGCCGTGGGCCCAGACGAGGCACCCGTGTGGGGTCCCTTCCGGCAGGTAGAGGCGGGCGGGGATATCGCCATGGCTGACCGGCACGCGGAGGTCGCGCACGGATGCCCTGCCGAGCTCCGGATAACGCGCCACCAGCGACGCTGTGTCGACATCCGTTCTCGGATCTGGCGCGGTCGTGCCGCTCTCGAAGCTGCGGATGACATCGGCGAAGGGGGTTGTGCCGTCGGCGTTGCTCATCGTGTTCTCTTGTCTGTTCGAGGTCGGTCGCCGAGGTCGGCGCTCGCGAACGTGTAGCGGCCGGCCGCGGAGAGCACGATGTCATCCCGTTCGGACATCGGCTGGGCCGGTCGATCGGCGTCGATCACGGTCATGCCCTCGAACTCGGACGGGAGAACGAGTGTCGCGACGCAGTCTGCCGGGATCTCGACCGAGAGTCGCGGAACACTCGGATCGAAGTCGACCGAGACCGTCCCTGTGGGGGTGACCGTCGTGCCCTGCACGAAGGGAAGGCCCGCCGAAACGGGCTTGATGGAGATCTCGCCGCGCCTGCCGTCGGTGAACGTCACTCCGAGCAGGCTCTCGTGAAGCCAGAGCAGGGGCACGCAACCCCAGCCGTGCGATCCGGTCGCATCGACCGGCTGGGCCGGGTTGGGCTCTCCGGGGGCGAGCGCGAGATCGGCTCGGGAGATCCAGTACTCGGGCAGCGGACCGCCGTCTGGTCCCTGCAACGCCAGAGGAACGGGATTGCGCGGATGCCCGGGCAGGTACGGCGCACACCGCTCGAGCAGGTGCGCGAGGGCGCGGTCGTGGTGGCCGTGCGCGCTCAGTGCGCTCAGGACGCGGTAGGCGGTCGTGGGATTGTTCCATCTCGCGATATCGCTCGGTGGTGAGGCATCCGGTGCGGGAAATACGTAGTCGATGAGGTCCTCGGCCTCTCGGCCGTCGAGCGACCCATCGAGCAGCGGAGCGACCTGGCCTGCCTGTCCGTATCCGTGATGCTCGCCCGTTGCCGGGTCGTAGACATCGGCGACGATGGCACCCACGGACTCGTTATGGCGAACAACGTGGAATCGACGGAATGCCTCGCCCATGCGCTCGGCGGTGGCCGCCCAGAGCTCCGCGTTCTGCGCATCCCGGAGCGCCTCGGCCATGATCGAACTCCACCGCAGTCTCTCGATGATCCACGGGGTGATGAGGCCGCTCGATGCTCCCTCGGTCGGTTGGATGGAATTGCGGATATCACCCAGCACAGAACTCGTTCGCCAGATACCGTCGTCCCCGACATCCTCGAGAAGTCGTGTCCACAATCGCTGAGTCGTCGGCCAGTGGCGTGCCAGGAATTCGAGGTCTCCGTGCCAGACGAAGTCGTCGTAGAGCATCGCGATCCACTGAACAGACCAGTCCCACGGGGCCGGATATGCGGGGAAGTTGCTGGGGAAGAATGGGTGGAGCTGGCCGTCGGCTCCCTGGCCCTCCGCGAGCGTCCTGATTGCGAGCCGCCTCAGTCGCGTGTCGCCATACCAACTGGCCGCGATCTGGGCGCGCGGTCGGGCATCCTCGATCCACTGTCCGTCCTCCCGGCCGGGAGTGTCAACGAACGCGTCGGACATCGTGACTTCCGCGTGAATTTCGCACAGCGTGACAATCTGGTCGAGCAGTTTGTGTCCGGACCGAAAGGAACCGAGTGGCTCGATCGGGTATTGAGACTTCACGATTCCCAGATCGTGGATGACGACGGTCCCGTCAGCGGGAAAGGTGATGTGCACGCTCATCCAGCGCGCGGTTCGCTCGTCGGGCAACTCGTAACGTCTGCGTTCTCTCGCGGCGAGCACGCGATCGGCATAGCCTTTCGCGACGACGCCATCGACGTCGATCCACCCGTCGTCGCCGACCAGGGCGCGGCCATCGAAGGGGGAGAGCGCGATCTCCCCGTACCCGATGTCGATGTCCGCGTCGATGTCTGCCGATGCTTCGACGAGGGGATAGCCGTGTATGGGGCGACCGAAGTCAACGGTGATGTAGCGAGTTTCACCCGCGCGCCCGGTGACCGTGACCGGCCGGCCGCCGAGGAGCGCGTCGGCGTCGCGTGCCATGCCGCTGTCCGGGCTGAGCCGGGATGCGGCGAGCATCGACGGCGAGTGCTCGCCCGGATCGGTTGTTCGGGCCGCGTGACCCGCGGCAAGGATCGAGATCGGATGCTGGTCGCTCTCCCGTTGTGCGGGTGTTTCGACCACCGCGGGCTCACGGGGCCAAGGCCCATCGGTGACGACGGCGACACGTGCCCATCCGCTGTCGTCGTCGGCCGCACCAATGACATCGTGGCGAAGGTCCCGCGCTGTTCTCGCGTTCCAGAGAACCGGAAAGCGGATGCGCGGGGCCTGGTCTGCAAGACCCAGGAACTGGGCTTCGTCGCTCCCGAATTCCTCCGCCGCCTTCCACCGCCAGCTCTCGTCACTGTTCAGCCAGGAACTTTCGAGATACAGCCCGGCATGGGCGTTCTGCGTTCTCTGGAAGGTCGTGATCGGGCCCCAATTGTGGTGCAGCACCGTGACGATGTTGGGGCCAACAGTCAGGTGCGCCGCAGCGTCGACCTGCTCGGTACGCAGGCGCGGCTCATGGAATCTGGTGACCTTGCGGCGAAGCGGATGCCCGCCCAGCCACAGCTGGGCCGTGCTGTCCGCGCCGAATCGCAGCGAACCGTCCGCGGGAACCTCATCGAGTGTGACGACCGTTCGGAACCAGGTGAAGGTGTTGACGGGCGACGGCCCGCCCTCGCTTCTCCAAATCCATTGTGCTGTCACGTACTGCGCCCTCCGGTTCGCATCAGGATACCGAGGGGCGGGAACAGGAACGCGCCCGCCCCACTCGCTCATTCGATCGTGACCTTGTCGAGGAACGCCGTGTTGTCTCCCGCGGTGGTTCCCCTGAACTCGAGTGTGTGAGATCCGTTCGTCGTTGTGAAGCTCGGCGAGGTGAAGCTCTGGAATGCACCGCTGGACGGCGGGGCGAACGCGGAGGCGTTGATCCTGGTGCCATCGACATAGAAGTCGAGCGCCTGGGCGCCGCCGTTGTTCGTGCGCTGGGCGACCGAGAATGTCACGGTGTGCGCCCCCGCCGAGAGGTTCAGCGCCTGCTTCACCGAATCCGTTCCCTGGATGAACGCGGTCTGCTGCCCGTCGGCTGCCGACTGCGCACCGCTGAAAGCGCTGTGGTTGCGCTGCACTCCGGTGGACCCGAGGTACTGCCACACGCTGGCCGGTTCGTAGCTGTAGAAGTTGGCCGAGGGGTCCTCGAAGCCGCCGTCACGCAGGCGGTTCACGAAGAGGTCACCGGTCCCGGAGACCACGATGCTGTCGATGTTCGTCTGACCAGTCGTGTCGATCGGATCGACCCGCAGCCAATTGACTTCGCCTGTCCACAGCGGATTCGACGCCACATCGATCGTGTACGTGGTGTATCCGCTGTTCGGCTGCACGGCGAAGGGCACGGCCTTCGACTCGCTTGGGCCGGGGGAGGACGTGGTCGTGAAGTACAGTCTTCCGGCCGTGCTGCTGGTGGCGTTGCTCATCCGCACGGTCACCGTCGATGCGGTTGCGGCATTGAGGTGCAGTTGGTTCGATGCCGACTCGACCCTGGGATCGTTTCCGTTCGAGGTCAGGTTGAGCGCGTTCGGATCCGTTCCCACAGCGGTACTTGATGTCGCGCCATAGACATTCCAGCCCGCTTCGTGACCGCTGTTGAATCCCCAGTTGTACGCCTGGCCCTGGCGGGAGGTGTACGAAACGCTCGGCGTCCAGCTCGCCCTGTCGTACGAGGATTCGCCGTTCTCGTTCGTCTCGAAGCGGATGGTGTCTCCGGCGTTCACGGACAGGTTGTCGAGCACGTAGCTGACGCCCGTGTACTCGTCCCCTGCCGCGACCGTCTGCGTGCCGCTCGCGGGCCAGACCTGTTGTCCGTTCTTGGTGATTCTGGCAAGGATTCCGTTGCCTCCGCCGACGTTGTCGGACTTGAGGATGCGCCCGCGCAGGCTCACGGTCCCCGTGCTCGGTGCGGTCCAGGCCCTGGCGACCCAATTCGTGGCCGAGGCTCCAGGGTGCTGGTCGAACTGGGTGATCTCCGGCACGGATTGCCCGGGTGGCGTCCACTTCTTGTAGGTGGAGTTGTAGATCAGGTTCGTGTAGCTCGACCCGTCGAACGACTGGTACGACCATCCGTTCTGGCCCTGCACTCCACTGAAGTCCGCCGCGGAGAAGTACACGTCTCCGGATCCGTTGGACAGCGTGCGGTTGTTCGTCGTCGAGAAGCCCGCGAATCCATTGCCCTGGTCGTAGAGGAACTTCCTGTTGACGTTGATGTTGTCCTTGATCGTTCCCGTGATCGGTGACGAAGCGCCGACCATGTTGAGCACCAGGACCGGGCCGAACCCCTGTGCCACCCCGTTGTTGATCATCACGTTGGATGACGACTCGTTGTTTGTCGAATAGTCGCCTGGACGGCCTCCGAGGCGCAGGAACGACATCGCCGAACCGGCGGTGTTTGCGAAGAGCGAGTTGCGGGCCCTGACGTTGTTGTTGAAGATCTCGAAGTCGAGCGCGTTCTCATCGTTCGAACCCGTGTGCATGACATTGGTGAACATCGAGTTCACGATCGACACGTCTTCCAGATGACCCAGAATCACGGTCGTCGTGCCGCCGACGTTCCAGCACGGAGCCTCATTGTTGAGCGCCGAGTTCATGACGACCGCGTGCGTGACAGTGAACAGGCGGAGTGCCTCGTCGCACTGCCAGTTGTCGTCATGGCTGGTCAGGTGGTCGATCACGACGTTCCGCACCATTACGGCGCCTGCCCCACCGCTGCCGCCGACGTTGGAGGTGACCTGCTCGCCCGGCCCGAGCATGTCGATGCCGATGGTGTTGAGATTGTGATCGCCGCTGACGTAGTTCATCCGCACGTCCCGGATGAAGTAGTCCGAGGCGGAGAAGGTCGTGTGCTTGCCGGTGATCTGGATGCCGGAGGAGTTGCGTATGTTGTCGGCTGTCGCGCTCGCGAGCGCGCTGCCGGTGTTGTTGTCCTTGTAGTAGATGACGCCGTTGATGTCGTGGACATAGACATCGTCGAAGCTCAGCCCGTTGTGGCCGGTGGTGTCGTAGTAGGCGAGGATGCCCGAGGCCGCGTCCGACACCTCGAGGTGGCTGAAGCTCCAGTAGTCGCCGTTGACAAGCTTGATGCCCCGGTCATCCACCGAGCCGTTTCGGCTGATCTTCGGGTTGGCGCCGCTGCCGTACGCGCTGACAGATATTCCATTCGATGCGGTGCCGGAGCCAGAGAGGTTCATCTGCTGGTTCCAGGTGGCGCCCTTCGCGAGAAGAATTTTGTCGCCGGGGCCGAATGCGCCGTGCGAATTGATCGGGGTGAACGTGCACCACGGCTGCGCGAGCGACGCAGGGCCAGTATCACTGCAATTGGAACCGGCCTGGTTGTTCACATAGAAGGTGGTGTTCGTTGCCCAGGCGGGCGTGCTGATCCCGGTGAGCGTCAGCGCGGCAAGCGTGGCCGCGGTGAGTGCGCCTATCATCCTTTTCTTCATGGCAATCCTCTTCGTCGGTGAAGCCGGTGTTGCTGGAAAGGGCGGGCCTTCCGGTGCTGAAGGCCCGCCCCGTTGTGCAGGACGCTATCCTGCGCGTCTTACTTCGTTGCCCAGTCTTCTGTCCACTTGCCCTGGACCGCCTGTTCCTTCGCCCACGCGATTCCGTTGGCGTTCATCTGTGCCAGCGTGTCCTTGAGAGACGTGCTGCCGAGGAGGTAGCCCTCGTACTTGTTCTTTGCGGCGATCGCGGCGGGTACCTGGAAGAGCCCGCTCTGGCCGAGGGGAGGAACGGTGGCCCAGGCACCCGTGTTCATGGCTTCGAGCCCGGGAGGGGCCGTCAGGCCGGTGACAGCGGGAATGCCGCCGGTCTTGTCGAGCCACGACTGAACCTTGGGGCTCGACACGTACTGCAGGAAGGTGATGGCCGCGTCGCGCTGAGCTCCCTTGATGTACGCCGGGATCATGTAGGCGGTTCCGCCGGCGGTCACACCGAACTGCGCAGGCTTGCCGGATGCCAGGCTCGAGTCGCTCTTCGAGAGGGTCGGGAAGGGCACTGTGCCGTATTTGAAGCCCGCGTCGGCGAGTCCGGTGGTGGCGAAGTTTGTTCCCCAGGCCATGGCGGCCTTACCGCCGGGGAAGTCCGTTCCGCCGGTGAAGGCACCCTGCGACTTGATCCCCGACCAGTTCGGGGTTGCGCAGCTGTCGTAGAACTTCTTGAGCATCTTCAGCAGCTCCGCCGAGCCCGGGTCGGTCGTGACGTCGAGCTCGCCGGTCAGGTAGGCATGGGCGATACTCTTCTTCGTGACAACGGCGGCCTTGCCCGCGCTGCCGTCTGCGGCGAACTGGTTGATCTCCTCCGCCTCGGGGTTCAGCAGCATCGAGTTCAGCGCCACAACGGCCCAGCCGGCGGGTAGGTTGCCGCTATCCGTAGCGAGCGGCGCGAAGCCTGCATCCTTGATCGCCGTGCACGCGGTGGTGAAGCCATCGAATGTCTTGAGGTCCGAGACATCCACATGCGCCTTCGTGAGAATGCTCTTGTTGTAGTAGATGCCGACAGCAACCAGGTTGAACGGAATCGCCTCATAGTTGCCAGCCGCGTTCATCAGCTTGTCTGAGTCTTTGAAGTACTGCGGGATGAAGTCCTCCATCCACGACTTTCCGGAGGACGAGAACGGGTTTGGCTTCTTCAGATAGCTGTTGAGGGAGACGACCTGATCGGGCGTGTGAGTGGTCTGGTTGAAGATCAGCTCAGGTGCCGTGCCCGCCGTCAACTGGGCGGCAGAGGTCTGCGACCATGACGCAAGCGGCAGCACGTTGGTCTTCAACGTGATCGTGGGATTGTCCTTCTCGAAGGCCGCGACCAACTTGTCCCACGCGGGTCCGAAGGTGGTCGTGTCACTCGTGAACTGGTTGGGGCCCGAGAGCGTGATGGTGACGTGATCCGCTTTGCTCGGTGTTGACGACGAACAGCCGGCAAGTGCGGCCGCGACGCCCAGCACGGCGACAGTCGCGATTGCCACCAGGCCAGTTCGCTTCTGCCGCAACGTCTTCGTTGTTATTAGCATGCTTCCTCTTTTCTTGGTGTGATACGGGAACTGCGGTATATCGTTTCATTCGCGATCCGTAAAGGACCGTCCGTTACTCGACTTCGA
Organism: Parafrigoribacterium humi; assembly: GCF_040227205.1. Lineage (NCBI taxonomy): Bacteria > Bacillati > Actinomycetota > Actinomycetes > Micrococcales > Microbacteriaceae > Parafrigoribacterium > Parafrigoribacterium humi. The sequence continues at coordinate 360,558 of NZ_JBELOA010000001.1, read as the reverse complement.
GTGCGGCTAGTGGGCGCCGGGGAGACCTCCCTGCACTCCGGCGAGAAAGTACTTCGACAGGAAGGTGAAGAGTATGACCAGGGGCAGGCTGGCGAGCAGGTATCCCGCCATGAGGGGCCCATAATCGGTCACGTTCTGGCCCTGGAAGAACTGCAGGCCTACTGACACGGTTCGCAGGCTGTTGTCCGAAAGGACGAGCAGCGGCCAGAAGTAGTCGTTCCACACCTCGCTGACAATGAGCAGCGCAATCGTGCCGAGAACGGGTAGCGAGAGCGGAAGCATGAGCGAGCGATACATGCGCGCGCCGCTGGCACCATCGATACGTGCCGCGTCGAACAGCGACTGCGGGATGCCCTCCACAAAGTTGCGAATCAGGATTGTTCCGAGAACGAGCCCGCCCGCGGTGTAGGGAATGACGAGCACCACGTAGGTATTGAGCAGCCCGAGATCCTTCATCACGATGAACAGCGGGATGAGCTTCGCGAGGCTCGGCACCATCATCAGGATGAGTACCGCTCCGTAGATGAAGCTCTTGCCCAGGAATCGGTACCGTGCGAGCACAAAGCCGGATACCGAGGCGATGGCCAGGATGAGCACGAGGGACAGCACCGCGACGATGACCGTGTTGATGAGATACGGTGCGATCTGCATCCAGGCGACCCCGTAGTTCTCGAAGTGCAGCGGGAAGGAGATCTGCCAGAAGCTGTCTGCGAACTGCTGGTTGGTCTTGAGCGAGGTGACCAGCATGAAGAGGTAGGGGGCGAGTGACACGGCCGCCAAAACGATCAGCACGACTTTCAAACTGAGCTGTCGCGACTCCCGGGTTCTGGTTGCGCTCACATTGCACCTCCGTCCGCGGTGCCGCTGTCACCTTTTCGCACGAGCACGACTACTGCGCCGAAGGCGAGCGTGATGAAGAACAGTGCTGTCGACAGGGCTGCAGAATAACCCCAGTCACCGCCCTGGAAGGCGACGTTGATCATCCTGAGGATGGGCACCATGGTCGCGTCGTTTGGACCGCCTGCCGTCAGAACCTCGGCAACGAGGCCGTATTGCAGGGTGCCGACGATGACGAGGAACACCAGCAGGCGAACCTGGCTGGCCATGAGCGGCAGGTCGATCTGCAAAAACCTTGTGACCCTGCCGACGCCGTCGAGCTGGGCCGCCTCCAGCACCTCCGACGGGATGTTCTGCAGGCTCGAGTAGAAGATCAGGAACGGCAGGCCCGCAATGAAGGGGAAGCCGACGAAGAGCAGGGAGAGCAGCGCCGTGCTCTCCTGTCCGGTCCAGTTCTGGGCGAGCGCCTGAAGCCCCAGGGCTTTGAGCGTCTGGTTGATGACTCCGTCGTTGGGGCTGTAGAAGAAGCCCCAGACGAGCGCGGTGACGACCGCGGGAAACGCCATCGGGATGATGAGCAGCGTGCGGAGGACGAACTGCCAGCGTGCGCTCTTGAGAGAGATGAGGAGTTCAGCGGCGAGCAGCGGGATCGCCCACGACACGACCGAGAACACGAAGATGTAGCCGAGGTTTCTGAACGACGTCCACCAGATCTGGTCGTTCATCATCGTGACGTAGTTGCCGAATCCGATGGGAGTCGATTCGGAGGCCGGGTTCCAGTGGAAGAAAGACCAGAAGATGGCGGACAGTGCAGGGTAGTACGAGAACCAGCCGACGATGAGCGCCAGCGGAAGCAGGGCCAGGTAGATCCACCAGCGGAAGACGCGCCTGCGTGACGCGCTGCTGTGCGGCTCCGGCTCGGGGGACGGCGATGCGATGACGGGCACGGTCTCCACGGACAACACCACGGTCATCACCTCATCCTCGAGTTGGAACTCAAATAAAACGTTTCACTATCTTGTTCCGTCTGCGGGCGGTACGTCAAGTGATTTTGGTGAATAAATCGATTCATTTTTCTTGTCCTACCAAGTCCGCGTCACTGTGCTGAACCCGACCTCGCTGAGATGGAACCGGGCGCGACTGTCGTTTTCGGTCGGGTAGACGGCCAGGGCGTTGTTCGCGAGCGCGTCGCCATATTCCAGCCCCACCTCGATCGCGGTTATCGTGACCCCGTCATCGAGACCCCCGGTGTCGACAGCAACACGATTCCATCCTGCAGGCCACCCGGTCGACGCGTTCTTCCGTGTCTCTCCGTTACTCAGATGCAGGATGAGGAGAGGCTCAGCGGTCTGTTGCGGCACCTCCACGCACTGGTCGATGAGGGCGTAGACGAAGGTGATTCCGTCGGCCGCGAGTGGAGCGGGCGGAGTGAGGATCACCGTGGGAGCATCGTTCTGAGACCCGTGCGCCGTGCCGACGACCTTGAGCACGGCATGGTCGGGCTGTTCGTGGGGGGCCGGCATGCATCGGAGCCGCGGGAGCATCTCGAGAGCGGGATCCGCTCGACCGGGCGCGAGCTTCGACTCGGTAAGGAGAGTGCGTGAGCCGACCACGTCCGCGGCGACCGGAGCGGAGGGGAGGGTCACGCGCTCGAGCGGAGGCTCGGGGGCGTGAAGGGTGTCGATCTCGAACTCGACCAGGTGCGTGCCCGGCGAGAGCACGGCATCCGCTCGTCCCTCGATCACCAGCGTGGCCTCGCTGCCCGGGGGAACGTCCACCTCGATGCGCACCCCCGACTCGCTGCGCGCGTATCGGATCATGACCTCGCCGCGGACCGTTTCTGCGCGGAGTTCGAGTCGGTTCACGCCACGGACGAATTGTGGTGCGACCCGGAATCTCGAGTATCCCGGTGCCGTCGGCGTGAGGCCGGCGAGACCCTCCCAGGTCCAGGCGGCGAATGGCCCGCCCAGGCCGACGTGGTTGAGGGACCCGGTTCCCGTGTTGGTCGGATCGATCCACCAGCACTCCCAGAACGTGCCGGGGCCTGAGCTGATCATGGCCCCGACGCCGGGCTCGTCTGGCTGCAGGAGGATGTCGTAGACGACCTGGGAGCGGCCGAGCGCCGTGAGCGCCCTGACCACGCTGCGCGTCGTGGCAAAGCCGCTCGACACGCGGTTTCCCCGTGCCCTGATCAGGGCGACGAGACGTTCTCCGGCTGCACGGGCGTCCGCCCCGGTGAGGATCCCGGCTTCGATGGCGGTGGCGTACGACCCCTGCGATCCGTTGCCGAAGGTTCCCGTGGTCGGGTCGAAGAATGCGCGACGTGCGGCTGCGCGCAACTCGTGGGCGGCCGCTCGGCGGCGCAGCGCGGCATCCGATTCGCCTATCGACTCTTCGAGAGCGGCGAGCGCCAGCAGGCAGTCGATCACCGCCGCGGTGTGATGAATCGGCGGTGGAGTCTGCTCGAGTGCCAGCCAGTCGTGGCCGTAGCTGATGGGCGAACGCGAGATGACGCCGTCATCATCGGCGCACGACAGCTGGAAGTCTGCCCACCTGCGCAGCGTCGGGATTGCCCGCCGCACGAGTCGGAGGTCGCCGTAGTGCATCAGGTGGCCCAGGAGCATCCGGTGCAGCGCCGATCCCCAGACCGGGTCGGACGGCATCCGATTTGCGTGCACGTCGGGCGTGACGGCGGGCAGCTGCCCGTCCGTGCCCTGGCTCGTTTCGAAATCCGCGATCCATTTGTTGATGAAGGTCTCACTGTCGAACGCCGCGAGTTCATATTCTGCGACGGATGCGGTGTCGCCCGTCCAGGCCGCCTGCTCTCGCGTGGGGCAGTCTTCCGGCACGCCGTGGACGTTGTTCAGCAGGGTGCGCCTGGCGGTGGCAAGAAGTCGATCGATCGTGGGGCTGTCTGTCACGACCGTTCCCGACGAGGCAAGGTCGGTGTGCATCGAGTATGCGGTCACCTCCACCACGGCGTCGTCGGGGAGCCCGCGGATCTCCACGTAGCGAAAACCGAAATAAGCGAACCAGGGCTCGAGGAGCTCGCCCTGGAGGCCTCTGGAGACGTATTCGACCAGCTGCCGATCTCGACCGTGGTCATAGGGCATCGTGAGGTTCGTCGTGTCGATGTGGCCATCCGTTCCGACGTGCTCACCGTGCAACACCTGGATGACCGTGCCCCGGTCGATCTCCGACTGCACAACGAGCTTCGATCGACCGGCGATATTCACTCCGACGTCGAAGACGCGGGAGCCGGCAGAACGATGGATCTCGGTGGGAGCGAAACGTTCGACGGCGTGCAGCGGAGGAGTCGGATCTGCCGAAATGTTGAGCGGGGGAGTCGCGGGAGAGCTCGGTGATGCCGCCGGGTGCAGCACGACGGGGGCTGCGGGCAGCTCGGAGGCAGCCAGGGCAGCGTCGGGATCGTGGCGTTCGAGGTAGAACGGCTCGTCGACGGAGATCTCGCAATTCTGCACTTCTGAGCGCGGGCCGGGAGCAACACGAGTTATCGATCCGTTCTCATGCCACAGCAGGAGCTCGGCGAGAAGCCTCGGAGATTCTGCCGTGCGATCCCACTCCCCGACGCCGGCGGCGAATGCGATCGTGTTGTCACCATCCTGGAGGAATTCGGTGACGTCGTATGTCCTGTAGAGAGCGCGGACGAAGTCTGTTCTCGTCGGGTCCATCCTGTCTGGATTGACGTCGCGGTCATTGACCCAGGCGCGCAGGACGCCCTGGCCGGTGAGATAGAGCCGCGCCCTGATGACGGGGTTGGTCGTGCGGAACGGAGTCACGATTCGAGCGAGGTGGTCGACCGCGAGCCACTGCGCGTGCCAGTCCGAATAGTCGAACGGCCCGGTCTCCACGGTCGAATGCGCCCAGGGCGACCATCGCCCGTCGCCGTCGGTCACGCGCACTCCCCAGCCGTAGCTCGAATGAGGTGAGAGTTCGTGCCCGACCGTGATTTCAGTAACGGTCGAATTGATCGTTCCGGAGCCCCACAGCGGTTGGCCGAACGAGTCGCTGAGCTCGACCTCGAACCCGGAGACGCCGCGAGCTGCACACCCCGGAGTGATCTTCCAACCGAGCACCGGAGTTGTCGTTGCTGCGCTCACGACGTGCAGCTCGCCGGGAACCCGTGCCGTAGATCGGCCGTCCACGACGAGCCCGAACGGGGCGTCGAGGTGGTCACCAGCGAAGGTCGCCGTGGCCGCCTGACCACGCGCGTCATTGGCGTCCGGTGAAATCATCTCTGGCACTGTCCTCGTCACTCGACCTCATTGTCAGCACGTCGCTGTCTGCGGTGAAACGTATCACAGGTTTAGACAACTTTATTCACCAAGTTTGCAGTCATTCCAGTGAGAAAGCCGGAGTAATCGATATGATCGCAGGAAGACACCGGCGCGTCGTGCCGAAGAGGTCGCGCGAGTCACAGGAGCGTTCAATTGGTCAGCATTAGGGATGTGGCGCTTCGAGCCGATGTGTCGATCGGAACGGTGTCGAAATACCTGAACACCCCCCTGCGCGTGGCACCAGAGACCAAGAAGCGCATCGTCAAGGCGATCAAGGATCTGGGGTACGTTCGCAACGAGGCCGCTCGCCAGCTTCGTGCGGGCGAGAGCCGCACACTCGCCTTCGTGGCACTCGAACTCAACAACCCGTTCTTCGGAGACGTGGCAGACGCCATCGAGCGGCGCGCTGCCAAGAACGGGCTCTTTCTTTTCATCGTGAGCAGCAATGGCAACCCCGAGCGCGAGGGCCAGTACATCGAGATGTTCGCGGAGCAGCGCGTCTATGGCGTGATCCTTGCCTCTGGAATCACCAGGAAGCGAGAACTCGATCTCCTGTCCAAGAGACGAATACCGACTGTTCTCGTCGATGCCTATGGCGATACATCCCAGTTCTCGTCGACATCCGTGGATGATTTCCTCGGAGCAGAGAGGGCCGTCAGCCACCTGATCGAACAGGGCTGTCGCTCGATCGTGTTCGTCGGAGGCGAGATTCAGATTCACCAGATCGCCGAACGACTGCGCGGAGCTCGCGCGGCCGTTGACGCGCATCCTGGGGTGCGGCTCGAGGTGATTCCGACAGTGGAGAGGTCCGTGCGTGCTGGCCGCGCCGCGGGAGAGCAGTTGCTCGGCCGGGCGAAGAAGGATTGGCCCGACGGGGTCTTCGCGGCGAACGACTCGCTTGCCATCGGAATCATGCAGGCGATCTCGGCGACCTCCGGCCTCCGCATCCCGGAGGACATCGCGATCGTGGGCTACGACGACATCGACTTTGCGTCGTCCGCTGCTGTTCCGCTCTCGACAGTGCGCAGGCCCCGCGAGGTCTTCGGCAGAAGCGCTGTCGACCTGGTGCGGGACCAGGCGGAGTCCAAGGAAGATCTGCCCGTGCGCAGCATCGTCATCCAACCGGAGCTCATCGTGCGTCAGAGCTCGCTGCGTAAGTAGCCTCGCTCCAGTTCTCACCGCGCAATCTTCATCGGGCGGGTATCACTCGAGTTCGAATCGTCGCTCGCGGTTGACCGCGCGATACCAGTGCGCTGAGGACTTGTAGCTTCGGTCGAAGGTCTCGGGGTCCACGCGCACGATGCCGAAGCGCATCGTGTACGCCGCCGCCCACTCGTAGTTGTCCAGGAGAGACCAGAGGTAATACCCCTGGACGCCGAGGCCCTCGTCGTGTGCCCGAACGGCCCGCCGCAGGAACTCGCTCACGTAGCGAACACGATCGACATCGTCGACCACGCCGTCGTTCGCCTCTCCCTCGACGGGTGTGCCGTTCTCGGTGATGTAGATCGGCACGGTCACCCCGTATTCATGGCGAGCGACCCGAACCGCGTCGAGGAGAACGTCGGGGTATAGCTCGCTCCCGTTGGAGAGATAGTTGCCTCCGGGCTTCTGCTCGACCAGGTCCGGCGCGGTGGTGTCGGCGGTCGAGTCGACCACGACGCGCGCGTAGACGTTGAGACCGAGAAAGTCGATCGGCTGTCCCGCCAGGTCGGAATCCCCTTCGCGAATGTCGGGGAGAGTGTCATCTCTTCTGAGCTGCGCAAGCGAACGATCGCTGAGGCCGCCGGCGAAGAGCTCGTCGAAGAAGAAGTGGAAGGACTCGTCTTCCTCGCGGTCGGCGATCTGTCTGTTCTCTGCGGTGTCCGCGGCGAGGTATCGCTTCCAGACATCGATGACGATCCCGATCTGCCCGGGGGAACCCGCCGCCCTGAAGTTCTGCACAGCCCTGCCGTGGGCGAGCATCGCGTTGTGCATCGCCTGTTTGCCCTGGCGCGGATCCTTGATGCCCGGGGCGAACACGCCCAGACCGTAGCCGACCCAGAGGGAGATGGGCTCATTGAGGGTGGCCCAGAGTCGAACCCGGTCACCGAAGCGAGCGAATGCCACCCGGGAATACTCGTCGAACCAATCGACGACCTCGCGGTTCGCCCAGCCTCCGCGATCCTGCAGCGCCTGGGGAAGATCCCAGTGATAGAGGGTGACATTCGGCTGAATTCCGGATGCGAGCAGGCCATCGATGAGTCGGTCGTAGAACGCGACCCCCTCCTCGTTCACCTCGCCGACACCGTCGGGGATGAGCCGCGACCAGCTGATGGAGAACCGGTAGGAGTCGATCCCGAGATCTCTCATGATCGCGAGATCTTCGTCGAGACGGTCGAAGTGGTCAGACCCACGATCACCCGGAACGTCGTCGCGCACCGTGCCGGGGGTGTGGCTGAAGGTGTCCCAGATCGACGGTGAGCGGCCTCCGCGGTCTGCGGCTCCCTCGACCTGATAGGCGCTCGTGGCGACCCCCAGGATGAACCCATCGGGGATTATTACCTCTGTCACTGGGCCGGTCCCACTCTCGCAGTCGGTGATCGCTCGCTTGACGCGGTCGAGGAGCGTGAATAGCCTCGGGTGAAACGATTCACGAATCATGATACAGAAATCGCGTTGCGCACGGTGACCATCGTCCGCTGCGGTGACCTGTTCGAGGCTGATCGCCTGCACCTGAACGCGTCTGGATATCGCGTGTTCGCCTCGGTCATCCGCCCTGCACTGGTTCGCGGATGATTCGCAACCGGAGCGTTCCGGACTCCGCTGCCCGGCAGCGCGCATACACGGCGTCGTGACGGGTGCGCCTCCACGCGGCGCGATAGGAGGACAGGTTAGGCTTGCCTAGGCGCGATTGCCCACAATTCGTGACATCGAGGAGGCTTCAATGGCAGATCTCATTGACACCACTGAGATGTACTTGCGCACCATCTATGAGCTCGAAGAAGAGAACATCGTTCCTCTTCGCGCGCGCATTTCGGAGCGCCTCGGCCATTCAGGGCCCACGGTCTCGCAGACCGTCGGACGCATGGAGCGGGATGGCCTGGTCGTGGTCGAGGGCGACCGTCACCTGGCACTCACCGAGGCCGGACACAGCAAGGCGGTGAACGTGATGCGCAAGCACCGCCTCGCCGAACGGTTGCTCTCCGACGTGATCGGCCTGGACTGGGCGCTCGTGCACGAGGAGGCATGCCGCTGGGAGCATGTGATGAGCGAGCAGGTCGAGCGCCGCATCGTCGAGATGCTGGAGCATCCGACGCACTCGCCCTACGGCAACCCGATCCCCGGGCTCGAGGGCCTGGGGCAGAAACCCACCGGCAAGTTCTCGGACGGCGTGGTCAACATCGTCAACTACGTGTTGGGCGCCGTGGGCCCGATCCAGGGGACCATCACGCGTCTGGGCGAGCCGGTGCAGTATGAGCCCGAACTGCTGGAGCAGTTGAGGGCCGCGGGCGCGGTGCCGGGCGCGCGGGCCAGCTTCACGGCATCCGGTTCCTATGTGCTTGTGCAGGTCGAGGGTGCCGACGAGGGGCTCGAGCTGCCCAACGAGGTCGCCATCCACGTCTACGTCGGCATCTGACGCTACGCGTAATTAGCTGGCTAAATTCTGGTCGCTGAGCTCGTCGAAGCGTTAACGAACGGTAACGCGGCGCGCCCTGGTAAGAGGCGTGCCCTTTTTTGCGTTAATCTGGGTGTCTTGCAACTCTGAGAGTGATTTCGGGAGAGCTGATGTCTGATCGCCGCACCATCCACGCCTTGGATGACCGCGGCTTTTTTCACATCCGGCATTTCTGTCAGGTGAGCGGATTCGTCCGCGCGCGCACTTCGGGCACTGTCACTGCGTGACGGTGCCTTTTTTGTTTGACAGTTTTCTCTTCACTAGCTGAGCCGCAGGACGCATCGAAATGCCTGGAAGCCGTCCAGGGATCTGTCGATTGGATGAGAATGCGCACGCTAGTCCTCAACGCGGGCTTTGAGCCCCTCGCCGTGGTCTCCTTCAAGCGAGCGCTCGTGCTCGTGATGAATCAGAAGGCGACGATCGTCTCGGCGGATGCGGAGCATCCGGTGTACGGTTCGTCCGGTTCGTGGGCGCGCCCCTCGGTGATCCTGCTCACCCGTTACGTGCGCATTCCGAATAGTCGGCTAATCCCGGTGTCGCGCCGCGGTGTGCTGCGCCGCGACAACCACCGCTGCGCATACTGCGGTGGCTCGGCGAACACGATCGACCACGTGCAGCCGCGCTCGCGAGGCGGGGCGGACAGCTGGGAGAACCTGGTGGCCTGCTGCCTGCGCTGCAACAACAAGAAGGGCGATCGCACCCTCGCCGAGATGAGCTGGAAGCTGCGCATCCGCCCCCGCGCTCCGCACGGCACCTCGTGGATGGTGCGCGGCATCGAGCGCGACGTTCCCCAGTGGGAAGAGTTCCTGGCTCCTGCTGCCTAGCGCGGTGGTCGAATAGCGAGCGACGAGCGTATCGAGACCCCCACGCTTCGACCCGCACCATCCCTAACTTCGGAAGAATTGCAACACGCCGCCCAAAACCGTCACTTTTCCCCGGCGTTTCGCATTTCCTCCTGAGTTATCGTTGTCCGCCGGCTTCTCGGATGTCCCCGCTAGACTTTCCAAGCCAGCCTCTGTAGCTCAACGGAAGAGCAGTTCCGTCCTAAGGAAACGGTTGGGGGTTCGAATCCCTCCAGGGGCACCAAATGTTCGTCTCTAGAACCCTCGACCAAGGAAATCTTGGCTGAGGGTTCTTCTTTTTGCCCCGCAGCGGTTGTGGTCGCCATCGGTTCGGTGGTCAGGATCATCTCGAATGGCTCCGCGAGTTCGGTGCGGATCTCGCCATTCTGGTCGACAAGGATCCGGACGAAGAGCGCCTGGTTGAAGCGTCTACGGATATGGTCGGGCGCTCTGCGATAAGCCTCGTAGCAATTTTGGAGCAGCTCCATCGCGCTGACGAGGTTGCTCTCTAGCTCTGAGAACTTGATCGTCATCGTCGAAAGCCGCTCGGAGATAGACGAAAGCTGGAGTGAGATTCCACTTTGTTCTGCGGCGTACAGGTCCGCCGGAACTACACCGTCAAGGTGGCCATCGAGCAACTTTTTGCTGCGGGCTTGCAGGCGCGCTTGCTCGAGCAGAAGGTCGTGCTGTAGCCGATGGGTCTGTTCCATCCCCTCTTCAAGCTCCTGCTTTAAGGTGATTTCTATCTCTGCACGCAGTTCGGGGCTGAGGGCAATCGTCCGATAGTGATCGACAATCTTGCTCTCGACAAGGGCAATGTTGACTGCGGGTTGTAAGCAGTCAGTTCGTTTCTCGTGACGGCCGCTGCAGATGAAGTACTCGTAGGTAGTTCCGTGTCGATTGACAGCATGGTGCACGATTAGTCGGCTGCCGCAGTTTCCGCAGAACACACTGCTTTTCAAGTAATGGTGATGGTCGCGTACCTTCTCTCCGGCGACGTGGGACGCCATGACGTCTTGCACCTTTTGCCATACAACCTCATTGACGATCGGTTGATGGCGTCCTGGATAGACAGCGCCTTGAAACCGGACTTCGCCCTTGTAGTAGGGGTTCATGAAGATCTTATGGAGCTGGTTCGCCTGAATCGGCTTGCCCGGTCGAGCAGGTGTCGGGGCTGAAATAAGGCCGCGATCGACAAGCTCTTCCGCGAGACTACGGATCGTCCAATCGCCGGTCGCGTAGGTCTCGAATGCCCAGGCAATTAGTTGGGCACGTTGCTCGTCGACGACGATGGTGCGCACTTCGCGTCCCTCGGCGTTGGTGACGCCGGCGTTGTGATATCCGATTGGTGCTTTACCGGGTGTGCCACCGGTCTTCGCTTTTTGGTGCATTCCTTTGAGGACTTCGTTGGCGAGGTTGCGCGAGTAGAACTCCGCGATCGACGACATGATGCCGTGCAGGAGCATGCCGCTTGGTGTCTCATCGATGTTCTCGGTCGCGGACACAAGCCGCACCTGCGCTTTTTGCAGCGCCAGGTTGATCGCCACATCGTCGGCGCGGTTGCGGGCCAGGCGATCGACTTTGTGGACGATGCAGTAGGCGATCGGTTGCTCCCGAACAAACTCCAGCATCTTCTGGAGTTCGGGCCGATCGGCTGATCGAGCGGACTCACCTCGATCGACAAATTCTTCAACGATGTCTGCGCCGAGCGTTGCAGCGACACGTCGGTTCGCCTCGCGTTGGGCAGGAATTGAATAGCCCTCCGGGTCGCCATCTCGTTCAGCTTGTTCCTTTGTCGACACCCTCAAGTAGCTCACTGCATGCGGTCGCGGTGACGTCTCGGGTTCGGTATTCATTGCGTTGCCTCCCTTCCTCTAGTCGCCAGATTTGGGGCGGCATGTGCTCCTCCCTCGGATTGGCCTCCTGAAGATAGCTCCGTTGCACGGAGGAGTCCAGATGTTTGGTGTTGCGGAATTGTCTTCACTCCAGCCGTATCGGGGGTCGATCTGCCAGAAACGAGATCGATGAACTTGCCTGGTGCCACGGCGCAGAAGAGTCGTTCGTCGAGTAGCTTGTCCGCCTTGATTGCGGCCATAAGATGCTCCCGGCGTCGGGCCTCGACCATGAGCCAGACAACCTTAGGGAACACACCTGCGTCTGTTTGCTCACGGCCGCTTTCGAAGTAGCGCTGGTAGATCTTGCACTTGCCGATGACGGTCGGGAGCGATTCGGTCCCGTTGTCGATTTCGATGAACCAGTGGTCTTCGTATTCGCCAACAGCGGTAACCGCGTGAAGGTCCGGTTTGAGTATTTGGGCGGTCCCGCCTCGACCTACGAAGGTGCGCCAGTTCGTTGGTTCGGTTGTCACTGTGACGAGTTCAAGATCACTCCGGTGCGCGGCTTCCTCAAGCATGACGCGGGTCTCCGCGACGGCGAGCGTGTGAGCGAGGAAGAGCGCTGATGGGTCGAAGGTGCGCTGACGCTTCGTGTTCTTGGTGGTTTTTTCGGCGCGCAGGAGGCGGTCGCCTGCGTCGTCGATGCCCCAGATGTACGACCCGGAGCCTGCATGGATGCCTCCGATCTGCCTGCTGAGTTTGAAGATGAGCGCCCGCAGCTCCAGCCGAGTCATCACGCGAATGCATGCGCGGATTGCTGCGCCGGGAGATGCGTGATCCCAAAACAGCAACCGCTGAATCTGTTTGGTTGTCAGGAATCTGTGCTCGCGGATTAAGCGAAGGATCTCCATGTCGCGAGGCGTCACCATCGATTGCAGCATGGCGATGCTGTACGTGCCTAGACGGTTATTCGGGGTCATGGTTGTCGCCTCATTTGGTCCGGGACTACCACCCGGAATCGGGTGGTAGTCGGCTCCCGAAACGGCAGATATTGGGCCAAAGACGCCGGAGTCTGGCAGGTGTTCGACGATGCGAACGGATACCCGACCGGACGGTCAGATACACACTTCTGATCTGTCATGACTGACTCCGTGTGCGCCGACCGATCGGCTCGTCTGCAGCAGGTTTCCGAGCATTGGCAACTGGTGCAGTTGAATCGGTCGCCGGTTCTGGGTCCCGTCCGTAGCGGGCCTGGCTTGCAGCGACGATTTCGACTGTGTTTGACATCGTCGCTGGGGGAGGCAAGGTCTGACCAGACACCCAGCCAAGGTGTCGCCCGCTCCTCATGAGGGAGGTGTAGATGCCGTACTGCGGCAAAGTCATGAAGTCTTCGGCGACAAGTTCGGGTGCCATCGCTGCAACCTCGCGAGCATCTTTCGCGCCAAGGCCGAAGACGATCTTGTTCAGTGCGTTTGCGTCGAGCGCATTCTTCGTGTCGGTCGGAAGTTGATCTCGGAACTGATGTGCGAGATTCCAGACGACGCCGAGCGAGCGCGAACGGGCGAGGGCATCGGAGAGATCATTGCCGCCTAGATGGATAAACTCCTGCAACTCGTCAACGTAAATGGACACAGGTGGGCGGCTCAATTTGGGCAGTGCCGCGCGGCCAAGTGTGAGCTGCCAGAGTTGCGAGACCAACAGCGATCCGAGAAGCCGTGCGGCATCGTTGCCCAAGATTCCAGTGTTGAGAGGCACGAGCAAGACCTTGTGTTTGGTAAATACCTCATCAAGCTGGAACTTCGGTTCGCTCTGGTCTAATACCCGCTTGAGACTCGGGCGCAGCAGAAACTGGCGCAGCCGGGAGAGGACGGGACCAGCAAACTGAGCTTGCTGCCGCTCTGACATTGCGCCGTACTCAGCCCACAATGACTCAAGCCCGTCTGGATCGTTGAGGCCACCGATCAAGGTCGACCGAAACCGCGCATCGGTCAGAAGTCGTGGAAGCCACGTCAACGTCGCGCCCGGATGGCTGGCCAGCGTCAAGGTCGAGGCGCTCACCATCTCGCTGGTTCTAGGCCCGAATGCACCAGGGAACAGATCGCGGAAGATTGCGACGACGCCATCTGCAATCAGTTCGGCACTTGTGCCTGGCACGCGAAGTGGGTTGAGTCCGACCGGGGCCGAGTCTGTCGGGTCGAGCACGGCCACATCTCTTCGACGCGATTGCGGGATGCGTTCGAGAACGTCTTGAACGAGATCGCCTTTCGGATCGATCACCACGAGTCCGCGCCCTGCTCGAAGGTCGGCCACAATCAGGTTGAGCATGGCGGTCGACTTACCCGAACCTGTCGGCCCGACAATAACGGAGTGAAAGAGGTTGTCCTCGATACTCAGACCAAGGGGCTGAGTATTGCCGGGTGCGGTGGTTCGGGCGAAGACGCGGACCTTCTCGACGTCGGTGGTGGATAGTCTGAGCGCTTTGGGGTGTGCGGCCGGAAGTCCCGGGAGGTCGTCGGCTTCGAGTGGCCACGCGATCAGGCTGAGCGTCTCGGCGATGCTGAGGTGCAGCGGCGTCCAGAACGGGACCAGCGCTCGATCGAGCGAGTCACCGGAGTCTTTGACAAAATTCATACGCACGCCTGGTGCTTGCAGCGTGCGAAGTGCCGAAAGAAGTCCTTGCATAATCGTTATGCGACGCGCCTCCGAGTTTGCGGTCGCTGCCACTCGGATGACTGCCTCGAACCCGGGCTGACTGGCTTTGTCGCGCATGCGTCCGGCGAGCTCACTCGATGCTGGTCGTCCACCACTCGCAAGAACGTCGAACCACGACTGCGTCGGGTCCGCAGGTCGCGCTGCGAGCGTCTGGGGCGAGCGACCTCGCGAGAGTACGACTTGGAGAACAGCGTGCTCTTCACGGAAATGTGCCTCGGTGAGAGAGGCGAGGAGAGCCCGGGCCGCATGTGGGGCGTTGTCCGCAGCAAGGTGCAGTTGCTGGCCCTTTACCTGAAGGCGGGCGCTGCGGGCCACCCGTGGCCGGACGTCGCCCTCAGCGCTTGTTGCCGTGCCCGACACCAGCCCCTCAATGGCGCGGGTGACGGCCTTCACCTGGTGGGCCGGTGTTCCGACCACGTGGGTGACTGATCCCTCTGAAACACGAACCTCCCAGATGACCGGTTGCCGAGTTAGGTCTGAGGCCAAGCGACGCAGTAGTCCCGAGGCAAGCTGGGTGTCCAGCGGAACAGGCCAGTGCACCTGCTGCCAAACAAGCGCGCGACCTGGCTCAGGAGGCCTCATCTGGATCCTCCCTGCCGTGCTTTCCGTCGGAGTGTTCGGCTTGGGCCTGCGCTTGAGCTTCGGCATCAGCTTGCGCGAGTGCGATCAGCGCTCGACTTAGCTTCCGAAGATCCGGTGGGTTACGGCGAACAGTTCGTACCGAGATACGCCGCTCATAGGAACGTTTCGATTGTTGACGTTTCCGAATGCTCATGACTGGCTCCCATAGGATCCAGTGAGGCCCACCCCTGCGCAAGGTCCCTCACGCCTTGTAATACAACTTTTCGAAATTATGTCAATACCCAAATGGCTGCACGGGTGAGCGATCGGACGCGTGTGACCCCGAGAATTCGGGAGGCGAATGGCTTGCTGTGATGAGGCTTTCACCAGCGCGCCCGACGCAGCCGAAGCCAGAACGTGACTCCGGCGATCACCAACAGGACCACCACGCCACCCAGTAGCCACGGCCAGATTGACTCCATGAGTTTCACGCACAGCCAAAGCACCAAGCACGCGCCGAAGAGAAGCATCACGGCATTCCAGGCGGTGCGAACCGGCCCAGTCGGTTCGGACATCTCTACGCCACATCCGTTTCACTCCTTGTGGCAGGAGAGTCGGGCACCGGCCAGCCCGGTAGATCGACGTCCGATGGAATCTCATTACCCCAGACGGCCCACCCATGGTGAGGCCTGCGAGCAAAGAGCTCAAGATACGGGCTGGGAGAGACGCGCTCGATGATCTCGTGAACCTCTTCGGGTTTATGCGAATGGTCTTGGAGCGGGGCGAATAGCCACGTGCCTTGACCTCTGAATTTCACCGGTGCTTTGCCCCGAGTACCGAGCATGACGTGCTCGGTCATGTTGCGTAGATAGACGCCGAGTCCGATCCGAGGTTTGATCCAGGTCAAGATTGAGCGATATTGGAAGCCCCAGGCCTCGAGCACCTCCTGCCCGAGAGGAACGGTCGCGTTGGTCACCCAGAGCCAGCAATGCGCATCGTCGGATGTGATCTCGCGGATCGCTGGTCCCATGCTCTTGATGGCTTCTAGCGACATGGTGCCGTAGTGCTTTTCTCCAGATTGGCCCGTCCATGGCGGATCTGCGACTAGCGTTGAATACTTTGGTTGTGTCATTGAAGTTCCTCTTTTCTGCTGTCGGTCTTAGATCGTGCGGCTTTCGCCCGCGCACAGCTCCCTGAGTGAAGAGCAGAGCAATCTCACCGGCAACTGTCCGATCGTTCCCAGTTCAGAGCGACCGGACAGTCGCCTTCCGTTGGTGCCGTGCGGAACCCGGCGGCGATTGCGGGTGTTGTAATTCGGTCAACGAGGGGGCGTGGACTCGTCCCTCGATACGAGGAACGACTCCCGAATGAGCGCCTTACGCGCCTCGTGCGCATCGGCGCCGAGCTGTGACGCGAGATCCAGGATGGTCGCTCGCATACGGGCCTGAACTTGGTCCAGGTCGGCCTCGATGCGGGCGATCTTCGCCTCGCGGCGGCGTTCCCACCAGTTCATGGTTTCAACGATCGCGATGACAAGACACGCATACAGGGCGAGCACCAGGACAGAAGTACCGATGGTCTCAAGCACCCTCACCACCTCTGAATCGCTTGGGCGGCACCCATGGCGTAGGCGTCGACGATGTGCTTGTAACGTGCCTCTCCGATCGGGGCGACCTGGATCAGGTGCTGCTCCAGCGCCGACAGCGCACCGACGTTCTGCAGTGCCGTGTTGGTCAGCAGCGCCCGACCCTGCTCGTAGGTGTCCGCGACCAAGGCTTGCGCCTGGACCCGTTCAACCTCACGGCTTGCCTGACGTTGCATGCTGCCCGACATCTGGGCGAGCCCATTTGAGCTGAATGCACCGCCTGTCGACATCAGCTCGGTCTTGGAATTCAACATGTCCACTCCTTATCTCGTATCCCAGGACCTCTTGGAACTGGGCTATTTCGACGCTAAGTGCGGGCGAAAGTCTGGGGAGAAAGTCGGAATAAAGTTGGAATTACCGCCGCGCTAACCACCAAAGGGTCCGATGACATCCCGCACACCCCAAGCCGATGACCTCGCCTACGATTTGGCGTTCCTAAGGAAAGGCGAGGGCTTCACCCAGCGCAGGCTGGAGCAGGTACCGCTCGTCGCCGGACTACTCCGACAGGCCGAGGATGATTCCTTCGAGCGGGTACGGAGCCGCATGGTCTCGGCAATCGGATCGCTCGACGAGCGCGAGGCCGCACTCCTTATGGACGTTTTCGCGCTCGGTCCAGACATGGCACCACTGACGCGGCTGCAGGAGCGCCGGAAGGCGCATGCCGCCAAAGTCGAGCGCGGCATCGACACCGTCGCTAACCGCGAAACAGTCGCCCTTCAGCATCTAGTCTCCAAGCTTGTTGCTGGAACCTATGCGCAATCGCCGCTGACGCTGGACGTCCCTGAGATGCATAACGGCATCATCTACGAGACCACCAGCACCCTGATCGTCGTGGAGAACCGCACATGGAAAGAAACCCGCGAGCACTACCGATTCGTCGCTACCTTCGACGAAATGGACTACCTCACTATCAGCCGCTCCTACCCGGCGAAGGCGACCGCCATCTCAGGAGGTGCTTTCACTGTCAACTCGCGAGAGACCTCGAAAGGCTTCAACGACCACTTCTGGCACCGCGACACGACTGGCGAGCGTAACGAGCCGATGCGGCGCGGTGAGGTCTACGACCTCAAGTTCACCCTCGAACCCGAAGAAGCGGCCGAAGAGCGAGACACCATCGTCAACGCCAGTCGCGCCTTCCACGAGCGCTCGCTCCTCGCCTCGATCCAGGTCGGCTTCCTCGGCGAGAAACCGAGCACGGTCTGGACCTACCAACAGGTCAGCTTCTTCGCTCAACCGGGCACACCAAACGACAGCAACCAGATCCAACTCGATGACCGAGGTGTTGCAACGCTTCGACTCCGCGACCTCCACGGCGGTCTCTTCAGCGGCATCGCCTGGACCTGGTGACGAGAATTATCAACGAGGGTTTATCCCGGAAGCCTGATCCGGGTATCTAACCCCAAAGACCCTGGCTCTACGGCAATACGCCTAAGACATCGATGTCCGGAGCGTTTCCGTACCTGCGCACGACTAATAGCCGCAGCGGAGGGACTAGCCGAATCGTCTTTTTACGCTTGACTCATTACCGCTCATGCTCCATAGTCATGCTCAGAAATGTGGACGGCATCATCAAAACCACTTACTAAACATGACGGCCGACGCGGTTTCACGATCGTCGAGCTTCTTATCGTCATCGTGGTCATTGGTATCTTGGCTGCGATTACCATCGTCGCCTACAACGGGATTCAGCAAAAAGCACATGTGGCAGCGTTACAAAGCGATCTGAACGGTGCCGCCACGACTCTCGAGGTAGCCAACATCAGCAACGGAACCTATCCGACTGATCTGTCCAGCGCTGGACTGAAAGCTAGTGCTGGTACGACGTATCAGTACACGTATACTGCTGCTGGTAATAGCTACTGCCTGACGGGCACCAACAGCGGCGTGTCCTACATGGTCTCAACAGCGAATGCCGTGCCGACGGTGGGTACATGCAGCGGAGATATCAGCTGTGTCGCCAGCGGACCAAGTATTACCTGGACTCAACGCACCAGTGCGGGAGCCAAGAACTGGTGGGGTGTTGCTTCCTCGATCGATGGCGTAAAGCAGGTGGCCACTGAATACGCGGGCGGGTATATCTATACGTCGACAGACTCTGGTGCGACGTGGACTCAACAAGCCAGTGGTGCGAAAGCCTGGCTATACGTCGCGTCATCCTCAGATGGCACAAAACTCGTCGCAGATGAATACGGCGGTTATCTTTATACGTCAACTGATTCTGGGGTGACTTGGATGCAGCGTACAAGTACTGGCGCGCAAATCTGGTGGGGTCTCGCCTCTTCGGCCGACGGAAGTAAGATTTCTGCGGTCAATGGCAGCACTGGGGCAGGATACCCCTTTACTTCTACAGATTCTGGCGCAACCTGGACACAGCGGACAAGCGCAGGTTCACAAAATTGGGTCGCGCTCGCCTCATCATCAGATGGTACAAAGTTAGTCACTGGGGCATACGGCGGCGGTTACCTTTCCACTTCTACAGATTCTGGTGCGACATGGACACAGCGGGCAAGCGCAGGGGCCAGAAGCTGGCACTCGGTGTCGTCTTCGGCTGATGGTACAAAATTGATCGCGACCGACAACGCACCTGGCTACATCTATACCTCCACAGATTCGGGGGCAAATTGGACTGCGCGAACGTGTGTCGGATCCAGAAGTTGGGGTTGGACGGCGTCTTCGGCCGATGGCACGAAGCTGGTTGCTGGGGTCTATAACGGTGGCTATATCTATACCTCCGCTGATTCTGGTGCGACATGGACACAGCAAACGAGCGCTGGGTCAAGGCATTGGTACGGCATAACCTCTTCGGCCGATGGGACGAAAATCACAACCCTCGACTATGGCGGCTACATTTACACAGGGGTTTACTAATAACCCTTTCCGACACCGTTCCCAAGCATCGCAATTTGCGCTGAACCTCAGAGGTAAAACAGAGCGAAAAGGTTCTGGGATTTTGGTCCGGACTTGTGCGTCGGTGGCATGGACTACCCGTGGGCGCGGGGCGATCGAAGAGGTAACGATACTTCCTGACTGTGACGAAGCATGATTGTAACTGAATACGGGTGACAGCGGCCGATTTTGGGCAGAGTTCTCCCTACCCAAGATGCTTTGCGCGTTTTTGGCTAGCGCTTCTGCTGGCTCTTCGCCCTGGCAAGTCGGACGGCGCGAGCGTTCACGCGGTCTGATACCAGGGGAAGAAGCCGAACAAGGAAGACTCCAAGTCCGGTCAGCAGAGGCGTCACGAGAGCCAGATCCACAAGGATGCTGTGCATAACGCGACCTCCCCTCTTGGGTGGGTGTCAGTCATCTCGACTGACGCGACCGCAGCGCAGTGAGCTGCGGAGTTGTGGTGCCTCGCGGGCACAAAAAAAGCCGGTCGATGACCGGCTGAAAAATGGGCGCAACTATGACAAGCACTATCAGGATAGGCTTCGCGGCGGTCGACTGATGTGGGACACGCCGACGGGCGACTTCGGCACGAGGAGCTGTGCGGGCTACTCATCAAAAAATCCCCGGTCAATAACCGAGGATTTAGGCGCACTTCATGCGCGCACGTCCCACGCTACCAAGTACTCGGATGGTGTGAGCCACGACACTCATAAATTGAAGGCCCCAACTCGATTCGAGCTGGGGCTGTGGCTAGTTGACCGCGACCACCTTCACTTCGCCGGGCGGCTCCCAAACCTCCATCAGCGTCAGCGCATTTCTCGCAGCTTCGAAGAAATCTGCGTAGGTCTTGCCGATTCGGACCCACGTGTTGAACTGCTTACTGAGGCAGGCTTGGACCTCATAACTACTCGTTTCGAGCAGCAATGCGGTCAACTTCTCCGGCACGTCGTTCATTCTTCCTTGGTGGTATTCACCGAGGATCACGACATCGCCAACGAGGAAGTCGCCGCCCAAGCTGCCTGGAGTGAGGAGCCACCAGAGACAAGTCGCTCGTCGATTGACCGGGAGCTGCTTCATCTTGCCGTCTTCATCGGCGACGATCACCAACGGGTGGCCATCCATCTTGACTGTTTCGATGTACCCGCCGACAGCCGTTTGGTAGTCGGTCAGGTTCTGAAACTCGACCTTCTGAAGTGCGAGCCGTGTTTCGTGTGGGATGACGATGCCTGTGACCATGGTGATCACGTTCCTTTCGTGAGGGGTTACTCCAGCCGGGTGGCTGGAGAGTTCCCTCCGCGAGAGGGTGTGGCACAGTTTTTCGGAGCGGCCCCGACGGCGAGACCGAAGCCTCAAGCCGTCAGGGTCAACTCGGTACGCCTAGCTACCTCCGTCCTTCTCAGAGGTTGAACGGGTCGACGACGAAGTCTTTGGCTTCGCTGTCGTGTTGTCGAAGATCGCCGCAATGGCACCACGCTTGGTGGCAGCTTCGCGTTCGATCTCATCCCGGACGAACTGTGCTCGCTGAAGCACGGAGGGATCAGACTTTGTCTTCTCGATCCATGCCTCGATTGCGAGGCGAATTTCGTCCGTGACCGTGCGGTCGTTCAGTTGGGCGATGATGTCCAGTTGAGCGCGGACGTCTTCCGAGAGGCGGACGGCCAGGGTTTTGATCTGGCCATAGCCTGCGCTGGTCGCGCGTGTTGAGTCGCTCATTGAGCGTCTCCTTCCTTGGTGTGGTGCGGCCGGTGAACCCCGAATGGGTTCTCCTGTTGAGCCGCATATCACCAAGGAAGAGGTGCGGTGCCGAGTGCGAAATGCACTCAAGGCACGCTCTGAGTGAAGCACTACCGGTGAGACGGAACAACTGTCCGATCGCTCAAAGGCACGCGCAAGTTACCATCACCAGATGGACGGTCTAGATGTTCCAAACTGTGGGGTATGTCTCAATCCAATGCAGCCCGCTGTCGGGGGATGGCGGTGTGACGAATGTGAGGAGCAACCGATACCACGTGAAACTCCCATAAGCTTTCCAGACTTTGTAATCCCGGAGGGGATATTCCGCTATGTCCCGTCTCGGTTGCCGACGCTGATTGGAAAGGTCGTGATGCTTGCGGCGCTTCTCGAGACGAAGGTCGAAGGGCTCGCCTCAAGCGTCGACAATGCGACCCAGGATGTGTATGGAGGGAGGGGGTTCGTGGAGAACTCATCGACGATCCGGAAGCGACTTCAGCATTACTGCCGTGATGCGGCAGAGCAGGAGTTCTCTGCCAATGTGTCGATCCTTCTTGATGAGGTCGACGCTGTGCTCGAAGACAGGAACTTTATCGTTCATGGGGTGTGGCCGAAGAGTACAGATTTTGCTTGGTGGGGGTGGAAGCCGAGGCGAAAGACGAAGAGCTCATCACGGCCAGATTGGATCGAAGGCCGAACATTCTCTCCAGATGAATTTGTCGAGATCTGTCAGACACTTGTCGCTCTACTCGATAGGGCCCAGCGGGCAATCGAGGTGGCTGGTTCTTTGCCTCGACGCCCCTAGGCCGCTCGCGAGGTCGGTTGACTAAAATCGCCACATTCCTCATAATCAGCGGCAGGTAGAGGCGACCCAAGTCGCCGGGAGATTAGCCGTGCAACATCCGAGACGACGCAGAAGTTCGCCATATTCTGACACCCAAGTTCCCGAGGGTTGGTTGTCGGTGCCCGCCGCTAGTCTGGGGGGATCATGACGAGTCCTACACTTCAGATCGGGCACAACGGTGGTTCCCAAGTCTTCGGGGGAACCTATGGCCACGAGGAGAAGAGGCGCGGGGCCATCTTCACCAAGCAGTCCGTGGTGGACTTCATGCTCGATTTGATCGGCTACGACGCATCAGACGCACTTTATGAGCGGTCCCTTCTCGAACCTTCTTTCGGGGGCGGAAGGTTTCTTCTCTCGGCCATTGAACGCCTGGTAGAGAGTTGGAAGTCCGGCTCTAGTAATGCTGACTACAAAGTTTTGCTGAATGCGATCCGTGCGGTGGAACTTGATACACCTACTTTTACGAGCTTCAAGAGACAGCTTCGCGAGCGGCTAAGACAGTTTGGGTTCAGCGAATTCGAATCGGCTCATCTTGCCGATACTTGGCTAATCAATGCGGACTATCTCTGGACGAAATTTGACCAACACTTCGACTATGTGATTGGTAACCCACCTTACGTCCGGCAGGAGCTGATCGATCCCGACCAACTGATTGCTTACCGGGCAGAATTCCATTCAATGATTGGTCGCGCAGATCTCTACGTCCCTTTCATCGAGAAATCTCTTGATGCGCTGTCTCCGAATGGAAAATTGAGTTTTATCTGCGCTGACGCCTGGGTCAAGAACGAATATGGTCGAGCGCTTCGCGCCAAGATTGGTGCTGGCTTCAATCTGCGTGACTACGTGGACATGTACGGGGTAGAGGCCTTCGAAGTCGGAGTCGGAGCCTATCCATCGATCACGGTAATTGAAAATAAGGCACCAGGATCGAGCCGTGTGGCCAAAGCGGAGTCTGCAGATCGCACGTATCTTACGGGGCTACTTCGTGACATCATCGCCCCAGACGGTCCAACCAGATCTGCTGCGGTGCAGCAGATTGATCGGGTCGCAAACGGCACCGCTCCCTGGCTTCTTAGCATCACGCATCAGCTGCCAATCATCCGGCACATGGAATCACGATTTCCGACACTTGGCGAAGCTGGTTGCAGGATTGGTATCGGCGTCGCAACTGGTAATGACGAGGCTTTCATCGCGCCTCTTGATCAACTCGACGTAGAGGATGATCGGAAACTGCCGCTCGCTACGAACAAGGACGTTCCGAACGGGCAGTTGCAGTGGACTGGCAAGGGAATCGTTAACCCCTACACTGACGAGGGTCCGCTCGTCGATCTGGCTCAGTATCCGCGTCTCGCGGCGCATCTTGAGTCTTACCGTGCTGCGCTTGAAAAGAGGCACACGGCAAAAGCGAACGTCGCTAGTCGCTGGTACAAAACGATCGATCGAATTACCCCCAGCTTAACTTGGGAAGAGAAGCTTCTGATCCCGGACATCAAAGGCGACGGTGACGCCATCGCCTATGACCCTGGAACTCTCTACCCGCACCACAATCTTTATTTCATTACTTCGACCAAGTGGAATCTGCGGGCCCTACAAGCGGTCCTTCGATCTGGCATCGCTCATCTTTTCGTCGAGGCCTACTCGGTGAAGATCGGCGGTGGCTACCTACGCTTCCAGGCGCAGAACCTAAAGAGAATCAGAGTTCCTGAGTGGGGAAGTCTGTCTGGCGACGTTCAAGCGGAACTCATCGACGCCGGAGAGTCGGGCCGAAAGCTCGAAACGACGCTGTTGGAGCAGATGTACAAACTAAATGACGGGGACCTTGGGTTCCTAGGGGGAACTAACTAGATGGCAATTGATCTATCCGACTATGAAGCGAAGACAGCGGACGCGGTCCATCATTTTTGGTCGACGAGAAGTGCTGCCTCGCTCAAGCAAGCTGAGGGTGGAAAGGTTGACCAGGGCGAACGAGCTGGCGTTACGTCCGGAAAAAACATGGACGGGTTCGTCAAGTTAATCGCCGACCTCGTCGAGGCGAATGGGCTCCACGATGCCGAAGTCAATACTTCCCGCGCTCTTGTTACGCTACCCGGCTATTTTCGGCCCACGAAGGACTGGGATCTGGTCGTCACGAGAGGCGGCCGACTTATCGCTGCCATTGAACTGAAATCACAAGTTGGTCCATCGTTTGGGAACAACTTCAACAACCGGACTGAAGAGGCAATCGGCACTGCGCACGACTTCTGGACTGCCTACCGAGAGAATGCCTTCGGTGCGCAGCCGCGACCATTTGTCGGGTGGCTAATGCTTGTGGAAGACGCTCCAGAATCACGACGCCCAATGGAACGCGAACGATCTCGACATTTCAAAGCGTTTCCTGAGTTCGAACATGCATCGTATCTCCAACGATACGAGATTCTGTGCCGCCGAATGGTACAGGAGCAGCTATACACCAGTGCCTCGATGATTACCTCTTCTCGTGATGGCGGGGTGCTCGGCGAGTTCAATGACATGAGCGATATCACGAGCTTGAAGCGCTTTGTTGCGACTTTTTCGGGCCATATTGCGGCTGAGGCGGTGCAGTAACGTGACTGCCGGGGAGGATCACAATGGCCGATAACGTCTCGGACATAACGAGTCTTTCGCTCTGGTCCGATGAGCCAGCCAATACGGATCTTCTATCCTTTAATGCGATTGCCGAGACAATCGCAGATGCCTTGTTTGATGAGAAGCTCAACCCAATCGCGTTAGGCGTCTCCGGTTCTTGGGGCAGCGGCAAGACGACCGTTCTGAACCTCATTGACGCACAAGTGATGTTGCGGTCTGCTGCCGACGATGTGAAATCAGTGCTCGTAGTCCGTGCAGATCCCTGGCGCTATGACCCATCTGTAGGCCCTAAGGAGAGCTTGATATCCGAGGTTCTGACGGCGCTCTCCACGGAGTTCTCGGACGTTGATGCCGTCGGTAAGACTGCAGGGGATACGTTCAAGAAGCTAGTCAAGAGAGTCAACTGGGCCAAGGCTTTGAAACTTGCTGCGCGTACCTCGCTCACTCTTCAACTTCCGAAGCTTGATGATGTTCTTGATCTAGTAAGCGATACCCCTGAGACCCTCGACTCGGAGAAAGGAATGATGGCGTTCAGAGAGGAGTTCCGAGCCTTCCTTAAAGAGCCTGCTCTTGCGCACGTTTCCCAAGTGGTTGTGCTCGTGGATGACCTGGATCGTTGCTTGCCGGACACCGTTGTCGAAACGCTTGAAGCAATACGCCTTTTCCTCTCGGTCGAGGGAATGTCTTTTGTTATCGCTGCGGATGAGGAGCGGGTTGCCGATGCGATCCAGCAGAAGCTCAAGACGCCGAATGCTTCGAATGAAGAGGAGGGTGTCGCTAGCCTCTACCTTCACAAGATCGTTCAGACGACGATCCCGCTGCCCGCGCTTAGCTACTTTGATACGCGCGCCTATCTCTTCTTGCTCCTTGCTCAATTCAAGGCTTCCCAAGAGGCCTATGACCAGCTCGTTCTCGATTGTTCAGCACTTCGTATTGGAGCGGGCAGTCTTGATGACTTATCGCTGCCGGCCGGACAAGATCTCTCAATGGAAGTAGCGACGGCGTCTCGATTGACACCAATTCTCTACGAGAAGTTCAAGGGCAATCCACGCCGGATAAAGCGCTTCATGAATGATCTTAATGTGCGGACCTCTGTGGCCTCGAAGCGGGGAATCAAGCTCGAAGCCGACGCCATCGCAAAGCTTATGGTGCTCGAGAAGCTGCTCGATGGTGACTTTACAACTGTGCTCGACTGGCTGGCGAAAGGTCAGCTTCGACCACAGCTTGAAGCGTTGGAGAAAGTGCGGACCAGCGGAACAAAGGTCACGGACGAAGGCAGCGATCCTAAGCCGGTGAAAGCGGGTAAGCGGCAGGTCGAACCAGACGACGACACGCTTGGTGGATTCTCGGCGACTATGGTCCGATGGGCCAAGCTTCCACCCGCACTGGATGCGACGGCAGTCTCCGGTTATCTGACACTTGCCGCAGCCTTCAAAGGACGGCAGTTGGTAGACGAATCGCTACCGGAGCAACTTCGAGACATCGCGGCTGCGCTTACGTCGAGCTCGCAGATCGACCGCACATCCGTTAAAGATGAAGAACTGAAACAGATGCCACTTGGGGATGTCACTGAATTGTTGCTGCACCTAGGGCGTCGGATGCAAGACGATCCGTCTGTGCAGCTGAACACGGTGAACGCGATCTTGACTCTATCGACGCTACATCCTCAAGCACTCGGAACCGCGAAGATTGCCCTGAGCAAGCTTCCATCACAAGAAGTGGCTATCTCGACAGCACTCCTCTTCAACTCTGACACCACTCAACAGTTCGCGGAGCTTCTTGCTTCTTGGAAAAACGGTGCTCAGGATGACCGATTAGTTAAAGCGATTGATTCCGTAGTGAAAGGATCGAGCTAACAGTGGGTACAAGTGGTTCTTTTAAAGGGAGCGGTGGAAAGGATGCCGGCAGCCTTCGGGGTGCCATATCTGACTGGCTGGGTGACGCAGCCAGCGACTCTACGGTTCCACCACCAGAGGCTGGAACCCCATCAGACCCTAATGTCGCGCAACCCGGTGTAGCTGATCCACATCACCTTGACCCCGCGAGTCTCGCCCCTATGCTTCGACTCTGGCGAAGGGGAGGTGGGGGCGGTGACGGACCGAGTGGTGGCGGTGGAACAGGAGCGGGTGGAGGCGGCGCATCTGGTCGTTCCTCTGGTGGCCCGAGAAGGACGGTCGGACGTGTAGCTGGTCCGGCTGGACGGGCTAGTTCGCTTGTTCGAGCATATGCAACGGGAGATCGTCAAGCGCTTGAGTCGGTCGGCCTTAATTACGATGAACTGCGATCACTGAACGACCCATTAATCGTCGGGCAGAAGATTGCCGCGGTGGCTTTTGATACTCAGCCTGATAGTTCAATCGAAGACAGTGAGGCGAGGCTTATCGTTGCCGAACTGATTACTTGGATGCTGGACGCTCCAGCGGAATTACCGCGGCAGCCTGACGAAGTTGTCCGCCACACCATAGAGCTCATGGTCCTAAAGGGGACTCTTAATGAGGTCGGTTCTACCATTCGGGCCGAAAAAGATCACTCCAAGAGGCGAGCTATCGAAGCCGAGGTTGCTTCTGCTGCACGAGTGGTAGCGAGCAAAGTCACGCTCGACAGTGTCGGGACGACGTCTGCTGCGATTGCGGAGGCTATTGAAAAAGGTGTCGGCCAACTCTCCGGAATATTCGGAGACAGCAAATGACCACACTTGCTCTCGCATTGAGTCGGGCCGAAGTCGACAAGCTCGTGGGCATAGACGAGGTCTTCTTGTGGGACGGTTCCGTCAACGATAATTTCAAGTCGCTACTTAGGCCGGATCTTTCGAGTCTCGGTCCGGTTGCTCCGCTGAACGCAGACTTTGTCAGGATTGCACTCACCGTATATGCGGCAGATCACTCTGTCCTCCGCAGGGCACGCGGTTCCAGCTGGAATCGGCGTGAACTCGATCTCACTATCCCCGTGAGCGACCCCAGCGTGTGGTCAGCTCATGTGGCACAGCTGGTCGCGGCAGTCAATTTTCTTACTGGGGATTCCTGGAAGTTCTCATTTTCGAAAGCGGAAATCGCTGTCTCCAAGGTCTCCATGATCGGCGACACCTCCAAACGGGTTGTCCTTGTCAGTGGTGGTGCTGATTCGGCAACCGGAGCGCTGGTTTCTGCTCATGGCCTCACAGGTGATGAGACGCACACGCTTGTCTCTCATTCGAGTTCGAGCGTGGCGGGAACTCCTCAGCGCAATGTGGCGATTGCACTTGACGCCTCCTATCCAGGAAGGGCAGCTGCGCATCACCAGGTCTTTCTAGGTCGCGTGCGGAAACGGTTGGATGGAACTTATTTCCGCAACGAGCCATCGAGCCGTTCTCGGTCGTTACTTTTCTTGGCGCTAGGTCTCGCTGTCGCGAGCCAGTCTGGCAACCCTCTTTGGATTCCTGAAAATGGATTTGCATCGCTCAATCCCCCACTTGGACCAGAGAGAATCGGAGTGCTCTCAACCAGGACTACACAGCCATGGTTCTTGGAACAAGTAAGTTTGCTACTGGCAGACGTCGGAGCTCACGGCGTCATTGAGAACCCATTTCAGAAGATGACAAAAGGAGAGATGTTTGCCGAGGTGGCGAAGATCCTGGGTCCTGTAGAGGCGTCAACATTCTTGAGTGCTACGAACTCTTGCTCGCACACTGACCAGCACCATATTAAAGGCGTCACAAGTGGCACTCATTGCGGGGTGTGTTTCGGGTGTGTCGTTCGTAAAGCCTCGTTCAAGGCTTCCGGAGTTGTGGATCGGACGACGTATCTCAGCGACGAGAGTGCAAAGTATGCGAAATATCTCGAGCCGAAGTCCATTCTGGAAGCAACTCGTGACTTCGTAGAATCGGGTATCGATATGCCAACGGTAATGGCAATGCCTCTACCTGACGGTCTTGGAGTTCGTGAGGCGTTTGAGCTGTGTGAGCGCGGATTAAACGAACTTGGAGAATCGCTGATTTGAGCGCACTTCCACCTCTTGACGTACACGCTCATATAGATGCTTCAGTATCAAAACGAGAGCTTGAAGATCTCGGAGCTGTAGTTTTCATCGCGACGCGTTCCATTAGCGATTATGAGTTAGTGAAGGATCGTGACGACCTTGTAAGTGTTTGGGGGGTCGGTTGCCATCCGTCTCTCGTCGGCGTCCAAAAGGCTTTTGACAGCGCAGCATTTCGTTTAGCCGCCAAGGGCACTCCGTTTATTTCAGAAGTGGGGCTCGATGGGACTTCTCGGGTCGCTATTAGCAAACAGGAGGAAGTGCTCCGGGACGTCCTCGCGATCTCTGACGATCTCGGCAGAATTGTCTCTCTTCACTCATTTGAAGCAACAGCAAATCTAGTCGCGCTCTTAGACGGACGACCTTTGAAGTCTGGTCACATTCTTCATTGGTGGCTTGGTGATCGCGCAAGCACTCGGAAAGCAATCGAGCTAGGTTGTTATTTCTCGGTCAATGCGTCTATGGCGCGAAACACTGAGGTACTCAATGACCTGCCACTAGATCGAATTCTTTTTGAAACAGACCATCCCTCGGGCGATCGTTTTTCCTCGAAACCTCGCCTACCTGGTCGAGTTCAAGACGTTGAGAGAACGCTTGCTCGTCATTACGGAATCACCGAACGCCAGGTTCGAGATCAGGCATGGAGAAATTTTGCAAAACTCGTTGAGTCCACTTGCACCTTGGGCCTAATGCCCGAGCCCGTGAAGAAGATGCTTCTGTCGGTAAAGAGGACGTAGGTCCATAGATAGTTTGGATTAACGCAGCGCCGCTCTCACCGTCTTTGGGTCTCGTCTCAATTCCCGCCCTATCGCATTTAGTGACAGCCCCTGTTTGTGCAACGTCCGTGCTTGTTCTATCTCGGGCTGTTCGAGCGGAAGCTTGCCAACCCGGACGCCGCGTCGCTTCAGATGCTGGGCAATCGTAGTGCGATGAACACCATAGATGTCGGCCAGATCGTAGAGTGATCCCACTCCTGTTTGATAATCGTGGACCATCTGATCAATCTCGATAGCCGAGAGGTGCTTCACGCTGGAGTGGAATGGTCGCCCCTCTCGTGGCTCGACCTGCAATACAGCGGCCATCTCGCCATTTTGGAGGAGCCGAAACAGGTTTCTCACCCCTGTTGTTATGTTCGCAAGCACCTCGCTTTGGTGCACTGTGTGATGTCTCGGGACGTCGTTGATCGGCGTACCGGGCGAGCACGAGTCCGCACGATAAACCCTCGCTGGTTGAACAGCCGGGGCAAGCGCGTCAGGCGACCCGAACCGCAGCGGCGGCGCTCGTCTCTTCGTCTTCGGGGTGGGGGAAGCCCGTCGATTCGCGGCCGACGATGTGGTAGTCGGCGAAGATCTGGCGCGGGGGGATCGGCTCGCCCTTTTCTTCGATGCGCTCGAGGAGCATCTCGACGGCGACCTGGGCGATCTGGTCGCGGCCCGGGTCCACGCTCGACAGTGAGGGCAGGGCGAAGCGGGACTCATCGATGTTGTCGAAGCCGATCACCGCGGCATCCTCCGGTACCCTCACGCCGGCCTCGCCGAGCGCCCGCAGCGCGCCCAGGCCGAGGGTGTCGTTGAAGGCGAACACGGCGTCGAAGTCCACGCCATCTTGCAGGAGGCCGCGCGTTGCGGCAGCGCCGTTCTCGCGGTGCCACGGAGCAGCATCCCGAACCAGCTGCGGGTCATACGGGATTCCCGCGGCCTCGAGCGCTTCGCGGTAGCCGCGCAGGCGGAGGTTCGCTGAGCGGATGTCGTCCCTGTGGCGCGGGTGCGCACCTATCAGCGCGATGCGGCGGCGCCCGATGCCGAGGAGGTGCTCGGTCGCGGCCCTGGCCGACTCCACGTTGTGCATCGTGACGTGGTCTGTGGCGCCGCCGAACATCCGCTCGCCCAGCAGCACGAGCGGAAACGAGACGTTGAGCTTCTCGATGTCGTCTTGGCCGAGCGCCTCCGGACTGAACAGCACGCCGTCCGTGAGGCGGAGCCGCTCGCCCGAGAGCACCGCGAGTTCGCCATCCCGCGTCGCACCGGTCTGGTCGATGACCACCGAGACGTTGTGGCGCAGGGCGGCGCGGATGATCGTGTCGGCGAGCTCGGCGAAATAGTTCTGGCGGAGCTCGGGTATCGCGAGGCCGATCACACCGGTGCGCCCGGATCGCAGACCACGGGCCGTGAGGTTCGGGCGATAGTCCACCTCGGCGATGGCAGAAAGCACGCGCTCTCGGGTGGAGGGCCGCACGTGGGGGTAGTCGTTGACGACGTTTGAGACGGTCTTGATCGACACGCCCGCAACCCGGGCCACATCGTGGAGAGTCGAGACCATGTGCCCTTCCCTGGCTTTTTCGATGGTGCGGGACAAATTTTTGCGGTTTCGCTTGACAGTGCGTCTGAGCTTAGCAATAGTCTTATTACAACGTTGGAAGTGCAACGTTGGAAATTAGGTATCGGAACCGAGTACGGTGTGGCACGCGGTCTCCTCGCCGCGTGCCACAACTCGCCGATGAACAACACCGACAGAGTTATCCACGCATTCGAAAGGTATTGATCAGTGAAGATTAAAAGAGTGATCGCGGCAGCCGCGACCCTCGTGGTCGCGGCCTCTCTGGCCGCCTGTTCCGCTGGTGAATCGAAGAGCAGCGACGCGAGTAACTGCACCAACAAGATCACCAAGACCGATGCTCCCGTCGTGACGATGTGGGCGTGGTATCCGAACATGGAGCTGGTTGTCGACAACTTCAACAAGGCGCACGACGACGTGCAGGTCTGCTGGACGAACGCGGGCGCCGGAGGCGCAGAATACGACAAGTTCCAGACGGCAATCTCCGCGGGCAACGGCGCACCGGACGTCATCATGGTTGAGGCTGACCGCATCCCGGCGTATCAGGCCCAGAACGCCCTGGTCGACATCAAGAAGTTCGGCTACGACGATGTGAAGGACAACTTCAGCGAAGGGGCGTGGAAGGACGTCTCCGTTGGCGACGGCGTCTACGGCGCCCCGGTCGATGGCGGCCCGATGGCGATGATCTACCGAAAGGATGTCTTCGAGAAGTACGGCATCACGCCGCCCACCACCTGGGCCGAGTACGAAGCGGCCGCGCAGAAGGTCAAGGATGCCGGCGGACCCAAGTTCGGCGACTTCCCGGCGAACCAGCCGGCCTACGTCACCGCACTGCTGACCCAGAACGGGTCGGAGCCCTTCTCCTACTCCACCTCCAACGGCGGAGAGATCGGCATCAGCCTGAACTCGGAGTCGTCGAAGGAGGTGCTGGACTACTGGGCCGGAATGACCAAGAAGGGTCTCGTCGGCACTGAAGACCAGTTCACCCCGGAGTACATCGCCGGCGTGATCGGCGGAGACTACGCAACCTACCTCTCGGCCGCCTGGGCCCCTGGTTACCTCCAGGGTGCGGGTGTCGGTAAGGGTGCGGACGCTGACGTGTGGGCAACCGCTCCGATCCCACAGTGGGACCCGAGCAACCCGGTCCAGATCAACTGGGGTGGCTCCGCCTTCTCGGTGACGAGCCAGGCCAAGGATGCGAAGCTCGCGGCCAAGGTTGCCTTCGGGGTCTACGCGGATGACGCGTCCCTCAAGGACGGCTGGGTCAACCAGATCATCTTCCCGCTGAACGTCAACGCGCTCAACGACCCAGAGTTCATCGACCTCAAGTCGAAGTTCTTCGGCGGCCAGCAGGCTAACAAGGAGGTCTACATCCCCGCGGCCAACGGCTACAAGGGCATGACCTACACGCCGATTGGGCAGTACTACTACAGTGCGATCACGAAGCAGATCGCGT
Source organism: Parafrigoribacterium humi (assembly GCF_040227205.1). Lineage (NCBI taxonomy): Bacteria > Bacillati > Actinomycetota > Actinomycetes > Micrococcales > Microbacteriaceae > Parafrigoribacterium > Parafrigoribacterium humi. Next base: position 328,307 of record NZ_JBELOA010000001.1, on the reverse strand, counting down.
CGATGAACGACGGATCCATCACCGGGTCCCAGGCAGCCGACGCGCTGCAGAAGGACGTTGCGAAGTACGCGACCGAGCAAGGGTTCACCGTCAAAAAATAGGTGACCCAGCGCGGAGGGCCGGTCCGTGAACTCACGGGCCGGCCCGCCGTCGCTCCCTTCCACCCCTTCCCCTCAGAATGGGAGTTTTCATGACCGCCCCATCCGTCACATCCGCGCCATCGCTGACGTCTGCTCCTCCGGCGCGGCGTCGCCGATCGAAGACATCGCGCCAGAACCTCACCGGGTGGCTCTTCGTCGGCCCGTTCGGGATCGTCTTTCTCGCGCTGCTCATCCTTCCGCTCGGCTTCGCGCTCTACCTCAGCCTGTTCCAGAAGGCACTGATCGGCGGCACGAAGTTCGTCGGCGCGGGCAACTATCTCAAGGTCTTCACCGACCCGTCGTTCCTCGATGGCGTGTCGTTCGTCATCCGGTTCTCGCTCGTGCTGATCCCGATCCAGATGGCCATCTCGCTCGCTATCGCGCTTGTACTCGACGCCGTCGTCACAAAGTTTGCGCGCTTCTCTCGCCTCATGATCTTCATGCCGTATGCCATTCCCGGCGTCATCGGTGCGCTGATGTGGGGCTTCCTCTACAGCAAAAACTTCGGCCCCATCGCAGACATCTTCGGCGCGTTCGGGATGGCCGGGCCGGACTTTCTCGGCAGAAGCCTGATCTTCTACGGCCTGTTCAACGTGGTGACCTGGCAGTGGGTTGGCTACTACATGATCATCTTGTATGCGGCGCTGCAGGGCATCGATCCAACGCTCTACGAGGCTGCCCGTATCGACGGTGCGTCACAGTGGCAGATCACGATGCGCATCAAGATTCCGCTGGTCTCGCCCGCGCTCATGCTCATTCTCGTGTTCGCGCTCATCGGCACCCTGCAGTTCTTCAATGAACCGAAGATCCTGCAGCCGCTCGCCGCCGGGTCCCTCCCGAATGACTTCACCCCCAACATGTACGCCTACCAACAGGCGTTCTCCTTGGCGAACTACAACTACGGTTCGGCGATCTCGTTCGCGCTCGGCGCCGTCGTCTTCATCTGCGTGTACATCTTCTTGTTCGCGACTCGCAAGCGAGGGAGCTTCTTCTCATGAGCACCACAGTGACCAGGCGCACGCGTCGCACCTCACGCCACATCCCGATGCAGATCATTCTCGGCCTGCTCGTCGTCTACTTCATGGTCCCGTTCTGGTGGGTCATCGTGAACAGCTCGAAGAGCTCTGCCGGCCTGTTCGGCGGGGGCAACGCGCTGTGGTTCGCGCCGGATGTCAACTACATCGAGAACTTCGTGCAGCTGTTCACCTATGGCGGCGGAATCTTCACCCGGTGGCTCGCGAACTCAGCGCTCTACGCGTTCGCGGGTGGGATCGGCGCGACCGTGCTGGCGGTGCTCGCCGGATACGGGTTCGCGAAGTTCCGCTTCGGCGGGCGGCGCGCGGCCTTCGCGATCCTGCTCGGTGCCGTGATGGTCCCGATGACGGCGCTCGTCATCCCGACCTTCATCCTGTTCTCGCAGGCCGGCCTCACGAACACGATCTGGGCGGTCATCCTGCCGACGCTGCTGAACCCGTTCGGCGTTTACCTCATGAACGTCTATGCCCGCGATGCGGTGCCAGACGAACTCATGGATGCCGCACGAGTGGATGGCGCGGGCGAGTTCAGAACGTTCCTCCAGGTCGCTGTCCCGCTCATGCGCCCCGCGATCGTGACTGTTCTGCTGCTGTCTGTCGTGGCGTCGTGGAACAACTACTTCCTCCCGCTCGCGATGCTGTCAGACAACCGACTCTTCCCCGTGACGGTCGGAATCGGACTCTGGCAGTCGACTGCGTCGACCTACGGGGCGGCGGGTGGCGAGAGCCTGTGGAGCATAATCATCCTTGGCTCGCTGGTGTCGGTCATCCCGCTGATCATCGCCTTCCTGTCCCTGCAGCGCTACTGGCAGGGAGGGCTGTCGATTGGAAGCCTGAAGTAGCTCGCCCATATCCCCTTCATTGACCTGCACCTGAGGAAGCCGTGATATCCGCACATCTCACCATTGACCCCCACTTCGTCGTCGGGCCGATCAACCGTCGGCTTTTCGGTTCGTTCGTCGAGCACCTCGGGCGGTGCGTCTACGACGGCATCTACGAGCCGGGACACCCCGATGCCGACGAGGACGGGTTCCGGCGCGATGTGATCGCACTCGTGAAGGAGCTGGGCGTCTCGACCATCCGGTACCCGGGCGGCAACTTCGTCTCGGGCTATCGCTGGGAAGACGGAGTGGGAGAGCGGTCGGAGCGACCGAGGCGCTTGGACCTCGCGTGGCACTCCGTGGAGACCAACCAGATCGGGCTCGACGAGTTCGCGGGCTGGCTGGGCAAGGTCGATGCAGAGCTGATGTACGCCGTCAACCTGGGCACGCGCGGCATCCAGGAAGCGCTCGACGTGCTCGAGTACGCCAACCTGCGCGGGGGAACGGAGCTGTCGGAGCGCCGCGTCGCCAACGGCGTGGTCGAGCCGTACGACATCCGGATGTGGTGCCTCGGCAACGAGATGGACGGGCCGTGGCAGCTGGGCCATTCGACCCCTCGCGAGTATGGTCGCCTCGCCCTGAAGACGGCGCGCGCCATGAGACAGGTCGACAAGGATCTCGAACTTGTGGTCTGCGGAAGCTCCCACGCGCAGATGCCGCTGTTCGGCACCTGGGAGCGGATCGTGCTCGAGGAGACCTACGACGAGGTGGACTACATCTCCTGTCACGCGTACTACGAGCCATTCAATGACGACTACGGGAGCTTCCTGGCCTCCGCGGTCAACATGGATCGCTTCATCGAGTCCGTCGTCGCGACCGCGGATCACGTCAAAGCCATGCACGGCAGCAGCAAGACGATCAACATCTCCTTCGACGAATGGAACGTCTGGTACAACTCCCGCTACACAGAGGTCGACAAGATCACGGACCCGCAGGAGTGGCCCGTGGCCCCTCGGCTGCTCGAAGACGTGTACTCGGTCGTCGACGCAGTCGTGTTCGGCAATCTCCTGATCTCGCTCATCCGTCACGCGGACAGGGTGACCGCCGCGAGCCTCGCCCAACTGGTGAATGTGATCGCGCCGATCATGACCGAGCCCGGTGGCCCGGCCTGGAAGCAGACCACGTTCTTCCCCTTCGCGCTCGCCTCGAAGCTGGCGCGCGGAGTCACGCTCGAACTCAAGCTCGACTGCCCGAGCTACGAGACGGAGCGCCACGGCACGGTCGGAGTCGTGGATGCTGTGGCAACGCACGACGAGGAGACCGGCGACACCGCGGTCTTCCTGGTCAACCGCAGCATGGACGAAGCCGTCGAGCTCGTGGCCGACGTGACCCACCTCGGCGAGGTGTCGATCGCGAGCGCCGAGAGCCTGCACGACGCAGACATGCACGCGGCCAACACGCTCGCCGACCCCGAGCGGGTCGGGATGTCCGTGAACGAGTCTGCGAACATCGTCGACGGCCAGCTGCGCATCGTGCTTCCCCCCGTCTCGTGGACGGCAGTGACGCTGCGATAGCCCGCCGGCCGCTCGCGCTACCTCGGGAGGGTGCTGCCGGGGAAGCTCCGCACGGGGTGCACCTCGTAGTCGAGCACGCCGGCCATCACGGCGGGGTCGGCGTCCATGATCTTCGTGGTCTCCTCGACGCCGCAGTCGAAGATCCCGAGTCCGCGGAAGTCGCTGGCGTCGATGGAGGGGCAGACCACGGGGAGTCGGCCGTCGCGGTGCAGGGCGACGTTGCGCATCCCGTGGCTATAGATGATCGCGTCTGCCCCGTCCCTGTGGCGGTTGGGCCCCGGGGAGAGGAGCACGACCGAGTAGTCCCTGGCGGTTGCGCGCAACGCCCGGAACTCGTCGTCGCTGATGGGTGCCGGAGTCGAGGTCATGATCCTGTCCATGCTCTGTGTGGTAGCTGGCGCCAATTGTAGGCTCGGGAGTGCGGGAAAGCACCGGCCGAATGTGTGCGACTCTCGGCCCAGAAACTGGGCGATCGCCTGCTCCGTGACCGGGGTGAGGAGGTTAACGAGGCTGCCGTCTGGATCGCGCAGGAGCAGCCGCGATTGCTCTCACGCAGGCGCGACGCGCTCGTGGCCGGGATCGCGACCATCGTCTCGGAGATCCTCGCGGATTGGGCCGAACTGCAGTTGTTGCGGCGCAACAGCATCGCCGAAATCCTCGAGCGCGTGCCCGACAGTGCACTCCGGCCCGGGCTCACCCGCGACGCTGCCGTCGACACCGCCTGGCTGATCACGAGTCCCGAGAGCTATGATCTGCTCGTACGCAGGCGTCACTATTCGCCGGATGAGTTCCAGACCCGGGTGACGCAGTCACTGACGACGACACTGCTGGATCCATCGGGTCGCTGACCGCCTGCCGAGGCCCGCTGTAGCGGTGAGTAACGTCCAGCGTGGCGCGCCGGGAGCGGCGTAACGTTGAACACATGAATCTTGGAAAAATCCTTCTCCGCGTCGTCGTCGGCGGCGTTTTCGTCGGTCACGGCCTGCAGAAGCTGACCGGGTCATTTGGCGGACCCGGTCTGGCCGGAACGGAGAAGATGGCAGAAAATCTTGACCTGCATCCAGCCGCACGCAACGCTCTCGCGGTCGCCATCACCGAGACGGCAGGCGGCGCGGCAATCGTCGCCGGTGCGGCAACACCGCTGGCCGCGGGCGGACTGATCGCGTCGATGCTCACCGCCGTGCGCAAGGTGCACTTCAAGAACGGCCCGTGGAACAGCGCGGGTGGCTACGAATACAACGCGGTGCTCATGGCGGCCGTGGCCGCGCTCGCCGGTGGAGCAGGCAAGGTGTCGATCGACGGATTGTTCGGCAAGGCGAAGTGGGGTGCGAAGGGCACGCTCTTCGCGCTCGCCGCAGGTGTCGCGGGATCTCTCGCGGTTGTCGCGCTCGGGCGGCGCAACGCACCGTCACCCGCCGAGGAACTGGACGAAGAAGCCGAGGCGGATGAGGATGCCGCAGCGATCGAGACCGCGGGCGGCGCCGACTCCTGAGCGTCGTCCCCTAGTGTGAGGACATGACCGAATTCGCGGCCATCGCCGCCTGCATTGTCCTCGCGGCTTTGGCCGTATTTCAGGGTTTTCTGATTGTTGGCGCACCGATCGGGCGGTTCGCCTGGGGAGGGCGGCACGACATCCTTCCCTCGCGGCTCCGCATCGGCAGCGCGGTCTCGATCGCGCTCTACGCGGTGTTCGCGGTCGTCATTCTTGAACGCGCGGGTCTCCTCGCGTTGTTCGGGACTGCGTTCGTGCGGGTGGCGAGCTGGGTGCTCCTCGCCTACTTCGCGCTGGGCGTGGTCATGAACGGCATTTCGCGCAGTCGCTCTGAGCGCAACCTCATGTCTCCGGTCTCGCTCGTGCTCACCGTACTGCTACTCCTGGTCAACCTCGGATAGCGCACAGACCGACGGCCTCGACTGTCCCGGCGACACGGTGACGTTGGGATACTGGAAGGCGTCGGCAGGAGGTTTTCGGATGCGCGGTGACCTTGCGTGAGTCTGCCGTGGCGACGCAGGCGCATGGAGTTGCCGGTCAACAGCGATATCGAGGTCGCCCGCAGCGTCGCCGGTGTGTCGGTGATGATCCGGATTCGCCCGAGCTACCTCGCGCTCGCGGCGCTCGGTGGTGTCGCGGGCACCGCCGCGCGCTTCGGGATCGTGTCGATCACACCGAGCTGGCAGGCGCTCTCCGCCGGCACGGTCATCGTCAACATCCTCGGCCCGCTCATGCTGGGTATGCTGCTGCAGTTCCTGTCTGAGGGAACGGCGTCGAAGCGATGTCGCGCGGTGAAACTGGTCGCGGGGCTCGGCATGTGGCTGGGTCGCGTTCTCTGACACTGAGCATCACCCCGCCGCGGGTCAATTCCCGGTCGCGTGATCGAGAATCTTCTGCCAGACGCTCACGATGGCCAAGGTCCCAACGCCACGCACCCGCACGAGCCGCGAGTTCGGCACTCGCTTGCGCAGCCATCGACCGGCTGCCGCACCCAGCGTGCCGCCGGCGTCACCGTAGATGAGCACGGTCGGTGCGTTAACTCGACCCAACTCGTCGGCCCACGACAGGTCCTGTGCTGCGGCCGAATCGATCTCCACCCCGACCGTGCCCTGGATCGCCGCCTGAGCAAGCATGTGGTCGAGCCGCAGGCCGAGACCAGACAGGTCGAACATCGGATCTGTGGGATCGATGCCGAGTGACGCCCGGTCGAAGGTCGGCGGCCCCGGTTCCGCGGAGTCTCCCTCGACATCCGGTAGTGGTTCATCCTGCGCGCTCTGCAGCGCGCGCACGGCAAGACCAACCACCGCGGCCCGAGTGATCAACGACGGATGCCGCGCCGCCAACGAGAGCGCGATCGCCCCGCCGAAACCCCAGCCGACGACCCCGATGTCGAGAGCCTGCGCGTTCTCGGTCTGCGTGCCGTCGCTCGTGAGGTACTCCGCGATGTCGTCCGCTCTCGCCTGCACCAGCCGCGATTCGTTCTCGCTCAGGGGATCAGAGCTGCCATAGCCCGGCCTCTCGAAGGTGACAACGCGCACACCTGAGTTGCGAGTGACCAGTGGGTTCGGGTCGAAGCCGCTGGCACCGGGCATCGGATGGCACAGCACCACGAGGCGGTTCGCGAACGGATCGCCGAGAGTCGACACCCCCATGCGTCGGCCGGACGACAGCGTGAAGGTCTGGTCGGTCATGGGGAAGTGCTCCTTTTCTATCGCGGGCGTTCCATCGCGGGTGCCCGGTCAGGCGACGCGAAATGGTTCGGCGTCGAACTCGCGGAGCGTGAGACCGTTGCCGGGTTCTTCTCGAGGAGTAATGGTCCCTCCGCTCGGGTCGAGCACGCCGTCGAAGAACATGGTCTCGATGCGCACGTGGTCGTGGAACCACTCCAGATGTCGGAGATTCGGGGTTGCCGCGGCAACGTGGGCGTGCAGGTGCGGGCCGCAATGCCCGGAGACCTCGAGGCCGTGGCTGGCGGCGACGGCGGCAGCGCGCATCCACTCGGTGATGCCACCACAGCGGCTCGCATCCACCTGGAGACAGTCCACTGCCTGGGCCTGGCACATTCGCCGAAAATAGCTGAGGTCGAACCCGTACTCGCCCGCCGTCACGTCGGCATCGATGGCGTCGCGCACCTCGCGGAGACCGTCGAGATCGTCGGAGGACACGGGCTCCTCGAACCAGTGCAACTCCAGCTCGCTCGCCTCGTGGGCGATGCGGATGGCCTGCTTGCGTGTGTAGCCGCCGTTGGCATCCGCGAACAGCTCCGTGTCGGCGCCGATGATCGTGCGGGCCTGGTGAAGCCGGGCGAGATCACGGGATGGGTTCGTGCCCCACGATTCCCCGATCTTGATCTTGACCCGAGGGATGCCCTGGTCGATCGCCCAGCCACCGAGCTGTTCCTTGAGGCGCGCCTCGGAATATGTCGTGAACCCGCCACTGCCATAGACCGGCACATCGTCGCGCACCGCGCCGAGGAGGTGATGCAGTGGTAGATCAAGCAGGCGTGCTTTCAGATCCCAGAGGGCGATGTCCACCGCGGAGATCGCGTAGCCGATCGCGCCCTGCCGGCCGCTGTTGCGCACGGCTGTGACCATCGCGTCGAATCGGGCACCGACATCCAGGGCGCTCTGACCGACGATGAGTGGCGCGAGCGTATCGGTGACCACTGCGCCGCATTGGGCAGCACCGTAAGTCCAGCCGGTGCCGACAGTCGAGCCCGAGCGCGCCCGCACGAGCACCATCGTCGTCGAATCCCAGGCAATGGTGCCGTCTGCCTCCGGCTCATCGGTGGGAACGGTGTAGACCCGTGCCTCGACGGAATCGATTGTGCACTCGCCCGCTGGCTCAGTCATCAGCGCTCGACTTCTGTTGCGCGATGGTGGACTTTTTGCCGGTCGCGGCGCCGTGGCCTACCAGTTCCGCCTGGATCTGCTCGAGCGACTTGTCTTTGGTCTCTGGAACTTTCCAGGTGAAGAAGGCGATCGCGAGAATTCCGAGGAAGCCGAAGATGAAGAAGGCACCCTGGCGCGTCACGAGAGCGATCAGCGTCAGGAAGGTTCCCGCCACGAGGAAGTTCGCCGCCCAGTTGAGCACCGTCGCGAACGACATCGCCTTGCTGCGAATCCCGATCGGGTAGATCTCGGAGATCATCAGCCAGAAGACCGGCCCGAGCCCGACAGCGAACGAGGCGATGTAGACGATCAGTGCCACGAGGGCGAGGTAGCTCGCGTGGTGTTGCAGCCACGGCGAGGCGAAGAAGACACCAAGGAAGATGATCGCGACCGTGAGTCCGATGGTGCCGATCAGCAGGAGCCGACGTCGGCCCACGCGGTCGAGCAACAGGACGGCGATGATCGTGAACACCACGTTGGTGACTCCGACGAAGACGGTCTGGGTGATGGATGCGCTGTTGGTCAGGCCGGTGGTGGAGAGAATCGTCGGCGCGTAGTAGATCACGGTGTTGATCCCCACGAATTGCTGGAAGATCGCCAGGCCCGCTCCGATCCAGATCAACGGACGGATGTTCGGCTTCAGCAGATCGCGAATGGTCGTCGAGCTCTCCTTCTCCTTCGCTTCCTTGACGTCCTGGATTTCCTGCTCGATATCGGCATCCGGGTCCGAGCCACGCAGCTTCTTGAGCACCTCGCGCGCCTCGTCTTCCCTGCCCTGCTCCATCAGCCAGCGCGGCGTATGCGGCACGGTGAGCATGCCGATCGCGAGCGCAGCTCCGGGTACCACCCCGACCCCGAGCATCCAGCGCCAGCCATCCGGCACCGAGGAGAACGCAAAGTTCACGAGGTAGGCGAGCAGGATCCCCGAGGTGATCGCGAGCTGGTTGAACGAGACGAGACCGCCCCGCACTTTGGGCGGGGAGACTTCAGCGATGTACAGCGGAGCCACGAACGAGGCCGTTCCGACCGAGAGTCCGAGAACGAAGCGAAACACGATGAGCATCGGCACAGACACGGCGAAGGCACAGCCGAGCGCGCCGATGACGTAGATGCATCCGGAGATGACCTTGGTCCACTTGCGGCTCAGTTTGTCTGCCAGGTAGCCGGAGATGATTGCCCCGAGAATCGCGCCCAGGAGCAGGACGGAGACGATCCACTCCTGGGCGACGCTGTTCGCGTGCAGGTCCTTCTTCAGATAGAGGAGGGCACCGGAGATGACCCCGGTGTCGAAACCGAACAACAACCCGCCGATCGCGGCGATGACCGAGATACGCACGAGCATGCCGTTGCCGCTGGCCCGTATCCCGCTGACGAAGTTACTCATGACCCACTCCTTGCTTCTCTGCGCTGTGGATTGGTGATGCGGTTACTTCTCTGAATCGTTCTCCTGGTCGATGCCGAGCTTGCCCTTGACGCGTTCGACGCCCTCGACCAGGAGCGCCTTGGCCGAGTCCTTGATCACCGCGAAGCCGTCCGGATCGCCCTTCAGCAGCGCCTCACCGGTCTTCTTCGCGTATTCGAGGGTGATGTGCGGTGGCAGTGGTGGCACGTTCTTGCTCGTGTACGCGTCGATGAGCGTGACGCCGCGGTTTGCGAACGCGGTGTCCCACGCTTTCGCCACCTCGTCATCCGTCTTCACGCGGATGCCGGTGAAGCCGAGCAGCTCGGCCCACCCCGCGTAGTCGATCGACTCGACATCCTGCGACGTCGACCAGAGCGGATTTGCGTCTTCCGTGCGCATCTCCCACGACACCTGGGTGAGGTCGTCGTTGTGCAGCACCATGATGATGAACTGCGGGTTGTCACCCCACTTGTCGAGGTATTTCTTGATCGTGATGAGTTCGTTCATCCCGAGCATCTGGAATGCACCGTCGCCGATGGTGCACACCACGGTGCGCTCTGGATAGGCGAACTTGGCCGCGGTCGCGTACGGCATCGCGGCGAGCATCGTGGCGAGACGGCCGGACAGGTCACCCATCATGCCTTCGCGCAGGCGGATGTGGTGGCCATACCAGTCGGCAGTGGAGCCAGCATCTGCTGTGACGATCGCGCGCGGGGGAAGGCGCTTGTTGAGTTCGAAGTAGACCCTGCGCGGGTTCACCCCGTCGTCGTAGCCCACCATCGCCTGGGCTTCCATCTCGTTCTCCCACTCGATCATGTCGTGGGCGACACCCTCCTGCCATGACAGGTCGCTCTTCTGTTCGAGCAGCGGGATGAGCGCGGCGAGCGTCTCCTTCACGTCGCCCCACAGATTGAGTTCGGTGGGGTAGCGCAGGCCCATTTGCTCGGGCTTGAGGTCGACCTGGATCGCCCTGGCCTGTCCGCTCTTCGGCAGGAACTGGCCGTAGGGGTAGTTGGTTCCGAGCATCACGAGGGTGTCGCATCCACTCATCTGGTGAACGCTCGGCAGGCTTCCGAGCAGCCCGACCTGCTGCGAGTGGAACGGCACATCCGAGGGGATGACCTGCTTGGCTCGCAGGGTCGTGATGATTCCCGCGCCGGCCAGCCCGGCGGCCGTGAGCACCTCGTTAGTTGCGCCGTTAGAGCCGTGCCCAACCAGGAAGGTCACCTTGCTGCCCGCGTTGATGATGTCGGCGGCGGCCCGGATATCCGCGCTCGGCGGCACGATGCTCGTGGATGGAGCGACGGCGCTCGACCTCGACACCCAGTTCGCGGGCGTGAGCTTCGGCATCTCGAGGCCCTGCACGTCATGGGGGAGGATGATGACTGCAGGCCCGAGATGAATCCTCGCCGTGCGGAAGGCGGTGTCGACCACGGCCTGGGCCTGCTCGGCCGAGACAATGGTCTGCACGTACACCGCGACATCCGCCAGGCTGCGTTCGAGGTTGCTCTCCTGCTGGTTGAAGGTGCCGAGCGCGTTCAGGCCCTGCTGGCCGACGATCGCGACGACGGGCTGATTGTCCATCTTCGCGTCGTACAGGCCGTTGATCATGTGGAACGCACCGGGGCTCGATGTGGCGATGCACACGCCGACCTCACCGGTGAACTTGGCGTGCGCCGTGGCCATGAGGGAGCAGATCTCCTCGTGGGTGGGCCGGATGTAGTCGAGCCCGTCTCCCTCGCGTTCGGCACGTCCGAGCGCGCCGTCGAATTCCCCAATGCCGTCGCCGGGAAAGGCGAAGACCCGGCTCACGCCCCATTCCTTGATCCTCTGGATTACAAAGTCACTGACGTTCGCCACGGTTCAACTTCCTTTCGTTGCTTCGAGTAGTCGGTCGGCGGCGCGTGCGGCGTTGGCCATGATGGTCAAAGCCGGATTCGCGCTGCCCTGCGTCGGTAGCACGCTGCCGTCGACGATGAGCAGGTTCGGCACGGCAAAGCTGCGGCAGTCGGCATCCACCACGCCCTCGTTCTCGTTCGCCGCCATGCGTGCGCCGCCCACGAGATGTGCGTTGCGATCGATGGTGATGACCTCGTCGGCGCCTGCCGCCTTCAGGATGCGCTCCATCACCTCGGTGGCTGCTTTCAGCAGCGCACGATCGTTGTCGCACTGGCTGTAGTCGAAGCGCGCGATCGGCATCCCGTGCCGGTCCTTCTCCTGTGCGAGCGTGATGCGGTTGTCCGCTTGCGGCAGGAACTCGCACAGTGCCCCGAGGCAGGCCCAGTGCACGTAGTCCGTCATATAGTTGCGGAAGTCTGCGCCCCAGTGGCCCTGCGCCATGACGTGCTCGGCCCAGGTGATGGGCAGCGGCGACACGGTCTGGATCGAGAACCCGCGCTTGTATGGCTTCGTCGGGTCGGTCTCGTAGAACTGCTCTGAGCTCACTTCGGGCGGCGGGCCCTTCCACATCCGCACCTCTCCGTCGAACCGGCCGGCCGTTTGCGGTGCGCCTTGCACCATGAGGTAGCGGCCCACCTGGTCGAAGTCGTTGCAGAGTCCGTTCGGGAAGCGCTTCGATGTGGAATTGAGCAGCAGCCGCGGGGTCTCGATCGAGTAGCCGGCGACCGCGACCATCTTCGCGCGCTGGAAGTGCTCCGTGCCGTCCCGCCAGTAGTGAACGCCCGTCGCTCTCCCGGTGCGCTCGTCGATCTCGATGCGGGTGACCATCGAATCCGCCCGTACCTCTGCTCCGTGCTCGAGGGCATCCGGAACGTGGGTGATCAACGGCGAGGCTTTCGCGTTCACCTTGCAGCCCTGCAGGCAGAAGCCGCGATAGATGCAGTGCGGGCGATTTCCGAAGCGCCCGTTGGAGATGGCGACCGGGCCGACCTTCGCGGTGATGCCGCTCGCGAGAGCACCGCGCTGGAATATTTCGCCGTTGCCGGAGACCGGGTGCGGCCGCTGTGGATACCCGTGCGGGTCACCCCACGGCCAGTCCTCTCCCGCGACCGGCAGCTCGTTCTCGATGTCGTCGTAGTAGGGCTTGAGGTCGGAGTAGTCGATGGGCCAGTCCGCACCGACGCCGTCGTCACTCATCGTGCGGAAGTCGCTCGGATGGAAGCGCGGGGTGTATCCCGCATAGTGCACCATCGAGCCGCCGACGCCGCGCCCGGAGTTGTTCGAGCCGAGAGGAACGGGGTCGCTGCCGCCGATTTCGCGCGGCTCTGTCCAGTAGAGGGCGTGCGAACCGGCCTCGTCGCTCACCCAGTCGTCTTCCGGATCCCAGAACGGTCCGGCGTCGAGGGCGACGACGCGGGCACCCGACCGCGCCATCCGCTGTAGTAGGGTCGAGCCCCCCGCGCCGCAGCCCACGATCACGAGATCCACCTCGTCGTCGTCCGCGAAGGTGCGCATGTTCTGCCGCAGCCTCGGCTCGACGCGGGCACCGTCCGGTGTGATCAGCCAGGCCGACTCGTTGCGCTGCTTCACGCCGGTCATCGCTGCACCTCGCGGAGGCGTTCGAGCCGCTCGCGGCGCGTCTTCAGCGGGTCGTCCGCGGGATGGGTGTCGTGCACCTCGATGCCTTCGAGCCGGTCCACGCCGATGTTCTTATAGCCTCGCGGGTAGGCGGGGCCGTCGAAGCCGATCTCGTTCCAGGCGAGCGGATGCGCGTAAAAGGCCGTGCATCCGTAACGGGTCCAGAGACTCCACACGTGCGCTGCCGTCATGCCGTGCCACTTCTCGGCGCCCAGGTCCTGGATGCCCTGCAGCAGTTCGGCCTGCTCGTCCCACGTGCACTCGGCGAACGCATGCCCGTAGCGGTCGGCACTGTCGTCGTCGAGAGCGGCGAGAGTGCGCTGCCACGCCATGTCATCCGGTGGCATGGTCTCGTAGTGCCAGCCGTCGGTTTCGTGGTCGGCAAGACGAGCATCCACCATCTGCATGACCGGCACGCGTGGCTCGTGAGGCTGGTAGAGCAACTGGTCGAACAGTGCGCTCGCGGTCACCTGCTCCCGCGGCGTGAAAAAGCGTGGTGCCGCGGGTGACTCCAGCCTTTTCGTCACCACTGTGCGCGTCTGTTCGTCCCAGTGCTTGGCCTGCGTGGTGACATCGAACCCCGGGAATCGTCCGCCGCCGCGGGCTGGGCCCGAGGGCAGCGGCATCGGCCCTGCGCCCTGCGCGCTCATTTCTCGCGCCGCAGGATCGCGGCCAACAGCCCCATACCGCCGACGAGCGTGACGAGGAGGGGGGCCATCAGCGGCGGCCCCATCTCCATGTTGTAACGGAAGTTCGTCCAGCCTCCCGGCTTCTGCTTGATGCCGCGTCCGTGCAGCCAGAGTCCCTGGAGTCCGTTCGCGACGATGGTGGCGGAGGCCAGTGGCAGCACGGTCTTGGCTGCGCGGTGGCTCACAACGCCAGCCACTCCGGCAGCGGCGCCCAGAGGCCCGAGAATGACGGGAACCCACATCCACTTGTTGCCGAAGCTCGCCTTGTCGTGCTCGAAGAAGATTTCTGCGGCGGTGACCAATGCTCCGCCCGCGGTGAGTGCCGACAGGCTTCGCTCGAAGCGGCCCGTGCGCACGTTGCGCACCAGACGGTCGATGCCGTGTACGGCCTCGGCAGCCGCCTTCGTCCTTCTCATCCTCACTATGGACTTCTCGCTCTCCGGCCACGTGCGGGGCGATGGATCGTCCAGTTCGGTGACGTGACCTTCGTTTTCACAGTGCGCTCGCGCATTACGCAGTTCAACCCGCGGCCGGGTATGCACAGTCAACTTGCGGGCAGCACGGATTCAACTCCCAGAAAAAACGTCGCCGGCGCTCAGCACACATGGCGCTTCCAATCAGGAGGGGTACTCTGCCCGTGGCAGTAAGGAGATCACCATGCTTCTCGAAGGCACAAGCATCATCGTCACTGGCGGAAACAGTGGCATCGGAGAATCCATCGTTCTCGCGGCGGCGGCAGAGGGGGCGAACGTCGTCATCGACTACGTGGCGGACCAGGAGGAGACCAAGGACCTGGTGTCGATGGCCGAGAAGCTGGGCGGCCACGCCGTCGGGGTCAAGGCCGACGTGAGCACCATCGCGGGCATCCAGGCGCTCGTCGACGCCGCCGTGTCGAACTTCGGGCAACTGGACGTGCTGGTCAACAATGCCGGAATCGAGACGCGCACCTCGGTGCTCGACACCACGGAAGACGAATACGACCGCGTGATGGACGTGAACCTCAAGAGCGCGTTCTTCGGCACTCAGGCCGCGGCGAAGCGGTTCATCACGCAGAAGACGCCGGGCATCGTGATCAACATGTCGTCGGTGCACGAGGACTGGCCGATGCCGGGCAACACCGCATACTGCGTCTCCAAGGGTGGGATGCGGATGCTCACCCGCACCGCTGCCGTCGAGCTCGGCGAGCACGGCATCCGAGTCGTAGGCGTCGCACCGGGTGCCGTGGAGACCCCGATCAACACCTCGACGATGGAAGACCCGAAGAAGCTCAAGACGCTGAACGCCGCGATTCCCCTCGGGCGCATGGCCGCAGCCGCCGAGATCGCAGACCTGGTCGTGTATCTTGCCTCCGGCAAGCAGGGCTACATCACCGGGACGACCATGGTCATCGACGGCGGTCTCATGCAGGGCAGCGTCGGCCTCTAGGAACCATCACTGTCAGTTCGGCAGTCGGCGCACTGCGGTCGCCTCGCGGACGACCGCCCACGCATCCGCCACGGGGCCGACGTGTCCGAGCTTGTCTGGATTGATGACCGAGCGGATGGTCTGGATCTGTCCGTCGAGGATGTCCAGCACCAGAGCATTGACCACCTTGTTGTCCCGGTCGCGGAAGATCGCGCCCGCCTGGCCGTTCACCTCCTGCGGCGCGACAGTGCCGCCGATCTGGAGGAACGGCACGGCGATTGCGGCGAGCATCCTGGCCACCTTCTCGGCCCCGAGGATGCTGCTGCCCCACTGTGGCGCCTTGCCGCCGCTGTCCCCGATCATCTGCACGTCGGCGGCGAGGAGTTCGCGCAAGCCGTCGACATCCCCCTGTCTGAAGGCACCGAAGAATCGCTCGGCGAGCTTCTCGCGCTCGCCGCGGTCGGCCTCGAACCGGGGCCGACCCGCATCCATGTGCTGGCGTGCGCGCACAGCGAGCTGGCGGCACGCCGTCTCCGATCGCCCCACTGCCGATGCGATCTCGGCAAAGTCGAAGGCGAACACCTCCCGCAACACGAAGACCGCGCGCTCAAGGGGACTGAGCCGCTCGAGCAACAGAAGGGCCGCCATCGATACCGAATCGGCCAGCTCGGCTGCCCGCTCCGGATCGTCGTAGGGATCGTCCAGCAGCGGCTCGGGGAACCACTGACCGACGTATTCTTCTCGGCGCACCCGTGCCGAGCGCAACACGTCGATCGAGATGCGGGTCACGATGGCAGAGAGAAAGGCCTTGATCGAGGTCGGTTCCGTTGCGGACGCCTCGTAACGCAGCCAAGTCTCCTGCACCGCATCTTCGGCCTCGCTCACGCTGCCGAGGATGCGGTAGGCGATGGCGAACAGCAGCGACCGCAGGTTCTGGAACTCGTCGATCCGAGTCACGCCAATCCTTCCTTGAAACCGTCACGCCACGACGGATAGCGCAGCTGCCAGCCGAGTTCCCGCTTCGCCTTGGCGTTGGAGAAGCCACGCCCCTCGGACATCATGACGACCGCGGCCTCGCCTGCCAGCAGTCGGGCAAGCCATACGGGCACCCGCACCGGGGGCTTTGCGCCCGCGCAGGCCGCCAGGTAGGGAAGCCACTCGCTGGCCGGGGCAGGTTCGTCGTCGACGATGTTGAACACGCCCCTCGCCTTCTGCTCCACCGCGAGCACGGTGGCGCTCGCCACATCGTCCAGATGTATCCACGAGCTATATCCGTCACCACTCCCGACGAGCGGATACTGCCGCTTTCGCACGAGGTTCACCTGGTCGTCGGTGGCACCCGGGCCGTAGAGCGCGCCGTAGCGCAAGACCGCGCCATCGGCTCCGAGGACGGCGTCCTCGAGGTGGCGGATGGCATCCGCGCCCCTGCGCATGATCGTTGTCGTCTCCGGGTCGAGCGGGTCCTCTTCGGTCTTCACCCATCCGCCTTGACGGATGCCGTTCCAACTAGCGTAACTTTGCGCGACGAAGTGGGATACACCGGTCGCCTCTGCTGCGGCGAGCAGGTGGTCCGTTCCCTCGGTGCGCAATCGGATGGTGGTGGCGAACCACCGATCGATGTGTTTGAGGTCGGGCTTGCCCGCGTGCGCCACGGAGATCGCGGTCATCTGGTGCACGATCGTGTCCGGCCGGGCCAGTGCCACGGCCTCTCCGACCGAGGCCGCATCGAGCCCGTCCATCACGAGGCCGTCTGCGCCCAGCTGCTCCAGCAGCCCCACCTTGCCCGGATTCGACGTCGTTGCCGTCACCTGATGCCCACGCGCCACGAGCTGCGGGATGAGCCGCCTGCCGATGACTCCGGTTCCGCCTGCCACAAATACCCGCATGTTCAACACCTTTTCTCGTCCGGGGGCTTTCCCCTACACGCTGAGACGACGTAGCCGACGCGCGTGTGACACGAACGCGCCATCCAATTGCGGCAAAGTGCGGGTGTTGGGTCCTGTCACCCACACTTTGCCGCAACTCGGCGCAGCAGGTGGCTCGGAACGGCGGCCTACTTTTCCGCGCGGGCCGGAAGTGGCATGTCGGAAGCGGCGAGCGACCCGAGCAGCGCGAGCGATCGGGCGCTCTCGGAGCCGGGTTCCGCGTGGTAGATCACGAGCAGCTGACCCGTGTCGCCGATGGATAGTTTCTCGCGGGCCAGCTCTAGCATCCCGAGCTGAGGATGCTGCATCCGCACGGGCGCGCCAACGAGCGCCTTGACATCGTGCCTGGCCCACAACTGGCGGAACCGTTCGCTGCGCAGCGAGAGTTCACCGACGAGCTGCGCGACGCGCGGGTCATCCAGGCGCATGCCGACGGAGGTGCGGAAGGCCGCGATCATCCCGACGATGGCCTGCTCCCAGTCCGGGTAAAGATCCTGTTCCGCCTGGTCGAGGAACATCGCGAGCATGCGGTTCTGGCCCACCCGGATGCTCGGGGACAGCGCCGTGGCCAGCGGGTTCGTCGCGAGCACGGCGAACAGTGACCCCTCCACGAACGCGGGCAGGCCGATCACGTCGAGCAGCTGCAGCACGCCGGGCGGCACCACCTCGCGATGTGGCCGCTTCGGTGCGGGGCGCTGCGAACCCGACAGGCTGAGCAGGTACTGGGTCGCGGCGGCGTCGAGCCCGAACACCCGGGCGAGCGCTTCGAGCACCTGTGGAGACGGGTTGCGATCCCTGCCCTGCTCGAGCCGCAGGTAGTAGTCGGCACTGACCCCGGCGAGAGTGGCGACCTCCTCGCGGCGAAGGCCAGGGGTGCGGCGCACGCCCGTGACGCGCAGCCCCACGTCCGCCGGGCTCACCAATTGCCGGCGAGCCCTCAGGTACTCGCCCAGTGCGTTCGTCTCAGCCACCCATC
This sequence comes from Parafrigoribacterium humi, assembly GCF_040227205.1. Lineage (NCBI taxonomy): Bacteria > Bacillati > Actinomycetota > Actinomycetes > Micrococcales > Microbacteriaceae > Parafrigoribacterium > Parafrigoribacterium humi. The sequence continues at coordinate 310,422 of NZ_JBELOA010000001.1, read as the reverse complement.
CACTGTAGGCGCGTGGGATATTCGCACCATGGTCCTGTCAGCCCCATGATCGACCTGCGGCCCATCATGCGAACTGGACGGTGTGCTCCTGGTCGAGACGCGGCATCCGCGCGCGGTAGGAGCCCTCGGTCGGATATCCGATGTTGATGGCGAGGAATGCGCCCCAGGCCCCGTCGCTGAAGAACTCTGCGTCGACCGCGCTCGCGTTGAACCCGGTCATCGGTCCCGCCGCGAGGCCGAGGGCTCGGATGGCGAGAATGAAGTAGCCCGCCTGCAACCAGGAGTTGTTTCGCGCGGTCTCGAGGCGCGCGTCGTCGTTGTTCGCGAAGTATTCCGTGAGGTCTGCCTTGTGCGGGGTCGTCACCGCGATGTTCTCGTGCCAGGAGCGGTCGAAGGCGAGGATGGCGACCGCGGGGGCTGCGACCGTCTTCTCGCGATTGTTGTCGTTCATGAACTCGCCGAGTTTCGCCCGACCCTCGGGAGATTGCACGAACAGCACGCGCATCGGCTGGAAGTTCGCGGAGGTGGGTGGCCACTTCGCCAGTTCCCAGATCGACCGAAGCTGCTCGTCGGTCACGGGGAGTGGTGCGAAACGGTTGGCCGTCGCGGCCTTGGTGAAGAGGGTTTCCAGGCTAGTGGCGTCGAGTTGTCTGGGTGCATCGGCCAGTGGGAGAGGGTTTACTGGGGTGGTTTCGAGAACGACGGTCATACGCTTCCTTTTCAGTGGTCACTCTTATTTTACTAGTACCACTTTCGAGACTAGCACCGGTAGACTGGCTGTGTGACCGGAGAATCGTTAGTGCGAGTCGCGCCCGAGGTGCGGCAGGCGCCGATGTGCGACAAGGCACTGACGCTGGCCTTCGGCTTTCTCGGCAAACGATGGAACGGCATCATTCTCGGCACGCTCATGGAGGGCACCGCGTCCTTCTCCGAGCTGCGTCGATCGGTCGCGGGAATCAGCGACTCCGTGCTCTCCGAGCGGCTCAGTGAACTGTGCGCAGCGCATCTGGTGATTCGCACCGTCGACGATGGGCCGCCCGTCGCGGTCGTCTACGCGCTCACAGAGTCGGGCACCGCACTGCTGCCCGCGCTCACGGAACTCACCACCTGGGCGCGTGACAACCTCAGGTCGGATTCGACGCCCGCCTGATCCTGTCACCCCCAGGGTCGGCATCCCCATGATCGTCGGGGCACTCCCTCGGCTGACGCGCGAGGCGCAGGGTGGTATCCGTTCGCGGCGACCGCCGTGACAGTGAAGGAACCCCATGACTGTGCACACACTCCCGGGCGGCACCTACGCGGTGGCCGACCTCGAACTCACCCGCATCGGCTACGGCGCGATGCAACTCGCCGGGCCCGGCGTCTTCGGGCCTCCGAAGGATCGCGTCGCCGCCATCGCGGTGCTGCGCGAGGCCGTCGAGCTCGGCATCACCCACATCGATACCGCCGACTTCTACGGCCCGTACGTGACGAACGAGATCATCCGCGAGGCGCTCGCGCCCTACCCCTCGCAGCTTCACATCGTCACGAAGATCGGCGCTCGTCGCGACGAGAAGGGCGGATGGCCGCACGCGCGCACTCCGCAGGAGCTTCGCAGCCAGGTGCACGACAATCTCGAGCACCTCGGCCTCGACGTTCTCGACCTCGTCAACCTGCGCGTCGGCGCCATCGATTCACCGGAGGCGGGGTCGCTCGCCGAGCAGTTCGAGACGCTCGCCGAACTGCAGCAGGAGGGTCTCATCCGGCACCTCGGCGTCAGCAACGTGACGGCCGAGCAGGTCGCGGAGGCGCGGTCGATCGCACCCGTCGTGAGCGTGCAGAACCACTACAACGTTGCGCGCCGCGATGACGATGCGCTCGTCGACCTCACCGCGCGAGATGGCATCGCGTTCGTGCCGTACTTCCCGCTCGGTGGCTTCACCCCGCTTCAGTCCGGCGCGCTGGATGCCGTGGCCGAGCGGCTCGGAACGACACCGATGTCCGTGGCGTTGGCCTGGTTGCTGCAGCGCTCGCCGAACATGCTGCTGATCCCGGGCACGTCATCCGTTGCGCACCTGCGCGAGAACGTGGCCGGTGCCGCCCTCGAGCTGCCTGCGGATGCCGTGGCGGAGCTCGACGCGATCGCCTGACACCGTCGACCAGCACAGTGAAAGGGACCGTCGCGCTCGACGCGACAGTCCCTTTCACTTCAGTGCTGGTCAGCCCTGGCGCTGGAGCAGCGCGGTCATGGCTCCGGTGACCGACTCCTGCAGGTCCACCGCACCCGTGGGGGAGCGCCAGGCGACCACGCCATCCGGCCGCACGATGAGAGGACTGATCGCGCGCGCTGCTCCTTGGTTCAGCCGAAGTGTAAGGAAATAAATGAATATCTCTTGCGACTATCTTGTCTACCCTCGTATGATGGCCGAAACTATCTGAGTATCTATTCAGATAAGCCAACTGAACTATTGGGAATTTAATGCGGATAGGAATGACTGTTGTAATCACGGCGCTGCTTGTGATCACTGGCGCAATCCCAGCACACGCACTGACCACGGACGCGTCCACAGCACTCGAATCGATCACAGCGGTCGATCCGGGTGCCCTAGCATTGACCGTAGGCGTCTCCGAAACTGCGGAGTCCCTCACCGCGTCTTCGGGCCACGCGCGGATTGCCGTCCCGACCGAAGCCAGGGATGGTATATCGCTTCAAATCTCCAGCCAATCTCTCGCGATTACCCTTCCATTCGCGAATCAAGCGAATAAAGGAGTCGTGGAACGTGCTGGGGTGATGTCTTTCGATAATAACAATGGGTCTGTGACAGTCCCGATTGTGAAGACTGACGGTAGCGTCCAAATTAATACGGTGATCAGCCGTCCTGACGCGCCTAACCATTACCGCTACGGGCTTGATCTTCCCACAGGCAGCCTCATCAGACCTGAAGGGGGCGGCTTTCTCTTGTTCGATGCTTCTGGAGAGAACATAGGCGCGATTGCAGCTCCGTGGGCTTTCGACGCCACTGGCAAGGCAGTTCCGACCCGCTATGAAGTTAGCGGCACAACGATTACTCAAGTTGTTGATCATTCAGCGGAATTCCAGTATCCGATAGTCGCGGATCCGACTTACATTGCGCCTATCACTATCATCTATTCGCGCGCCGACGTTGAGCGAATGTGGAATGTAATGAACTTCACTGGTTCAGCCTGCAAATTTGCGCCGCTGCCCTACTTAGCTAGCCTGGCGTGTGCGGCCCCTGCGACTCTGGCAGACGCTGTTGCTAGCGCCCATTATCAGAAGAAGCGGATCAAGGCGCTCTACTATCAATGCAACTCTGGTAGCTGGTGCAACTACTACACGTACAAAATCATCTCGTAGGGAAGCCGAGGTTCACATGCGTTTTCGTATTACGAGCAATGCGGGCAAGACCAGCTATGTCGTGGTCGTATATGTAATCGCCCTGACGGTTCTGCTCGCGGTGGGGCTCACGGCGGGAATGCTGGCCGCTACCATTGCCTGGAGTGTTCTGCTCCTCATTGCTGTTGCTGTCGCTGTGCGTAGCTTTCGGGGCGAAGGTGAGTCCAAGGACGCTCCGAGAGCGTGGTGGCGCATGACGGCCCGACCGACCGCCGGGTTCGTGTTTACTGCTGTGTTCTTGCTCCAAGCCATCTATCTTGCGGTCCAAGCAAACACGGAAGTAAGCCCCGGAAGTTTCTACTTCCTCGCTGTTCTCAACCTGGTCATTGCGGCATTCTTCATTTACTCCTCGATCCGATTGAGAGTCGCTCTCGTCGGTCGTTCGCGGAGGCGCGACGAGGCCGTTCCGGTATCGGGTGAGCCGAACTCGCACTAGTGGCAGCACAGTGAAAGGGACCGTCGCGCTCGACGCGACAGTCCCTTTCACTTCAGTGGTGGTCAGCCCTGGCGCTGGAGCAGCGCGGTCATCGCGCCGGTGACCGACTCCTGCAGGTCCACCGCACCCGCGGGGGAGCGCCAGGCGACCACGCCATCCGGGCGCACGATGACGGCGCCGTTCGACTCGATGCCGTACGCGCTCGCGAATGCACCCGCCGAATCGACGGCATCCGACTTCGGACCGACGGTGTACGGACGCAGCGGGAGCGAGTCCCGCGCGGCCACCGTCTTTGCGGCGTCGCGCCACGCGTCGCCTTCTGCACCCGCAAGCAGAACGTACGCGTCCTCGAACAGGTCGTGCACTGAGCGGGCCCGCCCGCCGTGGCTCACCTCGATGTGAGGGGCACGGCTGCCGACATCCGTCAGTGGTGCGCGCGGATCGACCACGTCGCACTCGCCACTCTCGGGCACGCTCTGGCCGGCCGGGTCGACCACGGCGGCGGAGCGGTAGACGGTGCCCAGCTCGATCGACTCGGCCGAGCGCGGTTCTGCGAGCGGCTTCGCATCGAGCGTGGCGCGTTCGGCGTAGCGGCCCGCATAGATGGAATAGGCCTGCTCCATCGTCATGAGACCCGCGGGGCGGCGCTCGGCGTCGTAGCTCTCGAGCAACGCGGGACCCGCAACGCCCTTCAGCACCATGGCGAGCTTCCAGGCGAGGTTGTGGGCGTCTGCGACGCCGGTGTTTCCGCCCCATCCGCCGGTGGGCGGCATGGTGTGTGCGGCGTCGCCCGCGAGGAACACTCGGCCGGAGCTGTAGCGCTCGGCCGAGGTGGCCGAGGCCTCCCAGCGCTGCACGCTGTCGATCGTCACGGACACGTCATCCGCGCATCCGAGGGCGATGCGCACGTATTCGCTACAGCGCTCGTCACTCAGATCGGCGATGAGATCACGCTTCTCGCCCGTGGCCGGGTCGTTCACAGAGAAGATCGAGAGGAATCCCGCCTGGCCGTCGAGGGCGAACCGGAAGAAGCCGAGCAGGTTCGGGTTGAGCACGTAGATGACGCTCAGGTTGCGGTCGCCGATCATCTCTTTCATGTCCGCGCGGAAGTAGATCGTGATGCACTCCGAACTGCCGTGACCCTGCATCGCGATGCCGAGCTGGTCGCGGATGCTGCTGTGCGCGCCGTCCGCGGCGACCAGGTACTGCGAACGCACGGTCTGCGACCTGCCGGAGGCCCGCGAGGTGATCGTCGCGGTCACGCCAGCTGCGTCCGGGGTGAAAGAAGTGAGCTCGGTGCCGAAGCGATGTTCGGCCCCACGCTCGACCGCGGCCTTCGCCAGCACGGGCTCGAGGCTCACCTGGGTGATGAACAGCCGGGGCGTGATGCTGAGGTCTTCGACGCCTTCGTTCCACGACTTGTAGAAGTACTGCAGTTCCTTGCCGCAGAGGCTCTCAACGGCGACGATCGCGCCGTTCTGCTCGAAGTCCTTGGCTGCGGCTTCCTCGACCTGGGCCTGCACGCCCGCGTGCCGGAAGATCTCGACAGTGCGCTGGTGGAACGACGCGGCTCGCGGGTGGATGGCGGTGCCCGAATGCCGTTCGACGACGAGGTTGTCAATGCCATAGGAAGACAGCAGCAGCGAGGTGGTCAGCCCCACGAGGCTTCCGCCGGCGATCAGGACCGGCACTTCGAGGTCGGCTTCGGGCGCGGTGTCATTCGACATAATCGACTCCATTGTTGATTGGTTGCCTGCTCACGAAGGAGGGACGTTCCGTCTGGGGAGTCCGCTGGGTGATTAGTTGAATTATGGGATCGTTGTACCCGGGTGTCAAGGAATACTGCACATTGAACAGTGAGGCTGTCGTGATTGTGGGCCACGCATCCCGGGTTTGAGCCGGAAAATAAAGGGTCCTACAAACCGCCGTCATGATCGTGTTAAACGATGTTCAACACGGGCCTGCCCAGCGTGGAACCGGGCTGAATTCGATATTGACCTCGACATCGTCGCGTGCGAAGATAGGCGGCTGCGCAATTTCACGACACGGTGCCTCGCGCCCGTCAACCTCACATCTTCAACACCATCTACTCCGCCTGACGCACGCCTCTGTGCGCTCGGCAGATGGCCCCGCACGACGAAAGAAACCATGCTCGGAAAACTCCTCATCCGCTATCTGAAGCCGTATCGCTGGCTGCTTGGCGGCGTGCTGCTGTTCCAGTTCGCCTCGGCTATGGCATCCCTCTATCTGCCGAGTCTCAATGCCGACATCATCAACAAGGGTGTTGTCACGGGAGACACCGGTTACATCTGGTCGACCGGCATCGAGATGCTCGGTATCTCGCTCGGTCAGATCGTCTGCGCGATCGTGGCGACCTTTTTCGCGGCGCGGGCCGCCATGCTCATGGGCCGCGATATCCGCAACGGCATCTTCGAGCGCGTCACCGCGTACTCCGAGCGCGAGGTCGCCCAGTTCGGCCCGGGCTCGCTCATCACCCGTAACACGAACGACGTGCAGCAGGTGCAGATGCTCGCGATGATGGGCGCGACAATGCTCGTCAGCGCACCCCTGCTTGCCATCGGTGGCGTCATCATGGCACTGCGCCAGGATGTCGGGCTCAGCTGGCTCATCGCGGTCGCGGTGCCCGCCCTGCTCATCATGGCCATCCTCATCATCGGCCGCATGGTGCCGCTGTTCCGCCGGATGCAGCAGAAGCTCGACGCGATCAACCGCATCATGCGCGAGCAGCTGACCGGTATTCGCGTCGTGCGTGCCTTCGTGCGCGAGGACATCGAGGCGAAGCGCTTCGAAAAGGCCAACCACGACATCATGATCATCGGCCGCAGGGTCGGCGAACTGTTCGTGCTGCTCTTTCCGCTTGCGATGCTCGTGCTCAACATCACGGTCGTCGGCGTGATCTGGTTCGGCGGCATCCGCGTCGACGATGGCAGCATCCAGGTCGGTACCCTGTTCGCCTTCATGGCCTACATCATGCAGATCCTCATGGGCGTGCTCATGGCGAGTTTCATGACCATGATGATCCCTCGCGCCGCCGTGAGCGCGGACCGCATCAGCGAGGTGCTCGCGAGCGAGTCGACGCTGACGAGGCCTGCGGATGCCGTCACGGACTTCCCGACGCCGGGCACGGTCGAGCTGCTCGACGCGAGCTTCACCTACCCCGGAGCCGAGCACCCGGTCGTCGCCGGGGTGAGCTTCACCGCCTCACCGGGTGAGACCGTCGCGATCGTCGGATCGACCGGTGCGGGCAAGACCACGCTCGTCTCCCTCATCCCGCGCCTGTTCGACGTGACCGGAGGCAGCGTGCTCGTCGGCGGCGTCGACGTGCGCGAGGCCGACCTCGACCTGCTCTGGGACGGCATCGGCCTGGTGCCGCAGCGTCCGTTCCTGTTCAGCGGAACCGTCGCATCCAACCTGCGCTTCGGCCGCGAGGACGCGACGGACGAAGAACTCTGGCACGCGCTCGAGATCGCACAGGGCCGCGACTTCGTCGCGGACATGGAGGGAGGCCTGAACGCGCGCATCGCGCAGGGCGGCACCAACGTGTCCGGAGGCCAGCGGCAGCGGCTCGCGATCGCCCGCGCGATCGTGCACGCGCCATCCGTGCTCGTCTTCGACGACTCGTTCTCCGCGCTCGACCTCACGACGGATGCCCGGCTGCGCCAGGCGCTGTGGCGCGAGTTGCCGAGTGTGACCAAGATCGTCGTCGCGCAGCGCGTCTCGACCATCGTGGACGCCGACCGCATCGTCGTGCTCGACGACGGACGCATGGTCGGCCTCGGAACCCACGACGAGTTGCTCGAGAGCTGCGAGACCTATCGCGAGATCGTCGAATCCCAACTCGGAGTGGAGGCACAGTCATGAGCACCAACACCCCCACCCCACTGTCGGAAGAGGAACAGCTCGAGCTCGAGCTCGCAGAGCAGGCTCGGCTCGGTGCCGACGACTGGATGAGCGTCAAGCCGGGCAAGGCGGAGCACTTCGGCAAGAGCTTCGGCCGCCTGCTCGGCCTGCTCAAGCCGCACGCCGTCGGATTCGTCTTCGTCTCGCTTCTCGGAGCGATCGGCGTCGTGCTCTCCGTGATCGCACCGAAGGTGCTCGGTCAGGCCACCAACATCATCTTCGAGGGCGTGATCTCCCAGAACATGCAGGCGGGCGTCACCCAGGCGCAGGCGGTGGCGCAGCTTCGTGCCTCCGGCCAGACCGACCTCGCGAAGATGATCTCCGAGATGCACCTCACTCCGGGCCAGGGTGTCGACTTCATGGCGCTCAGCCACGTGCTGATGTGGGTGCTCGCGCTCTATGTCGCGGCATCCGTGCTCAGCTGGGTGCAGGGCTACGTGATCAACGCGATCATGATGACGACGATGTTCACGCTCCGCGAAGACGTCGAGACGAAGATCAACCGCATGCCGCTGCGCTACTTCGACAAGGTGCAGCGCGGTGAGCTCATCTCGCGGGTGACGAACGACATCGACAACATCACCCAGACGATGCAGCAGTCGCTGTCGACCGCACTCACCAACGTGCTCATGGTCGTCGGCGTGCTCATCATGATGTTCTCGATCTCCTGGCAGCTTGCCATCGTTGCTCTCGTGAGCCTGCCGCTGCTGGGCGTGATCTTCGGGATCATCGGGCCGAAGTCGCAGAAGGCGTTCGGTATCCAGTGGCGCAAGGTCGGCAAGCTGAACGCGAGGGTCGAGGAGTCGTTCTCGGGCCACGCGCTCGTGAAGGTGTTCGGCCGCGAGAAGGATGCCCTCACGAACTTCAAGGCCGAGAACCAGGAGCTCTTCGAGGCCTCGTTCAAGGCGCAGTTCCTCTCCGGCATGATGATGCCCGCGATGATGTTCGTGGGCAACCTCACCTATGTCGGCATCGCGGTGCTCGGCGGACTCATGGTCGCAAGCGGCCAGATCCGCCTTGGCGACGTGCAGGCGTTCATCCAGTACTCGCAGCAGTTCACCCAGCCGTTGTCGGAGCTCGGCGGCATGGCCGCGGTCGTGCAGTCCGGAACGGCGTCGGCCGAACGCGTCTTCGAGATGCTCGACGCCGAGGAGGAGAGCGCGGACGCCGCGAATGCTCCTGCTCCGGCACACGGGGACGGCACGATCGTCTTCGAGAACGTGCAGTTCTCGTACACGCCGGAGCGCCCGCTCATCCGCGACCTGAGCTTCTCCGTGGAGCCCGGCCAGACCGTCGCGATCGTCGGGCCGACCGGCGCGGGAAAGACCACCCTGGTCAACCTGATCATGCGGTTCTACGAGCTGAACGGTGGGCGCATCCTGTTGAACGGGCAGAACATCGCGGATCTGCGTCGCAACGATGTTCGCGCCCGCACCGGCATGGTGCTGCAGGATCCATGGCTGTTCGCCGGGTCCATTCGCGAGAACATCCGCTACGGCCGCCAGAGTGCGACCGACGATGAGGTGCTCGACGCGGCCAGAACCACCTACGTCGATCGCTTCGTGCACTCGCTGCCCGACGGCTACGACACGGTGCTCGACGAGGAGGCCTCGAACGTCTCCGCGGGAGAGAAGCAGCTCATCACGATCGCGCGCGCGTTCGTGGCGAACCCGAGCGTGCTCATCCTGGACGAGGCGACGAGCTCGGTCGACACCCGCACGGAGCTGCTGCTTCAGCACGCGATGGCCGCGCTGCGCAAGGGGCGCACGTCGTTCGTGATCGCGCACCGCCTGTCGACCATTCGCGACGCGAACCTGATCCTCGTGATGGAGCAGGGCGACATCGTGGAGCACGGAACGCACGCCGAACTCATCGCGAGGGAGGGCGCGTACTGGCGGCTGTACAACTCGCAGTTCGAGCAGGCCGCGACCGACCTCGACGCCGAGGGCGCCGTGCACGAGGGCCCGCAGGATGCCGGTTCTTCCAACGCCGACTCCCCTGACGACGACGCGCGCGAGGCGAGCACGGCGACCGTGTAAGGCCTCGGCACGGCCGACTGGGCGGTGTTTTGTCAACGATGCGCGCGTTACGGTAGCCGCATCGATGACAATCCGGCGCATCGTCGAGGAGGCTCGCCGGGAGGTCACGGTGTGGCAGGACTCGAGTTCGGCGCCGGATTGCGCTCAGGTGGCAGGCTCCAGCAGCACGAGAGGTATCTCGCGCTTCGTCTTCGTCTGGTAACCGGCGTACTGGGCGTACCGCTTCGTGATGACCGGCCACATGCGAGCCCGCTCCTCGGGGGTGGCGACGCGGGCGAGCATGGGTGTGCGCGGTCCGCCCGCGAACACGACCTCCACGTGCGGGTCGTTGCGCAGGTTCAGGAACCAGGCCGGATTCTGGTCGTCGCCGCCCCGCGATGCGACGACGACGTAGCTGGCGCCCTCCTGCAGAGGGGAAGTGAGCATGGTCGACCGCCGCTGGCCACTGCGCCTTCCGATCGTCGTCAACTCGACCACCGGGACACTGCCGAATCTCCAGCCGAGCCTTCCGCCGGATGCTCGTTGGAGGAATCGGTGCACCGCGTTCATGGTCTTGAACGAGAAGTTACTGGGCATGATCGGAGCCTACCCGCGCTCGCTGTGGGCTGATCGGACTGCCCGCCTGCGCCCGGGCTCGGGAGACGGCCTCAGGAATCGGCCGCGCGCTGCCCGAAGGTACCCGCGGTGACGGTGCGGTACGACTCGGTGAGGATCGACTCGAGCACCCTCAGATCGATCTTGGCCAGATCCTTGAGGTAGAGGCATCCGACACCCGTCTTGTGCTCGCCGAGGCGCACCAGCCGCTCGGTGTGCGCACCGATCCCGTCGGGCAGATAGACGGATGTCGCCGCCTTACGTGGCGAGAACCCCGCGGCCGGGGCATCGCCCTCGCGCCCACTCGCGTACCTGTAGTGGTAGCTGCCGAACCCGATGATCGACGGCCCCCACATCCGTGGCTCCTCACCGGTGATGCGTCCCATCAGCTCCAGTAGTGTGTCGGCGTCTCGGCGTCGGATCTCGCTCGCGACGGTGTCGAGGTGCTCACGCACCGCGTCGTTCAGCGTGCTCATGATGTCTCCCTCCCCGTCGTCATGGTGAGTACGGCGGTGCCGGCGTCGTCGGAGAGGGCGAGCGTCGCCCGAAGAGCGCCGAGCGCGGCGAGCGACTCGGCGTGCGTGCCGCCGCACGGGATGCTCACCCCACCCTCCGGGAGCGTGCACTCCCAGTAGCGGCGGTCGGTGAGGCGGTCGCCCTCGCGCCGGATGGCGACAGCGGCGCCCGTGGCAAGCCAGCCGTCGAGCGAGGCGTTGAGGGCCCGCTCGACCTCCGGCAGCGCATCCGCGAGCCCGTCGGAGACGAAGCCCTTGCGTCGCAGCGACTTGTTCAGCCGGAAGGTGTCGACGGAGCCGAACGGCAGGATCGTCGAGGAGTCGATCGCGAGTTTGTCGAAGTCCGGGACGCCCAGGGCGTCGAGTGCGGCCTCCTTGCCCCAGCGATCCGCGAGGGCGTGGTTGAGGGCGAGCGATGCGAGGTGGCAGCCCGTGTGTCCGAGCGACATCGAACGGCGGTACTCGGCATCGACGGTCACCGTGACGGACTCGCCTGTGGCGGGCGGTACGGCGTCGATGATGTGAGCGACGAGGAACGCCCAGCCTTCGGTGCCCTTGCGCACCGGGATGTCGACGCCGAGAAAGAGCTGCGCGCCGTCGCTTGCCCCGACGAGGCAGTCCACGACGGATGCCGACCCGGCGCCCCACTCGAGCCTCGCGCGGTCCGCGCCCTGGTCCGGCCATCCCGCATCCACCGGATGGCACGGGGTGGACTCCAGCAGCACGGCAGTGCGCCCGTCATCGAGCGGCTCGACATGCACGACCGTGGAGGTGCCGGTGGTACTTCCTGACGGGTAGCTGACGACGGTGTCAGAGGAGGGCAGAGTCATCCCTCTATTCTGCCGGGGAAGCCTCAGGCCGTGCGCTGCCAGCGGACTCGATCACTCGGTCCAGAGAGCCGGCTGGATGGCCGTGGGAGGAAGAAGCGGGCGCCCATCGAGCCGTGCCTGGAGACTCATGGCATCGAAGGGCGAGCGAGTTCCGCTGCCGTCGGGATTGTCGAAGTAGACGAAGACGTCCCGGCCCTGGCCGTCCGGGCAGGCTTCTCCGCTGCGCCAGCCGTCGACAAGCCGTGCCCAATTGTCGAGGGTTGCTTCGTCGTAGCCGTTCGGGTAGTGCGTGAGGTCGCCGTGCAATCGCACATATACGAAATCCGACGTCACATCGTGGATAACGGGCCAGCCGGGTGAATTCGTCACGACCGCGGCGACGGCGTAGTGGCGGAGCAATTCGGTGAACGCCGGAGTGAGAAAGCTCGGGTGACGCACCTCGAAGCAATGCCGGATGGGGCGGTCAGCACCCCAGGAGGTCTCGTCGACTTCGGAGATGCCGTGCTGTTCGACGCGCCGTCGCACCTCGTCGACCGAGTGCGGAAGTGTGGCGAGGAAGTCTTCTATCGTGTCTTGTCGGAACGGGAGCCTCTCGGGTATCTGCCACAGGATCGGCCCCAGTTTTCGCTGCAGGGTGAGAACACCCGAGGCCAGGAAAGCGACAATGCCCCGTGCGGAGTTCTTGAGGCTGTTGTCGTGAGTGATCGCCTTGTTCCCCTTGACCGAGAAGATGAAGTCATCCGGTGTTTCTGCACTCCACTTCAGATAGCTGGAGGGGTGGGGGAGGCCATAGAAGGTCGTGTTGATTTCGAGCGTGGAGAGACGGCTCGCCGCGTATTCGAGCTCTCGGCGCTGCACCAGTCCCTGTGGATAGAAATGGCCCCGCCAATGCGGCTTGTTCCACGCAGAGGTGCCGATACGTGCTCGCGGTTGGGACCCTGTCATGATCTCCGCAGCCTACCGATCTCCTCTGTCAGAGAGGCCGTAGGTGACGCCAGATCCTGCGGCCAGTGATGCCCTCGCTCAGGCGGCGACCGTCGAGGTGGCCTCGTCGAGCTCCGCGAACAGGTCGGCGTTGAGCCGGAAGGCCACGTTGGCCTCCTCGATCACGCGGGCGCGCTCGTCCTCGTCCCAGCCCACCGCGTCGAGCTCGGCGCGGTAGGCGTCCTTGAACGGCTTCGGCTTGGCGATCTCGGCGAAGATGTAGAAGCCGACGCCGTTGGTCTCGAAACCGAACTGGCGCTGCAGCAGGGGGAGATGAAGGCCGTGGCCACGGCATCCGTCTTCAGCGTCTCGGCGACAGCCTCGAGCGCGTGGTAGATGAAGTAGAGCTGGCCGGTGAAGGCGATGTAGTCGTCTTTGCTGCGCTTGCCCGAGAGCAGCTCAGTGATGAACGCTGAGCCCTCTGTATCAGAGTGCACCGCGGAGGTGCGCTCGCGCAGGGCCTGGGAGAAGGGTATGACAGGGGGCCGACGGCCGGTGTGGAGCACCGCGTCGGATAGTCTTGGTGCATACGACCTCGCCTGTGAAGCCGCAATCCGGTTGTCGCGCACACCCGGCTTCACCCGCCTTCAATGAAGAAAGCACCGCACTGACTATGGCTTCCTCCGCCGAGACTCCTGTCTCCGCCGATATCGCGCGATCCTGGCTCCTCATCAACGGAGCACACGACGACGCCTTCGACAAGGCTGCGCAGTCACGCGCAGACCAGATCGTGCTCGACATCGAGGATGCGGTGGACCCGCAGGCCAAGCCGGCCGCGCGCGAGGCCGTGATCGCGTGGCTCAGCGGCGGCGGCAGTGGCTGGGTGCGCATCAACGACAGACTCACGGAGTTCTGGTCGGATGATGTCGACGGCATCAAGGGACTGCCCGGCCTGCGCGGTGTCGTGCTCGCCAAGACCGAGTCGCCAGAGCACATCACCGAGACGTTCGATCGCCTCGGCGGGACCATCCCCGTGCTGGCGCTCATCGAGTCCGCGCTCGGAATCGAGGAGGCCACGAACATCGCTCGCGCCCGCGGCGTGTTCCGTCTCGCCTTCGGCAGTGGCGATTATCGCCGCGACACCGGAACGAGCTCGGACGACCTGGCCATGGCATACCCACGTTCCCGACTCGTGGTGGCGAGCCGCATCGGTGGGCTGCCCGGGCCGATCGACGGCCCCACCGTCGGCAGCGGGCATCCGGTGCTCAGGGAACAGGCGGCGCTCGCCGTCTCGCTCGGCCTCACCGGCAAGCTGTGCCTCGACATCGAGCAGGTTCCGCTCATCAACGAGACCATCAGTCCTACGTCGACGGATGTCATGTGGGCCCGCGACTTCCTGGCCGATTTCGAGTCCCGCGGCCGCGTCATCCGCGATGGTAGCGACCTGCCGAGGCTCGGTCGCGCCGAGAAGATCGACAAGCTCGCACGCGCGTTCGGCGTGCAGCCGCATTAGCGGCCGCTCGCGACGGCAGCGACCGCACGGGGCATGATCTGCGAAACCCCGCCCACATCCCCGAAATTATGGGGTTGCACGCCTAAGGTAACGGTGTGTGGCGTGCCGATAGACAACGTGAACCGGAAGACGTGATGCCGGGGTCCGAAGAGAGTTCCGCCCACGCTCAGAAGCAGGTGACGTCACCGCACTCGCTGAGCATGGGGGATCCGAACTACACCGCGGCCAACATCGCGGAGCCGATGAGGCAGCGCTGGCGTGAGCAGCTCGCCACCGTCGGCGGTCCGTCACCGCTGTTGCACTTCGTGGATGAGCCACGAACGCGCATCGAACTCTCAACCACCCATCCCGGTGGGCTCGCCCAGTTCATCACGGGCAAGACCACGCTGCTCTCGAGCCTCATCCGTGACGATCTAGCCCTGCGCGCGGCCAAGGTCGCGGCGGGGGAGATCGCCGCGAAGGGCTTGGAGCTCGCCACCGCGCGCAGCATCGACGCCATCCACCTCGGCATCGGCATCGCGGAATGGCAGCACGACGGCGTCGAGTACCGTGCGCCCGTGCTCCTGCGCCCGCTTGCCATCCGTCGTTACGGCCGCGACTTCGAGGTCAAGCTGCGGGGTGCCGCCTACCTCAACCCTGCGCTCGCCCGAACGCTCGCGAGTCAGTTCCAGATCCAGCTCGACGCGAGGGCCTTCGCGGCGCTCGCCGAGCAGGACGGGTCGTTCAAGCCCAACCCGGTCATCGATCGGCTGCGCGGGCTCACCGCTCACCTCGAGTGGTTCAACGTTCAGCCGCGGCTCGTCGTCTCCTCCTTCGCGGATGTCGCCACGGGCATGCAGGCGGACGCGGCGGACCTCGAGCACACCATCCTCGATGCTGTCGCCGGAAACGCCTCGGCCGCCTGGGCCGTGAAGGAGAGCTACGCGCCTGTCGAGCCGCAGCACCCCGACCAGCGCACGCCAGAGACCGACACCCTGCTCCTCGACGCGGATGCCGAGCAGGAGAACGTCGTCGCCCAGATCGCGGCGGGCAATTCTGTCGTCGTGAAGACCCTCCCGGGCACAGGGGGAACCCAGACCATCGTCAATGCCATCGGATGCCTCGTCGCGCAGAACAAGCGCGTGCTCGTCGTCGGTCCCCGGCGCGCGGCCCTCGCGGGGATTGCCCAGCGCTTCGGCGACATCGGATTGAACGGATTCGCGGTCGCGCCCGGCTCGCTCAGACGGGACCTCATCCGCTCGATCAGCCGCAGCGAGAAGGTCGAGCAGCCGCAGCTCACCGAGGTGGATGACGCTCTCGTGCGCCTGCGCAAGGTGCTCGTCGACTATCGTTCCGCGATCGTGCGTCGCGACCAGGAACTCGGCGTCTCCGTGCTCGACTGCGTCACCGAGCTCTCCCGGCTCGCACTGCTGCCGGATGCCCCGGCCACGACCGCGAGACTGTCGCGCGACTCCGTCGAGCTCATGGCCCGTGATCGCAGTGCGGCGGCGGACGCGATCGTGCAGGCGGCGACGCTCGGCGAGTTCAAGTACGGCCCGGCGGATTCGCCGTGGTACCGCGCGAGTTTCGCCAGCAGCGACGACGCGATGTACGCTCACCAGCTCGCGAAGCGGCTGCACGCGACCGACGTTCCCGCTCTGCTCGAGCGAGCGAACGCGCTCATCGACGGCACGCGGATGCGCCCGTTCGAGACCATCTACGAGCTCGGCGTCTACCTGCGGTTGCTCATGGACATCCGCGACACCCTCGATCGCTTCCTCCCCGTGGTCTTCGACCGCTCGCTCAGTGAGCTGATCGTCGCCACCTCCTCGCGCAGGGACACTCCGGAGATGTCGAGCGCGAACCGGCGCAGGCTCAAGAAGCTTGCTCGCGAGTACGTGCGACCCGGCGTGCACGTGAGCGACGTGAACGAGGCGCTCGTGCGCATCCAGCACCAGCGCACGCTGTGGCAGCGCTTCGTCGCCGCGGGTGTCGGCCCCGAGGTTCCGGTCGGCATCGCTGACGTGCAGGTCGCGTACCAGCAGGTGTCGCAGAACCTTGCGAGCCTCGACGAGCCGCTCGGCGTCACCGACGAGCAGGGTCTGCTCGTCAACCTGCCGATCCCTGAACTCAAGCGCAAGCTTGAGGGGCTCGCGGCGGACTCCGAGGTGCTGCAGAACCTGCGCGAGCGCGGCATCCTGCGCACCACTCTGCAGCAACTGAGGCTCGACCCTCTGCTGGAAGACCTCGCCGCACGGCACGTTCCAGACAGCCAGGTCGCCGCGGAGCTCGAGCTGGCCTGGTGGCAGTCCGCACTCGAGGCGCTGTTGAACGCCGACCGCGCGCTGCTCGGCGCGAACACCTCGGTGCTCGACCGACTCGAGGGGGACTTCAGGCTCGTCGACGAGGCCCACGCCGCGGGCAGCGCCGGCCTTCTCGCCTGGCAGCTCGCGGAGAACTGGAAGATCGGCCTGGTCGACTGGCCGGACGAGGCTGCGGCCCTCAAGAAGGCCCTGCGCCGTGAGCACCTCGACGCCGCAGGGTTGCAGGATGCCGCACCCCACCTGTCGCGCGCGGTCGCCCCGGTCTGGCTCGCCTCGCCGTACGAGGTGGACTCGATCACCGACCGTATCCGCTTCGACGCCGTGATCCTCGTGGACGGCGGGGCCGTGACGCTCGCCGAGAGCCTCGGGGCGATTCGCCGCGGCAAGCAGATCATCGCGTTCGGCGACCCGGTCACGCAGACCCCCGCACCCTTTTCCATCGCGCTCACGGCGGAGAACGCGGATGCCCCGGAGCTCAGCGACGATGAGCTCGACGAGCTGCACTCCGGCTCCGCGCTCGCGACCCTCGGCGAACTGCTCCCGACGCTCGTGCTCACCCGCAGCTACCGCGCCGGCGGAGAAGATCTCGCCGAGCTCGTGAACCGTCGCTTCTACGCGGGCAGGATTGACTCGCTGCCCTGGGCCGGAAGCTTCCTTGGGCACCCCAGCATCCGTCTCGACTACGTCGAAGCAGGCTCCGGCATGCCCGACCAGGAGACCGGTGCGGTGGAGAGCGTCGACGCAGAGGTCGAACGCGTCGTCGATCTCGTTCTCGATCACGCCGAGAAGCGCCCGCACGAATCCCTCATGGTCATCACCGCGAGCCCAAAGCACGCCGTGCGCGTGCAGCAGGCCGTGCTCTCGGCGATCGTGACCCGCCCGGAGCTCAGCGACTTCGTCCTCGGCGATCGCGCGGAGCCGTTCACGGTGACGACGATAGAGCAGTCGGTGGCACAGAGTCGAGACCGGGTGATCTTCTCGATCGGCTTCGGCCGCACCCCGCACGGACGCATGCTCTCCGACTTCGGTTCGCTCGGCAAGCCCGGCGGCGAACGACTCCTCGCCGTGGCGATGACCCGCGCCCGCCGCGCCCTCGTGATCGTTGCCTGCTTCACGCCGGAAGACATCGACCGCGATCGGATGCAGCACGGAGCGGTTGCGCTGGCCGAGGTTCTCGAAGACATCGGTGCACGCACGACGAGCGAGCACATCCCCGACGACAGCGATCCGATGCTCGTGGACCTCGCCCGCAGGCTCGAACACCGCGGCCTCCGGGTTGCGCTCGGACACCGCGGCAAGCTCGGCCTCGTCGCCTCGCACGAGGGGATGTGCCTCAGCATCGAGACCGACAGCATGCTCGGCGGAACGAGCCTGCGCGAGTCGCTCAGGCTGCGTCCCGAGATGCTGCGACGCCTCGGCTGGCACTACCTGCGCGTGCACGTCTTCGAACTGTTCAAGGACCCGGATGCCGTGGCCGACCGCATCGCGACCATGCTGGGCGTGCCGGACCGGGTCTCTGCGGGGGCTCCGAGCACCGAGCCCATCCCCATCGTGCAGCAGGGTTAGCGCGTGGCTCCGTCGTCACCCGAGGAGCCGCAGCTGCCAGGGTCTGGTGAGTCGGAATCCGGCGAGCCCACACCGCGCCGTCGCGCCCATCGCAGGGTTAAGACCACGCCGGTGCCCGGCAGCGATCCGACTCCGCAGAAGGAACCGCCGCGTCACTCCGAGAACGAGAACGACGAGCGCCTCAAGCGCGACACTCCGCCCCACTGGGGCTATCGCTTCTAGCGCCGTCGCTGGTCGAATGGGCCGCCCGCGGCCATATCGAGACCCTCGCGAGCCGCGGTTACAGCGCGTGCTTCCCGTCGCCCGAGGCGTCGCCCGCGCCCTTGGCGAGCAGGTCGCGGATCTCGGCGAGCAGCTGCAGCTCGTCCGGCGGCACCTCGGCGTCAGAAGCCCCGGCGTTGCGCCTCTCCTCCGCGCGACGCTTTAGGTAATTGATCGGCATCACGAGCGCGAAGTACACGGCGGCCGCGACCAGGATGAACTGGATCGCCGCCGCGACCAGGGCACCGAAGGCGAGCTTTGCAGTGCCCCCAGACAGCGTCGGGATCGCGACGATCCACGCCTTGTTGAGGTCCTCGGCGTTGAACAGCGCACCGAGTGCCGGATTGAGTATCCCCGTGACCAGCGCGTTCACGATCGCAGTGAACGCGGCGCCGATGACGACCGCAACAGCGAGGTCGATCACGTTGCCGCGCATGATGAATTCCTTGAATCCCTTGAGCATGGCCTTACTCCTTCTGAATCGACGGAACTTTACTTACCCGATGAACCGGTCGCGGAGGTCGTGGCCGGCTTGGCCGCAGGAGTCTTGTCTGTCTTCGGCTTGGCCGCGGCATCCGGGGAGCCGGAAGTCGAAGGAGTCGATGTCGTGCTCTTCTCGGAGCTCGACCCGCCGTGCTTGCTGTGCTTTATGCCGGGTTTGGCGCGGGAATCATTGCGGTAGAAGCCCGAGCCCTTGAAGGAGACGCCGATGGCATTGAAGACCTTGCGAAGCTGGGGCTGGCCGCAGTTCGGGCACAGGGTGAGGCTGTCATCCGTGAATTCCTGATGCTGATCGAAAGCAAAATCGCAGTTCGCACATCGGTACGAATAGGTGGGCACGTCAACCTCCAGGCAAGGGAAAAGCTAGAAGGTGACGATCGCTCTCGGCGTCACGACACCGTTTACGCGCTTGTCGTGAACCTCGCTCGGCACGCTGTCAACCAACTCACTGTCGAAAACCACAGCATAGACCGGTGGACACTTCTCCATCGAACCGAGCGTGCGGTCGTAGTATCCGCGGCCCCAGCCCATCCGCATCCCGGTGCGGTCGACGGATGCCGCCGGCACGATGATGAGATCGACGTCATTGATCGCGATCGGGCCCAGTAGCTCGCCCACCGGCTCCGGCCATCCGTACAGACCCTCGGTCTCGTCGCCGGTGGAGATCACCCAGTCGAGCAGGCCGTCGTCCCTGGACACGGGCGTGAGCACCCTGATGCCTTCGCGTTCGGCCCAGGCGACGTAATCGCGCACGTTCGGCTCGTCGGTCGTCGGCAGGTAGGCGGCGACGGAGCGGGCGTTCAGCTGCGTGGTGAGCTGGATGAGATGCTCGGTGATCTTCTCCGTGGCGTTCTCGCGTTGCGGGATGGTCATCGTGCGCCTGCGCTCGCGCAGCTCGGCGCGTAACGCTCGTTTCTGGTGGCCTTCGTCACCGCTCATGCAGACATCTTATGCACGGTATGCCGTTACCCTTGCGTTATGGCTTTCACTATCACTAAGGCTGTCATCCCCGCCGCTGGCCTCGGTACCCGGTTTCTCCCGGCGACCAAGGCGATGCCCAAGGAAATGTTGCCCGTTGTCGACAAGCCGGCCATCCAGTACGTCGTGGAAGAGGCCGTGTCCGCTGGCCTGACCGACGTGCTCATGGTCACGGGGCGTAACAAGACCGCACTGGAGAACCACTTCGATCGCGTGGGCGAGCTTGAGGCGCGACTCCAGGAGAAGGGCGACACCGCGAGGCTCGAGAAAGTCAACTTCTCCACCGATCTCGCGGAGGTGCACTACGTGCGGCAGGGCGATCCGCTCGGTCTCGGGCACGCGGTGCTGCGCGCGAAGATGCACGTGGGGCACGAGCCGTTCGCGGTTCTCCTCGGTGACGACATCATCGACAGCCGCGACGTGCTGCTCTCCCGCATGATCGAGGAGCAGGGCAAGCGCGACGCGACGATCGTCGCGCTGCTCGAGGTCGATCCGGACCAGGTGCACCTCTACGGTGTCGCGTCAATCGAAGCGACCGACGACGCGGATGTCGTGCGCATCACGGGCATGGTCGAGAAGCCGAGCGCGGAAGACGCCCCGTCCAACTACGCGATCATCGGCCGCTACGTGCTGAAGCCCGAGATCTTCGACATTCTCGAGCACACGGAGCCCGGGAAGGGCGGCGAGATCCAGCTGACGGATGCGCTCGAGACGCTCGCGGCCGACCCCTCCATTGCGGGTGGCGTCTACGGCGTCGTCTTCCGCGGTCGCCGCTATGACACGGGCGACCGCCTCGACTACATCAAGGCCATCGTGCAGCTCGCGGTTGACCGCGAGGATCTCGGGCCGGCGCTTCGCCCGTGGTTGAAGGATTTCGCGGACAAGCTGGACTGAGATCATGGCAACCCCGATGCCGACGCTCCAGGACAAGCAGGTGCTGATTCGGCCCATCCGGCTGAGGGATGCGCGTGCGTTGGAGCGTGAGCTGCTCGACAACCGCGGGTGGTTGCGCAAGTGGGAGGCGACCAACCCTCACGGTGCGATGACCTTCGACGTGCGGGCGGGCATCCGGAGTCTGCAGGCCAATGCGAGGGCCGGTTTCGGGCTGCCGTTCGCGGTGGAGTATGAGGGGCAGCTCGCCGGGCAGCTCAACGTGTCCGGCATGAGCTACGGGTCGCTCGCCTCGGCAACGATCGGCTACTGGGTATCCGAGCGTTTTGCGGGCAAGGGCGTCACTCCGACTGCGGTCGCTCTGGCCACGGACTACTGCTTCTTTCAGCTCGGGCTGCACCGCATGGAGATCTGCATCCGCCCGGAGAACGCGGCGTCGCTGAGGGTCGTCGAGAAGCTCGGTTTTCGCTACGAGGGACTCCGGCGCCGCTACATCCACATCAACGGGGAGTGGTGCGATCACTTCTGCTTCGCGCTCGTGGTGGAGGAGGTTCCGATGGGCGTGCTGCGCCGGTGGCAGGACCATCAGGTTCCCGCGCACACCGGCGTCGTGCCCGACGTGGATCGCATCGCCGCGGGCGTGCCGGGGCTGCAGCTCGGCTGACGCTGCGGCGCGCGGGATGTCGGCGGGCGCGGATAGGGTCGCCGCATGTACGAGACCGAGGCTGAGGTTGCCGCGCTACAACGACTGATCGACGCCTCGCACTCCGGCGGCACGAGTCACCTGCGCGAGATCATCGCCGGCGAGCACTTCATGCGCGCGCAGGACGTGGTGGATGCCGTCAACGGCATGAGAGTGCTGAGCCTTGCGACCGTCACCGCGAAGGGCGAGCCCCGCGTGAGCGGCGTGGACGGTCATTTCCTGCACGGAATGTGGACCTTCGGCACCGACGGGCGCGCGGCGAAGGCGCAGCACCTGGCCGTCCGGCCTGTCGTGAGTGCCGCGCACATCGACGGCGAGCGCCTCGGTGTGTTCTGTCACGGCACCGCCGTGCGGCTGACCGAGCAGGATCCGGCCTGGGAGGAGACGATCGCGCACTGGACCGCGCACTACGGGTCCGACCCCACGACCTGGAGCGACGACATCCGGATGTATCGGATCGAGCCGCACTGGTTCGTCGGCTACCGCGGCAGCGAGCACTGACGATTCAGCGCCAGCCGAGTGCCGGTGCCACGTGTTCGAGGATCGCGCCGAGGGCGTGGGTGTTGTACTCCACCCCCAGCTGCGACGGGATCGTGAGCAGCAGGTGGTCGGCCACCTCGATCGCCTCGTCTTGCTTGAGCTGCTCGATGAGTTCATCTGGCGGGCCGGCGTAGGACCTCCCGAAGATCGCTCGCGTCTGAGCGTCGATCTGCCCCACCTGATCCTCGCTCGCGCGGTCGTGGCCGAAGAACTGCCAGTCCTGCTCGTCCACCAGGGCGAAGATCGACCGGGAGACCGAGGTGTGCGGCGTGCGCTCCCACCCGGCGTCTTTCCAGGCATCCTGGAAGATCTCGATCTGCTTCCTCTGCTGCACATGGAGGGGCTCTCCCGTGTGCTCGTCCCATTTCAGGGTCGAGGTCTGCAGATTCATCCCCTGCTCGGCCGCCCACCGCGCTGTCGCGTCGGAGCCGGAGCCCCACCAGATGCGGTCGCGCAGGCCCGGCGACTGCGGCTCCAGGCCGAGCGGGCCGCCGTGCGGGTTCGGGAACATCGGATTCGGGCTCGGCTGTGCGAAGCGGGCCCCGTCGATGAACTTGAGGAACAGCTCCGTCTTGTCCCGAGCCATCCTCGCGCCGTCCGTGTCGCTCTCGTCTGCCGGCGGATATCCGAAGTATCGCCAACCGTCCACGACCTGCTCGGGAGAGCCACGGCTCACGCCGAGCTGCAGACGCCCGCCCGAGATGAGGTCCGCGGCGCCGGCATCCTCGGCCATGTATGCGGCGTTCTCGTACCGCATGTCGATCACGCCGGTGCCGATCTCGATGCGGCTTGTCTTCGCGCCGATCGCCGCGAGCAGCGGGAATGGCGATCCGTGCTGCTGCGCGTAGTGGTGCACGCGAAAGTATGCTCCGTCGCCGCCCAGGTCCTCGAACGCCTGTGTGAGATCGATCGCCTGGAGCAGAGTGTCCGACGCCGAGCGCGCCTGCGAATACGGCGACTGCGACCAGTGCCCGAACGACAGGAATCCGATCGACTTGACCATCAGCGAGCCACCTTCCGTATCTCGACCGAACGCAGCTCCGCGCTCTCGTGACGCGCGGCGGCCAGGCCAGGCTCCACGCGGACCGCGCGGGTCTGCGATCCGGCAGACGGCTGCCAGTGGCCGAAGGAGAGGAATCCAATGCGTTTCACAGTCCTTTCAGCGTACGTGCCAGCCGCACTATTCCCGCGCTGTCTCCGTGCCGCCGCCGGATTCTCGCCGAGCGTGCTCGTTTGCTCCGAAGGTGCCTGTTCCAGCGGGCCCCAGCGGGCACGCTCGGTGCGAATGGGCACGCTCGGCGATAATCAGACGGTCTGCCCGACGAGGAAGTGCCAGCCGAGCCACCACCAGAACAGCAGGATGCCGATGCGGGCCGAGCGGGTCGCCATCACCCGGTCGAGCAGCGTGCCCACCGGCGCGAGGTAGTCGGGCGTACTCCGCGCCCGCAGCTCGAGCACGGCTGCCGCCGCAACGCAGAGCAGGAATCCGGCGATCGTGAGGTCTCTCATCGCCGAGCCTTCTTCCTGCGGGCGCGGGTGCTCTGGCCCGTCGAGGTGACGACTCGCGCACCGCGTCGCACCAACGCGACACCGAGCAGCAGCCAGAGCACGGTGAACACGGCACGGCCCTCGACGGTGTTGAGGATCGGGTCGAACAGCTCCGAGATGCTCGGATGCGCGTTCGCAGCCGCGGGGGACGGCAGGCCGAGCAGGAACGAGGTGACCTCCCACAGGCAGCAAACCACGCCCACGATGCTCCACAGGATCGCCGCTCGTCGCACGGCCGGGGACATCGAGGTGCGGGGCGTGCTCGTGCCCTTGGTCGTGGTGCCAGCTGGGCCAGCGGGCGCTCCCCACGCCAAGACCAGCACCGTCAGGCCGATCGCGGAGACGATGATCCCCTCCACGACGCCGTGACGTGGGGCGAGCACGAGGGCGATCGCGAGCGGGATGCCCGCCGCGAGGAGCCAGGCCGCGCGAGGCCTCACCGGGCCAGACATGCGAAGCCAGCCCAGGGCATCCGCCAGCAGGAGGGCTGCGATGCAGAGGAAGAACGCGGCGTCGACCGGCGCGCCGCGAAACAGCTGGAAGAGTCCGGTGATGATGAGGATGAGCGTCCACGGCTGAGCGACGCGGCGGAGCGTTGTCGACTGTCTGGCCGCCGTACGGCCCGCCTTCGCCCGCATGCCGACAGGTTACGCCCCACCTCCGCGCCCTGCGCAAGCGCCGCACCCGCCCTTACTCACGCGAGATGCCAGTTGTGGGGGCTATCCGGCAGAAATAACCCCCACAACTGGCATCTCGCGGAGGGGATGAGGGACGGATGCGCGCGGTCGACTCGGGACACACCCCCGGCGCGCGAGCGATTAGCGCTCTCGGCCTCGTACCTTAGGGACATGGGAGTAGACGGATTCGGCTCGAGCATCGTTATTGCGCTCGCCGCCCTGCTCTGGCTCGTCTATCTCGTGCCCACCTGGTTCCGCCGCCGGGAGTATCTTTCGACCGAGCGGAACGCCGTGCGACTGCAGCAGACGCTCCGGATCATGGCCGAGACCGCCGAACTGCCGCAGCAGGTGCGCGTGGAGACCTCCGCTCGGAGCGCGGCCGCCCAGGAGAAGCTGCTGCGTGCGCAGCTGCGCCGCGAGGATGCGGCCGCGAAGGCCCAGCTCGCGGCAGCGGAGCGCGCTGAGCGCCAGCTCGCCGCCACCCTTCCCGCCCTGTCAGCGGATGTCGCGAGCGGCTCGGCCGCGTCGCGCAGGCTGCGCAGGTCCCGCGCGCTGACGTCGCTTGTGCTGCTGGCCTCGTTCGTGGCTGCGGGCTTCGGCGTCGCCCAGCTGGTGGCCGGAAGCTGGCTGCTGCTGGCATCCGCTGGCGTCGTCGCGATCGGATCGTTTGCGATGCTCGGGCAGCTGGCCGCCGTCTCCCGCGCGAGAACCGAGCTTGCCCGCGGGCTGCGCGTTCCTGCACCCCGCGTGCGCACGACAGTGAAGCTCGAGGAGGCGCCGACTCCCATGCAGAAGGATTCGAGCTGGACCCCCGTGCCCGTGCCCAAGCCGCTGTACCTTTCTCGTCCGCAGGTCGACCGCGCGGTCGAGGCGTCGCTGGATGCTGCTGCCGAGCTTCGCGAGGCCGCCGCGGCCTCCGAGCGTCGCCTGCGTGAGGCGCTCAGCGAGCCCGAGGTCACCTCGATCGTGCGTCCGGCGGTGGCTCCCGCGCCAGCCGTCCCGAGCCGTTTCGCCCGCATGGGTTACCTCGAAGAGACCACTGACGCGACGACCGACCTGGATGCCGTGCTGCAGCGCCGCCGCGCATCCGCCGCCGGTTGACCGTAAACGTTAAATCTCGCCCCCGCGCGCGTGATAGCGTAGCTACGCACTAGGGCCCTTGGCGCAGTTGGTAGCGCGCCTCGTTCGCATCGAGGAGGTCAGGAGTTCGAATCTCCTAGGGTCCACCAGATCGCTCTTGTTCGAGCCCTTGGCCAAGAGAAGATTATTGCGCTGGAACGAGGAGCCTTCCGCACGATTGCGGGCGGCTTCTTTCGTTTGCGCGAGTGTGTGGCTGTCGTCATGGCGATTGTGGTGATGCCAGTCGTGGAGAACCCGGTTGCCCGCCGCGGCGATGGAGTCGTTCTGGTCGCTACTGCGGGAGAAGTTCCTCGATCAGCGCACCTGGCCCACCCGGCAAGAGCTGCGCTTGGTGATCGTCGTCTGGACCGAACGGAAATTCCACCGGCAACGACCGCAAGCCGCCCTCGGCGGGTTGACCACGGTCGAGTTCGAAGCCAAACGAGCCCAAGCCGCGAACCTCGCGGCCCGAACCGCAACTGTCACCAACCCGTGCACCAGACCGCAGTCCCGTTCATGATGTCGGAGAAGATTGATGCCGGGCCTCGTGCGCGCTATACGAAGAGCCCGGCACCCTTCAGGGGCCGGGCTCTTCGCTTGGGTAAAGCTGATCAGTTTCTGTCGGTGCGGGTGCGGGCGCGTCTCCGGTCGAGGACGATGGCCGCCGCACCGCCGAGCCCGAGCAGGATGCTGAGGGTCAGCCATCCGTTCACGTCAGCGCCGGTGCTCGCCAGCGATTTCGCTGTCGGTGTGGTCGTGGGTGTGCTTGTCGACGGCGTGACGGCCGGGGTGACCTCCCACTGAGCGTAATAAGGGGTGACTCCGATCTCCCCTATCTCGACCTTGGTGCTGCTCAGGAGTAGCCCGCTGCTTCCGTCCGGGGAGCTGGACCAGCCGAGGAAGGTGTGACCTGCGTAGCTGGGGAAAGCAATATTGCCGTGGGCAAGAGCCGCGCTCACCGCGCCGAGGGTCGAGATCTCACCGCCGAGGCCACGGCTGTCTCTCAGCACCCAGGCCGATTCGGTACCGTCGTTGGCTTCGAGAACCGCTATGCCGCTCGACGGTGCCGTGGTGGTGCCGTCGGCCGCGACCTCCCAGCCGACGAGGGAGTTGGCCGTGTCGTCGAGATTGTCGGCGTCGTTCCCCCCTGCGCCCGGAGCGCCATCCGCGCCGTCTGCCCCGGCGGTGCCTCTGTAGGTGGGGTCAGGGCTCGAGACGATACTTCCGTTGAGGACGGTCTGCCCGGCGACACCGCCACTACCTCCGATGCCACCCAGACCGGGAGCACCGCTGACGGCGCCACTCGGCCCGCCATACCAAGCCAGGTTGCTGCCGGGTGCACTGCCCGTGAGCAGTATCCCGTCCTGGATGTCGATACCCGCCCCACCGTTGCCGGCTGCGCCACCGTTGCCGCCCCTGCCACCTACGCCGCCGTTACCACCTCGCGATGCGTTCGTCGGCGTCCCACTGGTGACATTCAGGTCAGCGCCGAAGCCGCCCGATCCGCCCGCGGCACCCGCACTGCCGTTGCCGCCGTTGCCGCCCATGC
This sequence comes from Parafrigoribacterium humi, assembly GCF_040227205.1. Taxonomy (NCBI): domain Bacteria; kingdom Bacillati; phylum Actinomycetota; class Actinomycetes; order Micrococcales; family Microbacteriaceae; genus Parafrigoribacterium; species Parafrigoribacterium humi. Next base: position 283,620 of record NZ_JBELOA010000001.1, on the reverse strand, counting down.
CGCCCGCGCCGATCAGGCGCGAGCCGGACACGGTGACGACGCCGGAGATGACGATCCCCGCCCCGCCACTCATCGCGTCGCCGCCATTGATGCCGTTGCCACCGTTGCCACCGTTGCCACCGGTCGCCCCGGCGAACGGGTCGGTGGGCGCCACGCTGTAGGTGCTCGCACCGCCGGAGCCCCCGTCGCCGCCGATCGCGCCGACACCACCGTCGCCGCCGACACCACCGTTGCCACCCACGGCATCGATGGCAGGGAAGCCTGCTCCGCCCTCTCCACCCCGCTCGCCGGGAACGGTACCGTCGGGGCCAGCGCCCCCGGTGGGGCTCGTCGCGGTTCCAGTGGCACCATGACCCGCAAAGCTGCCGCTCGGCACCGAGGCGTTCGCGCCGTCTGTGCCGCTGCCCCCGACGAACGTCGCGACCTTGCCGCCTTCGACGCGGAGCGAAGCACCCGCCTCAACGGTGAGCGCGACCTGGCCTGCCGGGGCCGTCACGAAGAGCTCGTGCTCATTGAGGTCGATCGTGAGTGAGCCGCCCGCGAGGGTGAACGCGCTGCCGGTGATCGTCACGTCGCCGCTCAGTGTTGCCGTCACGCTCGCGCCGGCACTCGCCTGGCTGAAAGCGCTGGTGAGAGTAGCGCCGTCGGTGATGGGGACCGCACTGCCTGCCGCAGAAGCCGGAGCGGCACCGAGCATGCTGATCCCGACCGCGGTCGCGATGGCCGTGGCGCCCGCAAGACTGCGCCACATGACGCCGTGCGGCCGGCGGTGATGCTGGGAGGGCGTGGATTCAGGGGACATGAGACTTCTTCCGGGGGCCATGAGGAGCTTTGTGCAGATCGGGTGGGAGCCGCGAATCTCAGATGTGATTCTGCGGTGCGACAGTCCGGTACAGCGCAGCTGCCAGCGCTGGTGACTGTCGTCACCTGCTAGTTCAGCAGCACTCCCCGCCGGTGCGCATCGGACCTACCTCCCAATTGTGGGCTGCTGAGCCGATTGCCGGGCCGAGCTGTTCCCAGCTCATGGCCGACCGGAAAGATGGGCCAGCACAGCCTGCACCCGGCGGTGCGAATCCCCGTCGATCATCAGGCCGAGCGTCGTGTAGATGCCGGTGAGGTGGTTGACCACGGTCTTCTCGCTGACGGACAGCCGAGCGGCGATGGCCGCGTTGGAGCGCCCCTCGGCGACAAGTGCCAGCACTTCGCGTTGCCGGGCGGTGAGCGCGGCCGTTGGCGTCAGGGCACGGTCCGCCCGGTCCAATGCCTGCTCGACGACCTTGGGATCGAGCACCACGTCGCCTGCGACGATTCGGTGCAGATCGGCGACGAACTCCTCGATGTGGGTGACCCGTTGTTTAAGCAAATATCCGATCCCCCCGCCTCCGGCGTTCAGCAGCGATCGAGCCGGGCGGGCCAGGACGTGTTGGGAGAGCACGCACACTGCAACCGCCGGCCGGCTGCGGCGGATCTGCAACGCCGCGGTCAGCCCCTCGTCGGTGAAGCCCGGCGGCATTCGGATATCGGTGAGGACCAGGTCGGGCACGTCGTCCTCGACGGCGACGATGAGGTCTACGGCGGTGCCCACACTGCTCACAATGTCGAAGCCGCTCTCATCGAGCACCGCCTTCAGACCGCGGCGGATCAACGGCTCATCCTCCGCGATCACGACTCGTACGGTATCTGTGCCCATACTCTCGTGCCTCCTTCTGGTGGCGTCTCTATTGTGCTGGTGCCGCCGACCGCGGCGACTCGGTCGGCGATCCCAGCCAAACCGGTTCCCGTACGCCCCGCGCCCGTTGCCGGTGCGGTAATGCCGATCCCGTCGTCGGTCACGGCGACGTGCAGCCACGAACCGTCGACAGACAGCGACACCGTGGCGGAGGTGGCGTGCGAATGCTTCACCACATTGGATAAGGCTTCGGCGACCACGAGGTACGCGGTCGTCTCGGCCGTGTCGGCGAGTCGGCCCGGCACGGCGGTGTCCAGCCGGGTAGGGATCGGCATGGACTCCACCAGTTCTCCCACGGCGCCGACGAGTCCGAGTTCGATGAGTGCCGGTGGCACAAGGGCCTCGACGATGGCGCGTAGTTCGTCGGCGGCGTGATCCGCCTCGTCACGCAACGCGGTGGCACGGGCCGCCACCTGCTCGGCGGACTCGGTGGCGACGGCGGTGACGATCCGTTGCGCGTCGATCCCGATGAGCAGCAGGCGCGCCTGCAGCCCATCGTGCAGTCCTCGGCTGATCCGTCGCCGCTCGGCATCGGCCGCGTCGACCAGGCGCTCGCGCGACTCGACGACGGACTGCCGGGAGGCTCGCAGCTCCGCGGAAAGTCGTTGGCGTTCGAGGGCGAGTGCGACCAATCCGGCGGCCCGTTCGACCTCGTGCGAGTCGCGGGGCACAGTGCCGTCGTACTCGATCGCCGCGATCGGCATCCCGCCCAGCGTGATGTCGCTACAGGCGCGGCCCGCCCGCCCACCGGGTGCCGCCACGGGAACACCGCCGTCGCTTACCCACCCACCCAATTCGACCGACCAGTAGACGATCTCGAGAGACGCGTCGTCGAGCGCGGCAGCGAGGACTTCACGGATCGGACTCCGCGAGGCCGGAGATGAGCCGAGCCAGGCCCCCAATTCTTCTAGTTCTGAGGTACGGCGGAACCCGCCGAGCAGGAATGACGTCAGAACCACCACCGGCAGTGTGGCCAGAGCAGCAATCTGAACAGCCGCGAGTTCGACCTGGTGCCCGGGCCACCAAACGCTCGCTGCCCACGCGCTCACCGGCGCGAACAACACGACGAACACCCCGATGCCGGATACCATACCCAGGCTGCGGCGATCCTGCGGTCGTGCCCGCAGCAGTCGGACGATGACGACAGCGGCGACGGCGACCAGCAGCACATCCAGCACGGCCGTCTGCAGGTGTTCTGCCGCGGTGCGCAGCGTGGGGAGGTCCGCCACGCTCAAGAAGTGCGGCTCCGTCGACGGGTCGAAGAGATACAACGGCACCTTCAACACGACGGTCGCGACATACAGGCCGATCACGAGTGCGCGTATGGACCTCGAGCCCAGGCGTCCGGTCGGGAAGGCCAGCAACAGGTGGGCTGGGGCGGCCACGATCAAGAGCGAGAACATCGGAAGCAGTGCTTGGAACACCGGTACCGTCGTATTGCCGAGCGCGACGAACCACATCGTCAGGCCAGCCCAGACCAGCAGCGCCCCGACCCGATTGTGGGGACGTCGCCACCAGGCGATCAACCCCGCGGCGAGATACACCCAGAACACCACCGGCAGGCTTGTCACCACCGCGACCGCAAGCGGCGGCAGCCCTTCCAGAGACATGACCGGGTAGGGGAGCGCACCGAGTACGAGGCCGAGTCCGGCCAGCATCCACAACGGTCCGCTCATCGGGCCGGGCGTCATGCCACGCGGAGAACCTGCAACCGTCGTGTGCCGCATCACCTGTGCCGAGTCGGCGGCAGTCGGCGGGTGGGTACCGGTAATGACGCTCTCCGCCTGGCGCGCGGACCCGCCCCGCTCTCGATGAGCAAGCCCGGCACCGAAGTCCACAGCTCCAGTCCACCATCTCGTCCCCGCTGGCGCATCGGGCCTACCTCCCAATCTGCCCGCAAATCCCGCTTCCGGACGAGTGGAACCTGCTGGTGAAATTATCGCAACAGAACCCTGTTCGGTGAAGGACTCGCGGCCGCGGTGGGAACCGCGCCGGTGGGGGCATTACTGGAACAGAGGAGAATTACGTCCACCTGAGAGCATTCCATCCGAGTAAATTTCACTCGCGCTCCGCCTGCCACTCCTCCGCGAGCTTCGTCGCGTTGCGGTAGGCCAGCGCGATGATCGTGAGCACGGGGTTCACGCCGCCGTTCGTGACGTGCACCGAGCCGTCTGCCATGAGCAAGTTCGGATGCCCCCACACGCGACCCCACTGGTCCGTGACTGAAACGGCCGGGTCATCACCCATTCGGCAGGTGCCTGCCTGGTGCTGGCCGCCGCTCGGGCCCTCCGGGCGGTCGTCCGCGTTCATCCGGAACACTCGTGCAGCGCCGCTGGCCTCGAGCCACTCCGCGGCACGGTCGGCGAGCATGGCCGCAGCCCTGCGATCCTCGGGGTGGATGTCCCCACTCAGCAGCGCCACGGGCATCCCGAAGCGGTCCAGCACATCCGGGTCCACCCGCACGCGCGCCTCCGGGTTCGGAATCTCCTGGATCGGCCCGAAGACCATCGCCATCCGCGACAGGTATTTGTGCATGCCCCGTACGCTGTCCGCCCCGAAACGGTCGATCACGCCGAGCGTCGAGAGCGTGTTCCACACGGTGAGCGGAGTCGGCACGAAGTCGTTCGCGATCATGCCACCGCCGATGATGCCGGGGACGTTGTGGCGGTAGTCCGTCGTCGAGATCGACGGGCCGGGCCCGAGGCCATCCTGCACGACATCGTCGAACAGGGCCACGGCACCCGCGTAGACGTGGGCCTGCAGGTTGCGGCCCACCTGGTCGTGCGTATTGCCCAGACCGTTCGGCTCCGCGGCGTGCGCGCTGTTGAGGAGCAGGCGAGCGCTCTCGATGGCGCCGGCCGCGACCACGATCCGATCCGCGAACACCTCGCGCCTGCGCGCGCCGCCATCGACCGAAGTCACGAGGCCCACGCCGATCGCGGCACCGGAGGCATCGCTCAGGATGCGCTCAGCGCTGACCCTGGTGAGTAAGGCGCAGCGACCGGTCGCCAGGGCGCGCGGCAGGGAGGTGTTGAACGAACCGTTCTTCGCCCCAGCGTGGCAGGCGTAACCGACGCAGAGGCCACAGCGCACACAGGCGGGCCGGCCGTTGTACGGCACTGAATTGATCGCGAGCGGCACGGGGCCCGTGCGGATGCCAAGGGTCGCCGCGCCTCGCTCCAACCGTGAGCCATCGAGCGTCTGTGTCTGCGGCGGCATCGGATAGTCGCGGGTGCGCGGCCCGGCGAAGCGATCGTGGCCCTGCTCGCCCGAGACCCCGAGCTCCCACTCCGCGCGGTCGTACCACGGCTCCAGCTCGTCGTAGGAGATCGGCCAGTCCGCGAGCGAACTGCCCGACGGAACCCCGTAGGTCGACGCCATCCGGAAGTCCTCTGGGCTGAACCGCCAGGTCTGGGCGCCGTAGACGCGCGTTCCGCCGCCGACGGTCATGGCGTTCGCGCTCCAGCGCGGGTCGGGCGGATAGACGACCGCCCTGCCCGCAGACGTCTCCACCACTCGCGGGTCGCCGACCGGATCCCCGCCCGTCTTCGTCGGGAGCCCCGAGATCGAACGCTCGCTGCGCAGCAGGTCGAGGGGGAGTTCCTCGGAGGAGAACGACTCTCCGCGTTCCACCAGCAGTACCGACATGCCCGCCTCCGTGAGCACCTGCGCGGCCGTGGCCCCGCCGGCGCCGGCGCCCACGATGATGGCGTCGTACCGCTCGGCGGTGTCGTCGAAGGTGACGGATGGCGTCGCAACCGCTTCCGGCATCGGCCAGCGCGCGCCGTCGGGCAACACCCGGAACCCCGTCGCGGCCCACCCAGCGGGCTCGGAGCCGTCCCTGCGCGGCGCGGCGTAATAGCCCTCGGCGCACAGCAGCGCGAGCAGGTCGATGGCCTCCGTGGGGTCATCCGACCACTCCGTGCGGGTGGTTCCGGCGGCAAGTGCGCGGAGCAACTCATCCTGAGCTTGCGGAGGCACCCTGTCGAACGGTGCGCCGTGAGCGGCGACCGCCTCTGCATCGATCGCGTCGATCGCGCGGGCGAGCGCGGGCATCCGCTCGGTTCGATCCGTCGCGAACTGGCTGGCGATGAACTCGACCGCGCCGAGCTGTGCCGTGGATGCCGTGGCTTCCTCCGGCACCATGCGCGCGACGATTGCCCCCAGCGTCGAATCGTGTGACCAATCGCCATCGACGGATCTCATGCAGGTACACCCCTTCGTGCGTGTCAGTGAGGGCGCGGCGATGCGGCTCAGCCGAGGTGAACGTGATGCTGCGCTGAGGCCCATCGTAACCGGGATGGCGTAGTCGATGTGGCAGCGCGTGCTTCCGGCGGAGTACCCCGTGCTCAGGCGCTACGACGCCGGGTGTAAATACCCAATTTTCGCTCGACACTGGCCGCGCAGTCCCAATACCGTCGGCGGTATCGCGCAGGGCGAGACTCGTCCTGGCACTCAGGAAGAGGGCTTGCCATGACCACCATCACACGCCAGTCCCGGCTGTCGAGTTCGGGCCGCACCGTCCTGCTCGTTGCCGGTGCCGTCGTCGCCGTCTGCATCAACTGGGGGCTCGCCTCCATCGCCGTCGCGAGTGGCGCGAAGGCGGACTTCTCACCGCTCACCATCTACGTCTTCGCGCCGTTCACCGTCATCATGTTCGTGCTCGCACACCTCGGCTGGCGGATCGTGCGGTCACTCACCGCACGTCCCGCTGCGGTATTGAAGGTGTTGGTGCCGGTGTTCACGGTGCTGTCGTTCGTCCCGGACAGCATCCTGCTCGCGACCGGATTCATCCCCGGCACGACCCTCATCGCCGTGGTCGCGCTCGCGACCATGCACCTCGTCGTCGTCGCGACCTCGGTGCTCGTCTCCCAGCGCGTCGCGCCCGTGCACTGACGGCAGGGGCTCGCACGAACCGTGCTGAACCCGCGTCATCTCGAGCACCTGACTGTGCTGTTTTTCGCACATGAATCTGATAGTGTGGAAATCCGCACATTGGCTCTCGGGTGAGGAAAATGTAACCATGCGCAGTGCACGCGTCACCAGTCCGGAAGCATTGGGTCGTATTCTTCGTGAAGCGCGGCTCTCCCACGGCCTTACGCAGGACGAGGTCGCAGAGCACATGGACGTCAACCGCCGCTATGTCATCGAGTTGGAAGGCGGGAAACCGACCCTGGCGCTCAAGCGACTGTTCAAATACATGAGGGCTACCGGGGTCGTCATGTACACCGAGATCACCGACGCCGCCCAGGCGCAGAGCTGATGGTTCAGCTCGCCGTCGAACTTTACGGGGTCGAAATCGGCGCGCTTCTCGGGGAGCGTGACGAGTTCAGCTTTATGCCGACCCCCGGAGCAATCGAACGCTTCGGTCTCGGCAGCACAGTGATGTCCATTGCTGTTCCCCTCTTCGAGCACGACTATCGCAAGAATGGGGCGCGAGAGAGGAACTTCTTCGAAGAACTGCTCAGCGAAGGCGCGGTGCGTACACAGCTCGCGGCAAACGCCAGACTGGACGCCAACAATACGGTGGCTCTCCTCGCGCGCTACGGTCGCGATGTTGCCGGCGCGCTCCAGATCTGGGACGCCGACGATCCTTCAGAGCCGCGCATACCAGAAATCCGCCCGGTCGCCGACCCGGAGATCGTCGCCATGTTCGACGATGTGCACACGAACCCGCTCGGCAATAAAGGACGCAGGCGGCTATCCTCCCTCGCCGGAGTGCAGGACAAGATCCTTCTCGCGTTCGTGAACGGGGAGTGGGCAGAGCCGCTTGACGGATACCCGTCCACCCATATCATCAAGCCGCAGTCGGGCCGTTACCGCTCTCTCATTTTCGACGAGGAGTTCGGGTCGCGCTTTGCTCGGGGAATGGGGCTCGCATCCTTTGACACTCGGATCCACGACTTCGCCGGCCGTAGCGCGCTCGTCGTCGAACGTTACGACCGTGATGGGCAAGGCGATCGAATCCACCAGGAGGACTTCAACCAGGTACTCGGCCATCGAGGCGACGGTAAGTATGAGCAGCAGCCAGGCGATGGCCGGTTGCGAGCCATTGCCGCTGTCCTGCGAGAACACGCAGCCGCGTCTGAGGTTCGAAAACTCGCGAAAATGCTGGTGATGTCGACCGCATTGGGAAACCTTGACATGCACGCGAAGAACATTTCGATTCTTCACCTCCCCGGTGGAGAGGTGCGGCTTGCCCCGCAATACGACGTTGTTCCTCAGCTACATCTGGGACTCGATCAGGAGGTGTCTCTCCTCGTGAATGGAAAGGCCGATTACTTCGACATCGATGGCAGCGACCTCCTCGCTGAAGTCGACTCCTGGGGGGTACGCGACGCTCGTCAGCACATTGCTGAAACTCTTGAGGAGACCATCGCGATCGCCGAGTCGACGCAGCCCCATCCAGGTGCCGACCCCTCTCTGGTTGGATCTATCACCCTCCATGCCGAGAGGCTTCTCGAGAGCCTTCCCATGACTTCACCGCGATCACGCAGACGAGCGTCAGCGAGAACGCCAGCTCGAGGGTCTTCATCGAGAACTGCGCCGGGCGGATGGGGCGGCCCGGTCGGATAGCTTTACGCGGACTGGCGCAGTTCCTCGACGGCGTTCTGCCCGGCGAGGTAGCCCTGCAGGTGCTCGGCGATGTCGTGGGTGTCACTCTCGGCGCCGTTGATGTAGGTGGAGCGGCGACGGCGCAGCAGACTCGTGCCGAGCAGGTACATCCCGGGCGCATCCGTCACGACGCCACCATCGTGCTTGATGCTCCCCTTGTACCCGAACACGGGAACGTCGAGCCAGGAGTAGTCCGGGCGGAATCCGGTGGCCCAGAAGACAGTGCCGATACCCGCCTCGGTTAGCTTGGTCTCGAGCGTCGGCAGCGGGTCGACCTTCGTCGGCTCGTAGCGCTCGGATGCGCCGATGCCATCCGCTCCGGCCGTCTCCGCCCACTCGTCGAAGCGATCGAGGAGCCTGCCGAGTTTGAAGTCGGCCAGCTGGCAGGCGTTCGCGAGCCCGCCGGAGAACTGGGCCACATCATCCTGAAGCCTGCCGAGGCGCCCGACGATCTTGATGCCCGCGTCGCGCAGCGTGTTGAGGTTGATCGTGCGGTGCTCCGGGGTGCCGATCAGCTGCGGGGACGGCACGTGACGGGTGCGAACGAGGTCGTCGAACTGGTCGAAGCTCTCGTCGAGAACGCCGGCGGCATCCATCCACCAGAAGATGTCTTTGCCGCGGTAGCTGCGCGGCATGCGCACGTGCTCACCGACCGAGATGGTCACCTGGCGGCCGCTGCGGGCGATCTCGTCCGCGAGCTGCACGCCCGTCGCCGAGGCGCCGATCACGAGCACTCCGCCATCGTCGAGGTCATCGGGCGAGCGGTAGTCGAGTGCGGTGAGCGAGCGGATGGATGGCGACAGCCCCGCGCCGACCGCCGGCACATTGCCGAGATTGCAGGCCCCGCTCGCGATCACGACGGTCTCGCAGCTCCAGGTTCCGCGGTCCGTCTCCACCTCATAGCCGTCGTCAGTGGCGCTCACCCGCGTGACGGTCGTGCCGGTCTGCACCGGTGCGGCGATCGTCGCCGCGTAGTCGCTGAGGAATGCGGCGACGCCCTTGGCCGAGAGATAACCGTCGGGGTCGTCGCCCGCGTACGGCTGCCCCGGGAGGCTGTTCTGCCAGTTCGGGGTCAGCAGCCGCAGGGAATCCCAGCGTTCCTTCGCCCAGGAGTGCGCCACCTCACCGCGCTCGAGCACGACATGATCGATCGAGCGTTCGGTGAGCCGACGGCTCATGGCGAGACCGGACTGGCCGGCCCCGATGACCACGGTGGTCGTTTTCATAGTGTGTTCAGGGCTGCTCTCAGCCGACCGTCACGTTGACGTTGGTGGGGTTCGCCAGAGCGTCGAACACCGCGGAGCGACGCTGCGACTGCGCCACGAGCGCGGCGATGTCCTCTGGGGAACCGTCTGCATCGATGTCGAAGTGAACACTGATCTCGTTGAAGCCGTTGCGCACATCCGGGTCTCCGCCGAGGATGCCGAGGATGTTGTGCTTGCCCTCAACGGTCGCCTTCACGGAGCGCAGCTGGATCTGGCGGTTCTGCGCCACGGCTGCGACGCCGGCGGTGAGGCATCCGGCGAGTGCGGCGAGCAGGGTCTCGACGGGCGTCGGACCGCGATCCTCCGAAGCGAAGACCTCGGGGTGGTCACCCTCGAGGATGAACGCCTTCTTGTGGGTCTGCTCGGCGCCGAGACCGCTGAAGTGCTCGATGGTCTGGCGGGAGTATGTGCCCTCGAGCCACTCCGAGGTGGCGCGCCAGACGAACTCTGCGCCTTCTGGCGTCTCGCGCAGTGCGTCGCGCGCCGACAGCAGCGCGTCGCTGTTGACTCCGTTGTTGACCGGGCTGGTGCTGGTGATAGTCATGGGTGCTCCCTCTGCGGACGATGTCGCGCCTGGCTGGCGATCTGTGCCATCCGGGTTCGCTCGAACGTGCGGTCGGGCTGCGACAGTGCAGAGACTAACCCCGCAGCCCGAATCGCGCCATTAAGATGACGCCAAGCTACGTTCGGATGCTTCGCCGGTCAGAGCGAGCCGAGGTCGCCGAGGCTCGAAATGGCTTCGATCACGGCCTCGCGATCGGCGCCGACGAGTTCGCGCACGGGGCGCGGCAGGTTCTGCGGGGGTATCAGACCGAGGTGCGCGGCGATCACAGACACGGTGCGGTAACTGCCGAAGCGCGGGAACAGCGACCAGATCGCATCCAGTGATGCGGTGATCCTGCGCGTCTCCTGAGCGTCGCCCGCGAGAGCCGCGCGCGTGATGGCGAGGTAGGGCTCCGGCAGGATGCCGCCGAGCACGCTGTACCAGCCGTCGCATCCGGCGAGAAGGCTCACGGGAGCGACGGTGTCGCCGCTGATCCCGATGGTCACGTGCTCTGGCAGGCGTTCGCGCAGGCGGGCCACCCTGTCCCGGGTCTTGGCGAGGTCGCGCGAGACGGGCGGGATTTTGATCGAGGCGATGCCGTCGAGCTGGGCGATGCGGGCGTGGAGGTCGTCGCTGAAGGTCACGTGCGTCGTGCCCGGGTTGTCGTAGACGACGATCGGGATGTCGGCGAACATCGCGACATCTGCGTACAGCCCGTAGACCTCGTCGTCGCTGAGCGCCTGGTAGGTGACGGCCGGAAGCAGCACGGCGGCCGCGCCACGGTCCTGGGCGTCGGCCACGTGGGCGAGCACCTGGCGGGTCGAGACAGCGCCCACCCCGACGATCACGGGCACGGAGCCCGCGTGCTCGACGGCGATCTCCAGGGCCCGAGCACGCTCATCCCGGGTCAGGTAGGCGTAGCTGCCGGTCGAGCCGAGCGCTCCGATCGAATCGACCTTCGCCGCAGCGAGCCGATCTATGAGCCTCGCGAACCCCACCCCGTCGACGCCGTTCTCGGTGATGGGAGTGAGCGGAAACGCGCTGAGGCCGGTGAACATAGGGGTCACACTAGCGCCCGGTCACGACTCGATCACTGCCTTGCGGACGTGTTGGCAGACACTGACAAAAGTGCGCTCGGGATGCCCGTTACGTCGGGTAGTCTCCCGCCTCGAGGTCGTCGAGCAGGCTCGGGTGCGATGGCGTCCAGCCGAAACGCTCACGTGTCAGGGCGCTCGAAGAGGGTTGGTCGGTCGCGAAGATCGGGCTGAGCGGCCCGAAACTGTCGTCGGCAACCCGGGCGATCGGCACGCCGAGCTTGCGCCCGATCACCTCCGCGAGGCTCAGCATCGTGTCGCCCTCGTCGGCCACCGCGTGCAGGATGGTTCCTCCATCGGCCTGCTCGAGCGCGAGGCGGAAGAGCGAGGCGGCATCGCGGCGGTGCACGGCGGGCCAGCGCTGGCTGCCGTCGCCGAGGTAGCCCGAGACTCCCGTGCGCCGTGCCGTTGCAATGAGCACTCCCGCGAAACCGTAACCCACGCCGCGCTCGTGCACGGACCGCGGCAGGCGCACGGCCGCGGATCTCACGCCCTTCGGGGCGAGATCGAGAACAGCCTGTGAATTGACTCCTCGACCGCCGACAGGGCCGTCTGTCGGGGTCGGGTCCTGCTCGGTCGATGGGCGACCGGCGACGCCGGGGGTGCCGGAGGCGACCACGAGCGGCTTGCCCGTGCCCACGAGCGCCGCACCCAGTGTTCGGAGCGCGAGGCCTTCTTCTGCGATCCCTTCCCTCAGTCTGCCGAAGTCATTGCTGAAGGCGAGGCTGATCACTCCGTCAGCCCGCTGGGCTGCTGCCGTGAGTACGTCGAGGTCTCCGAGGCCCCCGCGAAGAACTGTGGCGCCCGCGGCGGTGACACGCTGTGCTGAGGCATCCGAACGGGCGAGGCCCACGACATCGTGGCCCGCGGCCACGAGTTCGGACACGACCACAGCTCCGACGCCGCCGGATGCTCCTGTGACAAAAACGCGCATGGTGATGAAACTCCTTAGTGATGCGACTTTAGTCTCATCACTCTAGCACTGTTACGGGACAAGAGTCCCATCACTACAATGGAGCCATGCCTCGTTGGGAACCGGATGCGCGCCAGCGATTCGTCGGCTCTGCGTTGCACCTGTTCACAGAACAGGGCTACGACAACACGACCGTTGCCGAGATCGCCGAACGCGCTGGCCTGACCAAGAGCACGTTCTTTCGGCACTTCGCCGACAAGCGAGAGGTCCTGGCGGCGGGCCAGGAGACCCTGTCTCGGCTCCTCGCGGAGGGCATCGCGGCGGCAGCTGCGGATGCGACACCGCTGGGCGCAGTCGCCATCGGACTTCAGAACGCGGCAGGGGCGATGACCCCGTTCAACCGAGAGCTGGGCCCTCGGCTCGCCGCCGTCATCGCGACGAGCGCCGAGCTGCGGGAGCGAGAAGCGCTCAAGCGGGTGGGCATGGCCGAGGCCATGGCCGAGGCTCTGCGTGATCGCGGGGTCGAGGAGGCGCAGGCCATCGTGGCGGGCGAACTCGGCGTGCTCGCCTTCAAGGAATCCTTCTCCGCATGGATCGCGGAGGGCAACGAACGAGAACTGGGCGAGCTGGCGCGCGAGGCGCTCGATCGCTTGCGCATCGCTATCACCCAGCTCGGCTGATCGCCGGAGGCAATCGCTGGTGCGCTACCGCCCGAGCCAGCCGCCATCCACGGGCAGAGTGATGCCGGACACGTAATCGGATGCGGGCGACGCCAGGAATACGGTGGCCCCGGCGAGATCGCTCGCTTCGCCCCAGCGGCCAGCAGGGATGCGGGCGAGAATCGAGCGCGAGCGTTCCGGATCATCCTGGAGCGCCTGGGTGTTGTCGGTCGCAATGTAGCCGGGTGCGATCGCATTGACCGTGACGCCCTTGGAGACCCATTCGTTCGACAGTGCCTTCGTCAGTCCGGCGATGCCAGACTTCGCGGCCGTGTAGCCGGGCACGTTGATGCCGCCCTGGAAGCTGAGCAGGGACGCGGTGAAGATGATCTTGCCGTAGCCGCGCGCGATCATCGATGCCCCGATCGCCTGGGTGAGCACGAACTGGCTCGACAGGTTGACGGCGATGACCCTGTCCCAGAGCTCGATCGGGTGCTCGGCGGCGGGTGCGCGCTCGATCGTGCCAGCGTTGTTCACGAGGACGTCCACGTCGAGCCCGGCAAGTCGCTCGGCAAGAGCGGCGACGGCCTCGCGATCGGCGAAGTCGCAGGCCATTCCTGTGAAGCTGCGGCCGTGAGCGGTGACGGCATTCTCGATCGCGCTGCCCTCCGCTTCCATGGTCGCGCTGACGCCGATGATGTCCGCGCCAGCCGCCGCAAGGCCCTCGGCCATGGCGAAGCCGATTCCGCGCCGTGCGCCGGTGACCACGGCGAGGCGGCCGGTGAGGTCAAAAGAGGCGGTCATGCCTGCCCCTTCACGTCGACGAGAATCTTCATCGCCTGACCATTCTCCAGGTCGGCGAAGGCCGCCTGGGTCTGCGACAGGGGGACAATCTTCGTGATGAGCATGTCGGCGGGGATGACGCCGCGACTCAGGAGCTCGACGGCCTTCTCGAAGTCCGTGCGCTGGTACACGCGAGCACCGCGGATGGTGATCTCTCGCCAGAACACCCGCTGGAGGTTGATCTCCCGTGGAGTCGGATGAATCGCGACGACCACGAGGGTGCCTCGCACCTTCACGAGATCCGGGGCCGCCAGCACCGCTGCCGCAGCACCCGAGACCTCGAACACGACGTCTGCGCCCGCGCCGGCGGTCCACTCGTTCACCCAGGCGGCCTGGTCGACCTCGCGCGGGTCGAGCGTCTCGAACCCCAGCGCGGCGATCTGGGCGCGGCGATTGGGGTCCAGCTCGATGACAGCCACGGTCCCGCCGAACTCGCGGGCGACCGTTGCGATGAGAACGCCGATGGGACCGCCGCCGATCACGACCACATGGTCGCCCTCGCGCACCTCCCCACGTCGCACGTCGTGCACCGCGACTGCGGTCGGCTCTACGAGGGCCGCATGGTCTAGACCCAGGTCAGCGGGCAGGGCGACGAGGACGTCTGCGTCGACGTCCCACAGGGCCTGGAGCGATCCGGGGGAGTCGATGCCGATGAAGTTCAGGTTCTGGCAGATGTGCTGGTTTCCCGCGAGGCACGCGGGGCATGTGCCATCCCAGTCGAGCGGCATCACCGTGACGGGGTCGCCGACCGACCATCCCTCGACCCCTTCGCCGATGGCCGAGATCGTGCCGCTCATCTCGTGCCCGAAGACGAGCGGGGTCTCGACGCGAGCATCCATGTTGCCGTGGAGGATGTGGAGGTCTGTTCCGCAGAGTCCCGTATACGCGACCTCGATCTGTACTTGACCGGGGAGCGGCGCCGTGGGCGTTGCCTCTGAGATGTCGATGGAGTGGTTGCCCACGTAGCTGGCTGTCAACACTGACGTTCTCCTCAAATGATCGGATGAATATGCTGATCTTAGCAATGCACACTGGTGACACAACTACCGCCGCATACGTCAATGTTAGGCGTTGACGGGGTAGCTATCTACTGCAGTTTCGGGACGCAAGAACACAATTCACCCTGATACATCTAATGTTTACCCTATGATTGCAGAACGTCGAAGGGAGAGAAGATGTTGACACGTGCAGCGCGGCACGGGCTGGAGTTGACCGAGCTCGGCCTGGGAGTGGCGCAGTTCGGCAATCTCTTCCGCGAGACCAGCGACGAGGAAGCGGCGAGTGCCGTGGATTCTGCGTGGCGTTCGGGCATCCGCTATTTCGACACCGCTCCCCACTACGGTCTCGGGCTGTCGGAGCGCAGGCTCGGCGCACTCCTGCGCGACTACCCGCGCGACGAGTTCGTGGTCTCGAGCAAGGTTGGTCGGCTTCTCGTGCCGAGCGACAACGGCGCGGGCGCGATGGATGACGAGGGCTTTGCCGTGCCGGCGACGCAGAAGCGCGTGTGGGACTTCAGTCGCGACGGCATCCTGCAGTCCGTGGAGGACTCGCTCACCCGCACCGGCCTCGACCACTTCGACATCCTGTACCTGCACGATCCGGATGACCACCTCGAGCAGGCGGCGACCGAGGGCATCCGGGCGCTCATCGAGCTGCGCGAGCAGGGGATGGTGAAGGCCGTCGGTGCGGGCATGAAGCACACTACGCCCCTCGCCACGCTCATCCGTCGGGCGGACATCGACCTCGTCATGCTGGCCGGCCGCTACACCCTGCTCGAGCAGGGTGCGCTCAGTGACCTCCTTCCCCTCGCGGTGGAGAAGAACGTCAGAGTCGTCGTGGCCGGCGTCTACAACTCCGGCCTGCTCAGTTCTCCCCGCGTCTCGCCCGATGCCAAATACGAGTACGAGGATGCGCCAAAGGCCCTGGTCGACCGTGCCAACCTCATCGCATCCGTGTGCGAGCGTCACGGAGTCTCTCTCCCCGCGGCAGCCATCGCGTATCCACTGATGCACCCCGCGGTGGTCTCCGTTGTCGTGGGCTCGAGAAACGCCGCACAGGTCGACAGCAATGTGCAGCGGTACCGCGCACAGATCCCGCCGGAGCTGTGGGTCGACCTCGCGCAGGCACGGCTCATTCCCGAAACCACGTGACGACCCACATCCGCCCACTACCGACTCCTTCAGCCTGATAGGACGCTCATGCCAACAATTACTGCGGTGACCGCACACGACGTGCGGTTTCCCACCTCGTTGACTGCCGACGGATCAGACGCCATGAACAAAGATGGCGACTATTCTGCGGCCTACGTGGTCATCCACACGGATGATGAGGCGGTCAAGGGCTACGGGTTCACCTTCACGATCGGCCGCGGCAACGATCTCTGCGTCGAGGCAGCTCGCCAGCGCGGGTTACCCCTCGTGGGACTCTCGGTCGAGGAGTCCGTCGCGGACCTGGGTGCGGTCTACCGCTCGCTCAAGACGGACTCCCAACTGCGGTGGCTCGGGCCGGAGAAGGGCGTCGAGCACCTCGGGATGGCCGCGGTCATGAACGCGATGTGGGACCTGGCCGCCAGGGTCGCGGGCAAGCCGCTGTGGAAGCTGCTGAGCGACATGACGCCAGAGCAGCTCGTGGATGTCGCCGACCTGCAGTACCTCTCCGACGCGATCACGCGCGATGAGGCGATTGCCCTGCTGACCACGCAGGTGTCGTCGCGAAGCGAGCGCGAAGCCGCGCTCACGGAGTCGGGTTACCCCTGCTACACGACGAGTGCGGGCTGGCTCGGCTACAGCGATGAGAAACTGCGTCGCCTCCTGCAGGAGGCCGTGGACGAGGGCTACCACCACGTCAAGCTCAAGGTGGGAGCGAACCGCGAGGAGGACATCCGCCGCCTGGGGATAGCCCGTGAGGTGATCGGCTGGGACGCCAAGCTGATGATCGACGCGAACCAGGTGTGGGATGTCCCCCAGGCGATCGACTGGATCGGCGACCTCGCACGGTTCAAGCCGCACTGGGTCGAGGAGCCGACGAGCCCGGATGACGTGCTCGGCCACGCCGCGATCCGCACGGCGATCTCGCCCATCGCCGTCGCCACGGGCGAGCACGGAATGAACCGCGTGCTGTTCAAGCAGTTCTTCCAGGCCGAGGCGATCGACTTCTGCCAGTTGGACTCTGCGCGGCTGGCGAGCATCAACGAGATCCTCGCGGTGTACCTCATGGCGAAGAAGTTCGGGGTGCCCGTATGCCCGCACGCCGGCGGCGTCGGGCTCTGCGAGCTCGTGCAGCACCTGTCGATCTTCGACTACATCGCCGTCTCCGGCACGCTCGAGAACCGCGTCACCGAGTACGTGGACCACCTGCACGAGCACTTCGTGGACCCGTGCATCGTGAAGAACGGCGCGTACGTGCTGCCCAACCAGCCGGGGTACAGCGCCCAGATGGTCGCCGCCTCGGTGGAGGAGTACACATTCCCCGGCGGCACCTACTGGGCGTCCAGGGCCTAGGCGATGTCGTCGTCGGAGTCGTCCTGAAGGGAGTCTTCGACGACGAGCAGGTGGTGATCCATCAGCAGTCGCGCGCGGTCGGGCTGGTGCGCTTCGAGAGCGGCGAGAATCGCGAGGTGCTCGGAGTGCGCGTTGGTCACCTGCCGGTGATTGTGAAGCCCGAGCCACAGGCGCGCGCGCGACGTCCTGTTGCCGAGCGCGTCGATGAGCGCCGCAAGCGGGGAGTTGTTCGCGCCCTGGGCGATGATGTGGTGGAACGCGATGTCGGCGTCGAGGATGCGGCCGTGGTCATCCTCGTTGCCCGCAAGCACGAACGGCCCGATCTCGTGCAGCACGTCCCTGGCCTCGGCGAGCTGGTCATCCGTGATGTACAGGGCCGCGCGCGCCGCGGCCTCAGTCTCGAGCACGCGTCGCACCGAGTGCAGGTCGTGGCGGTGCTCGGCGGTCTGCAGGTCGACCATGAACCCCATCGGCGCGAGCAGCAGGCTCGAGTCGAGGGAGGTCACGTAGGTGCCATCGCCCTGCCTGGTCTCCAGAACGCCCATGATGCAGAGGGCACGGACACCCTCGCGCAGCGAACCGCGGGAGACTCCGAGGGAGACCGCAAGGTCTTTTTCGATCGGCAGCCGGGACCCTGGGCCGAGCGCGCCCGTCGTGATCATGTGTTTGATGCCCTGGAGCACGACGTCGGTCTGGGATTGGCCGACCGGGGGCTGCGAGGCAGCGGCGTCCTGCGGCAACGTCGAGGTCATGCGGCAATTCTAGGCCAGCGGGTGCGAAATAGGCCGCCGCGCGGGCTTAATAGATCAGACAAATATCAGCCGGGGTGCCTTATCTGTACTAACCTGCGACAGGAATGGGCAATACATCCGATGAAATCGGCCCGACTCATTGACGAGTCCCCCCCATGCAAGTTACGGAATACGCAATGAACACAGTAATTGATGCTCACCAGCACGTGTGGGACCTCTCGCGCTCGCGTTACGACTGGCTCGATTCGGAACTCGCGCCCCTCGACCGCACGATCGAGATCGATGAGCTGCTGCCGTCGCTGCGTCGCGCAGGCGTCGACGGCACCGTGATGGTGCAGTCAGCGGACACCTACGAAGACACCGAGCTCATGCTGGAGGTCGCCGCCGCGCACTCTGTCGTGGTTGCGGTGGTCGCCTACGTTCCGCTCGATCGCCCGGCCGAGGTTGCCGGGCGAATCGGCACACTGCGCGGCAGCGACCTGGTTGTCGGGGTGAGGAACCTCATACATACGATGCCGGATCCGCAGTGGCTGCTCCGGCCGGAGGTCGACGAGAGCCTTGGCCTGCTGGCGGATGCCGGGCTCACCTTCGACCTGGTATCGGAACTGCCGGAGCACCTCGCGCTTGTTCCTCGACTGGTCGAGCGGCATCCGGAGCTCAGGATCGTCATCGACCACCTGTCCAAGCCGCCGATCGGGCTGGACGTTCCGGAGCCGTGGTGGTCGCTCATCCGAGACGCCGCGTCAAGCCCGACGGTCTACGCGAAGGTGAGCGGCCTGTACTCCGCGACGGGCAACCTCGGATCGTGGACGACGGACTCCGTGCGTCCCTTCCTCCACCGCGCGATCGAGGTCTTCGGAGCGTCGAGACTCATGTACGGCGGTGACTGGCCGATTTCGATTCGGGCGGGTGGGTACGACCGGGTCTGGGACGGCCTGCACGAGCTCGTGAGCGAACTGCCCGCCGCCGACCAGCGGCGGATCTGGTCAGAATCCGCGGTCGATTTCTATGGCATTGCGCCATCCCGCATCACGCGCGCAATCGCCGCAGCGAGCGAATAATCTAATCACTTGCCGCTTTTAGGCGGCTAATATTACGAATCCGGGTCAAATACGGGGTTTTGTGATGAATTCATCTGATCTATAGTACTGTGTGCAGATCCCCAATGGCGTGTTCCTTGCGCCGAAACCAATCAAGGAGTGTCAATGAAGACGAGAAAGTTATTGTCGGTGACGACGGCAATGGCAGCCATTGCCATGGTCGGAATCGCGATGTCCGGCTGTTCGGCGGGCGGAGGAGGGGCGAAAGCCTCCGGTGTCGCGCAGACGGATTCCGGCGGGGCGATCACCGTCTGGGTAGACGCCCCCCGCGTGCCCGCGGCAGATGCCTTCAAGAAGGCCCACCCTGACATCAAGATCAACATCGTCCAGATCGACAGCACCGTTGGTGCGACGACGACCCAGCAGCATTTCGCGCAGTTCGACGCAGCGAAGAAGGGATGGCCGGACGCCATCTTCTTCCCCTCGAACGATGACATCGCCTGGGCGGCCAAGACCGGCTACACGGCAGACATGAGCAAGGAGACCCCCGACCTCGTCGCGGGCTACACCAAGCCCGTCCTTGCGCAGTGCCTCATCGACGGCAAGTACCAGTGCCTGCGCAACGACGCAGCGCCAGACGTGTTCTGGTACAACGCCGTGCTGTTCAAGCAGTGGGGTTACACCGTGCCGACCACGTGGGCTGAGTACGAATCGCTCGCGGTCAAGATCGCTCAGGATCACCCCGGGTACATCAGTGGGTTCACCGGCGACGCCTACGCGCCCAACCGCTACCTCTGGGCATCCGACTGCCCGACGAACGACCAGGTGAACGCGACCACGGTTCACATCAACCTGCAGGACCCCAACTGCAAGAGGGCCGAGAGCATGCTCTCCACTCTTGTCGGCGCCAAGGCAGTGTCGACCGATGGCATCTTCGATGCGGACGCGACCAAGGTCGGCCAGAAGCTCGTCATGAGCCCCGGTGCCGCGTGGTGGGGCAACTATCTGTTCGAGCAGACCTGGAAGCTGCCGAAGGGCAGCATGCAGGCCGCTTCCGGGCTGTCCTGGCCCGGATCCGACAAGGCGCAGATGGGTGACGAAGGTGGCGGGCTGTGGGGCATGTCGTCCCACATCACGGGCAAGGAGCTCGCGAACGCCAAGATCTTCATGAAGTTCGTCTCAAGCGACTCGGCCTGGCAGGTCGACCTGAGCACCGGCCTGCCGGCGTTCACCGCCCAGCAGGAGCCCTGGCTCAAGAAGCAGGCGTCGGATGACTTCTACTACGACACCGCGGCGACCCTCGCGACGTTCGTCCCGGCCATCGCGACCGTGCCGACCGATTACGCCTACCTGCTGTATGACACCGGTGGGGAATGGACCTCGACCATCGCCAAGGACCTCGCGTCGGGCAAGGACTTCGCCACGGCGTGGTCCAACTTCGACACCGACCTCAACGCCAAGGCAAAAGCCGCTGGCTACACTGTGGTCACTTCGAAATAGTCAGGTCCAAGAGAAATCTCCTGGAGTGCGGGCCGGCTCAGAACCTGAGCCGGCCCTGCACCGCCTCCGCACCGTCTTCGTCGTCTCTCTGACCCGGCCGGTGGCATCCGCTCCCCATTAGGAACCAGTTCATGACATCTTCCACCACCGCGGTTCGCGTGAAGCAGAGAACCGCCTCACCGGCGGCACGTATGCTGTCGAAGTCGACTCGCCACAAAGAGGCTCGGGGCGCCTGGGTGCTCCTCGGGCCATACCTGGTGCTGCTGCTGGTCGGAGGCGTCATTCCGATCGCCTACGCCCTCTACATCAGCTTCCAGCAGAGCCCCACGCTTCTCGAACCGGGCAAGACGGGGTTCGGTGGTTTCCAGGCCTACGTCACTGCCATCACGGACTTCAGGTTCGCCCGATCCTTCGGCGACATCTTCTCGGTGCTGATCATCTGGATGCCCATCATGATCATCGCGATCGTCGGCCTTGCGCTGCTCGTGCACGCGAGCCCCGGGCGCTTCGGCAGCATCATGCGCTTCATCTACTACATCCCGGGTGCCCTCGGCGGTGTCGCCAACCTCATGCTCTGGGTGTACCTGCTCAATCCCTCCCAGTCTCCCCTTTCCGGCATCCTCAACGGGATGGGATACACGACGATCAAGCAGGTGATCGCGCCGGACGCCAACCTCTTCGTCATCCTCGCGGCGATGCTCCTTCTGCAGGGTCTCGGCCAGTGGATCGTGACGGTCAATGGCGGACTCAACAGCATCGACGACGAGATTCTCGAGGCGGCGAGCCTCGACGGCGCGAACGCCTGGCAGCTGGCCTGGCGGGTGAAGATCCCGATGATCAAGCAGTGGATCGGATACGCCGCCCTCCTCAACCTCGCCTACGGATTCCAGCTCTTCCTCGAGCCATACCTGCTGAACCAGGTTGCTTCAGGAGCGCTGCGTTCGGAGTTTGCGCCCACCCAACTCGGCTATTGGTTCGCGTTCGTGGGCAACAACTTCCCGGCGGCCGCGGCCATGAGCATCATCATCGTCATCATCACACTCGGCATTGGACTCGTTGTCGTGTTTCGAAGCGGCCTGTTCAGCATGGAGGACAACTGATGTCGGAGGTTGCTACCCGTGGGCGCGGGCTCTCGCAGCGCACCGGCGCCGTGCGGCGGTGGGATGCGGGGCGCATTGCCCGAGTGGCCTTCATGTCGTTCATTGCGCTCGCGTTCCTGTATCCGCTGGTCGGGTTCTTCGTGGTCGCTCTCCGCAGCGACGCCAGTGTTGCCGATGGCACCGGGGGTTTTCTCGGCCTGGGAGGAATCTCCTGGGCGGGCATCCAGCACAGTTGGGACCAGATCATCTCCTACGGCGGGGCAGATACGCCGCACGTCTATGCGACCTGGATCGGCAACACCCTGTTCGTGGCGATCTGCGGGGGAATCCTTGCACTCCTCGCGGCCGTGCCGTCCGGCTACGCGCTGGCGCGCCTGCGTTTCCGGGGCAAGCGGCTCGTTCTGATCATCACGCTGCTGGCGATGGTCATGCCGAACACCGTGCTCGTGATTCCGCTGTTCCTCGAGGTGAACGCGGTCGGTGCCGTCGGGCAGCTGTGGCCGGTCGCGGTGATCATGGGATTCTTCCCGTTTGGCGTCTACCTCTCCTATATCCATTTCCGAACCGCCATGCCCTACGAGCTCGTCGAGGCGGCCCGCGTGGATGGGCTGGGCGAGATCGCGATCTTCGTCCAGATCGCGCTGCCCATCTCCAAGCAGGCCGTGGCCCTGGTGGCGTTCTTCTCGTTCGTCGCGAACTGGACCAACTTCTTCCTGCCGCTCGCCCTGCTGACCTCGAGCTTCGGCACGCAGACGATCTCGGTCGGCATCCAGAGCCTGATCAGTTCCAGCCCGCTGTTCAACCCGACCACGGCCGCGGGGCTCTCGGTGAAGCTGTACATGCCTGAGCTCGCGCTCGCGACGGCCATCTCCACGATCCCTCTGCTGATCGTGTTCATCGTTGCTCAGAGGTTCCTGATCCGCGGGCAGACGCTGGGAGCGGTGAAGGGTTAGCTCGTGTCTGAATACATAACTATCGATGGAGGCGCACAATGAGACTTGCACGACTGGGTGAACCGGGATCCGAGGCGCCGGTGGTGCAGCTGGATGGCCGCAGCTACGACCTCCGCACGCTCACCGACGACATCGACGGAGCCTTCTTCGAGCAGGGCGGCGTCGATGCCGTGCGTGCTGCCCTCGCGAGTGGCTCGCTGCCGGAGCTCCCTGCCGCCGCCGCCCTGCGCATCGGCGCGCCGGTGGCGAAGGCGGCGAAGATCATCTGCATCGGCCTGAACTACCGCGACCATGCGGAGGAGACGGGCGCCGCGATTCCCGCCGAGCCGGTGGTCTTCATGAAGGACCCCTCGACCATGATCGGGATCAACGACGACGTGCTCATCCCGCGCCGCTCGGTGAAGACGGACTGGGAGGTGGAGCTCGCCGTGGTGATCGGCCTGACTGCCCGCTATCTCGATTCTCCTGCTGATGCCCCCGCTCACATCGCGGGCTACGCGCTCTCACACGATGTCTCGGAGCGTGAGTTCCAGCTCGAACGAGGCGGGCAGTGGGACAAGGGCAAGAGTTGCGAGACCTTCAACCCGATTGGTCCATACCTCGCGACCGCGGATGAGCTGGGTGACGTGCAGTCCCTGCGGATGAGGCTGTGGGTCAACGACATCCTTCGCCAGGACGGGTCGACCTCGACCATGATCTTCGACGTGAACCACCTGGTCTGGTACCTGAGCCAGTTCATGGTGTTGCGTGCGGGCGATATCGTCAGTACGGGAACGCCCGCTGGTGTCGCGCTCGGACAGCCGGACCCGAAACCCTATCTGCGGGCCGGTGATGTCGTCAGGCTCGAGATCGAGGGGCTTGGATCGGGAAGTCAGGAGCTGAAGCAGGCATGAGCGACACGGGAGTCTTCGCAGGAACGGTCGCGATCGTGACCGGTGGTTCGTCGGGGATCGGGCTGGCCACGGCCCAGACCCTGTCCGCTGCCGGAGCGAGAGTTGCAGTGCTCGACCTTCGAGTCGAGGGGCTGCCGGACCCGCTCACCGGATTTGTGGCGGACGTCTCGGACCGGGCATCCGTGAACGCGGCCGTCGCGGCCGTCGCAGAGCGCTTTGGTGGCATCGACATCGTGATCAACAACGCGGGAATCAGCGCGATCGGCACGGTCGAGGAGAACGATGATGCGGAGTGGGCTCACGTGCTCGACGTCAATGTCGTCGGCATGGCCAGGGTCACGGCTGCCGCGCTTCCGTGGCTGCGGAAGTCGTCCTGCGCGTCGGTCGTCAACGTGTGCTCGATCGCGGCACTCAACGGACTGCCCCAGCGCGCGCTCTACGGTGCATCGAAAGGGGCCGTCCTCGCGCTGACGTTGTCGATGGCGACCGACCACGTTGCCGAAGGGGTCCGGGTCAACTGCGTGAGCCCCGGCACCGTGTCCACGCCTTTCGTGGACCGCATGCTGGCGAAGTTCGACGATCCCGTCGCGGAGCGCGCCGCCCTGGATGCCCGACAGGCGACCGGCAGGATGGTCACTCCAGAGGAGGT
The DNA here is from genome assembly GCF_040227205.1 of Parafrigoribacterium humi. Lineage (NCBI taxonomy): Bacteria > Bacillati > Actinomycetota > Actinomycetes > Micrococcales > Microbacteriaceae > Parafrigoribacterium > Parafrigoribacterium humi. The sequence goes on along the minus strand of NZ_JBELOA010000001.1, from coordinate 259,571 downwards.
CGCCGGTGCCATCGCGTACCTGGCGAGTCCGCTTTCGGCCTCGACCACGGGCACGGCACTCGAGGTCGACGGCGGCGTGCACAATCTTCGCGTCCGCCCGGCGACACGGAGCTAGGCGCCGCAGTGATTCGCCTCGCCTCGGTGATCGGGCTTCCCGACGAAAACGTCGAGGAGTACGAACGGCTTCATGCGAGCGTGTGGCCGGAAGTGCTCGAACGGCTGCGACTCAGCCATATGACGAACTACTCGATCTTTCGGGCGGACGGGCTGCTGTTCTCCTACCTCGAGTACGTCGGTGACGATCTGGACGCGGACAACGCGGCCATCGCGGCGGATGAGGCGACCAAGCGGTGGTGGGCCCTGTGCGAACCCCTCCAGCGGCCACTTGAGGGGCGTGCGCCGGGGGAGTGGTGGAAGGCGATTCCCGAAGTCTTTCACCTCGACTGAGTGCCGCATCGACAGGCTGGTGGGCCGGCTTCCGCTCACGCCGTGACGCGTCGGAACGGTGAGACCAGCGTCTTGACGACGTGCATGCGGTGGAAGAAGCTCACCATTTTCCGCGGCGAGTCGGGCGCGAACATCATGGTGAGTCCACGCGCGGATGCGCTGGCCGATTTCGCCGAGCGCCGGAACATCCTCTCCTCGTAGCGCGCGATGGCCTCCGTGAGGTCGTCGTTCGTGACGATCGACCTGGCGAGATCCGCCCCGTCTATCAGTGCAAGGTTTGCACCCTCGCCGGCGAACGGTGACATGAGGTGCGCGGCGTCGCCGATGAGAGTCACACCGGCGGTGTGCTCCCACCTGTGGCCGGTCGGCAGCGCGTAGATCGGTCGGGGAGATATTCCGTCATCGCTGTCGCGGATGAGATCGGTGAGCGCGCCGCTCCAGTCCCAGAATTCGCGCAGGAGCATCGCGCGCACTGCGGCCGAATCCGTCCAATCGACACCGCATGAGACGACCCAGTCTTCTGCGACGCGCAGACCAATACCGAGCGTGATCTCATCACCGCCATGGCCGCCGATGGACTTGTTGTCAGAGAGTGCAAAGAGACTTCCCTGCCCGATGAGGGCCAGCGCCTTCGCGTGTCTGTTATTTGCCTGGTCAATCCGAACCTCCATGACTGTGATGCCCGTATACGCGGGCCTCGTCGGCGTCAGGAACGGCCGAACCCTCGACCACGCTCCATCGGCTCCGATGACGATGTCTGCCCGTGCGCTGGTGCCGTCGGCGAAGCTCAGCTCGTGTCCCGGGCTGGAAGGGTGCACGGCCAATACCTTGGTGTTCCAGACAATGCTTCCGGGTTCGAGAGAGTCGACGAGAAGGCGGCGCAGGACGGTGCGGTCGATTTCCGGGCGTCCGCTGGCATCGTCGTCATGGTCGATGAAGACGCGGGCGCGCTTATCGAGAACGCGCATGGCTTCGCCTCCGGGGTGGGTATGACGCGCGAAATCGTCGTACAGTCCGGCCTCACGAAGAGCGATCTGGCCGGTATCGCTATGGATATCGAGTGAACCTCCCTGCATGCGGGCGTCGAGCGTGGCGTCGCGTTCGTACACGGTCACAGCGACGCCGTGCCGTTGCAGGACGCGCGCACAGACGAGGCCGCTGAGTCCGGCTCCGACAATCGCGACGAGGGGTGGTGTCATGTCTGGTTCCTTTTCCCGGGCCAAGTACCCCAGTGATGTACGGCGTACACTTCACGGTGGTGGACAGCGTACACGACAGGTACGCTGGGTGCAATCTCACAGAAACGGCGGCCATGTCAGAAGAACTACGCCCAGTGATCTGGGCCAGGCTTTCGAAGCAGGGTCGTGGTCCGGCGCGAACGCTGAGCTATGAGCGGATCACGGACGCCGCGATCGAGCTCGCTGACGAGGGCGGGCTCGAAGCGGTCTCGATGCGCAAGATTGCAACCATGCTTGAGCACAGTGCGATGTCTCTCTATCGCCACGTCGGGAGCAAGGACGACCTCACCGAACTCATGTATGACGCGGCTCTCGGTGAGCTGGAGCTCAGCCGCACTGGTGCCGAGGATTGGCGCGTGGCAGTGGCGCGACTGGCCCGAGACAACCGTCGGCTCTGGCATCGTCACCCCTGGATCAGCAAGCTCAGCCAGCGACCAACCCTTGGTCCAAATGCGAATCGAATGCTCGAGTACGCGCTGGCTGCTGTCGACGGGATCGGGTTGGATATGGACCAGATGTGGGACGTGGTCGCCACTGCCCTGCAATTTACCCACGGTTTCGTCGAGGAGGAGCTCGCGGAGGCGGAAGTACACAGACGTACCGGCATGGACATCGCAGCGTGGCAGGCTCACATGGCGCCCTTTCTGCGACAGCTGCTTGAGGGCGGAGCGCGGCCCTATCTGAGACGCTTCGTCACCGAAACCGAGGAGTCTCCCGACCAGGACGTCGTGTTCGAACGCCGCCTTGCGATGGTGCTCGACGGACTCGCGATCATGGTCGCCTCTCACCAGCGAACGTAATCAGCCGAGCAATCACCCGAGCGGGGGAAAGCGAGGTGCGCGCCGCGGCGGTGGGGGCGGGACCGCCCTGGTCGCGGTGACGTCGGCGAGCGGGATCGTCACGAGGCCGCGACGGGTCTCGACCACGCACTCGATGTCACTGCGCTCGCGAAGGTAGCCGACGGCATCCGTGTGGCCGCCCTCGATGCGACGGCGCACGGTCATCCGGGTGCCGAGCGGGGAAGTGCGGATGAGGTCGACCGGATCCAGCGCCACGATGCCTACGGCAGCCGAGCGGTCATGACGACAGCCCCGATGTTGTCGCGGTAGCGGCGGAACGTCGTCCACATGTCTGCGATTCGCGGGAGCACCGACGGATGCGCGAGGCAGCGCGCGGTGAACGCGGTCGAGCCCCAGAGGCCCTCGTCGGAGAGGAAGGTCGGGATGTCGAGCAGCAGCATCGGCCCGGTCTCCTCGTACTCGACCTCGAATCCGCCGTCCTCCAGCTGCCGCCGCCACTCGTCTGTCGTGAGCGGACGGGCGAGAACGTGCAACACCGTGGTGAGCGTCGTCTCGATCTCGTCCTTGGCCGATTCGGAGAGGGAGTTCGGGGTGAGCAGCAGTTCGTGGATGCCGTACCTGCCGCCCGGGCGCAGCAGGCGCGCGGCCTCGGCGACCGTGGCGATCTTGCGCTTGGCCGGCTCGAGGGTGAGCAGCGCCTCGCCGTAGACGACGCTCGCCGAGCCGCTGTCGAGACCCGTCTGGTGCACGGGCGCGACGATGCTCCTGTGCTCGGTGCTCGTCAAACCCGGCCTCGTCAGTACTTTCTGTACGCGCCCAGCTTCTGCCGCGCCTCGCTCGATCGCGGTGTAGGACCGCGGATGTGCGGCGAGCGTGCGCTCCGTGGTCACGCCGAGCCCCGGCCACAGGTCCACCACGTCGTCGTCCTGTCCGATCTTGAGGGCGTCGAGCATGTGCAGCGACGGCGTCAGGCCCCCAGGGCGCATGACCTTCTTGCCGAGGCGGGCGAGCATCCAGTGGGCGGGCATCCGGGCCAGCGGCACACCCTCGCCCAGCAGCGGGGCCGTGGCAGTGTCAGACAGGTCAACGCTCATACGCCTTAGCTTAGGCTGTCCTAACATTTCTGGCCAGACCTCGAGTCTCCTTCGTGAGATTCCAGTTGTGGGGGTCATCCGCGCGGAATGGCCCCCACAACTGGCATCTCACGAAATGCAAGGGGAGGGGTTGTGGGAGCGGGATGATGCTCGTAATATACAACCAAATGGTTGTAGAACGGTTGAGCGATGCCGAGGTCGATCGGATCTTCCACGCCCTCGCAGACAGCACCCGCCGTGACATCGTCACACGGGCGATCATGCGCGAGCAGTCGGTCACGGCACTCGCGCAGGCCTACGCAATGAGCTTCGCGGCGGTGCAGAAGCACGTCGCGGTGCTCGAGAGAGCAGCGCTCGTGACCAAGGAACGACGCGGACGACAGCAGATCGTGCGCGGAAATCTCGACACCATCCGGCGGGCCAGCGAACTGCTCGACCGGTACGAGCGGCTCTGGCGGGACCGCGTCGGCCGCATCGCCGACATCCTCAGCGAAGGCTGAAACACGGACACTGAAAATACGCACTGAAAATACGCACTGAAAATATGCACTGATGGGCACCACCCTGATGAAAGGAAAGACGATGACGACAATCACGAGCGAGAAGGATCTCGACGCACTCACCATGACCATGCGCGCCACCTTCGATGCGGGAGTGCCCCGGGTCTGGCAGATCTGGGAGGATCCGCGGCAGCTCGAACGCTGGTGGGGTCCACCGGAGTGGCCTGCGACCTTCGTCACACACGCACTCGAGCCCGGTGCGATGTCGCACTACTACATGACCGGTCCTGACGGCGAGAAGGGTCACGGCTGGTGGAAGATCACCGACGTCGACTCGCCGCACCATCTCGGCCTCGACGACGGATTCGCGGATGACGAGGGCAACCCCACAGGGGAGCTGGGCGCAGCGCACATCACGGTCACACTCGAGCCGCAGGGGGAGCAGACGCGGATGACGCTGCTCAACACCTTCGCGAGCCTCGAACAGCTCGAGCAGATGCTGCAGATGGGTATGGAAGAGGGTATGAAGCTCGCGATGGGCCAGATCGAGGCGATCCTCGCCGAGTGAGTCCCGCGGGTGGATGATGGTCGGATGACGACCGAGTCCGCCGCGTCCGAGACGGTGCCGACATCGGAGCCGACCCGACGCACGGCCGACTGGTACGAGTTGTTCTTCGACCTCGTCTTCGTCGTGGTCATCGCGATCTCCGCGGAGATCCTCGAGCGCGACACGAGCCCCGGCGCCGTGCTCGGCTTCCTGCTCCTGCTCTTTCCGCTGTGGTGGGCCTGGGTGAATCTCATGGTCACGAACAACCTCTTCGGTGCGCGCTTCGCGTCGATCGGGGCGCTCGTGATCGCGGCGATGCCCGGGCCCGCCGCCATGGCGATCGCGATCGCCGGCGGCATCGCGGAGCAGGCCTGGCTTTATGCGGCCGGGGCCATCTGGATTCGTCTCGTGCTGCTGGCGATGTGGCTTGTGTCGCGCGCGAGAGGCGCATCGTCCGCGCCGCTGTGGAGGCCTTTCGCCTACAACCTCGGAACGGCGGTGATCTGGCTGGTCTCGCTCGGCATCCCGCCGCCCTGGCAGTATCTCGTCTGGACGCTCGCCGTCGCGGCCGAGGTGCTGCTGCTCGCCGTGCGCAGCCGCTTCGCCTACGAGATCTACGAGCGGGCATCCGTGCCTCACGCGCTCGAGCGCGTCGGCCTGTTCATTGTGATCGTGATCGGGGAGGCGGTGTACCTCGCGATCACCGGTCTCACCGAGCATCCGAGTATCGGCGGAGGAGCGGCCGCACTCTGCGGCTTCCTGGTCTGCGCCCTGCTCGCGCGAACCTTTTTCCGCTGGGGCCTGCCGACCACCGAGGCGGGGCTCAGCGTCGCCCAGCGCGCACGCTCCTTCGGGGCAATGCGCGACGTGATCATGTACCTGCCGTTCTTTCTCGTGGCGGGCCTCACGCTCGTCGCGGCGTCCATCGGCATCGCCGTGCGGCATCCGGATGCTGCGCTCCCGCCGGGCGCGCGCGTGCTGCTGGCGTGTGGCGTGGCCGTGCTCTTCGTAGTCAACGCCGTCATCGGAGTGCGCCTCGGACGCCCGGTCGACGGCGTCATCGCGCTCGTCGTCCCCGGCGTCCTGCTGCCGGTTCTCGCCTGCCTTCTGAGCGGTGCGCTCGCGGCGTGGGCGACCCTCGGGCTCGTCGCGGTCGCGCTCGGCCTGCTCGAACTCGTCAACACGAAGCTCGGCGCGGGGGGGGCCCGGGGGCCCCCCCGCGCCCGCGGGGGGCCCGGCCGCCGCCAGGCGTGAAGCCG
>NZ_JBELOA010000001.1:0-253676 GCF_040227205.1 Parafrigoribacterium humi | reverse complement strand
GTGGGGGGGGTGGGGGGGGGGGGGGGCCTGCGCTAACCCTACACCCCGACGGGGGGGGGGGGGGGGCCGGGGGGCCCCCCCCGCGACAGAGTGAGCCAGGCCTGACTCAGGCCTTCTCGCAGGTCCAGCCCTCTGGCATCGTGCCGGCCGCGAGGAACGCGGTCAGCTCCTCGCTCGCGTCCGCCGTCAAAATCTTGTCGGCCTGCGGGTAGATGATCGGCTCTTCCTTCGAGTTGTGCTGGTCGAGCAGGTCGAGGAGCGTGCGGCAGGAGGCCAGCAGCGCATCGGCATCCGCGTCTGAATCGAGCAGGGTGCTGAGAGCATCCATCGCATTCCACAGCTCTCCGTGCTGGCGCACCATCACGAACAGCGGCACCATCATGCCGCCCGCGCGCAGCGGCGGAAACAGGAACTCCTCTTCCAGGTAGATGTGGCGGCGCAGGCCACTGATCGACCGCAGGAGCGGTTCGGTCTCGCCCCGACCATCCGGCAGTGCGTCGATGAATGCTTCTATTCCGCCGTCGATCTCACGGTGTTCACGCTCGAGGGCAGCGCCCAGCGTCTCGCTCATGTTCTCTTCTTTTCTTGGGAGCAGCGGCAAGGGCCACCGACTCCATTCTGCCCGCACCGCGGCGATGCGTCAGCGGTGCGCGATTATGGCGCGGTGACCCCTCGCGCTCGCGGGCCGCGAGATCGACAATTAAAGGTTCACGCACAACCAACGAGGAGGTTAGATCATGAACACCCAGCTCAATCCTTACCTGAGTTTTCGCGACAACGCCCGTGCCGCAATGGACTTCTACCATTCGGTCTTCGGCGGTGAACTGACGCGCAGCACTTTCGGCGAGTTCGGAGCCAGCGAGGACCCATCCGAGAACGACAAGATCATGCACTCCGCATTGACCACCCCGGGCGGACTGTCGCTCATGGCGTCCGATACGCCGAACAGGATGGATCTGGCGTCGGGCAGCAATTACTCGATTTCTCTCAGCGGCGATGACGAAGATGAGCTCCACGGTTATTGGGACAAGCTTTCAGATGGCGGCACCGTCACCCAGCCGCTCGAGAAGGCTCCCTGGGGCGACAGTTTCGGGATGTGCGTCGACAAGTTCGGCGTGAATTGGCTGGTTAACATCTCGGCTCCTACGTCGGCGACCTGAACCGGCACGGTACCGATCGCGCTGACTCTACCCCGCCCGTACGGCGACGATGGGTCAGTGCGGTGGAAGCGACGCCGCGACGGCGACCGAGTACACGACGAAGGAGAGGATTGGAGCGGCGGCCGCGAGGACTATCGCAACGACTCCGTAGGCTCGCCCACGCTTCATAGCGGCGGCGACGACGCCCAGTGTCTTCGGGCGAGCTGTCTGCAACGCGCGAGGGCATCAGGTTTTATACTTGCTTGACAACAAGCAACTACTTTCAGGAGTCCCGTGACCCGCGCCTCACGCATCACACGCCCGAATCGTTCAGGGCTATTCGACCGCGATCATCCTCGCTACCGCTGGATCGCGCTCAGCAACACCACTCTCGGCACGCTCATGGCCACGATCAATTCCTCGATCGTGATCATCGCCCTGCCCGCGATCTTCACCGGCATCAAGCTCAATCCACTCGAGCCGGCGAACGTCAGCTACCTGCTCTGGATCCTCATGGGCTACATGCTCATCACGGCCGTGCTCGTGGTGAGCTTCGGCCGCCTCGGCGACATCTACGGGCGCGTCAAGATCTACAACCTCGGCTTCGTCGTCTTCACCGCCGGCTCCATCGCGCTCGCCTTCGATCCGTTCACGGGCTCGACCGGCGCCATGTGGCTCATCCTCTGGCGGCTCGTACAGGGCGTCGGCGGCGCGATGCTGTTCGCCAACTCCACCGCGATCCTCACGGATGCCTTCCCGGCCAACCGCCGCGGCCTCGCCCTCGGAACCAACCAGGTCGCTGCCATCGCCGGCAGTTTCATCGGGCTCATCGTCGGTGGCCTGCTCGCCGTCGTCGACTGGCGCGCGGTGTTCTTCGTGAGCGTCCCGATCGGGATCATCGGCACCATCTGGTCGTACAAGTCGCTTCACGAGGTCGGCACCAGGAACCCCGGCAAGATCGACTGGCCGGGCAACGTCGTCTTCGCCGTCGGACTCACCGCGCTGCTCGCCGGCATCACCTACGCCATCCAGCCCTACGGCGGCCTCTCGACCGGGTTCACCAACCCGTGGGTGCTCGCGGGCCTCCTCGGCGGCATCGTGCTCCTGGTCTGGTTCGTCTTCATCGAGCTGCACAGCGAGGCCCCGATGTTCAAGATGCAGCTGTTCCGCATCCGGGCCTTCGCCCTCGCGAACCTGGCGGGGCTCCTCGCCTCGATCGGGCGCGGCGGCATGCAGTTCATGCTCATCATCTGGCTGCAGGGAATCTGGCTACCGCTGCACGGTTACTCCTACGAGAGCACACCCCTGTGGGCGGGCATCTACCTGCTGCCGATCACGATCGGGTTCCTCGTGGCCGGGCCGGTCTCCGGTGCGCTCTCCGACCGCTTCGGCGCGAAGGCGTTCGCGACGGTCGGGCTGCTCCTCGTCACGGTGTCGTTCGTCGGTCTGCTGCTCATCCCCGTGAATTTCGACTACGGGGAGTTCGCCGCGCTCACCGGACTGAGCGGGATCGGCTCCGGCCTGTTCAGCGCGCCGAACCGCACCGCGATCATGAACAGCGTTCCCGCGAACCAGCGCGGGTCGGCATCCGGGATGGCCGGAACCCTGCTCAACGCGGGAAGTTCGCTCTCCATCGGCATCTTCTTCTCGCTCATGATCGCCGGGCTCGCGCAGAACTTACCCTCCGCGCTGCACGCGGGGCTCACGGCGAACGGTGTGCCGTCGAGTGTCGCGGCGACCGTGGCGCAGACCCCGCCGGTCGGCAGCCTCTTTGCGGCCTTCCTCGGCTACAACCCCATCCAGAGCCTGCTCGCCCCCACCGGCGCACTACACAGCCTCTCGCACGCGAGCATCGCGACGCTCACCGGCAAGCAGTTCTTTCCAGAGCTCATCTCCGGTCCGTTTCACGACGGACTGATCGTGGTGTTCGTCGCGGCGGCGATCATGTCGCTCATCGCCGCGCTGGCGTCCGTGCTGCGCGGTGCGAAGTACATGCACGAAGACCTTCCCGCCGAGGCCCGCGTGCCGCAAAAAGTCGTGCGGGCCTGATGGCCGTGCCGGTTCACGGGCAGGATGGAGGTATGCAGACCGACGTCGACGCAGAGCTCGCCACCCGCCTCACCCTCGCGCTCGGTCGTCTCAACCGACGACTGGTCGCGGGCGGCCAGGGGCTCAGCCATGGGGTGCTCTCCGCGCTCTCCAGCATCGTCAGGTTCGGTCCGCTGCGCCTGAGCGACCTCGCCCAGCGGGAGCGGATAGGTGCGCCGGCCACGAGCAGGATCGTGGCACGCCTCGAGGCAGACAAGCTGGTCTCGCGCGACGACGACCCGGATGACGGGCGTGCCGTGGTGATCGCCGCAACGCAAGCGGGGCGCGAGCTCGTGCACCGCTCGAGGACCGCGCGCACCGAGGTCATCGCCGAACTGCTCCAGTCGCTCGACGCCGGGCAGCTCGACACTCTTCGTCTCGCGCTGCCCTCGCTCGAGGCGATGGTCGACGCCCCGTAGGCACTTACCCTGCGAAGATCGTGCGCCGCAGGTAGTCGTTGCGGAACTTGCCACTCGGGTCGAGCCGATCGGCCAGGCCTCGGAACTCTGCAAGCTTCGGGTAGAGCGCGTCGAAGCGACGGGCATCCGTCTCGAACACCTTGCCCCAGTGCGGTCTGGCGTCGAAGGGGGCGAGCGCCGCGTCGATCGACGGCAGCAGACCGAGCACGGCATCCTCCCGCTTCCAGGTGAAGTGGATGGCGACGGTGTCGTGGCCGTAGGCCGGGCTCAACCACAGCTCGTCCGCCTTCATCGTGCGGATCTCGCTGATGTAGAGGTGCGGGGCGATCTGCGGGCCGAGCGCGCGGACGGCCTCGATCGCGGCGACCGCGTGTTTGCGGTCGAAGAGATACTCGGTCTGGATCTCCTCGCCCTTGCTCGGCGTGAAGTCGAGCCGGAAGTGCGACAGGCGGTTCCACCAGGGGCCCGCGACGCCGCTCTGCTCTGTCGTGCTCTCCGCAGAGACGTCGGGCAGCGGATGCAGCTGCCTGGCCGCGATCGTCGCCCCCAGGAAGCTCGGTTCGCCCGCGATCGTCGTTCCGGCATCCACTCGGGACTTCAACCACATCTGGTTGATGCCGAGATCGCTCCAGTTGGTGAACAGGCTCACGCTGTACGCGGCCGACGTGATCTCGTCGAAGTGCTCGCCGAGAGTCGACCAAGCCAGGTTCTCGTAGACGTCCTGGCGCACCAGGAAGGTCGGTTCGATATCCAGCGTCACGCGCGTGACGATGCCGAGGGCTCCGAGCGAGACGACCGCGCCGTCGAAGTCGGCATCGCCGCGGCGCACCGTCACGAGCGAGCCGTCCGCGGTCACGAGTTCGAGCCCGGCGACGGCCGTGGGGAGGTTGCCGTTGCGATCGCCAGAGCCGTGCGTGCCGGTCGCCACGGCACCGGCCACGGAGATGTGGGGGAGCGAGGCGAGGTTGTGCACCGCGAAGCCCTCGTCATGCAGCCGCTCGGCGAAGGCTCCATAGCGCGCGCCCGCGTTCACGGTGACCGTGCTCGCCTCGCGGTCGATGGTCAGCTCCATCGGCATCGCCTCGAGGCTGAGCTGCTCGCCAGCGGAGTCGGCAACATCGTTGAACGAGTGCCGTGAGCCGAGCGCCTTGATCTTGTCGGCCGCGGCGACGAGCTCCTGCACCTCCTCGGTGGAGGTCGGGCGGTGCAGCGCACTCGCCCGGTAGAAGTAGTTGCCTGCCCAGTTCGCCGAAGTCATGGCACCAGTCTAGGAAACCGCGGACCTCCGCCGTGACCGCGGAGGCTGCTGCGATAATCGCGGCATGGGGTGGATCAGGGATGCGCTGCAACGGCTCAGGCCGCATCGGGCCCCCGTGCTCAACATCGCGTCGGATGTCGGCGAAGGCCCTGCGGTCATCCTCGTGCACGGCATCGCCTCGTCCTCCGAGACCTTCAAGAATCTCCTGCCGCTGCTCACCGACCACCACCGCTGCATCTCGATCGACCTGCTCGGCTTCGGCGAGTCGCCCGCGGGCACCGACTACACGGTCGAGGAGCATGTCGAGGCGATCAGAGAGACCATTCGATCGCTGCGCCTGCGCGCACCGTTCACGCTCGTCGGGCACTCCCTCGGCAGCCTCCTCTCCAGCCGGTACGCCGCACGCTATCCGCAGCAGGTGAGTCACCTGGTGATGGTGAGCCCACCGATCTATCCGAGCCTGTCCGAGCTGGGAAACCGGTTCGAGCGGGCGCAGCTGAGCGCCTACCTCCGTGCGTACGAGTTCCTCCGCGCGAACAAGGTGTTCACCATCGCGAACGCCGCGCGCATCGGCAGGCTGCTGAAGATCACCAACGTCTTCGAGATCTCCGAACGCAACTGGGATGCCTTCGTGAAGTCGTTGCAGAACTGCATCGAGTCGCAGACGACGGTCGCCGATCTCGAGGCCGTGCAGGTGCCCGTCGATGTCGTCTACGGGTCGCTCGACCAGTTCATCGCGGCAGGTACTATCCGGGTGATCGAGAAGCTGCGCAACGTCACGGTGCATCGGGTCGAGGTGAACGACCACCTGGTGCGCCCGCGGCTGGCGAGGGCCGTGGCCGCCGCGATCGACTGAGCTGTTCGACCTAGACTCGGATAATGCACACGAGAACTTTGGGCCGCACCGGCCGCGTAGTTTCCACCATCGGTCTGGGCACCTGGCAGCTCGGCGCGGACTGGGGCGAGGTGAGCGCGGATGACGCCCACGCCGTACTCGACACCGCCGTCGTCTCAGGTGTGACCTTCTTCGACACCGCGGATGTCTATGGCGACGGACGCAGCGAGAGCTTCATCGGGGACTACCTCGCCGACCACCCCGGCCATGGCATCACCGTCGCGACCAAGATGGGGCGCCGCGAGGCGCAGGACCCGGCCAACTTCACCCTTGCGAAGTTCCGCGAGTGGACCGACCGCTCGCGTCGCAACCTGCGGGTCGACACCCTCGACCTCGTGCAGCTGCACTGCCCGCCGACGTCGGTGTTCTCCTCCGATGCCGTCTTCGACGCGCTCGACACCCTCGTCGAAGACGGGGCGATCGCCGCGTACGGCGTGAGCGTCGAGACCGTGAACGAGGCGCTCGCGGCAATGGCCAGGCCCGGCGTCGCGACCGTGCAGATCATCCTCAATGCCTTCCGGCTCAAGCCGCTCGACCAGGTGCTTCCGGTTGCGGTCGAGACCGGCGTCGGCATCATCGCGCGGGTGCCGCTCGCTTCTGGCCTGCTCAGCGGCAGGTACACGAAGGAGACGACCTTCGCCGCGAACGACCACCGCACCTTCAACCGGCACGGGGAGGCGTTCGATGCGGGCGAGACCTTCTCCGGTGTCGACTTCGAGACGGGCGTGCTGGCGGCGCAGGAGTTCGCGAGGCTCGTCGAGGCCGAGCCGAGCGCCTCCGGCCTGACCACCGCGCAGGCGGCACTCGCCTGGGTGGCGCAGCTCGATGGCGTGAGCTCGGTCATCCCGGGCGCGCGCAATGTCGAGCAGGCCGCATCCAACGCCGCTGCGGGGTCTGCGGCACAGCTCAGCCCCGCGTTCTCCACCGGCATCGCCGCGATCTACGACCGGTACTTCCGCGCGGCCGTGCACGAGCGCTGGTAGCGGCGCGCTCGTAAACGGCTCAGCCGAGCTGCACGGGCACGGTTCCCGTGTCTGGAAGCGGGCTGGCGTCCTGGCCGCGCAGGTCCGGATGCCAGCTGTGGAACAGAGCGGGGATGACGAACCCGAGAAATGCGAACGCTGCGGCCGTGAGAAACGCGCCCTGCGGCCCGATCCGGTCGATGAAGATGCCCGCGATCGCCGAGCCGAGCGCCGCACCGATGAGCTGCCCTGTGCCGACCCAGCCGTAGGCCTCTGCGGTGTCGCTGAACTTGACGCTCGCCGAGACGATGGAGAACATCACGGCGAGGGCGGGCGCGATGCACAGGCCCGCGATGAGCAGGGTGAAGGAGAGAGACCAGAACTCCCACGCGAAGATCGCGAGGGCCATGCCGATGAAGGTCACGAGCATCCGCCTGGCCAGTGCCCACGGCCCAATCGGCAGGTGCCCGAAGGCGAGGCCGCCGGCGAGCGATGCCACAGACCAGATGGCGAGCACGAGCCCAGCCTCCGGCCCCTCGTCACGGAAGGTGGCCACGACCGCGGCCTCGACGGCGGCGCACGCCCCGACCAGGAGGAAGCCGGTGATGGTGGCCAGCAGCACGGGGCGCTTGGTGAGCACGAGGCCGAGGCGGCGCTTGCTGCGCGGAATGCGCACCTGCCCGACCTCGGGCGAGGCGATGAACCAGGCACCGCCGAAGACGAGGAACGCGCACGCGAGCAGGATCGCGAGCACGGAGGAGATCTGCGTCGCGACGAAGGTCGTGATCACGGGGGCGGCGATCCAGATGATCTCCTGGGCGCTCGCGTCGAGGGAGAACAGCGGCGTGAGCTGGCGCGAGTTGACCATCTTGGGGTAGATCGTGCGCACGGCGGGCTGGATCGGCGGGTAGCTGAGCCCGCCGATGAAGCCGACGACCATGTACAGCGGCACCGTGAGGGTGACGAGGGCGACCGTCACCATCGAGACCGCACAGATCACGGTCGTCAGGATGAGCACGGGCCGCATGCCCCAACTGCCCATCCAGCGGCTCGTGAGCGGACCCGCGATCGCCTGGCCGACGCTCGTCGCGGCGAGCACGAGGCCGGCGGCACCGTAGGAGCCGGTGGTGGCCTGGATGTGGATAAGGTACGCGAGCGACAGCATCCCGCTCGGGAATCTGGCCACCAGTTGCGCGCTCATCAGACGCGCGACGCCGCGCGTTTTGAGGAGCTCCAGGTAGCTTTTCACAAGGATGCAAGTCTAAGTGGGGCCGGGTCATTCCAGCCTGTCGGCGCGGTGGTGCGATGTCGGTGGTGGGGGCGAGAGTGCCCGTGTGGGCCTGTGTAGAACTCGGCGAACTTATACACAGCTGTGGATGACACGCCCACTAGATATGGGGTTGGCGCAAAGCGGTGACCCCGCTATATAGTGATTCCACTGCCAAGCAGCACTTCCCGGTCGAAGAAGATTTCGACACCGGATTGATGCACTCGACAGCAGGGATTAGTGGCCCGTACTGGGTCATTCGGGGCGATGATAACTGCCGGTCGGGGCGTTGTCATCACGGTATTTGAGGAGCACACGTGGCAATCACCGTAGTCAAGCGTGACGGGCAGCGCGAGCCGTACGACGCCAACAAGATCAACCTGGCGATCGAGGATGCGAGCGTCGGCCTCGACGAGAACATCACCTGGGTCACGCAGATCGCGAGCGAGCTCGAACTCACCCTCTTCGACGGCATCACGACGCAGCAGTTGGATGAGGCCGTCATCCAGGTCGCCCTGCAGAACGTCAAAGATGACCCTGCCTTCGACACCGTCGCGGCCCGCCTGCTGCTCAAGACCATCTACAAGCGCGTGCTCGGCGACTACTCCGGCTACGACGAGCTCAAGAAGCTGCACCGAGACCACTTCGTGGGCAACATCACCCGCGGCGTCGAGGAGCAGCTGCTCGACTCGAGGCTCACGCAGCTGTTCGACCTCGAGTTGCTCGCCGACCACCTCGAGCCTGCCAACGACGAACTGCTCAAGTACATCGGTGTCGTCACCCTGAACAACCGCTACGGCATCAAGGGCCGCAACGGCGACGCCCTCGAGGTGCCGCAGTTCTTCTGGATGCGCATCGCCATGGGCCTCTCGCTCAACGAGGAGAAGCCCAACGAGGCGGCCATCGCGTTCTACGAGAAGATGTCGCGCCTCGAGTACCTGGCCGCCGGATCCACGCTCGTCAACGCGGGCACCATCTACCCGCAGCTCGCCAACTGCTTCGTCATGGAGATGCAGGATGACATGGAGCACATCGCGAAGACCACGCGCGACGTGATGTGGCTCACCAAAGGCACCGGCGGCATCGGCCTCTCCGTGACCAAGCTGCGCGCCCAGGGCTCGCCCATCCGCTCGAACAACACCACCTCAACCGGGCCGATCCCGTTCATGCACACGATCGACTCGATCCTGCGCGCGGTCAGCCGCGGCGGCAAGAAGTTCGGTGCGCTGTGCTTCTACATGGAGAACTGGCACCTCGACTTCTCCGACTTCATCGACCTCCGCCAGAACTCCGGCGACCCCTACCGCCGCACCCGCACCGCCAACACCGCGGTGTGGATCAGCGACGAGTTCATGAAGCGCGTGCAGAACGACGAACCGTGGTACCTGTTCGACCCGCTCGAGGTCTCCGACCTCAACGAGCTCTACGGCAAGGCGTTCTCGGAACGCTACGCGCACTACGCCGCGATGGCCGAGGCCGGCGAACTGCGGATGTTCAAGAAGATGACCGCGCGCGAGCAGTTCAAGGCGATCCTGGTCTCGCTCTCCGCGTCGAGCCACCCGTGGCTCACCTGGAAAGACACGATCAACAACCGTGCGCTCAACAACAACACGGGCACCATCCACCTCTCGAACCTCTGCACCGAGATCACGCTGCCGCAGGACGAAGACAACGTCTCGGTCTGCAACCTGGCCTCGATCAACCTGTCCCAGCACATGCTGGGCACCGGGGGTGCGGCCGCGATGGACTACGCGAAGATCGAGGAGTCGGCACGCCTGGCCGTTCGCCAGCTCGACAACCTCATCGACATCACGCGCTCGTCGGTGAAGGAGGCGGACTTCTCCAACCACCAGAACCGTGCGGTCGGCCTCGGCGTCATGGGGTTCACGGATGTCGTGGAGAAGCTCGGCCTCAGCTACGAGTCCGAGGCGGCATACGACCTCATCGATGAGATCATGGAGCACGTCTCCTACGCCGCGATCGACGAGAGTGCTGAGCTCGCCAAGGAGCGCGGCTCATACCCGAACTTCGATGGCTCCGGCTGGTCGAAGGGCATGGTCCCGATCGACAGCATCGCGACCATGGAAGCCGATCGCGGCGTTCCCGTGAAGGTCAACCGCACGACGCGTCTCGACTGGGATGCCCTGCGCGCGAAGGTCAAGGGTGGCATGCGCAACGCGACGCTCATGGCTATCGCGCCGACGGCATCCATCGGCCTCGTCGCCGGCACCACCCCCGGCTTCGACCCGCAGTTCTCGCAGATCTTCAGCCGCTCGACCTCGAACGGCAAGTTCCTCGAGGTGAACCGCAACCTGGTCAACGACCTCCAGCGCCTGGGCATCTGGAACTCGGTGAAGGAGGACATCCTGCGTAGCCAGGGCGACATCCAGAACATCGACGCGATTCCGGACGACGTGAAGGCCACGTACAAGACGAGTTTCCAGCTCTCGCCCTACGCCTTCCTCGAGGTGGCGGCGCGTGCCCAGAAGTGGATCGACCAGGCCATCAGCCGCAACATGTACCTCGAGACCCGCGACATCGGCGAGATGATGGACATCTACTACGGCGCTTGGGAGCGTGGCGTCAAGACCACGTACTACCTGCACATGAAGCCTCGCCACCAGGCGGAGCAGTCCACCGTCAAGGTCAACAAGGCGGAGGCGATCTCCGGTTCCCGTGGCGGTTTCGGTGGCGTCGCCGCCCCGGAGAAGCCCGACGCGGATGCCGTTCCGGCTGCGGCCCCCCGCCGCGGCTTCGGCTTCGGTGGCCTTACGAAGGCGGACTCCTGATGAACGAGGAATACTACGTACCCGTCGATCCGATGGACGAGTTGCAGTGCGAGAGCTGCCAGTAACGTTGGTCGATTAGGCCGCTCGCGGCCGTATCGAGGCCTCGTCCCCACAGACACGTCACCGCAGACACGTCACCGCAGACAGAGAAGAAAGAAGATGAAGTAGCAATGGGCATTCTCGGTACAGGCATCCAGGAGGGACTCCTCCTCAAGCCGATCCGTTACCAGTGGGCCATGGACCTGTATGACCAGGCCGTCGCGAACACGTGGTTCCCCAACGAGATCCAGCTCGACCAGGACATCGCCGATTTCAAGAAGATGACCGACGAGGAACGTCACGCGGTCACCTTCCTGATGAGCTACTTCAACCCGAACGAGCTCCTCGTCAACAAGGCGCTCGCCTTCGGCGTGTACCCGTATCTCAACGCGGCAGAGGCGCACATGTACCTCGCCAAGCAGATGTGGGAAGAGGCCAACCACTCGATGTCGTTCGAGTACGTGCTCGAGACCTTCCCGATCGACCGGGCGGCGGCCTACGACGCCCACGTCGACATCCCCTCGATGGCCGAGAAGGAAGAGTTCCAGGTCAAGTTCATCCGCCGGATGACGGAGCAGACCCTCGACATCACCACGACGGAGGGCAAGAAGGACTTCGTGCGCAACCTCGTTGCGTACAACGTCATCCTCGAGGGCATCTGGTTCTACTCGGGCTTCATGGTCGCCCTGTCGTTCCGCCAGCGCAATCTCCTGCGCAACTTCGGATCGCTCATGGACTGGGTGGTGCGCGACGAGAGCCTGCACCTCAAATTCGGCATCAACCTCATCCTCACGGTGCTCGAGGAGAACCCCGATCTGCAGACGCCAGAGTTCGCCGAGGAGATCCGCACGATGATCCTGGATGCGGTGGCGATGGAGGAGCAGTACAACAAGGACCTGCTCCCCGGCGGGATCCTCGGGCTCAACGCCAGCTACATCAACCAGTACGTCAAGTACCTGGCCGATCGTCGCCTCGAAGAGCTCGGATTCGATGCCCACTACAAGGTGTCGAACCCGGCGAAGTGGATGGCCACCGCCAACGACACCCTCGAACTGGTGAACTTCTTCGAGTCCACGAACACCTCCTACGAGGGCAACGCGAAGGCGAGCGTCGGTTCGAAGGGCTAAAGCCCTGCCGCAGCGGAGAAAGTATTGAAACGCTCAGATTGAGCATTTTGGTAGTATTTAGTGGCTCGATCGGCCTTTGTTCGGCGATTTCTTGCTCAAAAGTTACGCTAGGCTGCGATAACCAGCGTGACAACGAAGTGGCGTCCTGGAGAGGTCCTGTTCCGCTTTGTGGTTACCCGGTGTTTCAATAGCAGCACCCACCAAGAGACAGACAGTTAGGAACTTTCCATGCGCATGAGATATTCAGTGCTGGCAATCGCGGCCGTTGCCGCGCTTGCCCTGACCGGTTGTGTTGACAACAGCACTCCGAACAAGGGCGATGGCCCCCAGGTCAAGGTCGGCACGGATGCGGCAGCCGTCGCGCTGCTGCCGAAGAAGATCAAGGACTCCGGCAAGCTCATCATCGGTATCGACCCGACCTACGCGCCGAACGAGTCCAAGGACGACGCAGGCAACCCGATCGGCTGGGACGTCGAGCTCGCGGATGCCATGGCTGCGAAGCTGGGCCTCAAGGCCGATTACCAGATCTCGAGCTTCGACAAGATCATCCCGAGCATCACCGGCGGCACCTACGACATCGGCGTCTCGTCCTTCACCGACAACGTGGAGCGCGAGAAGGCCGTCGACTTCGTCAACTACTTCACCGCCGGTGTGCAGTGGGCGCAGCCGATCGGAAAGAGCGTCGATCCGAAGAACGCGTGTGGCCTGACGGTCTCCGTGCAGGCGACCACGTTCGAGGAGACCGAGGAACTGCCCGCAGCCTCCAAGGCCTGCACCGACGCAGGCAAGGCGCCCATCAAGATCCTGAAGTTCGACAAGCAGGATGACGCGACCACCGCGGTTGCAGACGGCCGTGCCGACGCGATGAGCGCCGACTCCCCGATCACCCTCTACGCGATCTCGAAGCTCAAGGACAAGATCGAGCCCGCAGGTCCCGCGTTCGATGCGGCCCCGTATGGTGTCGCGGTCAAGAAGAATTCCGACCTGACCAAGGCGATCCAGAAGGCCCTGCAGTCGATGCTCGATGACGGCAGTTACACCAAGATCCTGACCAAGTGGGGTGTGGAGAGCGGCGCCCTCAGCGAGATCACGATCAACGCAGCCTCCAAGGGCTAGTTCGTGAGTTCGTCAGAGAACAACCGTCCGGCGACACGGTTCCCCGTGTCGCCGGACGGCGACGGACGCCCAGCCCCCATCAAGGCGATCCGGCTCAAACACCCGGGGCGAATCATCTTCGCCATCATCCTCATCGGCGCCCTCGCACTGTTCGTGATCGATGCCTCCCAGCGTCCCGCCTACGGCTGGGACAACTTCGCGAAGTACATCTTCGACAGGCGTATCTCGCAGGCCGCCTTCAACACCCTGATGTTGACCGTGTACTCGATGGTCATCGCCATCGTGCTCGGTATCACCCTCGCCGTCATGCGACTCTCGGACAACCCGGTCGTCAAGGGCGTCGCCTGGCTCTACCTCTGGATCTTCCGAGGCACCCCTGTCTACGTGCAGTTGGTGTTCTGGGGACTCATCTCCACCATCTACGCCACCATCGACATCGGCATCCCGTTCACGGCGCCGTGGATCGTGTTCCAGACCAAGGCGGTCATCAGTTTCTTCTGGCTCGCCGTGATCGGACTCGCGCTCAATGAGTCCGCGTACATGGCAGAGATCGTGCGCGCGGGCATCCTTTCGGTCGACCCGGGCCAGGAGGAGGCATCCACCGCCCTCGGCATGTCCTGGCTGCAGACCATGCGACGGGTCATCATCCCGCAGGCCATGAGGATCATCATCCCGCCGACCGGCAACGAGGTGATCTCGATGCTGAAGACGACCTCGCTCGTCACCGCGGTGCCGTACAGCTTCGACCTCTACGGTCGTGCGCGCGACATCTCGGTCGACATCTTCGACCCGATCCCGCTGCTGCTCGTGGCATCCGCCTGGTACCTGCTGTTCACCTCGGTCCTCATGATCGGCCAGTACTTCCTGGAGAAGCGGTTCTCCCGTGGCGTCGGACAGGCGAGGCCGCAGAAGAAGGGCGGAACGGACACCGACTCCGTGCCGCTGGTGACCGGAACGGTTCCCGCCGTAGATCCGTCTGCGGCTCGCGTCGATTCACAGGGTTCGGAGCACACGAAATGACTGACATCGCGACCGAAGTTCCCATGGTGCACGCGGACTGCGTGTCGAAGAGCTTCGGCTTCAACGAGGTGCTCAAGAGCATCTCGCTCACGGTGAAACGCGGCGAGGTGCTGTGCCTGGTCGGGCCGAGTGGTTCGGGCAAGTCCACCTTCCTGCGCTGCATCAATCACCTCGAGCAGGTCAACGCCGGCAGGCTCACGGTCGACGGCGTGCTCGTCGGCTACGAGGAGCGCGGAGACAAGCTGTACGAGCTGCACCCCAAGGAGGCTGCTCGCCAGCGTCGTGACATCGGCATGGTGTTCCAGCGCTTCAATCTGTTTCCGCACATGACCGCTCTCGAGAACATCATCGAGGCGCCCATGCGCGTCAAGGGCATCAAGAAGGATGCGGCGGTCACCAGAGCAAAGGAACTCCTGGCCAGGGTGGGTCTTGCCAACAAGGCCGACGCGTACCCTGCGCATCTCTCCGGTGGGCAGCAGCAGCGCGTCGCGATTGCGCGGGCGCTCGCCATGGACCCGAAGCTCATGCTGTTCGATGAGCCGACCTCGGCGCTCGACCCGGAGCTGGTCGGCGAGGTGCTCGACGTCATGAAGGCGCTCGCGGCATCCGGCATGACCATGATCGTCGTCACGCACGAGATGGGCTTCGCTCGTGAGGTCGCAGACTCCCTCGTGTTCATGGACGGAGGCGTCGTCGTCGAGTCAGGCGACCCGCGCGAGGTGCTGGGCAATCCGCAGCACGAGCGCACGAAGGCGTTCCTCTCGAAGGTGCTCTAACCGCGGTTGCTGGTCGAGTGGTGCGCCACGGGGATTCGTTCCTCACGCACCGCTCGATCCGCGCCGGGCGACGGCCGAGCGCGTCCCGCCCGATAGCGCACGAGACGCACCGCGTTCAGGATCACGATGAGCACGCTCGCCTCGTGCACGAGCATCCCCGTGGCCATGAACACCTGTTGTGCGAGCACACCGGCCAGCAGCAGGATGACGGTGCCGAGCGCAATGACCGTGTTCTGTTTCATGTTGCGCACGGTCGCCCGCGCCAGTGAGTGGGCGTGCACCAGCTGGTCGAAGCGGTTGCTCATCAGGATGACGTCTGCCGTCTGGATCGAGATGTCGGTTCCAGCACCCATGGCGATTCCCACGTCGGCGGTCATGATCGCCGGGGCGTCGTTGATGCCATCGCCGATCATCGCCACGCGGTGTCCGGAGCCCATGAAACCGGCGACGGCCTGCACCTTGTCCTGCGGCAGCAGCTCGGCCCACACCTCGTCGATGCCGAGCTGCGCGGCGACAAGGCCCGCGGTGTGGCGGTTGTCGCCACTGAGCATGACGAAGCGGCGTATGCCCCGGTCACGAAGTTCCGCGAGCGCCGCGGCCGCCTCCGGGCGCACCTGGTCCGCGATCGAGACGATCCCGGCGAGAGCACCGTCGATCGCGACGAAGACCACCGTGTTGCCCGCACGCTCGCGCTGTTCCGCATATTCCGCGGCATCGCCCGACAACTTCGTGCCGACCTCGGCGAGCACGCGCCGGGAACCCACCGTCACACGGTGCCCATTGACGAGCCCGCGGATACCACCGCCCTTGATGACCTCGATCTCAAGCGGGGAGTCGCTGACGACGATGTCACGGTCCTGCGCAGCCGCTACGATCGTGCGGCCCAGCGGATGCTCCGAGGCGACCTCGAGGCCCGCTGCGAGCCGCAGCATCCCGGCCTCATCGCCGGTGAGCGTTCGCACCTCTGTGACCTCCGGCGTTCCGCGGGTGAGTGTGCCGGTCTTGTCGAAGACGATGGTGTCGACCCTGGAGAGGCGTTCGAGCGCATCCCCGCCCTTCACCAGCACGCCGTGGCGTGCTCCGTTGCCCAGGCCCGCGACCATCGATACCGGGGTCGAGATGACGAGCGCGCCGGGGCAGGCGATGACGAGGAAGGTCAGGGCGAACTCGACGTCACGGGTCACGATGAAGACGAGAGCCGCGAGAGCGACGATCGTCGGCGTGTAGACCTGGGCGAATCGGTCGAGAAAGCGCTGGGCCCTGGTCTTGGTCTCCTGCGCCTCCTCGATCAGCTCGATGATCTGCGCGAAGGTCGTGTCGTCTCCCACCCGGTCGGCGATGACCTCGAGGTAGCCGTTGTCGAGGATCGTGCCGCTGTAGACGGCGTCTCCGGTCGCTTTGGAGACGGGCATCGGTTCGCCCGTGATGCCGGCCTCGTCCACGTGGCCCTGCCCGAAATGTACGGTGCCGTCGGCGGCGATGGTGCCGCCGGACTGCACGATCATGCGGTCGCCCCGCACGATGTCGGCCGCCGACACTGTGATGGTTTCGCCGTGACGCGCCACCTGCGCCTGCTGGGGCGCGAGGTCGATGAGCTGCCGCAGCGACCGTCTCGTCTTCTCGAGCGTGCGTACCTCGAGCCATGCACCGAAGACGAACAGGAACGAGACAATCGCCGCCTCGGCCCTCTCCCCGATGATGAGGGCGCCGACAACGGCGATGGTCACGAGGAGGTCGATGCTGAACGCCTTCGAGCGCAGCGACTGGATCGCACGGATCGCGATGGGAACCCCGGCGACGATGGCCGCGGTGAACAGCGTGACCTCGCGGACGAGGTCGAGGCCCGCGAGATGAAGTCCAAGGGCGGCGAGCAGGAGCGCCCCGGCAACCGCAGCGATCCAGGCCTTCATGCGTGCGTTCATCGGTGGCTCCTTGGTGCGTGCGCCGCGGTGGTGCGGCACAACTCCAGTAGAGCCGTCAGTGGCTCTTGGCGCCTTGACCGGCGTCAAGAACTCGTCACTGGGGCGAGCTCAGGCACGGCGCAGCGACTCCGGGTCGAGGATGTGGATGCGACGGGGTCCCTGCTGGCGGATCCACCCCTGCTCCTCGAAGCCGGCGAGCCTGCGGCTCAGGGTCTCGGGCGTGACCCCGAGGTAGGAGGCGACATCCTTCTTGGTGATCGGGAACTCGAAGTCAGCTCGGCCGTACTCCTCCGAGAGCGACAGGAGGTAGGCGGCGACGCGGCTGCCGGCATCCTCTCCCGTGAGGGCGCTGAGCTGGTCCTCCGTGCTCTCCAGCCGCGCGCTGATCGTCTCGAGCATTGTGTAGGCGACAGAAGGGTAGCGCAGCAGGTAGTCGCGGATGTCGTCGTGATTGAGCAGGCAGATCTCCGACTCGGTGAGCGTCACGGCGAAGTGGTCGGATGCCCGCGGCGAGATGAGCGCCTTCTCGCCCAGGAAATCCCCCGCGCCGAGCACGCGGATGACCTGCTCATGGCCGGACTCCGCGATGCGGTAGACCTTGACCGATCCCGTGTGAATGATCCGGAGGTACGGGTTCACCTCTCCGGCGCCGTAGAGCTGCGTTCCTCGCGGAATCCAGCGTGGCCGCACTCGGCCCGCGATTTCGTGGATCTCCTCGGCGTTCAGGCCGGAGAACAGCGGAACGCGGGCGACGAGTGCGTCCAGCACACTGGCGTCGTGGTCTGGCCCGTGGTGATGTTCCATGCACCTAGTGAATCAGACGCTCAGCTGTCGGTGACCTTCTGGCTGAGCACCGGGTAGCCGAGCCTGATGATCGACTGGGCGATGTCGTCCGCGGTGGTTCTGCTTTCGTCGAACGAGACCTTGATCTTGTTCGAGTTGAACATGACCTGGGTGGCCTTCACGCCGTCCTTCTTGCTCACCACTGTCTCGATCTCGCCGGCGCAGGACGGGCAGCTGAATGGTTCTGTCGCGAACTTCACGGTGCGCATGATCGTGCCTCCACTCCCAGGCAGGATGCCTGATGGCTCCATTAAGGCCGAGCGCAGCACAGTGCGCGTTGACGCAGGTCAAGAGTGCCGATACTGCTTCGAATCGCTGGCGCCTGGTCAGCGGGGGGCCATGCGGATCGCACCGTCGAGACGGATGGTCTCGCCGTTGAGCATGGGGTTACGCACGATGTGCTCCACGAGCGCGGCGTACTCCTCGGGCTTGCCGAGGCGTGACGGATGCGGCACCTGCGCCCCGAGAGAATCCTGCGCCGCCTGCGGAAGCCCCGCCATCATCGGCGTCTGGAAGATGCCCGGCGCGACCGTCATCACCCGGATCTTGCTGGACGCGAATTCGCGGGCGAGCGGCAGAGTCATCCCGGCCACGCCCGCCTTGGAGGCGGAGTATGCGGGCTGGCCGACCTGCCCGTCGAAGGCCGCGACGGAGGCGGTCGTCACGATGACCCCGCGTTCTTCGCCCACGGCCTCGATCGTCTGCATGTGGGCCGCTGCGAGGCGGATCACGTTGAAGGTGCCCGCGAGGTTCACCCGGATGACCCGCTCGAAGTCCTCGAGCGGCAGCGGCCCCGCCTTGCCGACGGCTTTGCCGGGAGTGCCGATGCCCGCACAGCAGACGACGATGCGCAGTGGACCGAGGCCGGCCGCGAGGTCGACCGCGGCCTGCACCTGATCGGCATCCGAGACATCCGCCGGGACGAACGCCGCACCGATCCTGTCGGCCTGCGCGACGCCGTCGGAGGAGGGAAGGTCGAGGATGACGACCTCGCCGCCGGCCGC
Organism: Parafrigoribacterium humi; assembly: GCF_040227205.1. Classification (NCBI taxonomy): domain Bacteria; kingdom Bacillati; phylum Actinomycetota; class Actinomycetes; order Micrococcales; family Microbacteriaceae; genus Parafrigoribacterium; species Parafrigoribacterium humi. The sequence continues at coordinate 235,012 of NZ_JBELOA010000001.1, read as the reverse complement.
TCGCAGCGCCGTCGCAGTGGCGAAACCGAGTCCGGACGCGCCGCCGGTGACCAGGGCAACCGTTCCCGCGATGTCCATCAGATGCGCTCGATGATCGTGGCGTTGGCCATCCCTGCGCCCTCGCACATGGTCTGCAGTCCGTAGCGGCCGCCGGTCTTCTCGAGCGTGTTCACCATGGTCGTGAGCAGCCGCGTGCCGGAGGATCCGAGCGCGTGGCCGAGGGCGATCGCACCGCCCCGAGGGTTCACGAGTTCCGGATTCGCGCCGATCTCCCTCTCCCAGGCCAGCACGACCGAGGCGAACGCCTCGTTGACCTCGAAGGTGTCGAAGTCGTCTATGCCGAGACCTGAGCGATCGAGGATCCGCTCCGTGACCGGGATGACGCCCGTGAGCATCTCGATCGGGTCGGAGCCGGTGACGGCGAAGGAGTGGAAGCGCGCCCGCGGCGCGAGGCCGAGGGCGGCGGCCTTCTCCTCGCTCATGATGAGCACGGCCGAGGCTCCGTCGGTGAGCGGGGACGAGTTGCCGGCGGTCACCCGCCACTGGATGTCGGGGAACCGCTTGCCGAGATCCTCGTCGTAGAACGCGGGCTTCAGCCCGGCGAGCGACTCGACGTTCGTGGCAGGCCGGATGGTCTCGTCGACCAGGCCGACCCCGACATCCACGAGTTCGCTCGAGAAATCGGATGTTGCGGCGAGCCTGTGGGAACGCGCGGCGTACTCGTCCAGCTGCTCGCGGCTGAGGTCCCAGCGTGCCGCGATCAACTCGGCGGAGATACCCTGGCCGACCAGCCCATCCGGATACCGCGCGCCGACCATCGGGCCGAACGGGTCCTGACCGAGGGTGGCCGAGTTGATCGGGTTCTTGCTCATGAGCTCGACGCCGCAGGCGATCACCACGTCGTACGCGCCCGCGATGACGCCCTGCGCGGCGAAGTGCGCGGCCTGCTGGCTCGAGCCGCACTGACGGTCCACGGTCGTGCCGGGTACCGAGTGCGGGAAGCCCGCGGCGAGCACGGCGTTGCGGGTGATGTTGACGGCCTGCTCGCCGACCTGGCTGAGACATCCGCCGATCACGTCGTCGATGAGTGCGGGGTCGAGGTCGCTGCGGGCCACGAGCGCCTGGAGCGTCTGGGCGAGCAGGTCGACCGGGTGGAAGGCCGAGAGCAGGCCACCCGGCTTGCCCCGTCCGGAGACTGTACGGATAGCGTCAACGATCACTGCCTGAGCCATGGTTCGACTCTAACGCGGCAGGCAGCGCGTGGGCAGGGAGGATTTCGCGCGACAAAGTTCGTAACCTGATGTGCACAAGCGGCCGCGAGGAGCGATTCTTAGCTCATGCCAGAAATACGGGATGCCAGAACAACGGATGCCAGGAAGCTGCGAGTCGTCGGAGTGTCGGGGAGCCTCAAGGCTCCCTCGCGCACGATCGCGCTCGTGGACGCGATCATCGACTCCCTCGGGCAGCACCTGGACATCGAGCCCGTGCACATCCGGATCAACGAGATCGGCCCGTCGTTCGCGGGAACGCTCAAGCGTTCAGAGCTCTCCGAGGAGGTCGAGAACGCGCTCCTGGCGATCGAATCCGCCGACGTGCTCGTGGTCGCGAGCCCCGTTTACCGGGCATCCTTCACCGGGCTGTTCAAGCACCTCTTCGACTTCGTCGACCAGTACGCGCTCGTCGACACCCCTATTCTGCTGGCGGCGACCGGCGGCAGCGAGCGGCACGCGCTCATCATCGAGCACCAGTTCCGGCCGCTGTTCGGCTTCTTCCAGGCGCTCACGCTGCCGGTCGGCGTGTACGCACACGACTCCGACTTCACCGACTACCAGATCTCGAGCCTCCGCCTGCAGGAACGACTCGAGAAGGCGGTCGTGAAGGCGATTCCGCTGATCCGTTCCAATGTTGCTGAGAAGGAGGAGATCGCGCGTACGCTCGCCGGCGAGGGAACCCCGGTCGCAGAGCCGGTCGACCCGCGCAAGCCCGTTCGACTGCTCACCTAGGCTTTCGCGCTTAGCCTGCTCATACGAAATTAGTCAACCGCTTTCTTTCACGGCTGGCCAGGTCGACGATCGATAGTGGTGCGGCCCACGAGAGGCCTCGCACCCGCTCAATGATCGGTGAGGAGAATCGTGGCGAGGCTGCGGCGCAGTGACCCCTCGGCGGAGGGCTTCCATCGCGTTGTCTCAGGGCGTGGCTTCAGCTACCGGGATGTCTCGGGTGCGACGGTGCGCGATGAGGAGCTGCGATCCCGCTTCGACGCTCTCGCCATCCCTCCGGCGTGGACCGAGGTGTGGATCGCCCCGTTCCCCAACGGTCACATACAGGCGACCGGGATGGATGCCGCTGGCAGGCGCCAGTACATCTACCATCCGTCGTGGCGGGAGCGTCGAGACCGCAGCAAGTTCGATCGGGCGCTTGCACTCGCCGAGTCGCTTCCCGCCGCGCGCGGCCAGGTCACCCGGGCGCTGCGCGAACGAACGGCCCCGCGGGCACGCGCGCTCGCCGCGGCATTTCGGATGCTCGACACCGGATCACTGCGCATCGGCAGCGAGCGCTACGCGGAGGCCAACGGCAGTCACGGACTCTCCACGTTGCTGTGCTCGCACGCGAGCGTGCGCGGCGACGCGGTCACGCTGTGTTTTCCTGCGAAGAGCGGCCAGCAGTGGGAGAGCGAGATCGTCGACGCTGACCTTGCTCGCTTCGTTCGTGCGCGCCTGCGGCACGATCCGAACGCCCTTCTGCTGTCGTGGGCCAGTCGAGGTCAGGAACACTCCGTCAGCCCGGGGGAGATCAACGCGTTCGTGCGGGAGCGCACGGGCGGTGACTTCACGGCCAAGGATTTCCGTACCCTGCACGGTACGGTCGCGGCGGCGATCAGCCTCGCGTCGAGCGGTCCGGCGCGAAACCAGCGGGCGAGGTCCCGCTCGATCAGGTTGGCGATGGAGGATGCGGCGCGCGTGCTCGGCAACACGCCCGCGATTGCCAGAAAGAGCTACGTGGATCCGCGGCTCGTCGACCACTATCTCGTCGGCGAGACCATCGATCCCGCGAGGCTGGGCTCGGCCGAATCAGAGGTGCGGGCGATGCTCGCCGGCGATCAGTCGTAGTTCGGGCTTGCCGTGGTCAGCTGGCCTTGCGTTTGGCCGGCGCCTTCTTCGTGGATTTTCTGGCCGGCTTTGCCGTGCTTTGCGCTTGAGTGGACTTCGACTTCTTTGCCGGTGCGGACGACGGCTTCTTGTTCTTCGCGATGCTCCGCCGCAACGCATCCATGAGGTCGAGCACCTCGCCACCCTGCGCCTCGGACTCGTCTCGGAAGGTGGCGTCCGTATCCAGCGTTTCGCCCTGCTTGAGCTTGGCGTCGATCAGGGTGCGCAGCTGGTCCTGGTAGTCGTCACTGAACTTCTCTGGTGAGAAGTCCGAGGCGAAAGAATCCACCAGAGATGACGACATCTGTAATTCCTTCGCCGAGATGCGCACGGTTTCCTCCAACGCGGGGAAGTGTGCTTCGCGCACCTCGTCGTCCCAGAGCAGCGACTGCAGCATGAGCACGTCGCCGCGCACCCTGAGGGCACCGAGCCTGGTCTTCTGGCGGAGCGCGAAGTGAACGATTGCCGTGCGATCCGTCTCGTCGAGAGTCCGGCGCAACAGAACGTAGGCTTTCGGCGATTTCGAATCGGGTTCGAGAAAATAGCTGCGATCGAACATGACGGGGTCGACCTGGTCGCTCGGCACGAACTCGACGACCTCGATCTCCCTGCTGCGTTCTTCCGGCAGGGAACTCAGGTCTTCGTCGGTGAGAACCACGGTGCGGTCGCCCTCGTCGTAGGCCTTGTCGATGTGATCGAAATCGATGATGCGCCCACAGACCTCGCAGCGGCGTTGATAGCGGATGCGACCGCCGTCTTTGTCGTGCACCTGGTGCAGATCGACGTCGTGATCCTCGGTCGCGCTGTAGAGCTTGACCGGAACGTTCACGAGGCCGAAGGCTATGGAACCCTTCCAGATCGATCTCATCACTCGCCTCCCGTCATCTCCCCGTTTCTACGCGACGAACGCCCGAATTGCCAGGGGTTGACACTGCGGAGCGGGGGTGCTGCAATCGCCTCTACTCGCGGGTGAAGATCCGACCACTAACGGACGAAGGAGGATGCCCATGCCGCGGCTCCAACTCGACACGCTCCGACTCGACACCGAGGCCTCGCAGAAGAAGCAGGTGGTGTCCGTCGGCGGACACCGACTCACCCTGACCAACCTCGACAAGGTGCTCTACCCGGAGACCGGCACGACGAAGGCGGATGTGCTGGCCTACTACGCCGAGGTCGCCGACCTGCTCATTCCCCACGCGGTAGACCGGCCGGCCACTCGAAAGCGCTGGGTCAATGGAGTCGGCACCGCCGAGCAGCCGGGGAAGGTGTTCTTTCAGAAGAACCTCGACGAGTCCACGCCGTCCTGGGTCAAGCGGCGAGCGATCGAACACAAGAACCACACCAACGAATATCCGCTCGTCAATGACGACGCCACGCTGATCTGGCTCGCGCAGATCGCAGCCCTCGAGATCCACGTGCCTCAGTGGAGGTTTGGGCGCACCGGGCGCATCAAGAACCCCGACAGGCTCGTGCTCGATCTCGACCCGGGGGAGGGCGTCGGGCTGCAGGAGTGCGCGGAGGTCGCAAGCTACGCGAGGGCGATTCTGAAGGACATGGGACTGGATCCCATGCCCGTCACGAGCGGCAGCAAGGGCATCCATCTCTACGCCGCCCTCGACGGCAGCCAGACCTCAGACCAGATCTCCGCTGTCGCCCACGAACTCGCGCGGGCCCTGGAGGCCGATCATCCGACGCTCATCGTGAGCGACATGAAACGATCGCTGCGCGTCGGCAAGGTGCTCGTGGACTGGAGCCAGAACAGCGCCTCGAAGACCACCGTGACCCCGTACTCGCTCCGCGGACGCTCGCGGCCCTTTGTGGCCGTTCCCCGAACCTGGCGTGAACTCGCTTCGCCGGAGCTCGCTCACCTCGATTACACGCAGGTGCTCACGCGAATGAAGCGGCGGCGGGACCCGCTGGCCGACCTTGCCGCTGGTCACGCGGCGAGTCCGGGTTCCGCGGACGACGCAGAGGAGGCTGGACCCGACCGTCTGGCGCGATACCGGGCCAAGCGCGATGCCTCGAAGACGCCGGAGCCCGTTCCCGCCGGCCGAGCATCCGGCGCTGAGGGGCAGAGCTTTGTGATCCAGGAGCATCACGCGCGGCGGCTGCACTACGACTTCCGTCTCGAGCACGATGGCGTGCTGGTGTCTTGGGCGCTGCCCAGGGGCGTTCCGACAGACGTCAAGAAGAACCATCTCGCGGTACAGACCGAGGATCACCCGCTCGAATACGGAAGCTTCGAGGGGCGTATTCCCGTGGGGGAGTACGGGGCAGGCGAGGTGACGATCTGGGACACGGGCAGCTATGAGCTGGAGAAATGGCGGGACGGGAAGGAGGTCATCGTCACACTGCACGGCAAGGACGGTGGCGGCCTCGGCGGACCGAAAAGGCTCGCGCTCATCCGCACGGGTGAAGACGGCAAGGCAACAGACGATTGGCTCATCCACCTCATGAAGGACACGCCGACCTCCCCCGCTCCGGCCGCACCCGCGACGAAGACGCGGGAGGCACGCAGGGGAAGGCCGGAGACATCCGCGCGTCGACGTGTGTCTCCCATGCTCGCAACGCTCGGCAGCAGCACGGACATCTCCGATGAGGAGGAGTGGGCCTTCGAGATGAAGTGGGACGGTATCCGGGCGCTCGCTTTTCTCGGCGAGAAGGACGATGACATCCGGCTTCGTACCCGCAACGGCAATGACGTCACCGTCAGCTACCCGGAGGTCGCGGCGCAGCTGCGCGCGAGTGCGGGGCCGGGCGCGAGTATTCTCGACGGAGAGATCGTCGCGCTGAACGCCTCATCGCGCCCCGATTTCGGGCTGCTGCAGACGCGCATGGGGCTGACCAGGCCGGCGGATGTCGAGCGCGCGGCGCGCGCGGCCCCGGTGCAGTACCTGGTGTTCGACATCCTCGAGCACGGCGGCATCTCACTCGTGAAGCAGAGCTACGACGAACGGCGACGGAGCCTGGCCGAGTTCGTGCACTCGAAAGGCGCCGTGCAGGTGCCTCCCGCGTTCGATGGAGACTTCGATGAGGCGATGCGAGGCAGTCGTGAATTGCGGCTGGAGGGCGTCATGGCCAAGAGACGTGACGGTCGCTACGAGGTCGGGCGGCGTTCGAAGTCCTGGATCAAGGTGAAGCACCATCGCACCCAGGAAGTCGTGGTTGGTGGATGGCGCCCGGGCAAAGGGCGCAGGGCCGGAGGAATCGGTTCACTGCTGGTGGGGCTCCCTGGATCGGACGGCCTGGAGTACATCGGCAGGGTCGGCACCGGGTTCAGAGATCGAGAGCTGGATGACATCGCGGATCGCCTCGCCACGGTCGCCACCGACGAGAACCCCTTCACGGACATCCCGCGCGCGGACGCGTCGGATGCTCACTGGGTGACCGGCGCGCTCGTCGGCGAGGTCGAGTTCGCGGAATGGACCTCAACGGGCAGGCTGCGTCAGCCGTCGTGGCGCGGCTGGCGCCGCGACAAGTCCGCGGGCGAGGTCACGCGGGAAAGCGGAGCCCCGTGGTCAGGATCGTAACTCACGTGCCGCGGAGATGATGCTGTCGACGCCGATTCCGGCGGCATCCATCAGCTCTACGGCGGTGCCCGAGCCCGGCAGGCCCCGCACGCCGAGGAGGGTCACGCGCGGAGGCTGTGATTCGCTCGCCAGGGCCTCCAGCACGGCGGAGCCTATTCCGCCCTCGACGTGATGGTCCTCGACCACGACGAGGCGGCCGCCGGTGACCCGCGAGGCCTCGGTGAGCGCGTCCCGATCGACCGGCTTCACGGAATAGAGGTCGATGACCCGGGCGGTGACACCCTGATCGGCGAGACGGTCGGCCGCAGCCAGGCAGCTGTGCAGGGTGACTCCCGCGCCGATCAGCGCGACCTCGTCGGATTCGGTCGAGCGAAGGGTCTTGCTTCCGCCGATGGGGAACCTCTCGCCGTCCGGGTAGAGCACGGGGTATTTGCCGCGGGTCGTTCGGAGGTAGACGATGCCCTTGCGTTCGAGCATCTCGCCGACGAGGGCGGCCGCACTCGTCGCATCCGAGGGGTAGAGCACTGTCGATCCTCGGATGGCCCGCAGCGCCGCAATGTCCTCGAGCGCCATCTGCGACGGCCCGTCTTCACCGATCTCGACGCCGGCGTGCGAGCCGTAGAGCCTGATATCGGCCTCGGAGATGGCGGCCATCCGGATGAAGTCGTAGGCGCGCGAGAAGAACGCGGCGAAGGTCGATGCGAACGGTGTGTAGCCGCGAACCGACATCGCCACCGCGGTCGAGATCAGCTGCTGTTCCGCGATGTACATCTCGAAGAAGCGCTCGGGATAGGCCTCGGCGAAAAGGTTCGCATAGGTGGAGTTGCTCACTTCGCCGTCGGTGACGAGAACGTCGCTGCGTACACCGAGTGCTTTGAGTGCATCCCCGTAGGCCTTCCGCGTCGCCACCTTCTCGCCGAGAGTGTAAGTGGGCAGCACGATCGCGGCGTGCGACGGATGCTCCTGTCGATCGTCCTGCGCGGGCAGCAGGGGCGTCACCGTGTCATTGCGGACACCGCCCAGCGCCGAGATCGCGCGTTCGGCCATGTCCGGAGGCAGCGCCTTGCCGTGCCATCCGTTCTCGTTCTCGATCTCCGCGACGCCCTTACCCTTCACGGTTCGAGCGAGGATCACCGTGGGCCGATCACTCGAGAGCGAGCTCGCGAACGCCTCGTCGATCTGGCCAAGGTCGTGCCCGTCGATCGCAATCGCGCGTGCCCCGAAGGCTTCGACTCGTCGTGCGTACGCGTCGAGGTCCCATTCGAGTTCCGTTGCGCCGCGCTGGCCCAGGCGATTGACGTCGACGATGACCGTGAGGTTCGACAGCTGGTGCATTCCCGCCTTGTCCAGCGCCTCCCAGATGGAACCCTCAGCCATCTCGCTGTCTCCACAGAGAACCCATACGCGGTAAGGCCGATGCTCCAGGCGCTTGCCGAGCATCGCGATGCCGACTCCGATGGGCAGGCCCTGGCCGAGCGAGCCCGTGGCCACGTCGACCCAGGGCAGGACGGGTGTCGGATGTCCCTCCAGGCGAGAGCCGAATCGGCGATAGCTCGTCGTGAGCTCCTCATCACTGACGACGCCAGCAGCCTTGAACATGGAGTACAACAGCGGGGATGCGTGGCCCTTGGAGAAGATCAGGTGGTCGTTGTTCGGATTACTCGGCTCGCTCCAGTCGTAGCGCAGGTAGCGCGAGAGCAGGACGGCCATGAGGTCCGCCGCCGACAGGCTCGAGGTCACGTGCCCCGACGATGGTCCGGCAGCCGCGCGAATGGAATCGACGCGCAGTTGCGCCGCGAGCTCCGCGACCTCGACTGTGCCGGAATCGACTTGTTCCATAGATGTTTGAGACATTGGCTTCTTCCTCGATTCGAGTGAACTTGCATTCATCACAGGATGGGACGACCGCCCGTGACGGCGAGGCGCGAGCCCGATATGTAGCTCCCGTCATCCGAGGCGAGCAGAACGAAGGCCGGGGCGAGTTCCGCAGGCTGCCCGGCGCGCTCGAGCGGAGTGTTCTCTCCGAACGACTCAACCTTTTCCTCCGGCATGGTCGACGGGATGAGCGGGGTCCAGATCGGCCCTGGCGCGACACTGTTCGCCCGGATGCCGCAGCTTCCCAATAGCTGGGCGAGAGCCGCCGTCATGTTCGCGAGTGCAGCTTTCGTCGCGTCGTAGGGCATAAGCGACGGCGTTGGTGCGTCGGAGTTCACAGATGACGACGCGATGATCGAGGATCCGGCCGTCATGTGCGGCAGCGACGCCTTGACCAGGTGAAAGAAGGCCGACAGGTTTGTGGCGATCGTGTAGTCCCATTCGTCATCCGGAATGTCCGTGACTTTCTCGTGGGACATTTGGAAGGCGGCATTGCTGACCAGGACGTCTATCCGGCCGAACTCCGACACGGTGCTTCCTCCCGATAGTGGCCGATTTGTTCGCACTCTAGACCGGCGACTGCGGTAGACAAGGGGTTGCGAAATGCCGCGAGACGCGGACAATGGGGATGACGTCTATCGCTGTGCCACCAGCTCGGTGAGGTAGCGTGCATACCCGCCCTCGACCCGTCCTTTCAGTCGGCTCGAGGTCGTCACCGGCTCGCGTTCCGTGTGCGTCACGCCCGCGCCCGCTTCACGAAGGCGCTCGACGAGAGACACGTCCTCGTCTTCGGTCAGAGCCGCGAATCCGCCGGCCGCTCCGTATGCATCCGCCCTGACGCCGAGATTCGCACCGTGGACGTGCCCGAGCGTTGAGCCGGGGGAGTGGCTGGCCAGCCAGGCCGTCCTGCGTGCCTCATCGAGGTCGTCGAGCAGCGGAACGACGCTTCCCACCAGGGCGTCTGCACCAGATCGTGCCGCGGAGAGGTGTTCGCGAAGCCATCCGTTCGACACCACGCTGTCCGCGTCGGTCGTGGCAATCCATACCGCTGCCGGGTCGTCATCGATCTGGCGCAACCCGTGCTCCACGCCGAGCGCCCTGCTGCTTCCGACGTTCGCGAAGCCCACGGACAGCACCGTCACGTCGCTGAATCCTGCCGCGATGGCAGCGGAGTCGTCGGTGCAGGCGTCGAGAACGAGCACGACGCGCGTGTGCGCGAGGTGTCGGATGCGGTGGCGCGCCCGCTCGACGGACACCAGGCACGCGCGCAACGTCTCCGCTTCGTTGCGGGCCGGGATGACCACGAGAATGTGCCGGACGCGCTCAGTCATCAGGGTGCCCGCTTTCGGCACCGAAGACATCGAGGAGAAAGTCGGACTCACGGTGCGTGACGATCGCGTCGGTCCCGAACTCCTCGCGAAAGATCCGGTGCACCTGCTCTCCGGTCTGGGCGAAATCATCCGCCGTTCCGAGCCAGTGGCAGAGCAGGATCGCGCCGCCTGCGTCGAGGGACTCGCGGCATCGCCGAACAGTCGTGCGCCACTCGCCCTCCGACAGGTAGTACGCCAGCTCGGAGATCACGATGAGGTCGTAGCGGCCCTGCGGCCACTCGCAGGGAACGCGTACCTGCTGCACCGTCGCAGTCACGTTTTCTCGCAACCGGCTCCGCGCGGCGGCGACGGCCGATTCCGAGCCGTCGATCGCGAGGAGGCGGTCGCAGCGGTCGGCAAGTTCGGCGGACAACTCACCGATCGAACATCCGATCTCCAGAGCTCGCGTGAAGCGTTTGCGCGGGAGCGAAGCCATGGTGATGGCGCGTTTGCGACGTTCGTACCAGCGGGTGCGCACCGACCACGGGTCGTCGGAGCGCGTGTGCAGCTCGTCGAAGTGGTCGCCGACGGAGGAAACGATGACGACCTCTCGCCCGTCGCGAAAGTGCTCGAGGAACTCTTCCGTGAGCACGCCACTTGGATTGGCGGGCGAGTGCAGTTGCGACTCGAAGCGCGTGAGGGCGATCCGCTTGCGGTGACGAATGGAGTCAGAGAGCGGCAACTCGCGCAGTTGCTCCCATGGGCAATCGTCGGGTACCCCCCACTGCCACAGCCAGATGGGGTAGCACAAGACCTCGATGCCCGCTGCTCGCCCGACCCTCGCCACCTGATCGCCGAGAGTGCGGTGGTCGCCGTGCCGATCACCAGGCCACGGGGCAAGCGCCCAGGTCGCGCCTTCACTCGGGCTAAGGATGTCGGAGAGGTCCCGCGCGAGGGCCTCGGCATGGTGTTTCAGACCACCATCCGGAAACTCCAGGTAGTCGATGGTCGCGCTCACGCCGAGCTCATCGAGCGCCACCGACAGTTCGTCCCGTCGCGCCTGGTCGTCTCCCGTCGCGACGACCACACGCACCGGCACACCCAGCTCGCTCGCGGTCGCGAGCAGCCCTCCGGCCCCGAGCGTCTCGTCGTCCGGGTGCGCCGCGAACACGATCAGCTGGACGAGCGAGCCGAGCACGCTCGTGTCCAGTGGCGGGATGCGCGGCCAGCGTCCATCGGAGCGCCATTCGCTTGCGCTCGTCACGGTGGTGGTCGCGTCAAAGCTCACCACCACGAGCCCGCCGAATCCAAGTGGGCGCCCAGGGACGCGTCGTCCCCTCCGCGGTGGTACTGGGAGGCATACAGCTCGAGATCGGCGCAGCGTCGCGCGGTCGGCTCGTCGAACGCGAGGGCTGGGGGCCCCAGGATGTCGCGGACCGCTGCGAGCGTCTCGTCCACGGCATCCGCGACGACGCCCCGCGCCGTGTGCGCGAGCACGGCCATGTCGTCGGCATCCTCGGATTCCCTCGCCGCCGCACTGTCGATGTACGCCGCGGAGCGTTCCAGGATGACGCGCGCCGATTCGAGCGCGCGATAGAGCCGACCGACCCGGCTGGTCGTGAGCGGCTTCGGGTCGCCCTGCGCGTTCTTCCGCACGATTGCGGCGAACAGCGGCACGCATCCACCCCACCAGCAGGCGGCGACGCCGATTCCTCCCCAGCGGAACCCTGGACGGCTGAGATACCAGCCGCCGCGACCCACGGGGGTCGCCGCCGCCGCGTCCATGACGAGGGGTCCACTCTCCACGTCTGCCAACCCGCGTGCCACCCAGCGTGCGTCCGCACTGTGCACTTCGCCCTGCCGGAGGTCCACCCGGAACAGGCGTGACTCATCCGCGGTCGTGCGTGCCGTGACCAGTGCGTTGCTCAGTCGACCACCCAGTGAACACCACGGCTTTGTTCCCGTGAGGGTCCACGCTCCATGGTGCTGCTCGGCGACGAGCGTCGACGCCGGGCCCTCGGCGGCGAAGACACCCCAGGTATGGCCGGCGCGGGTGAAGTCGTCGGACTCTCGACTCTCCGCCAGGATCGCCACCGCATCGAGATGCGGCTCGAGCACACGTGCCGCGGTCACGTCTGTGGCAGCGACGGCTGAGAGGAATTGCAGTCTCTGTGCGGTGTGCCCGAGCCCGGGCAACGGGGCCAGAAACTGCGGGTCGATCTGCTCCAGAGCGTCCAGCAGTGGGTGGACGGTGCCGCCGCAGTTCTGAGCCGCGTCGAGAAACACGGCCTGGTCGTGGGACCACACCGCGTCATGCGCGGTCGGGACCACGATCTCGTCCACCATCTGTTCGGTGATCACGGCGATCCTCTCGGTTAGTGGGCGGGCGCACGCGAAAACGCGTGCGCCGAGATACTGACGGCAAAAGACCCGACCGAGCGAACTAGAGCTGTGACCCGCTGAAGTGCGCCTCGGCCTCCGCGTAGCTCGCGAAAGTGAACCAGGCGAAGTCCTGCCACCCATCGACGAGTTCCATTACCTCGAAGCCGTCCTCGAGCTGCTCGATGAAGCCGAGCAGTCCGCGCCGGTCCTCCGGTCGGAAACGCTTATTGGTGACCCGCCACCGTGACGGTGAGAGCTCATCGATTCGAATGTCATCCCGGGTGAGCCCGGCGAGAATGTCTCCCCGCGTGGTTCCCGATTCGTATCCAAAGATTGTCTGCGACATCCGGTTCCTCCACTGGCGTGCTGGTTATTGAATCTCTCGTTCTGCAGCAGGCCGGTCAGGTGCGCGACCGACGGTAGTGCGGGGTGGCGATCCGGCGACCCCAGCGAAAGTGCATCATGCGACTGAGCCAGGGTTGGAGCACCTCAGCGATCTCGGTATTGCCCGGACGCAGAGCGGCCTTTGGCTCGGGAAGAGGGCCGTCTTGTTCGGCATGACTGATGTACACGCTCATCGTTCTTCCTCTCACTTTTGAGGGGGAGGGTTATCCCCTGATTGAGAACGTATCGTCTACTCCCCCTGTTGGGGGGCCATTGATTCCCGCGTGAAAAAGGAGTATAGGCGGGGCCGGGGCCGGGGCGCGTCGCTCGCCCGTAGCGCAAGACAGCGGGTAACGCCACCCCTTGATCGTGATTGCGGCCGCGAGTTCTACTGAAGGTGTCGGGCGCCACGAGCGTTCGACGCCATGCACATCGACCGATTGGAAAGTGATCAACATGAGTGCACTTCTTGTCATCGTGGCCATCATCGCCATCGCCCTGCTCTTCATCGGGGGCTTTGTGCAGGCCGTCCAGTGGCTCCTCTGGATCGGGGTCATTCTGCTCGTGATAGCGATCATCGCCTGGCTGCTGCGGATGATCTCGGGCCGCAGGAACTCGGTCTAGCCTCCGCGCGGTCGAGCACTCAGGGCTGGCTCAGCACCCTCGTGATGCGCTGCACGCTCGCGGGCTCGGCCGTGCCGAGGTGCTGCGCGAACAGGCTGATGCGCAGTTCCTCGAGCAGCCAGCGGGCGTGACGGATGCGTTCCGTCGCGTCCGCTGGCAGCGGCAGTTGACCGCCGGCGGCCGTGTAGTGCTCGGTGGCGGACTGTACCTCGGACATCCACACCCGGTCGCGGCCGAGGTTCTCGCCGAGCTTGCTCACCCGGTGGGCGATGCCCTGCAGATAGTCGGGGAGACGCGAGAGCTGGCTGAGACCCGCCGCCGAGACGAATCCGGGATAGACGAGGTTGCCCAGTTGCTCGCGCGCATCGGCGAGCGGGCTCAGCAGCGCGATGTTCGAGGCCGAGGAGATCGCCTTCTCGGCGGCGCGTGCTGCCCCGAGGATGCTCGCGAGGAGCGAGGCCGTGGAGAAGAGCGAGTCGACGATCGCGCCCGAGACCTCGTCGCGCATCCGCACGAACTCCGCTCGGGTCCACACTTCGCGATCGGCGAGCACCGCGTCGACGCAGGCCGTGAGGCAGTCCGCGAAGAGGTCGGCGGTGCTGCGGTACGGGCTCTGTGCGAGCGCGAGCTTCTCGGGGCCGGTGAGGTGCGACTGCACGTAGCCGGTGGGAGAGGGCACGGCGAGCAGGAGCAGTCGCCGCAGCCCGGCGCGCATCGTACGCGCCTGGTCCTGTGGGGTGCTCATCAGCCGGATGGCGACGCTCGCACCCTCGTCGAAGAGGGCGGGGTATGCACGGATCGTGTTGCCGCCCTGCTTCGTGTCGAGTGTCTTCGGCAGCTCGTCGAAGTCCCACGTCGTGAGTCCAGTGCGTTCGAGTTCGCTGTGCACGGCGACGGATGCGCGGGCGACGCTCTCGCGCACGCTCGCCTTCAGCCGCGTCTGCAGTTCGCCCAGCTGCTTGCCGCTCGCGAGCGCGCGACCGCGCTCATCGACCACCTCGAATGTCACCCTCAGATGGGCGGGGACTCGCTCCAGGTCGAAGTCGCCCGCGTCGATGGGCACGTAGGTCTTGGAACGGATGAGGTCGGCCAGCACCGCAGCGAGCTCGCCGTTCGGCTCGGCCGGCAGCTCTGCCGTGAGCCTGCGTGCCCAGTCCGCCGCGGGCACGACATTGCGGCGGATCGCCTTCGGGAGCGACTTGATGAGCGCGGTGACGAGTTCTTCGCGCAGGCCTGGGACCTGCCAGTCGAAGCCCGCGGGGTTGAGCCGAGCGAGCAGGGCGAGCGGCACCTTAACGGTGACCCCGTCATCCGTCGCCCCCGGCTCGAAGTGGTAGTCGAGCGAGAGGCGCTGGTCACCCTGCTGCCAGCTGGTCGGGTAGGAGGTCTCGTCGACCGGCTCGGCGTCCGGCTCATTCTCGACGAGGTTCTCGCGGGTCATGGTGAGGAGGTTCGGGGTTGCGGGCCTGGTCTTCTTCCACCAGGACTCAAAGGAGCGCTGGCTCACGACATCCGCGGGGATGCGCCGATCGTAGAACTCGAAGACTGCCTCGTCGTCGTAGAGGATGTCGCGCCTGCGTGTGCGTTCCTCGAGTTCGGCGAGTTCTGCGCGCAGCCCGCGGTTGGCGAGATCGAACGCCTTCACCTGCGCGCCGGTGCGATCGAGATCCCAGTCACCATCGACGAGGGCGTTGCGGATGAACAGCTCGCGGGCGTGGGCGGGGTCGACTCGCGCGAACTGGATCCTGCGCCGCGCGACAATGGGCACTCCGTAGAGCGTCACCTTCTCGTAGGCGACTGCCGCACCCTGCTTCTTCTCCCAGTGCGGTTCGCCGTAGCTGCGCTTGACCAGTTCTCCCGCGAGCGGCTCGACCCAGGCGAGGTCGATCGCGGCGTTCATCCTGGCGAACAGGCGGCTCGTCTCGACGAGCTCTGCGCTCATGATCTCCGCAGGCTGCTTCTTGGCGAGGGCTGAGCCGGGGAAGATCGTGAACCGCACCTGGCGCGCGCCTATGTAGTCGCCCTGCCTGGCCTTGCTGCCGTGCTTCGTGCTGTCTTTCGCCGTGTCTTTGATGCCGATCTGGCTGAGCAGGCCCGCGAGCAGAGAGCGGTGGATGCCGTTCGGATTCGTACTAGCATCTCCGACGGCGAGGCCGAGCGGCTTCGCCATTCGCTTCAGCTGCCGGTAGACGTCGAACCATTCCCGAACACGCAGGAAGTTCAGGTACTCGGCCTTGCAGAGCCTGCGGAACTGGTTACCGCTGAGCTCCTTCTCCTTCGTTTTGAGGTAGTTCCACAGGTTCAGCAGGGTGAGGAAGTCGCTCGTCTTGTCGATGAAGCGGGCGTGGGCCTGGTCGGCCTGCGGGCGCTTCTCGAGCGGGCGCTCGCGCGGATCCTGGATACTGAGCGCCGCGACGATCGCCATGACCTCGCGAGTGGTGCCCTGCGTCTTCGATTCGACGACCATGCGGGCCAGCCGCGGATCGATCGGCAACTGGGCGAGCTGCTTGCCGATGCGGGTGATGGCGTCGTCTTTCGAGACCGCCCCCAGCTCCTTCAGCAGATCGAGTCCGTCTTTGATGCCGCGCGAGTCGGGCGGCTGCAGGAACGGGAAGCTCTGGATGTCGCCCAGGCCGAGCGAGATCATCTGCAGGATGACCGCGGCCAGATTGGTGCGCAGAATCTCCGGCTCGGTATATTCCGGCCTGCGCATGTAGTCCTCTTCGGAGTACAGCCGGATGGCGATGCCGTTGCTCGTGCGTCCGCTGCGGCCCGAGCGCTGGTTGGCCGAGGCCTGCGAGATCGCCTCGATCGGCAGTCGCTGCACCTTCGATCGCACGCTGTAGCGGCTGATGCGCGCGGTACCCGCGTCGATCACGTACTTGATGCCCGGTACGGTGAGGCTCGTTTCGGCGACGTTGGTTGCGAGCACGATGCGGCGGCGCACACCCGCGGTGCGCGAAGGCTGGAACACGCGATGCTGGTCCGCCGCGCTGAGCCTGCCGTAGAGCGGGAGGACTTCGGTGCCGGGAAGGCTCCGTCCCCGGATGGCTTCCTCGGCATCCCGGATCTCCGCCTCGCCGCTGAGGAACACGAGGATGTCGCCGCTGCCCTCGCGGCCGAGCTCGTCGATGGCGGCGTTGATGCCGTCGAGGGAGTCACGGTCCTCCGCATCATCCAGCTCATCGTCATCCATCGCTTCGGCCACGAGCGGTCGGTAGCGGATCTCGACCGGGTAGGTGCGCCCGGTCACCTCGATGATCGGCGCTGGTGTTCCGTCGGCCGCAGCGAAGTGGCGTGCGAAACTTTCGGGATCGATCGTGGCCGAGGTGATGACGAGCTTGAGATCGGGGCGGCGGGGGAGCAGCTGCTTGAGGTATCCGAGCAGGAAGTCGACGGTGAGGCTGCGCTCGTGCGCCTCATCGATGATGATCGCGTCGTACTTCCGCAGCTCGCGGTCGCGGTTGATCTCGGCCAACAGGATGCCGTCGGTCATGAGCCTGATGGCCGTGTTTGCGCCGACCCTGTCTGTGAACCGCACCTGGTAGCCGACCAGTTCGCCGACCTCCTGGCCGAGTTCTTCGGCGACGCGCTCCGCGATGGTGCGCGCCGCTATGCGCCTTGGCTGGGTGTGCCCGATGCTCGTGCGGCCGAGCTCGAGCAGGATCTTCGGCAGTTGCGTCGTCTTGCCTGAGCCGGTCTCGCCCGCCACGATCACGACCTGGTTCGCAGCGATGAGCTTCGCGATCTCCGCGCGTCGCTGGCTGACCGGAAGGTCCTCGGGGTAGTGGATGTCGGCAGGGATCATGAGCCCTCTAGTTTATGGCTCGGGTGGTGGAGCTCGTCGAACGCGCGTCGTCACTAATCGAGGCAGAACTCGTTGCCCTCGGGGTCGCGCATCGTGATGAAGCCCACCTCCATGGTGGCCTCGTCGGGCTCGACTCGGTATGCGCGCGTCGCCCCGAGCGCACCGAGGCGGTCGGCCTCGGCCTCGAGGGCGCTCATCCGCGCGTCGCCCTCGAGTCCGGGGGCCACGCGCACGTCGAGGTGCACCCGGTTCTTGACCGTCTTGCCCTCGGGCACGCGTTGGAAGAAGATGCGGGGATGGGTGCCCTCGATGGGCAGGATCGCCGATCTCGAATTCCACTGTTCGCGTGGCACGCCGAACGCGGCAAGGGCCGCATCCCACGAGTCGAACCCTTCAGGCGGTGGTTGCAACTGGTATCCGAGTGCCTCGGCCCAGAACTCCGCCAATCCTCCTGGGTCGGCGCAATCGAAAGTGATCTGCACGTCTTTTGTCATGCGGACACACTGGCACTCGCAACCGACATCTTCCTGCGGACTGATCTGGCGAATCAGCCGACGGCACGGTCTACGTCGTGCGGCCGACCAGGACGTGATCGAGCCGCTTACGCGCTCGCGGCCGGGACCTCCTGCACGGTCGCGCGCAACTGATGAAGTGCCGCTCGCAGGCCAGCAAACTCTTCGTCGCTGAGCCCGGTGGATGCCTCGACCTGTTCGCGAACCGGAGCACATCGTGCCTCGAGCGCCCGCCCCGCATCGGTGAGGTGCACGTGCACCACCCGTTCGTCGGTGTCGGAACGCTGCCGACGCACGAGACCGAGTGCTTCAAGGCGACGGATGAGCGGGGAGAGGGTGCTTGATTCGAGATCGAGAGCATCCCCGAGTGCTGCGACGCTCTGGGCGTTCTCTTCCCAGAGGGACAGCATGGCGAGGTACTGCGGATACGTGAGCCCGACGTCGGCGAGTAACTGGCGATACGCACCCGAGACTGCACGCGATGCCGCATAGAGCGCGAAGCAGAGCTGGTCGTCCAGCCTCGCGTGAGTACTGCTCGGTGTCATGATCAGCCCCCTTTCGTCCCTGCAAGTCTACGCCACTAAAGCGTGTACGATTCAATCGTGCACGACTTACGTGTACGCAACTGAATGGAGTGATGATGGCAGAGCAGTGGTTGCCGACGTTGATCACGTCGAACCCCGAGGAGGGCTTCATGCTGGCGATGAAGCTGTCGCGGAAGGTTGTCGGCCTGACCCAACCCGACGGCGAGATCCGCACGAAGCTGCGTCCCGCGTACTCAGAAGACGCGAATTCACTGATCGCGACCTCGCAGGTCGTGGCGACGAACTTCCAGACGGTCGCCGCAGCGAACAACTACTGGCGCGGCGCCGGTAGCTGACGGATGCCCGTGGGATGAGCGGGGTGCGACGGCCATTCGCCGCATCCCCCACACCGCGGTCGGCCACCGGCCCGTCTTCGCCGTTCAGCGCTTCGTGCGCGGGGCATCCGGGTCAGCGGGGGACTGCTTGCGACGCTCCTTGACGAGGTCTTTGGTTCGCACGAGGCGCAGGGCGGTGATGAGGAGCACGCCACCGATGATGTTGAACAGGAGCGTGTAGCCGAACCATCCGAGCCACTGCAGGTAGCTGATCTCTGCGCCGGCCTGGATTGCGCCGAAGATGAGAAGCGAGTCGAGGATCGAGTGGAACAGCTGCAGGCCCGCGAGGAGGAACCCGCCTGCGACGGCCGCGACGATCTTTGCGGGATCTGAGGTGGTTCCGTTCTGCATGCGAGTCATGAGGGTGATGGTGCTGCCGCCGAGGATGCCGAGAACGGCCGTCTGCAGCGTGAGGGGCGCGCCCGCGAAGTGCTCTCCGGCGGCCATCATCGTCGTGTGCCACTGCGGGAAGGCCTGCGCGATGAGCCACATGAAGACCCAGCCGCCAGCGAGGTTGGCGAGCAGGGTTCCGACCCAGAGTTTGGCAAGCTTTGCCGCGCTCGCCTCGCGCGCGACGACGGCGGCGACCGGCAGCAGGAAGTTCTCCGTGAAGAGCTCGCTGTGTGCGAGCAGGAGCGCGATGAAGCCGATGCCGAACGCCAGGCCGGCCAGGAGGTGGTCCCCGGTCTCGTGGAGCACGGCGAGGTAGGCCATGACCCCGACGCCGACTTCCAGCCCGCCGAACAGACCGGTGATGAGGATGGTGGCCAGCGTTCGATGCAGTCGCTCCGCGCCCTCTTCGACAATGGTGTCGAACGCTTCGTGCAGTTCGTCTTCGACGGGCGCGTCGCTCTCGCCCAGTTCCTTGCGTCGCTCGTCGCTCATCGTCGCCCGCTTCATCATCGGAGGGAAGGCCGCCCAGTTGATGCGGCCATCCTACTCAGCGGTCGTCGGATTTCGGATAATACGGGGTTCTCAAATAGCTGCGCTACGCCGCGGCTGCCTTGTCCTCAACAGGCTCGATTTTAGAGGAGCTATCTGCACAACAGCGACTCCATGCTTCAGATGGAGCACCGTGTTCCCGGTTGAAACCTCCACGCCGACTCGATCCGTCCGGACGAACGTGGCAGGTCGGACGATCACGAGTGTCGGCGCCGCTGCGCAGATAGGGGGGTTGCGGGATCGAGGTGGAACGTCACCGCGAAGCGATCGAGCAGTGCGGCGTCACCCGAGATGATGTGTACTGTCTCATCGTCGATGGCGTTCGCGGGGCTGAGTTCCCCGGAGATGAGCGCGCGGATGCCCGGGCCGGCCGCGAAGGCCAGGTCGACACCGCCTGCCAACGGGTCGATTCCCGCGGGTGCAGGCGTGCCCGATCCGCCGGGAAGCGGCGCGATGAGGAGTCCGCGCGGGCCGGTGCGCACGCCGAGGGCAACGTCGCCGATGTGCACCTCGTAGGCGGTCTCGGGGAAGCGACTGGCGACATCCGCCCTGTACGCGGTTCTGAGCGCGATGGTCATCGAGTCGGAGGTCACGATGTCGCCCTCGGCGGGGTCGCCCATCGACTGGAAGCCCCAACGGCCGAGCGCGAGAACCACGTCTTCGAGGCCACGGCCATATTCGGTCAGCGCGTAGGCGAGCCCGTGCGCCATCGGCAGGCGTTGCACGATCCCCGCTGACTGCAGTTCCTTGAGCCGGGTGCTGAGGATGTTGGTGGGGATGCGCGGAAGCCCCGCCTTGAGATCGCTGTACCGGCGGGATCCCACGAGCAGATCGCGCACGATGAGCAGTGCCCACCGTTCGCCGACCAACTCGAGGGCCGTGACGACCCCGCAGTATTGTCCGTAGTTCCGCGCGGCCACTTACGCGGATGCCCCGCCCTGCTCCGCCATGAAGGCTTCCGGACCGACCTCGGCCGCTCGCGGATCCATCCAGAGCACCCCGAACTCGTTGCCGTCGGGGTCCTGGAAGTCGCGGGAGTACATGAACCCGTAGTCCTGGGCATCGTGCGGCTCGGTTCCGCCCGCCGCAAGCACCTTCTCGATCATGGCATCCACCGCCTCCCGACTGTCTGCGCTCAGGGCGGTCTGCACCTGGCAGGAGGTGTGCGGATCGGCGATCGGCTTCGACGTGAAGGTCGCGAAGAACTCGCGGGTGAGCACCATCAGGTACACGTGCTCGTCGATGACGACGCAGGCCGCGTTGTCATCCGTGAAATTCGGATTGATCGTCCAGCCGAGACCCTCGTAGAACTTCTTCGCTCGGGGAAGGTCGGTCGTGGGCAGGTTGACGAAGACATCTGTAGACATGAACTGCTCCTTCGCTTGTGCGGGTATGGGTGCTCGTGATCGAGCACGGTCCTTGCCCTCTTCGCTTAAGCTTGCAAAAAACAAGTAAGCCTGTCAAGGCGGTTTTCGGGCGAGGGCGATTGCGTGCTCGAGCCGCGGGTTTGCCCTCCGCGGCGAGGTCGTTCGATCAGGTGTGACTGATCACCAGCGGCAGGAACAGCTCGTCGACGATCGACACGATGCGTTTGCTCCCGACGGGTTTGAGCGTCATCAGCAGGTCGTGCCGCACGAGGTCGAATGGCATCGCCAGCACGGATGCCGGCAGCCGATCGAGGTCGATCTCGCCGCGGTCGTGTGCACGTCGGAAGATCATGTCGGAGACGCGCGGCTGGTTCTTGAGGATCCGCTCGCGGACCTCGGCCGGAGCGAGCCCGGAATCCGCGAGAAGGCCGGCGAAGACCGAGGTGATCACCGTGGTGAACCCGAGCCGCGTCGCGTTCATGTCGTTCAGCAGGGCCAGGAGATCGCCACGCAGGGTGCCGGTATCCGGAACGATGACCGGGTGAGTCGACCTGTTGCGCTCGATGGCGGCGAGCACCAGGAATTCCTTGCCCGCCCAGCGGCGGTAGAGCACGGGCACGCTCGTCTGGGCGCGCGTGGCAACGGACTCCATGGTGAGTTTCGGGAACCCGACCTCGACCAGTTCCTCCCAGGCGGCATCCAGAATCGCGGCCTCGAGCGCCTCGCCTCGCCGCCGTCTCCGTGGTTCCTCAGCCATGCCGCCAGCATATCGGACGCCGGGCTATAAGACTCACATTCGTTTCTTATCCGTGCTACTCTGAATAAGAAACGAAAGCAAGTCTTATGAGGGATCTCGCCGGAACCCGAACGAGCACTCCGCACGAGTAGAGAGAAGCAGATGGTGACGTCCACGGCAAAAAACAAACTGGATCCGCAGGTGCTGAAGACAGCACTGGTTCTGGCCATCGGCGCGCTGGCCGTGGTCTTCGACACCACGATCGTCAGCGTTGCGCTGCACCCGCTCGCGCAGGACCTGCACACCACGGTGGCGACCATCCAGTGGGTCACGACCGGTTACCTGCTCGCGCTCGGCGTCGCGGTGCCGCTCAGCACCTGGGCGCTCGGGCGCTTCGGCGGCAAGAGGGTGTGGATGTTCGCACTCGCCGTGTTCCTGCTCGGGTCGCTCGGGTCGAGCCTGGCCTGGAACTTCGGCTCGCTCATCGGCTGGCGTGTGGTGCAGGGCGTCGGAGGCGGGCTGATGCTGCCGGTCATGGCGACCCTCGTCTTCCAGGCAGCCAAGGGCAAGGCTCTCGGCCGCACGGCGGCCTGGGTGGCGCTGCCCGCTCTGCTCGGCCCGATCCTCGGCCCGCTCGTCGGCGGCGCGATCCTCACGAACCTCAGCTGGCGCTTCCTGTTCTGGGTCAACATCCCGTTCTGCACCGCCGGCCTGATCTTCGCCGGAATCTACCTGGCGAAGGATGTCGTGCCCGCGGTGCGGCCGCGTCTCGACGTGTGGGGGCTGGCTCTGCTCGCGCCGAGCATCGCCGCCATCGTGCTGGCCCTGAGCAACGCGGGCAGCTCGGCCGGGTTCACCCAGGCCGACGTGATCGTGCCGCTCGTGATCGGTGTGGTGCTCCTGATCGCGTTCGTCGTCTACACGTTGCGTCGCTCGGATCCGCTCGTCGACATCCGCCTGCTGTCGCTTCGCTCGGTGGGCTCATCATCGTCCGTGTTGTTCCTCTCGGGCTTCGCGCTGTACGGCGCGATGCTGCTCCTGCCGCTCTACTACATGGAGGTGCGCGGCACGACGGCGCTCACGGCCGGGCTCATCCTCGTGCCGCAGGGAATCGGCACCCTGCTCAGCAGGCAGATCGCCGGGCCGCTGACCGACAAGATCGGCGCGCGCTCGATCGCCGCGGTCGGCTTTCTCATCGTCGCCGCGGCAACCGTGCCGTTCTGCTTCGTGACCGGCTCGACCAGCGACTGGCTCCTGGCACTCGCGCTCCTCGTTCGCGGGATCGGCCTCGGGGCCGTGACGATGCCCGTGATGACCGCTGCTTACGTCGGCCTCAGGCACGAGCAGGTCGCACACTCGAGCGTGCTCACCCGGATCGCCCAGCAGCTCGGTGGGTCCTTCGGCACGGCCGTGCTCGCCGTCATTCTCGAATACGTGCTCACCACGGACGGAGGAACCGATCTCGTGGGAGCATTCCACGTCTCGTTCTGGTGGGCGACGGGCTTCGCGGTGGTTGCCATGGTGCTCTGCGTCTGGCTTCCCGGCCGCAAACAGGTGGAGGCCGCGGCTGCGGTGGCAGAAGCGGCGGATGCCGCAGCAGCGGAAGCCGCAGCAGCGGAAGCCGCAGCTAAGGCACAGGCACAGGCACAAGCGCAAGTCCCGATAGACGAGTCGAGCCCCACCCCGGTGCGAGGCTGAGGGGGAGGCGCAGCGCTACGGCTCGCGCGCGGTACTGTGGTTCAGGCGTTCTGGCCGAGGTGCTTGCGGAACGCGTGTTCGCCGATGGTCGCGGCATCAAGACTCGGGTCGAACTGGGGTTCGTAGCCGGTCGCCAGGTAGAGGCGCACGGCCTCGGGCTGCCTCGGTCCCGTGCTGAGAATGACCTCGGTGAACCCGCGCCTGGCAGCCTCCCGCTCGAGTTCACGGAGCACGAGCCTGGCGAGGCCGTGACCCCGGTGATCCGGGTGGGTCCAGATGCGCTTGAACTCCGCCGTGGATGCGTTCGCTGTCATGAACGCGCCGCCCGCGATCGCGACACTATCGCGCAGGAACAGCAGGAAGGTGCCGTTCGGCGGGCTGAAGGTCTCGTCGGAGAACCGGTGGATCTCGTTGTACGCCGCGTCGATCGCGAAGTCGCGGTACCGCTCGTCGTACTCGTGCTCGAGGGCGTCGAGAAGCGCCCCGACGCGCGGATCGCTCGGCACGGTGTGCAGGAAGGTGTCGCCCGCGGCGAGTGTCGTCTGCGGTGCGGCGTCGCTGGTTGTCATAAGCCTCACCATCGTATTCCGGGAATCGCCACCTAGGCTGGAGGCGTGCAGCTACATGAGGTCCGAACACACAGAAGTGACGAGAATCTGGCCCGCGACGGCCAGCTCGCGTGGAAGCTCGCCGAGGTCGCGACCGACCCGGTCGATGTGACGGATGAGGTGGCCGAGATGGTGGTCAACCGCATCATCGACAACGCCGCCGTCGCCACCGCGTCTCTCGGCCGCGCATCGGCGCTCGCCGCGCGGGCGCAGGCCGAGGCGCATCCGGTCTCCACGGGCGGTGCGGGCTCCACGGTCTTCGGCGTCGACGGACGCCACAGCCCGGAGTGGGCGGCCTGGGCCAACGGTGTCGCCGTGCGCGAGCTCGACTACCACGACACCTTCCTCGCCGCGGAGTATTCGCACCCGGGCGACAACATCCCGCCGATTCTCGCCGTGGCCCAGCACCTGGGCGTGAGCGGACACGAGCTGATTCGCGGCATCGCCACCGGCTACGAGATCCAGATCGACCTGGTCAAGGGCATCAGCCTGCATGCCCACAAGATCGACCACGTCGCCCACCTCGGTCCGTCCGCGGCCGCGGGAATCGGAACCATGCTCGGTCTCGACACCCAGGCGATCTTCCAGGCGATCGGCCAGGCGCTGCACGTGACCACGGCGACGCGCCAGTCCCGCAAGGGCGAGATCTCCAGCTGGAAGGCCTACGCGCCGGCCTTCGCGGGCAAGATGGCCGTCGAGGCCGTCGATCGGGCGATGCGCGGCCAGACCAGCCCCACGCCCATCTACGAGGGCGAAGACGGAGTGATCGCCTGGCTGCTCGACGGTCCAGACTCCCGCTACGAGGTGCCGCTGCCCGAGCGCGGCGAGGCCAAGCGCGCCATCCTCGACAGCTACACGAAGGAGCACTCCGCCGAGTACCAGGCCCAGGCCTGGATCGACCTCGCCCGCAGGCTCGGCCGGCAGCATCCGGAACTCCGCGACCCCGGGAACGTCACGCGTGCCGTGCTGCACACGAGCCACCACACCCACTACGTGATCGGCTCCGGGGCGAACGACCCGCAGAAGTACGACCCGACCGCCAGCCGCGAGACCCTCGACCACTCGATCCCGTACATCTTCGCGGTTGCACTGCAGGACGGCGAGTGGCACCACGAGCGCTCCTACGCGCCGGAGCGCGCCGCCCGCCCGGACACCGTCGCGCTCTGGCACAAGGTCAGCACCGAAGAGGATGCCGAGTGGACCCGCCGCTACCACTCGCTCGACCCGAGGGAGAAGGCCTTCGGCGGCCGCGTCGAGATCGACCTGGCCGACGGAACCCGCATCGTCGACGAGATCGCCGTCGCCGACGCGCATCCGCTCGGAGCACGCCCGTTCGCGCGCGAGCAGTACATCGGCAAGTTCAGGACGTTGGCGGATGGCGTGCTCGAGCGGGCAGAGATCGAGCGATTCCTCGAGACGGTGCAGCGCCTCCCCGAACTGGGTGCAGCAGAATTGGGTGGACTCACCGTCACTCCCGCCGTACCGTTTGCCTCAACGACGAAGGGCATCTTCTAGTGGTCCACCTCCTCAAGAAAGCAGGGTCCTAACGTGCTGTACTCGCACATCACCCCGGCCACGAAGCGGCAGCTGTTGCGTGAACACCTCGCCACGGGAGAATTGCTGCGCTATCCGGGGGCGTTCAACCCGCTGAGCGCGAAGCTCATCGAAGACAAGGGCTTCGAGGGCGTCTACATCTCCGGCGCCGTGATCTCCGCTGACCTCGGCCTGCCCGACATCGGCCTCACCACCCTCACCGAGGTCGCGGGGCGGGCCCAGCAGATCAACCGGATGACATCGCTGCCCACCCTCGTCGACGCCGACACCGGCTTCGGCGAGCCGATGAACGTCGCGCGCACCGTGCAGGAGCTCGAGAACGCGGGTGTCACGGGCATCCACATCGAAGACCAGGTGAACCCGAAGAGGTGCGGACACCTCGACGGCAAAGCCGTTGTCGACGAAGGCACCGCGACCAAGCGCATCCGGGCTGCGGCCCAGGCGCGGCGCGACCCGAACCTGCTCATCATGGCGCGCACGGACATCCGCGCGATCGATGGAATGCCCGCCGCGATCGATCGGGCCAAGGCGCTCGTGGATGCCGGGGCCGACGCCCTCTTCCCCGAGGCCATGCGGGATCTGGCCGAGTTCGAGGCCGTGCGAGCCGCCGTGGACGTGCCGATCCTCGCGAACATGACCGAGTTCGGCAAGAGCGAGCTGTTCACCACCCGGCAGCTCGCGGACGTCGGCATCAACATCGTCATCTACCCCGTGACCCTGCTGCGCAGCGCAATGGGGGCGGCGGAGCGTACGCTCGACCTGATCGCGTCCGAGGGCACACAGCAGGCCGCCGTCGCCGACATGCAGACTCGCGCGCGACTATACGAACTGCTGGACTATGAGTCGTACGGCACGTTCGACTCCGGGGTGTTCAACTTCACCCTCGAGCGCAACCGGTCACTCTGACAGCGACAACTGAACCGAGAAGGACTGACATGAGCGAAGAGATCCACAAGGGCCTCGCCGGGGTCGTCGTCGACTATACGGCGATCTCGAAGGTCAACCCCGAGAGCAATTCGCTGCTCTACCGCGGCTACCCCGTGCAGGAACTGGCCGACAAGTGCACCTTCGAGGAGGTGGCGTACCTGCTCTGGCACGGGGAGTTGCCCACTCCCGCGCAGCTCGAGGAGTTCGAGAAGCTCGAACGTTCGCTGCGCCCCCTCGACCCGCGCACCAAGCGGGTCATCGACGAGCTGCCGCTCACGGCACACCCGATGGACGTCATCCGCACCGCTGTGAGCGTGATCGGTGCGACGGACCCGACTCTGAACCATCCCGACGGTATCCAGGACCGCACACTCAACGAGGGTCGCGCCGTCTATCTCCTCGCGCAGCTGCCCAGCATTCTGGCCTACGACCAGCGTCGCCGTCGGGGTGAGCAACTCGTCGAGCCCCGCGACGATCTCGGCTTCTCTGCGAAC
Source organism: Parafrigoribacterium humi (assembly GCF_040227205.1). Lineage (NCBI taxonomy): Bacteria > Bacillati > Actinomycetota > Actinomycetes > Micrococcales > Microbacteriaceae > Parafrigoribacterium > Parafrigoribacterium humi. The sequence goes on along the minus strand of NZ_JBELOA010000001.1, from coordinate 208,193 downwards.
CTGCTGCACATGACCTTCGGCGAGGTGCCCGACCTCGTGGTGGTCAACGCCTTCGACATCTCGATGATTCTCTACGCCGAGCACTCCTTCAACGCGAGCACCTTCACGGCGAGGGTCATCACCTCCACCCTCGCCGACCTGTATTCGGCGGTGACCGGTGCGATCGGCGCCCTCAAGGGTCCACTGCACGGCGGTGCGAACGAAGCCGTCATGCACGCCTTCGACGAGATCGGCACGGCAGACAAGGTCGAAGGATGGCTGGACGCCGCGCTCGCCGAGAAGCGCAAGATCATGGGCTTCGGGCACCGCGTCTACAAGAACGGCGACTCCCGCGTTCCCACGATGAAGGCCGCGCTCGACACCCTCGTCACAGAGTTCGACCGTCACGACGTCGGCGAGCTCTACGACACACTCGAGAAGGCGATGGGCGACCGCAAGGGCATCAAGCCCAACCTCGACTACCCGAGTGGCCCGGTCTACCGGCTCATCGGCTTCGACACCGAGATGTTCACGCCGCTGTTCGTGGCCAGCCGCATCGTCGGCTGGACGGCACACATCATGGAGCAGCAGGCATCCAACGCACTCATCCGCCCATTGAGCGCTTACAACGGCGCAGAAGAAAGGCACCTGTCATGACCGTTCCCACCGTCACGCTCAACGATGGCACAGAGATTCCCCAGCTCGGCTTCGGCGTATTCCTGGTCGAACCGGACGAGGCAGAGCGGATCGTCTCCGACGCGCTCGAAACCGGCTACCGGCACATCGACACGGCCGCCATCTATCGCAACGAGGAGGGTGTCGGTCGCGCCATCGCGGCATCCGGCATCCCGCGCGACGAGCTGTTCGTGACGACCAAGCTCTACAACGCCGATCAGGGCACCCAGTCCGCCTACGACGCGATGTCGCGCAGCCTCGACAAGCTCGGGCTCGAGCGGGTGAACCTGTACCTGATCCACTGGCCGAGCCCTGCGCAGGACCGCTACGTGGAGTCGTGGCGCGCGCTCGAGCAGATTCGCGACAAGGGGCAGACCGTGAGCATCGGCGTCTCGAACTTCATGGTGCCGCACCTCGAACGGGTGATCGCCGAGACCGACACCGTGCCGGCCGTCAACCAGATCGAACTGCACCCGTATCACCAGCAGCCCGCGGTGACCGCGTACGGAGCGGAGCACGGCATCCGCACCGAGGCCTGGGGCCCGCTCGGGCAGGGCAAGTACCCACTGCTCGAGCTGCCCGAGATCGCGGCGATCGCGGAGACGCACGGCAAGTCCGCAGCGCAGGTCGTGCTGCGCTGGCACCTGCAGCAGGGTCACATCGTGTTCCCCAAGTCGAACCACCGCGAGCGGATGGCCGAGAACTTCGCGCTGTTCGACTTCGAGTTGAGCGCGGCCGAGCAGGCCTCGATCACCGCGATGGAGCGTGCGGGGCGCGTGGGTGGAGACCCCTTCGAGGTGAAGTAGCCCGCTACAGCTCCACGCGCTCGCCGCGCGGCAGCTGCACGAGCAGCTCGGCGAGATCCGCGTCGGCGAAGGCCTGATCCACGGTCGCGCGGTCCTCGGAGAGGTGCTTCCAGTCCTCGGCGTGCACGATGGCCACCTTCGCGGCCTGCAATGCCTTCGCGGCCGCGACGGCATCCGTTCCCGTGAGGGTGAGTGCTGCGTCGATCGCCGGAACGCGCGCCGCTCCCGCGTGCAGGATGGCGACATCCACGGGGGAGAAGCGGTCCGCGATCTGCTCGACCAGCGGCACGGAGGCGTTGTCGCCGCTCACGTAGATGGTCGGCGCGTCCGCTGCCTCAAGCACAAAGCCGATGACGGGTCCGACGAAGCGCTCGGATCCGGGAGGACCGTGCAGCGCGGGCACGGCGGTGACAGTGGCATCCCCGACGGTGTAGCTCTCCCACGAGTCGAGCCCGACAACGCTTCCGCCGAAGAGATCCATGCTCGCCTTGCGCGTGCTGAGCGTCGTCACGCCCGTCGCGAGCAGTTCCAGGCCCTCGTAGTCGAGATTGTCCTTGTGCGCGTGATGGCTGAGCAGCACGAGGTCGACCTGCCCCAGTCGCTCACGCGGGATCGCGGGGCCGGCGGTTTTCACGAGCGGAGTGCTGCCCGGGTCTTCGTAGCTCTGCGGGGCGTCGAAGGTCGGGTCGGTGACGATTCGCAGGCCGGCCCACTCGAGAAGCACGGTGGGCCCGCCAATGAGGGTGATGGCTGTCGTAGGCACAGTTCGAGCTTAGCTTCGCGCGCGCTCACGTCGCTGATATGACGACGACCATGCTCGCTCGGCACGAGCGCGGGTAGCGTGAGAGCATGCCCAACCGTCTCGCGGACGCCATCAGCCCCTATCTCCGGTCCCACGCCGACAACCCCGTTGCCTGGCAGCAGTGGGGTTCCGAGCCGTTCGAGGAGGCCGCGCGGCGCGATGTGCCCGTGCTCGTCTCGATCGGTTATTCCACCTGCCACTGGTGTCACGTCATGGCCAGGGAGAGTTTCAGCGACCCGGTGCTCGCCGTCTACCTCAACGAGCACTTCGTCGCGATCAAGGTGGATCGCGAGGAGTATCCGGATGTCGACTCCAGCTATCTTGCATCCGCCAGCGCGTTCACGCAGAACCTCGGCTGGCCGCTCAACGTGTTCGTCACGCCGCAGGGCAGGACCTTCTTCGCCGGGACGTACTGGCCGCCGGCGGCCGTGGGCGGAAGTCCCTCGTTCCGCGACGTGCTGGAGGCGGTCGCCGACGCCTGGACGCATCGTCGAAGCGCGGTGGAGGGCAGCGCTGCACAGGTGGTCGAGGCGCTCGCCGTGAGGCGTGACACCGCGAGTGGTGCGCTGCCCGGCGACGACGATTTCGCGCGGGTCGTGCGCGAGCTGCTCGAGTACGAAGACAAGAGTTCTGGTGGATTCGGAACGGCGCCGAAGTTTCCCGTCGTGCCCGTGCTGCTGTTCCTGCTCGACCGCGGCTCCCTCGGAGACTCCGCGGCGCTCGAGCTCGCGGAGCGCACCCTGCTGACGATGGCGGATTCTCCGCTGCGCGACGGTATCGACGGCGGGTTCTTCCGCTACGCGACGCGGCGGGACTGGTCGGAGCCGCACTACGAGCGGATGCTCTACGACAACGCGCAGCTGCTCAGCGTGTACGCCCGACTGTCACAGCTCTCGCAGTTCTTTCAGCTCGCACCGGGCAGCCGGGAGCGCGCGGTCGAGGTGTGTGAGGGGATTGCACGCTTCCTGGTGAACGTACTGCGGCTTCCGAACGGGGCATTTGCCTCGGCGCAGGACAGCGAGAGCACCGTGGACGGCGTCCGCGTCGAGGGCGGGTATTACGTGCTCGACGCCGCGGCGCGCGCGGCACAGCCGACTCCCGGGCTCGACGAGAAGGTGTTGAGCGGCTGGAACGGACTCGCGATCGACGCGCTCGCCGAGGCCGGCTTCGTGTTGGGTCGCAGTGACTGGGTGGAGGCGGCACGAGGAGCAGCGGACTTCCTGCTCGAGCACCACGTCGTGCGTGCTTCGAGTGCCACCTCTGCCGCCGCCCAAATGAAGGAGTCGGTGACGCTCATCCGCGCCTCCGTCGGCGAGAGACCTTCTGCCGCAAGGGCGACGCTCGAGGACTACGGGATGCTCGCCCGCGCATTCCTTCATTTGGGCGTCGTGACGGGGGAGGCCCGGTACGCCGTGGCGGGGCGGGAGCTCGTGGATGCGACGCTCGCCGAGGTGCCAGCCGCCGAGGCGACAGGCGAGGCCGCCGACGTGCTGCCGTTCGCGGTGCCCGGGGGAGCGGACCCCGTGCTCGCGGGCCACGGCGTCGCGATCCAGGCCGATCCGTCTGAGGGTGCCTATGCCTCGGGATCGAGCGCCGTGGCATCCGCTGCACACCAGCTGTACCTGCTCACGGCGGAAGGCCGATATCTCGCGGCCGCGCGAGGGGCGATGGAACGCTGTGCGCCGCTCGCCGTGACGCAGCCTGTCGGTTTCGGCGCAGCGCTCGCGCTCATGACCGGACTCACCGCGCCCGCGGCCCAGCTCGTGGTCGTGGGCGACGCCGGCTCGGCGATGGCAGCCCATGCGCGTGGCTGGTACCGCAGCGGCGCGGTGACCACAGTGCTCACGGATGCGGCGGCCGCGTCGTTCGCGAACGCGGGTTTCGAGCTGTTCGAGGCCCGCACCACGCAGCCGGACAGGGTCACCGGTGAGCCCACCGCGACCGCGTACCTCTGTCGCGACTTCGTCTGCCGTCTGCCGCTCACCGACCCGGCTGGCTTGGCGAGTGCGTTGAAAGAAGAAGCTTAGGCACCGACCTAAGCACCGAGCTGTTACGCCCCGACGACGAGCGCAGCGTCAGGGTCTGCCGCCCACTCGTTGAGCGAGCCGTCGTAGACGACGACATTGTGGTGGCCGAGCAGGGTGAGTGCGAGAGCATCAGCGGCCGCAGCGATGCCCCCCGAGCAATAGGTGATGATCTGCTCGTCTTCCAACACGGGGCCGAACCTTTCGCGCAACTCGTCCTCGTCGAGAACCGCGTTGCTGCCGCGATCGACCAGGCGGCCAGCGGGAATGCTGACGCTGCCCGGGATGTGCCCCGCGCGAGAGCGCGGTGACATCTCGCCGCTGTAGTCCTTGGGCGGGCTCGCGCAGACGAGCGCGGCGTGCACCGAGCCTGCGGCGACGGCTTCGACGTGGGCCTTGTCCGCCCAGAGTTCCGGGTGCTCCGTGGCCGTGAACACGGCGGGCGTCGGTTCGCGGTGGCCGATCTCGGTCTCGCGCCCCTCTGCCGTCCACTTGCCGAGTCCGCCATCCAGCACCGCGACCCGGTTGTGCCCCCAGCTGCGGAATAGCCACCAGATGCGGGATGCCCACTGGCCGACCGCGGCGTCGTAGACGATCACGGTCGTGTCGTTGTCGATCCCCAGCTCCCCGACCGCGGCCTCGAACCTGGCGCGATCCGGCTTCGTGAACGGGAACCGGCCATCCGGGTCCGAGAAGGTCTCGAGCAGGTCGGCGAAGAAGGCCCCTGGCACATGGCCCGTGAGGATGTACTGCTCGTGCCCGCTGACATGGCCGTGATGCGGCGTGGAGACCACGTGCACGGTGGCGTCGAGAACGATGAGCTTCTCACTGCCCAGGTGGTCTGCGAGCCACTGGGTCGACACCAACGGGGACGTCAGGAGGGGGGCGGGCATGGTCAGCGAGCGGTCTTGCGGGCCGAGATCACCCCGGTGTCGAATCCGAGCAGGTAGAGGCCGCCATTGAACCTGGCGTGCTCGATCTTGATGCAGCGGTCCATGACGACGTTGAGGCCCTTGCTCTCGCCGTACTCCGCGGCATCCTGGTTCCAGATTCCGAGTTGCACCCAGATGGTCGGTGCGCCGATGGCGAGCACGTCGTCGATGACCGACGGAATGTCGCTGGCCTTGCGGAACACGTCGACGATGTCCGGGACCTCGGGCAGCGAGGCGAGGTCGGGGTAGGTCTTGTGTCCCAGGATCTCGTCCGCGTTGGGGTTGACGAAGTACACGCGGTACTTGCTGGACTGCAGCAGATAGGTGCCCACGAAGTAGCTCGCGCGTGCGCTGTTGGGCGATGCGCCCACGATCGCCACGGACTTGGCGCCCTGCAGCAGCTTCAGTCTCTCCTTCGCGCTCGGGCCGACCCAGGTGCGCTGGGATCGCAGCAGCTTCGCCAGCGGGGAGTCCGCGGGCAGGGCGCAGCTGAGGCCGTTGGCCAACTGGGATGTCACGGTTGCTGTACTCATCACTTGCCTTCCGTCGCCTGGGCCAGAGCCTGGTCGAGGTCATAGATGATGTCTTCGGGGTCTTCGATTCCCACGCTAATACGCACGAGGCCCGGCAGCACCCCGGCGTCGACCAGCTGTTGCTCGGTGAGCTGGCCGTGGGTCGTGGAGGCCGGATGGATCACGAGAGTCTTCGCGTCGCCGACGTTGGCCAGGTGGCTGGCCAGGTTAACCGACTCGATGAAGATGCGCCCGGCATCCCGACCGCCCTTGACGCCGAAGCTGAAGATCGAACCCGGACCCTTGGGCAGGTAGCGCTTGGCGCGCTCGAAGTGCACGTGGGAGGGAAGCCCGGCCCAGTTGACGAACTCGATGCGCGGGTCGGCCTCGAGCCATTCCGCGACGATGCGGGCGTTGGCGACGTGCGCCTCCATGCGGAACGGGAGCGTCTCGACGCCCTGCGCGAGCAGGAAGGCGGAGTGCGGGGCGAGCACGGGACCGATGTCACGAAGCTGCTCAGCGCGCAGGCGGGTGAGGAACGCGTACTCCCCGAAGTTGCCCGACCAGTTGAGGTTGCCGTAGGTGTGCACGGGCACGTCGAACAGCGGGAACCTGTCACCGTGCCACGCGAAGCGGCCGGATTCGACGACAACGCCGCCCATGGTCGTGCCATGGCCGCCGAGGAACTTGGTGGCCGAGTGCAGCACGACGTCGGCACCCCACTCGATTGGACGGTTGAGGTATGGCGTGGCGAAGGTCGAGTCGATGATGAGCGGAACGCCTGCGGCGTGCGCGACCTCGGCGAGGCCCTCGATGTCGGCGATCTCGCCGGACGGGTTCGAGATCGACTCCGCGAAGATCAGCTTGGTCTTGTCGGTGATCGCCGCCGCGTAGTCCTCCGGGTTCGTCCCGGGGATGAAGGTGGTGTCCACTCCGAAGCGGCGCAGGGTCACGTCGAGCTGGGTGACCGAGCCGCCGTAGAGGCCCGCGGATGCGACGATGTGGTCGCCCGCGCCCGCGAGGGAGGCGAAGGTGATGTACTGCGCCGAGAGCCCGCTCGAGGTGGCGACGGCGCCGAGGCCGCCCTCGAGGCTCGCGACGCGCTCCTCGAACGCCGCGACCGTCGGGTTGGCGACCCTGGAGTAGATGTTGCCGTACTTCTGCAGGGCGAATCTGGCCGCGGCATCCGCGGTGTCATCGAAGACGAAGGCGGTGGTCTGGTAGATCGGCAGTGCCCTGGCGCCCGTCACCGCATCCGGGACGTTACCCGCGTGGATGGACCGGGTGCGGAAGCCCCACTCCCTGTCGGTGCGGTCTGTGCCTGCCCTATTGGTGTCTGCGGGGTCGTGATCTGCCATGCATTCACGCTACCGGAGCACGCCACGGGATGGACTTTGTGACGCCACGGGAGGTAACACAACGGGCGGGTACGCCCGGAACGTCACTCAGGCGTCGACGCGCTCCTGCACCGCTTCGGCGCTCTCGCTCTCCGGCTTCGCAGTGAGTTTGAGACAGAGCCACACTCCGATCGAGAGCACGGTGAAGCAGCCGAGCACGAGCAGCCAGACCGGCAGGGACTCACCGATCTCGTCCGGGGCGATCGCGGTCGGCAGCACGAGCAGGGAGAACGCGGTTCCCGTGACCAGGAACAGCGTGGCCCACAGCCACTTCGAGTGGTCCCAGACCTCCTTGCCCTCGAAGAAGGCGAGCGGGAACAGCCCGAGCAGCATGCCGGTGAGGCCCTCCGCCGTGATCGTGCTGAGGGCATCCTGTACCAGTCCGGTGAACACCGAGCCCTCGCTGTTGCCGATCGCGAGCGCGATGAGGCTGTAGCCGACCCAGGCGAGCAGCGCGAGGCCGACGATCACGGCGACCTGCATCGCCATCGACCGGGCCTTGTGCAGCGACTTGGCGTTCGCGGCGAGTTCGAGGCCGATGGCCATGCCGATGAGGAACCCGGGTGAGAAGCCGAGCAGGCGACCGATGACGACACCGATGATGGCGAAGACGAGAGCGATCGGCTGGATCGAGACCCCGCTCGTGAGGTTCCAGCGCCTCTTGAGAATGGTGCCGCTGATGCGCGGGGCGATGTAGTACACCACGAAAAGGGCAACGATGATCGAGAGGGTGAGCCTCAGCGAGACGAGGTTGAACCCGTAGTCGGGGTCAGCGAAGCCGAAGATGATCGACGAGAGCACGATCATGATCGCGGATGAGGCGGCCTGGCCGTGCGTGACTCGATTCAGCCAGTCGGTGGCGCGCTCCGCCCACGAACCGGCGCGGCTGAGGAAGGGCCCGAAGCGATCGAGGTTGGAACTGACCGCGCTGTCGAGGAGCTCGGTCGGCAGGGCGACGAGCAGCAGGATCGCGAGCGCGAAGCCCGCTGCGACAGCAAGTGTGACCGGGTTCTCAAACAGGGTTGCGAGCGTGGGAAGCGCGCCCGTGAACGAGCTCGGCGCGCTGAGCGTGTTGCGGGCGTCAGTCCCTGGTACGCGCCCGGCCTTACCGCTCGCGGTGCCTGCTGCGGCATCCTTTGCGGTGTCCGTCGCGGCCGGGGGAACCGCCAGCGTGTTCAGCTCCTCTGATGGGGCGATGGTGACGGGGGACTCGACGGTGGACGCGGGACTGCCGGGCGCCGTGAGCGTGGCGACGAAGTGATGTGCGCCGGGGTCGATGCCGTCGGGAACGACGATCGCCTTGCTGAAGGTGCCGTCCTGCGCGACGGTGACGCTGCCGAGATCGATCGGGGTCGAGTGGAAGAACAGCTGCACGATCGACCCGGAGGGCAGGCCCGTGCTGCTGAGCGTCACGGTGTCGCCGGAGCGCAGCGGTCCGTCGGCACCCGTGACGGTGAGCAGCCAGGAGAAGGGGGTCGGCGTCGTGGACGGGGTTGGCGCGGGGGACGGGGTTGGCGCGGGGGACGCAGTCGGTGAGGGGGAGGGCGTCGGCGGCGTCGGGGTCGCAGAGGGGATGGGAGTCGTGGGGTCTGAGGGAGTGGTGGGGGTGGTGGGCGCGGCGGCAGGTACGGTCGCGGGCACCGTGTTCGTCAGTGCGGACTTGCCACTCAGCACGGTGCCGAGGGGGTCGCCACCCACGTCTCCGGACGCATCCGTGTACGGGGCCCAGCCCTGGTCGAGCTGATATGCGCGGTAGGTGTGTGTGCCCGCGGGCGCGGCCGCCGTGCAGCTCCAGCTGCCCGCGGCAACGGTGGCGGAGCAGACCGTTGCGTCGCTGTCGTCGAGGACGGAGACGATGTCTCCCGTCGTACCGGTTCCGGAGAAGGTCACGGTCTGGTCTTCGGCACCCTGCGCCGTCATGGTCGGTGCGACGGGGATGCGGAAGAAGTCGTTCTGCATCGGGGAGTTCAGACCGTCGACACTCTGGCCGGAGTAGACGTTCCAGATTCCCGGGGCGAGAGTGCCGAAGTCGCAGGGCATCACGGACGGGTGTGTGTCGGCCGCGAGTGTCTGGGGGCCTGCGGCGACGTTGGCGAGGGCCGCGGGACCCATCACGCCCGCCGCGTCCGGGCCCGAGACTTCCGAAGCGGGGGCGCAGGTCACGACCGGCTGGTCGAAGGAGTACCCCTGGCCGGGCCCTTCGGGCTCGGTGACGTAGTAGAGCTCCGTGTGGACAAGGGCACCCGTCGGTCCGGTGGCCGTCGACGACCCCGTGCCGTAGCCGAGGTCATAGCTCATGGTGGGTGGAGCGGGCGGTGTCGGTGGGGTGACGACGGTCACGGTCTGCGTCTGCGACAGCGCCGAACGCCCACTCAGGACCACGCCGAGCGGTGACCCGTCGACATTGCCAGAGCTGTCCGCATCCGGATACGGTGTCCAGCCCTGGTCGGCCTGCGACGCGTGATACGAGTGAGTGCCCGGGGTAGCGGATGCGGAGCAGTACCAGTTGTCGCCGGCGACGATGTCCGTGCAGGCGACCGTGCCGCCGTCCGTCCCGCCGGTCGTCGTGACGGTGACGACGTCGCCGTCCGTGCCGGTCCCGTTGAACGCGACCGAGCCATCCGATTGGGGATATGCCGTCATCGTCGGGGCCTCGGGAACGCGGAAGAAGTCATTCCGGGACACCGGGGTCATCTCTCCCACGTACTGGAACGAATGCACCTCCCAGATACCGGGAGCCAGGATGCCGAAGTTGCAGGCGAGCGGTCCAGGCGCAACCATGGGGCCGCAGCTCCGGTTCGGGTTGGACGACCGCAGGTACCCGGTTCCGGCACCGCCCGGTTCCGTGACCGAATACAGCTCGGTCCCCATCGCGGCGTTGCCGAACGTCGTCGTCGTCGTGGACGTTGCGGTCGCGTAACCCACCACGTAGTTCACGGTGGGCGCTGTCATCTCCGACACGGTCACGGGAACGGTGGCACTGGTACTCGAATAGAAGGTGTCGCTGGGATATCCCGGAGTCGAACTGGTGATGGTGAACCCGTTGGCCCCGTCGGCGAGTGTCGAACTCGATGAGCAACTCCACTGCCCGGAGTCGGGCACGACTGCGACAGTGCAAACCGTGCCACCGGTATTCGCGAGCACGGAGATCGACCCGCGCGCTGGACCGGTCCCGGAGAACACCGGGTACTCTGGCAGCACGCTGGAGCCCGAGTGCGGGCTGGTCAGCGATGGGCCGTCCGCGCCGTAGACGATGATGGGTGGGTTCGAGGCCGAAGTGGTGCCATCCGTCGCGGTGAAAGTGTTCGTACCGAGGTGCACGTCTACGCCCGTCGGACACGACCAGGAGCCCAGGGGGTCCGCAACCGTCGTGCAGTAGGTGGTGTCCGCCGCTTCCGGATTGCTCACGTTCACCGTTATCGCTGCGTCCGGATTCGCGGTGCCATGGATCTTGGGCTGGCTCGTGCTGTGCAGGCTCGCGTTGGTCGCGCCGCTCGAATCGAACGGTGCCAGCGTTATGCCGGCAGCGTGTGCGACTTCGACTCCACCGAAGACCATCGCGGAGACCAGAGCGAGTGTGGCGACAGCGCCACCGATTTTGCCAATGCGCACGGGAAATGTCCTGGGGTAAGACAATGATCGGGTAGGCATCCGATGATTGCAGGGTCGGGTATGCATCGGGTAAGAATGCGTTCGTATGCTACTACCTGTCAGGTATATTGACCTACCCGCAATTTTTGCTGATCAGGGAGTGTGGACTCAGATCCAGCTGCGAAGCCAGTAATGCAGGTACACGAACCAGTCCGGTTCCTGCTGTGCCGTCCACATCGGATACCAGAATGCGCTGAGCAGAACGGCGAACCCGAGGAAGATCGCCACGAGACGGATGCCGCTCAATCGTCGCCATTGCGGATCGTGGCGTGAGCCCAGAACGTGCCCGATAACCGCCGTGAGCGCAAGCAGGAGATAGGGCTCGAACGCGATGGTGTAGAACTGGAAAACCGTGCGGTCCAGATACAGCATCCATGGGAGGTATCCCGCGGCGATGCCGGTGAGAATGAGACCGGCCCGCCACTCGCGCCAGCGCACGAGCCGATACAGCAGGTAGATCGCCGCGGCGACGGCGGCCCACCAGATCAGCGGGTTCGAGATGTCGGTGATCGCCGCGCCGCAGTGACTCGAGGTGCAGCCGTTCTCGCCGTGAGAGGAGCCGACGTAGTACATGCTCGTCGGACGGATCATGAGCAGCCAGCCCAGCGGATTGGCCGCATAGGGGTGGGCGGTGTGCAGCCCCACATTGAAGTCATACGCCATCACCTGGTAGTGCCAGAAGCTCTGCAGGGAGTGCGGAATCCAGGCGAACGCGCCGGTGAGTGCATTGCCCGCGGTGTCTGCCCAATGCCTGCCGTAGCCGCCGTTCGTGACGAACCAACCCGTCCAGCTCACGAGGTAGGCCGCGACAGCGATGGGCACCGTCAGCAGGAAGCTCGTCGGTCCCTGCTTGAACGCGGTGCCGCTCGCCCACAGAGTGATGCCTGCCCGCCTCCTGGCCACGGCATCCACGATCAGGGTGTAGACGGCGAATGCGGCAAGGAAGTAGGCGCCGTTCCACTTGATGGCGGCGCTGAGCCCGAAGATGAGCCCCGCGGTGATGAGCCACGGTCTCCACCACAGCGCGGGACCCCAGTCGGTGTGCAGTCCGCGTTTGGCGCGTTGGGTCATCCACAGCGCGAGCCTGCCCGCGCTCTGCCTGCGGTCCTTCAGGATCGCCCAGAAGCCGAGCAGCGCGAAGAACATCAGGAAGTTGTCGAGCAGGCTCACCCGCGACATGACGATCGCGCTGCCGTCGATCGCCATGAGGCCACCCGCGATGGTGGCGAGCAGGGTGGACTTGAACAGCTCGCGCGCGATCATCGCGACCACGAACACCGCGACGATGCCGACAATCGCCGTGCTGATGCGCCAGCCGACGCTGTTGTCGCCGCCGAATGCGGCCATGCCCAGCCCGATCAGCCACTTGCCGAGCGGCGGATGCACGACATAGCCGCCCACGCTCGTGAAGATGTCGACGTGCCCGGTGATGAAGCTCGGGTCGGCCTCTGCGGGCCAGCTGCCCTCGTAGCCGAGGTGGAGGAGGCTCCAGGCATCCTTGACGTAGTAAGTCTCGTCGAACACGAGAGCCTTCGGAGCCCCGAGGTTCCACAGTCGCAGCACCGCGGCGAGCAGCGTGACCGCCAGCGGGCCGCCCCAGTACCAGAGCCGCATCCGCATCGGGTTCTGGAGCATCCGCCCCCACCATCGGTCGATCCTGAGCTCCATTGTTCTCGCGGGGTCGTCGGAAGCGGCCGCAGAGGCCCGCCACACCCGAGCCTTCGGTGCGATTCCCGACGACACCCCGGAAATGATCGATTCGAAGTCGTCGGGGCCGCGGGTCACAGAGGCAATGCTAACCAGTCGGGTGGTGAACGCACGGATGGGAGGATGGAGTCGTGATCATCCTCGCGGCGACCCCGATCGGCAATCTCGGCGACGCATCCGCACGGCTGGTCGAGGCGCTCGGCTCTGCAACGGTGATCGCCTCGGAGGACACCCGCGTCACCATCCACCTGATGCGTGCCCTCGGCATCGAGAATCACCCGCGGCTGATCCCGCTGCACGAGCACAATGAGGTGGCGAAGGCCGCCGAGATCGTCGAGCTCGCGAGAGACACGGATGTGCTGGTGCTGACCGACGCGGGCATGCCGGCGATCAGCGACCCCGGCTTCTCCCTCGTGAGCGCCGCCGCGGCTGCCGGGGTGCGCGTCACGATGCTGCCGGGGCCGTCCGCGGTGCTGACGGCGCTCGCCGTGTCGGGGCTCGCAACCGACCGCTTCTGCTTCGAGGGTTTCCTGCCGCGCAAGGGCGGCGACCGTCGCAAGGCGCTCGTGCGTCTCGCGCGCGAGGAGCGCACGATGGTGTTCTTCGAGTCCCCGAACCGGCTGGCCGACAGCCTCAAGGATGTCGCAGACACGTTCGGCGCGGATCGCCGCGTCGTGGTGGTGCGCGAGCTCACCAAGCTGTTCGAAGAGGTCAAACGCGGCACCGCAGCGGAGCTCGCCGAGTGGGCCGCCGGCGGAATCAAGGGCGAGATCTGCATCGTGGTCGAGGGTGCCGTCGTGGGCGAGGCCGACCTGGGCGACGGCGTGGCGCAGGTGCTTCGACTCGTGGCCGACGGCATCCGCCTGAAGGATGCCTCCGCCGAGGTCGCCGAGGCCACAGGGCTCAGCAGACGCGAGCTCTACGAGGGTGCGCTCGCCGCGCGTGGCTAATCCCCGAACGGCAGGAACGAGTCGAATCCGGTGCCGTCCCACGACACCTGGTATTGGTTGAAACCGAGCGTGATTCCGTGGGCCGTGAAGTTGTCTGGTGTCACGCAGCTCGCCGCCCCCGACTGGTTCGACGCCTCGTAGAGGAGCAGGCACAGCTCGGCGTCCGAGTTGAGCCCCGCCCAGAGCTGCAGGGCGCCGGCGGCTCCTCCGAGGTAGCGAGTCGAGTTCTGGTCGAGGTTTTGCACGAGGGTCGGCAGCGGGAACGCGTCCCGGGCCCTCCGTGGCTTCGCGAGAATGGTGTCCGCGGCCACGAGGTCGCCCCCCGGCTGCCCCGAGCTATCGGTTCCGAGGGCGAAACTCGAGGGTGCGCGGGGCGTCACCGCGGGTGGCGCTGGCCGCCAGAGGGAACCACCGATGGCTCCGACGACGAGCGAGACGAGGATGACCGGCACGAGCCAGATCGCGCGTACGCTGCGGCTCGGGTTTGGTTCGTCGTCGTCGGGCGCGTCCAGCGACGGAGCTGCGAGGGGCTCAGGCACATCGACCGCGGGAACGACGTACTCGGTGCTCGCGAGCTCCGCCGCCGTGGGCTCCGCGCGGGCACTCTCGGCCTCGATCTCGGCCAGGCGCCTCTCGGCCTCGCGCTGCTCATCCGGGGTGCTCGACCTGCCGAAGGCGGCGCGCCGCAACTCGCGAAGCTCGTCGTCGGAGGTCATAGCGAGAGCGTAATCGCCAGCGGCCTGCTGAGCACCGCCGGATGCAGAGCCGACGCGTCTAGCGCCCCTGGCCTCGTGAGCAGGTCTGGTCCGCCGCCGTCTGGCCGGTGACACTCGAGGGAAGCACGACAGCATCCTGCGCCGGCGTCGTGGCCGGTGGCGTCGTGGCCGCGCCCGTGGCCGACGTGGTGTCCGGCGCGGTGGGGGGCGGCGGTGCCGGTGTGGACGGCGCGAGCACCGTCCCTCCGCCGGTCTTGCCGCTCAGCTGCACCGGCTGATCGGCCAGGAGAGCCGCGTTCAGGGCTGCTGCGGCGTATGACTGGGGCACCACCCGGTTGGCGTTGGCCGGGTCGGTGACGGCGGGGTACTGCACGAAGACCATGTTCGACAGGCCGACGTTCTTGAGCGCGAGCGCGATCTCCACGAGAGCGGTCGGGTTGGTCAGGGTGTCGGACAGCGTCACGTTCTTCACCGCGGCATTTGCGAGTGAGTACAGCTCGATGGGGTTACTCAACACTCCCGCGCTCGTCACCTTGCGTGCGAGAGCAGACATGAAGAGCTGCTGGTTGCTGATGCGGGCGAGGTCGCTTCCGCCCACGAGTCCGTGCCTGCTGCGCAGGAACGAGAGGGCTTCAGGGCCGATGAGGGTGTGTTCGCCCGCGGTCAGATGCAGTGCGGGGATGACGTACCGGTCGTTGATCGGGGTCGCGACGCAGACGTCGACGCCGCCCACGGCATCCGACATCGCGATCACGCCGTCGAGGGTGATCTTCGCCGCGAACGGAATCTCCAGCCCGGTGAGCTTCTCGATGGTCAGGACAACGCAGGGCAGGTTGCCGCGGGCGAGAGTGGAATTGAGCATGGCTGAGCGCTCTGAGGGGTATGAGCCCCCTGCGGCTCGCGGACACGACGGTATCGGAATCATCAGGTCGCGGGGAAAGCTCACGACCGTGACGCTCCGGTGGTCCGCCGCGATGTGGATGAGCATCGTCACGTCGTTGTTGCCGAGCCCTGAGCTGCCGGCGAGTTCGTCCTTCGTCGAGAACGCTCCGCCCTGCCCTGAGCGGGTGTCCGTGCCGGTGAGCAGCATGTTGACGCCGCCCTCGATCGCCCCGATGTTGGCGACGTCGATCTTCGGACCCTTTTTGATGTGGGTGAGATGGATGCCCGGCTTGGCGCTGCTGGCCAGGTTCCAGACCGCGAACCCCGCGATCGATGCGCTGCTCACCGCGACCACCGCGACGATGATCCCCAGCAGGCGCATCGCGTTAGCGAACGGCCCGCGAACCTTCTGCTGGCCGTGGCGCACCACTCGTGCGTTCGCCGCTCGTCGTCCGGCCGGTGGCTGCGCGCCTGTCATCACCCCACCTTAAGCGCGGAGTCTGCGAGGAGGCCGGGATTGCTGAGGCCGTGTCACACGTCGGTGAGCGCGAGCATCCGCCAATTAGGATGTTCTGCATGGCCGCGCGTAACTCCTTCTATATTGCGACGCCCATCTTCTACGTGAACGACGTGCCGCACATCGGCCACGCCTACACGGAAGTTGCGGCGGACGTGCTCGCTCGCTGGCATCGGCAGAGCGGCGATGACACCTGGCTGCTCACGGGCACGGATGAGCACGGGCAGAAGATCCTGCGCACGGCGGTCGCGAACGACACGACCCCAAAGGCGTGGGCGGACAAGCTCGTCGCGGATGCCTGGCAGCCTCTGCTCAAGACCATCGACATCCGCAATGACGACTTCATCCGCACCACGGACGAGCGCCACGAGAGCGCCGTCGTCGCGTTCCTGGGGAAGCTGCACGACGACGGTTTCATCTACTCCGGCGAGTACGAGGGCTACTACTGCGTCGGCTGCGAGGAGTACAAGCAGCTCGACGACCTGCTCGAGACGGCCGAGGGCGACTACGCGGGCCAGCTGGTCTGCAAGATCCACTCGATTCCTGTGGAAGTGCTCAAGGAGCGCAACTACTTCTTCAAGATGAGCCAGTTCCAGCAGCAACTGCTCGACCTGTACGAGAAGCAGCCGGACTTCGTGCAGCCGGAGAGCGTGCGAAACGAGATCATCCAGTTCGTCAAGGGCGGCCTCGACGACCTGTCCATCTCTCGCTCGAGCTTCGACTGGGGCATCAAGCTGCCCTGGGACGACAGCCACGTGCTGTACGTCTGGTTCGACGCGCTGCTCAACTACATCACCGCGATCGGCTACGGCACCGACCAGGAGAACTTCGATCGTCGCTGGCCGGCCACCCAGCTGGTCGGCAAAGACATCGCGCGCTTCCACGCCGTGATCTGGCCGGCCATGCTCATGGCGGCCGGGCTCGAGCCCCCCAAGCAGGTCTTCGGCCACGGCTGGCTGCTCGTCGGCGGCGAGAAGATGTCGAAGTCGAAGCTCACCGGTATCGCACCGCAGCAGATCACCGACACCTTCGGAGCGGATGCGTTCCGCTACTACTTCCTGAGCGCCATCCACTTCGGGCAGGACGGCTCGTTCAGCTGGGAGGATCTCGCGGCCAGGTACCAGGCGGAGCTCGCGAACGGTTTCGGAAACCTCGCCTCCCGCGTCGTGGCGATGGTGAACCGCTACTACGACGGGGTCATGCCCGCTCCGGCCGAGTACCTCGACGTGGACGTGAAGGTGCAGTCCTCGCTCGCGGTCGCCTACATCCAGGCGGACGCCGCCATGCGCCGTCTCGCGATCGACGAGGCCATCGCCGCGATCTGGGTCATCGTCGACGAGCTCAACGGATACATCACCACACAGGAGCCGTGGGTGCTGGCCAAGAACGACGGGACCCGCGCGAGGCTCGGCACGGTGCTCTACACCGCATCCGAGGGACTGCGCGCCCTTGCCGTTCTGCTGTCGCCCGTCATCCCGCAGGCCACGACGAAGCTGTGGGATGCGCTGGGCGCGACCGCGGCGCTCGGTGCCCTTCAGGACCAGCTGATCTCGGATTCGTCTCGCTGGGGGCAGCTCCCGGTCGGCAGTCGGGTGAGCGCCCTGGAGGCCCTGTTCCCGAGGATCGAGACTCCGGAGGGGTGACGGGACGAGCCGATGACTGAGCGCGACACGAGCTATCCGCCGCTGCCGGAGGCGCTCGTCGTGCCCGTGTACGACAACCACACCCATCTCGAGCCGAACGGATGGGCGGACTCGCTCGACCATCTCGAGCTGCTGGACCGCGCGAGCAGCGTCGGTGTCCGCGGCATCGTGCAGGTGGGCGGCGACCTGGAGACCTCGCGCTGGTCGGCCGAGATGGCGGCCAGGGAGCCGCGGATGCTCGCCGCCGTGGCCATCCACCCGAACGAGGCACCGCGCTACGAGGCTGCGGGCGAACTGGATGCGGCGCTCGCCGAGATCGACGCCCTGGCAGCGAGACCACGGGTGCGTGCCGTCGGCGAGACCGGACTCGACTTCTTTCGCACGGACGAGTCTGGACGCGCCGCGCAGTTCCGCTCCTTCGAGGCGCACATCGAGATCGCGAAGAAACACGACCTCGCCATGCAGATCCACGACCGGGATGCGCACGACGACGTGCTCGCGACCCTGCGCCGGGTGGGCGCACCGGAGCGCACGGTGTTCCACTGCTTCTCCGGGGACGCCGAGCTCGCCAGGATCTGTGCGGACAACGGATGGTACCTGTCGTTCTCCGGAACGGTCACCTTCAAGAATGCGGGCTACCTGCGCGAGGCGCTCGAAGTGGTACCGCGCAGCCAGATCCTGATCGAGACGGATGCGCCCTACCTCACACCGACTCCGTTCCGCGGCCGCCGCAACTCTCCGTACCTCATCCCGCACACGCTGAGGGCGATGGCGGCACACCTCGGCACCGACGCGTCGATGCTCGCGGCGCAGATCTCCTCGAACACCGAGCTCGTCTACGGGCAGTGGAACGCGGAGCCGATCACGCAGGACGCCGGCTCGCCCTACGACGAGGCCATCGACCCGGCGGACCTCGCCTGATGTGCGAGATCGCCTGATGGCCGAGTTGCTCGGGCCGGCGGAGGTGCGCGACCTCGCCGAGCTGCTGGGCATCCAGCCCACCAAGAAGCTCGGCCAGAACTTCGTGATCGACCCCAACACCGTGCGCCGCATTGTGCGGATCGCGGGCGTGAGCGAGGGCGAGCGCGTCGTCGAGGTGGGGCCTGGGCTCGGCTCGCTGACCCTGGGCATCCTGGAGGCCGGGGCATCCGTCGTGGCGGTCGAGATCGACGCGCGGCTGGCCGCACAGCTGCCTAAGACAGTCGAGCTCATGCAGCCGGGCGCCGCGCTCACCGTCGTGACGCAGGACGCGATGAAGATCACCGAGCTGCCCGGCACGCCGACCCGGCTCGTCGCCAACCTGCCATACAACATCTCGGTGCCGGTGCTGCTGCACTTTCTGGAGCATTTTCCTGCGATCACCGCCGGGCTCGTCATGGTGCAGGCCGAGGTCGGTCAGCGCCTCGCTGCAGCCCCAGGGTCGAAGGTCTACGGGAGTCCGAGCGTGAAGGCCGCCTGGTACGGCACCTGGGCCGTCGCGGGCCAGGTCAGCCGCCAGGTGTTCTGGCCGGTCCCCAACGTCGACTCGATCCTCGTGTCCTTCAGGCTGAGGACGGAGCCGTTCGGAACGGAAGAGGAGCGGCTCTCGACCTTCGAACTCGTGGATGCGGCGTTCCAGCAGCGACGGAAGATGCTGCGGCAGGCGCTCGCGGGGGTTCTCGGGGG
This sequence comes from Parafrigoribacterium humi, assembly GCF_040227205.1. Classification (NCBI taxonomy): domain Bacteria; kingdom Bacillati; phylum Actinomycetota; class Actinomycetes; order Micrococcales; family Microbacteriaceae; genus Parafrigoribacterium; species Parafrigoribacterium humi. Next base: position 189,335 of record NZ_JBELOA010000001.1, on the reverse strand, counting down.
CAGCGCCGAGGCATCCGCGGTTATGGAAGCGGCCGGTATTGCCCCGACCCTGCGCGGCGAACAGCTCACGGTAGACAACTTTGTTGCGATCGCCCGCGCTCGTGTGCACCGAGGCCCCAAAAGGGTCGACTAGGTTGGACTCATGACCACCTCGGCCGCGCCACAGGTTGTGCACGCACGGGCCCCGGGGAAGATCAATGTCTTTCTCAAGGTGGGGTCACTTCTCGACGACGGATTCCATGACGTTGCGACGGCGTACCAGGCGGTGTCGCTGTGTGAGGAGGTGCGCGCCTACCATGCCGACGATTTCTCCGTCTCGTTCTCCGGCTCGATCGACTCCTCGTCGCTCGCCACGGACGGATCGAACCTCGCGATCAAGGCGGCCAGGCTGCTCGCCCGCAAGGCCGACTACAGGCGCGGGGTCAGGCTCGAGATCGAAAAGCACATCCCGATCGCCGGTGGAATGGGCGGGGGCTCAGCGGATGCCGCGGCAACACTGCTCGCCTGCGACACGCTGTGGGGCACGGGTCTCGGGCGCGAGGACCTGCTCGAGCTCGCCAGACAGCTCGGCGCGGATGTGCCGTTCACGTTCAACGGCGGCACCGCCATCGGCACGGGGCGCGGCGATGAGTTGAGCCCGGCACTGGCCAAGGGAGTATTCCACTGGGTGTTCGCCTTCGCCGAGTTCGGCATGAGCACCCCGGAGGTCTACACGGAACTCGATCGTCACCGCGAGCGTCACTCGCAGGACATCTTCCCCGTCGAGGTGCAGCCGCAGGTCGATGCCCTCGTGCTGCAGGCCCTGCGCGCCGGGGATGCGACCATGCTCGCTGAGGTGCTGCACAACGACCTGCAGGCACCCGCCCTGCACCTCGAACCGGAGCTCGCAAACATCATCGAGTTGGGCGAGGAGAACGGCGCGCTCGCCGGCATGATCTGCGGCTCCGGGCCGACCGTGGCGTTCCTCGCGGAGGACCTCGACCACGCGCTCGAGCTGCAGATCGCGCTGAGTGCGGCCCGCCTTACGGTGGTGCGGGCCACCGGCCCCGTGCACGGCGCCCGCCTCGTCGGCGACTGACGGCATCCGCGCGCTTCTCCCTTCCCGTTCCCTCTCGCTCCTTTCCGGATCGTTGGCGATTTCCGCCCCAAAACGTCTGTTTTAGGGCGGAAATCGCCAACAATCCTTCGCGACGAGGAGGGGTGTGGATGGATTGCCACGAGCGAGGGCGCATGACGGCAGGATGTCGGGATGCCACGGATCGTCCCACTGCCACCCAGCGTCCACTTGCGCCCGGTTCGCGTCGGCGAATTGACCGAGTTCGGGATATCTGAGCGACGCTCCTACGGCCGCGACTTGCAACGGCCTTTTCACGGCGTGCGCTCCCACGGTCTCGATCTGACGGCGCTATCCGACCGGTGCAGGGCATACCTGCCACGGATGAGCCCTGACCAGTTCTTCAGTCACTCGACGGCGGCCATGGTGCATGGAATCCCCGTGCCGCTCGCGTTGTGGCGAGACAGTCGGCTGCACGTTTCCGTGCTCAGGCCGTCCTACCCGCCGAACACCGCGGGCGTCATTGGGCATCGGCTCCGCGCTCCCGTCGTTCGCAGCATCGTTGCCGGGCTCCCCGTCGCAGATGCTGTGACGACCTGGTGTCTACTGGGGTCGGTGCTCGGCATCTGGGATCTGGTCGCTGCCGCAGATTATCTCGTCGGGCCGAAGCCGAAAGCGACGCTGCCGCAGCTTGAGGCGGCGGTCGTGGCTTGGCACGGGCACAACGGCGCGCTGGCTCTCCGCGCGGCGCTCCCGCTGGCGAGGCTCCGCGTGCGGTCTCCCCGTGAAACCCGGCTGCGGCTGCTCGTGCTGGACTCAGGTCTGCCTGAGCCCGAGATCAACTACTGGATCTATGACGACCGCGGCCGGTTCCTCACCGAGAGCGATCTGGTGTACCCCAGAGAGAAGGTCGTACTCGAGTACGAAGGCGACCATCATCGCACCGACGTGAAACAGTGGCGCAAGGACATCGCGCGCAGGGAGTCACTCGAGGATGCCGGCTGGCGCGTCATCCGAGTGAGTGCCGACGATCTGGATCTCTACCCCGACCGCCTCATCACCCGCATCCGCCGCGCCCTGGCTCGTCCCCGTTCGTAGCTCGGCCCGGATCGTTGGCGATTTCCGCCCCAAAACCCGGGGTTTAGGGCGAAAATCGCCAACGACTATGGCAGAGGAGAGGGACGGGGAAGGGGTGAGAGTTCCAAGGGGTGCCAGTCGCCTAACCTTGAGTAGATATGGCCCATCTACTCGGCGCAGAAGCGCTCCATCTCGAATACCCGACCCGTGTCATCTTCGATCAGGTCACCATCGGCCTCAATGAGGGCGACCGCATCGGCATCGTCGGGCGCAACGGCGACGGCAAGTCGACCCTGCTCCGGATGCTCGCGGGCCGTCTCGAACCGGACTCCGGACGGGTGACCAGGCGCGGCGGCATCACCCTCGCCATGCTGGACCAGGCGGACGACCTCGACGACGAGCTCACCGTGCACCAGAGCATCATCGGCGGCCTCGACGAGCACGTCTGGGCAGGCGACCCGAAGGTGCGTGACGTGATCGCCGGGCTGGCCTCGGACATCCCGTGGGAGACGAAGGTCGCGGAGCTCTCGGGTGGTCAGCGTCGCCGGGTGGCGCTCGCGGCCATCCTCATCGGCGACCATGACGTTATCTTCCTCGACGAGCCCACCAACCATCTCGACGTCGAGGGCATCGCCTGGCTCGCAGGGCACCTCAAACGGCGCTGGGCTGCGAACGCCGGCGGACTCGTGGTCGTGACCCACGACAGGTGGTTCCTCGACGAGATCTGCACGGCAACCTGGGAGGTGCACGACCGCATAATCGAGCCGTTCGAGGGCGGGTATGCGGCGTACATCCTGCAGCGGGTGGAGCGCGACCGGATGGCCGCGGCATCCGAGGCGAAGCGGCAGAACCTCATGCGCAAGGAGCTCGCCTGGCTGCGCAGGGGCGCTCCGGCGCGCACGGCGAAGCCGAAGTTCCGCATTGACGCGGCGAACGAGCTCATCGAGAACGAGCCGCCGGCCCGCGACAGCGTCTCACTCGCGTCGATGGCCATGCAGCGGCTCGGCAAGGATGTCGTGGACCTCGAGAACATCTCGGTCAGCTACGACGACACGGTGGTGCTGCACGATCTCACCTGGCGGATCGCTCCGGGAGAGCGCACGGGCATCCTCGGGGTGAATGGGGCGGGCAAGTCCACCCTGCTCAGCCTCGTGGCCGGAACACTGCTGCCGACGACCGGGCGGGTGAAGCGCGGCAAGACCATCAAGGTCGCCACCCTCACCCAGCAGCTCTTCGAGCTCGAGGAGATCTGGAACGACCGCGTGAGCGAGGTGCTCGGACGGCAGAAGAGCAGCTACATCGCCGGCGGCAAGGAGATGACTCCGGGGCAGCTGCTCGAGCGTGTCGGATTCTCGAGTGCGCAGCTGAGCACAAGAGTGAAGGAGCTCTCGGGCGGCCAGAAGCGTCGCCTGCAGCTGCTGCTCATCCTGCTCTCGGAGCCGAATGTGCTCATCCTCGACGAGCCGACCAACGACCTCGACACCGACATGCTCGCGGCGATCGAGGATCTGCTCGACTCCTTCCCCGGGACGCTACTCGTGGTCTCGCACGACCGGTACCTGATCGAGCGCGTCACCGACCAGCAGTACGCGGTGATCGACGGCGGGCTGCGGCATCTACCCAAGGGCGTCGACCAGTATCTCGAGCTGCGGGCGAAGCAGCAGCGGGATGCCGAGCGCGGCACGAAGACGGATGTCCCTGCCGCGTCGCCTGCGACGGCATCCGGCCCGCCGAAGCTCGCCGGTGCGGAGTTGCGAAGCGCGGAGAAGGAGTTCGCCGCGGGCGGCCGCAAGATCGAGAAGCTGAACGGCCAGATCGCGGCGCTGCACGCGGCAATGGCCGAGCACGACCAGAGCGATTATGCGGGCCTCGGCGAACTGTCGAAGGAGCTGGATTCATTGCAGGGAGCCCTGTCAGACGTCGAGACGCGCTGGCTGGAGCTCAGCGAGCTGCTCGACTGACTGCTCAGTCGAAGTCGAGGCTGAGCTTGCGCAGCAGGGATGCGAGATGTTGCTGATCGTGCACGGAGAGCTTGTCGAGCAGTTGGTTCTCGGCCGCGAGCAGCACGCTGATCGCGGTGTCGACCCTCGTGCGGCCCCGGTCGGTCATGACGACGAGGATGCCGCGGCCGTCGTGCGGGTCCGTGCGGCGCTCGACCAGTCCGCGGGCGACGAGCCTGTCGATCCGGTTGGTCATCGTGCCGCTCGAGACGAGGGTCTGCTGCAGGAGGGCCTTCGGACTCAGCTGGTACGGGCTCCCGGCGCGGCGCAGCGCGGACAGCACGTCGAACTCCCAGGACTCCAGTTCGGATGCCGTGAAGGCCGCGCGCCTGGCCCGGTCGAGGTGCCGCGCGAGCCTGCCGACGCGCGAGAGCACCTGCAGCGGCGCAAAGTCGAGGTCCGGCCGCTCTCGCTCCCAGGCTCCGACGATGCGGTCTACCTCGTCGTGTTCTGGCATGCGCCCATTATCGCCGAATGCCGAAGCGGAGGGCGACCGCACCAGCATCTGGCAGAATTGGAAACTGCGTCACGGCATCGAAGTGTCTGCAGCGCGGTCCGCCTTGGTGTAATGGCAGCACGACAGCCTTTGGAGCTGTTAGGTCTAGGTTCGAGTCCTGGAGGCGGAGCATTCACGCTGGCTAGAGAAAGTGGAAGAATGACCGATTCATCCCTCGCCGTCATCATCCTCGCCGCAGGGCAGGGAACACGCATGAAGTCGTCCAGGCCAAAGGTGCTGCACGAGATCGCGGGGGTGTCACTCCTCGGGCACGTGCTCGCGACCGCGTCCAGCCTCGACGCGGCTCAGGTCATCACGGTGGTTCGGCACGAGCGCGATGCCATCGCCGAGGTCGTTCTCGAGCACCTGCCCTCCTCGCTCATCGTCGACCAGGATGAGGTCCCCGGCACCGGCCGTGCCGTCGAGCTGGGCATTGCGGCCCTTCCCGCGGACTTCGGCGGCTGCCTCGTCGTGCTCAGCGCAGACGTTCCGCTGCTCGACGCCGCGACCATCGAGGGTCTCGTCGCGAACCACCGGTCGTCGGGAAACGCGCTCACCCTGCTGAGCGCCTACTTCGACGACCCGACGGGAGCGGGGCGCATCCTGCGATCGACGGATGGCGCGTTCGAGTCGATCGTCGAGCAGAAGGATGCTACAGACGACCAGCTCCTCGTCACGGAGATCAACGCCGGGGTCTACGTGTTCGACGTTCCCGCGCTGCGCACGGCGCTCGGCGCGATCGGAACCGACAACGCGCAGAAGGAGAAATACCTCACGGATGCCGCGGCAGGCATCCGCGCATCCGGTGGCCGCATCGAGGCCGTTCCCGTCTCAGACCCGTGGCTCGTGGCCGGCATCAACGACCGCGCCCAGCTGGGTGCGGCGGGCGTGGAGCTGAACGCACGGATCGTGCGTCGCTGGCAGCTCGCCGGCGTCACCGTGCGCGATCCCGCGACCACCTGGATCGACCGCGACGTGGTGCTCGCCGAAGACGTGGAGCTGCTGCCGGGAACCCAGCTCAAGGGTGCGACCAAGATCGACCGTGGTGCGATCGTCGGCCCCGACACGACCCTCGTGGACTGCGAGATCGGCGAGGGCGCGGTCGTCAAGCGCACCGACGCGACGCTCGCGGTGATCGGTGCCGGCGCATCCGTCGGTCCGTTCGCCTACCTCCGGCCGAACACCGTGCTCGACGACGACGGCAAGATCGGCACCTTCGTCGAGACCAAGAACTCGCACATCGGCCGGGGCAGCAAGGTGCCGCACCTCAGCTACATCGGCGACACCGAGGTCGGCGTCGAGTCGAACGTGGGAGCGGGCACGATCACGGCCAACTACGACGGCGTGAACAAGCACCGCACGAAGGTCGGCTCTCACGTGCGAAGCGGGTCGCACAACGTGTTCGTCGCCCCCGTTAGACTTGGTGACGGAGCCTATACGGGAGCGGGCACGGTGGTTCGAAAGGACGTACCAGCCGGATCGCTTGCGATCAACGTGGCTCCACAACGAAATATGGCGGGCTGGGTCGAGAAAAATCGTCCGGGGACTGCGGCGGCTGAGGCCGCGGCGGCGGCGGGCGACGAAGCTACACACTAGCCTCTTCCTCCAGACAGCGCCGACGACGGCAGAGAGCGGGATACGTGTCCGAGATCAAAATCAACGGACAGAAGAGGCTCGTGATCGTCTCCGGTCGTGCTCATCCCCAGCTGGCCGTCGATATCGCGGCAGAGCTCGACACCGATCTCGTGCACACCAACGCGCGTACCTTCGCGAACGGCGAGCTCTACACCCGCTACGACGAGAGCGTGCGCGGATGCGACGCCTTCGTCATCCAGTCCCACACCACACCGATCAACGAGTGGCTCATGGAGCAGCTCATCATGGTGGATGCCCTCAAGCGGGCATCGGCCAAGCGGATCACCGTGGTCGCGCCGTTCTATCCGTACGCGAGGCAAGACAAGAAGGGCCGCGGTCGCGAGCCGATCTCCGCGCGCCTCGTCGCCGACCTGTTCAAGGCCGCCGGCGCAGACCGCATCATGTCGGTCGACCTGCACGCCGCGCAGATCCAGGGCTTCTTCGACGGCCCCGTCGACCACCTCTTCGCGATGCCGGTGCTGCTCAAGCACTTCCAGTCCAAGCTCGACACCTCAAACCTCACGGTCGTCTCGCCCGATATGGGTCGCGTTCGCGTGGCAGACATCTGGAGCGACAAGCTCGGATCCCCACTCGCGATCATCCACAAGCGTCGCGACCCGCTCGTGCCCAACCGGGTCTCGGTACACGAGATCATCGGCCCGGTCGAGGGTCGCGTGTGCCTCATCGTCGACGACATGATCGACACGGGCCGCACGATCGTCGCCGCGGCCCAGGCGCTCAAGGAGGCTGGGGCGCTCAGCGTCGTCGTTGCCGCGACCCACGCGATCTTCTCCGAACCGGCCACCGAGATCCTTCAGTCCGAGTTCATCAATTCGGTCGTGGTCACCGACACCCTGCCGATTTCGCAGGCGAAGCGCTTTCCGACCCTCACCATCCTGCCGATCGCCCCGCTGCTGGCCACGGCCATCCAACAGGTGTTCGGCGACGGGTCGGTCACCTCGATGTTCGACGGCGCTGCCTGAGGCGACCGGTTCAGCTGTTCTCGATGGGCGGCGGAGCGACGAACCTGCTCGGGATGAGCCCAAGAGACGCCACGTGACGGTCGCCGCCGAACGCCCCGACCGTGTAGCACTGCCAGCCGATGCCACCCGGCCCGAAGAACTCGAATCGGGCGGAGGAGCCCATCGCGTCCGGCGCGACGTGGCGCACCCAGGTCACGCAGGCCGCGGCCGCGTTCGAGGCGTTGAGGGATGCGGTGGTCAGTACGCCGGGCAGCACGAGCGCGATTACGCTCAGGGCCACGATCACGCGGACCATCACCACGCCGCGGCGACCGCGCAGGGGACGGCCGTCCCCTGGGTCGTAGCCGGAGAGCTCCGGGTGCTCCTCGAGATCGCTCATTGTTCGTCCAGTGTCGCACGCGCCGCTGCCGGAATGACCGTGCGGCTGCCAGAGTTGCATCCTGAGCACAGTGCACGTCATCTCTCCCATCACGACCACCCGAGGAGTCATCCATGACCACAACCATGACCGCCATCGTCGCGTCGGCCGGGCCGATCGGCGACACGGCGACCTTCCGCGAGGTCGAAGTTCCCGTGCCCGAGCCGCGCCCTCGCGATCTCCTGGTGCGCGTCGAGGCCGTCTCGGTCAACCCGGTCGACACGAAGCGGCGCGCGGGCCTCGGTGCGGGCGAGTCCGCGAGATACGGATTCGACGCCGCGGGCACGGTTGTTGCGGTCGGTGACGAGGTCACGGGCTTCGCGCTCGGCGATGAGGTCTTCTACGCCGGTGACATCACCCGTGACGGCACGGACGCGGAGTTCCACGCCGTCGATGAGCGGATCGTCGGCCACAAGCCCACCACCCTCGACTTCGCCGGTGCTGCCGCCCTGCCGCTCACCGCGATCACTGCCTGGGAGTCGCTGTTCGAGAAGCTGCGCCTCGGGGCCGACAGCACGGGAACGCTCCTCGTCGTGAGCGGCGCAGGCGGCGTCGGCTCGATCCTCACCCAGCTTGCGCGACAGCTGACCGGAGTGACGATCGTCGCCACCGCATCGCGCCCCGAGTCACGCGAGTTCGTGGCCCGGATGGGTGCCCATCACGTCGTCGATCACTCCGGGGATCTCGTTGCCGCTGTGCGCGAGGTCGTACCGGAGGGCGTGCGCTGGATATTCTCCCCGCAGACCGCACATCACTTCGATGCCTACGTCGAGCTGCTCGCGCCGTTTGGTGAGCTCGTGACGATCGACGGCGCGCGCGGGCTCGACACCACCCGTCTCGTGCAGCCGAGCATCACCTGGCATCAGGAGTGGATGTTCACTCGCGCCAAGTTCGAGACGCCGGACATGGCAGAGCAGGGCCTGCTGCTGGATGCCGTGGCCGCCCTCGTCGACGAGGGCCGCGTCGTGAGCACGCTCACGACCCGCCTCGACGGCTTCACCGCGGAGAACCTGCGCCGCGCGCACGAACTCGTCGAGTCCGGCCGCAGCGTCGGCAAGGTGGTCGTCGCGCGGTAGCGCACCCTAGTGCGTGCTCGGTTCCGTGGCGATCTCGCTGCGGTCGCCGGACCACAGGGTGTGGAAGACGCCGGGCTCGTCGACGCGCTTGTAGGTGTGCGCGCCGAAGAAGTCGCGCTGTCCCTGCACGAGGGCGGCGGGCAGGCGCTTTGAGGCGAGCGAGTCGTAGTAACTGAGCGCTGCACCGAAGCCCGGGATCGGGATGCCCGACAGGGCCGCGGTGGAGACGACGCGCCGCCAGGCTGCCTCGCCCTCCTTCACGGCCTTGGCGAAGTACGGGTCGACGAGCAGCGACGGGATTGTCGCGTCGTTGGCGTACGCCTCGACGATGCGATTGAGGAACTGCGCGCGGATGATGCAGCCGCCTCGCCAGATCGTGGCGACAGCGCCCTTGTCGATGTCCCAGCCGTACTTCTCGGCTCCCGCGATGATGGCGTCGAAACCCTGCGCGTACGCGACGACCTTGGAGGCGTAGAGCGCGGCGCGCACGTCATCCTCGAAGGACGTTCCTGCGGCGGGGGCCACGACATCCGGACGGCTCTCGACGATCGCCTGCACGGCCTCGCGCTGCTCCGGGTGGCTCGAGACGGCGCGCGCGAAGACGGCCTCGGCGATGCCGCCGACGGGAACGCCGAGGTCGAGTGCGTTCTGCACGGTCCAGACTCCGGTTCCCTTGGAGCCGGCCTGGTCGAGCACGATGTCGACGAAGGGCTTGCCGGTCTTCGCGTCGACCTGCCTGAGCACCTCCGCGGTGATCTCGATCAGGTAGGACTCGAGGTCGCCCGAGTTCCAGGTCTCGAAGACATCGGCGATGGCGGCGGGCTCGTGGCCGCTGACGTTGCGCAGCAGGTCGTAGGCCTCGGCAATGAGCTGCATGTCTGCATACTCGATGCCGTTGTGGATCATCTTGACGAAGTGGCCAGCACCATCGGTGCCGATGTGGGTGACACAGGGAACGCCGTCGACGACCGCGGCGATCGACTCGAGGATCGGGCCGAGGGTCTTGTACGACTCGACGGAGCCGCCAGGCATGATGCTCGGACCCTTGAGCGCGCCCTCCTCGCCGCCGGAGATGCCGACGCCGACGAAGTGCAGGCCCTTCTCGCGCAGCGCCTTCTCGCGACGGATGGTGTCCTGGAAGTTGGCGTTGCCGCCGTCGACGATGATGTCGCCCGGCTCGAACACGTCGGAGAGCTGCTGGATGACCGCATCCGTTCCCTTGCCCGCCTGCACCATGATGATCGCGGTGCGCGGCTTGGTGAGCGACGCGGCGAAGTCCTCGATGCTCCCCGCCGCGACAAAACCCTCATCCGGGTGCTCTTCGAGCAGCAGGTCGGTGCGCTCGGGGGAGCGGTTGTAGACGGCGACGGTGTTGCCCTCGCGGCTCGACAGGTTGCGTGCCAGGTTCGAGCCCATGACGGCGAGCCCGATGACCCCGATGTTCGCAGTTGCTGTGGCGGTGTCTGGCATTGTCTCTCCTGAAAAGTCGGGATCGTGAGGTCGGGATCGTGCGGGCGGATGATTCTTCCGCACGTACAGGCTAGAGCCAGCGGGATGCTGGTGAAAGTTGGTTACGCAATTGGCCTACCTGCTGACCGGCTCCTCGCCGTTCAACAGGGCGAGCTCGTGGCGGCGCGGTGCACCCTCCCAGTCGCCGGGCACGAGGCACGCGTATGCGCCCGTCGTGACCGCCGTCTGGAGGCAGGCGTCGACATCCGCTCCGAGAAGGTGCTCGGCAAGGTAGCCCGCGACGAAGGCGTCGCCCGCGCCGACCGTGTCCACGACATTCACTCGGATGGCCTCGCGCTCGTACTCCTTGCCGTCGACGACCGCGACCGCCCCGTGGGCACCGCGCTTGACCACGGCTGCCCCGGCGCCGAGCGTGACCAGCTCGTGCGCGAAATGCACTGGAGCCTCCGCCTCGCCGACGGCGATGGACGCCTCGTCGTCGCCGGCGAACACGATGTCCGTCTGCGGGATGATGCGCCGGTAGGTCTCGCGAGCCTGTTCACGAGACCAGAGCTTGCTGCGGAAGTTCAGGTCGAACGACACCGGGACCCCCGCCTCCTTCGCGACGCGGATCGCCTCGAAGGTCGTCTCGGCCATCCCGTCTGAGAGCGCCGGCGAGATGCCGGTGAGGTGCAGGAGATTCGCGTTCCTGATGACGTCGAAGTCGACCTCGTCGATGCGAAGACGCCCTCCCGCGTTTGCTTTCCGGTAGTACCAGACGCGCGTGTCGGTGCTCGTACGCCGTTCCTTCACCATGAGGGAGGTCGGCGCCTCCTGGTCGCGCACGGCCAGCACGCGAACACCCTCTGCCGCGAGTTCCCTGAGCACGAGGTCACCGAGGGGATCCGTTCCCACCTTGCCGATCCAGGTCGTCTCGGTGCCGAGGCGGCTGAGGCCGATCGCGACGTTGCTCTCCGAGCCACCGATGCCGAGCGACATCGTGCGCTCGTGCGACAGTGGGCCGAATCCGGTGGAGCCCATGAGAGCCATGGTCTCGCCCAACGTGACGACGCCGCTCATGCGATGGTCTTCTGTGCCACCTCGACGGCGGCGGTGCAGCGGTCGGCCAGTGCGGCGAGCGATCCGCCCTTGAGCGCGTCGCCGATGAGTGGACCCCCAAGGCTCACGGCGGTGGCACCGGCGTGAAGCCAGAGCGGGATATCCGCAAGCGTTATGCCGCCGGAGGGCACGAACTGCAGTTCGGGGAACGGCCCGCGCAGATGCGAGCCGTATTGCGGACCGACGGTCTCGGCCGGGAAGATCTTCACCGCGGTCGCGCCGACCTCCCAGGCCGAGTACAGCTCGGTGGGGGTGAGACCGCCGGGGAATACCGGAATGCCGTTGCGTACGGCGAGCTCTACGATATCCAGCCGCGTGATCGGTGTGACGAGGTAGGTGGCGCCGGCGTCAATGGCGCGCTGGGCCTGCCCGACCGTGGTGATCGTGCCCAGACCGATCTCGACATCCGCCCCGCCGCGCGCCACGAGCGCGGGCAGGTGCTCGAAGGTGTTCGGCGTGCTCAGCGTCAGCTCGACCGAATGCACGCCGTTCTCCACGAGCACGTCGATGACCGCGTCGTAGTCGGTGGCATCGCGCGCGCGAAGCACCGCGATGATGGGGTGTTCGCGCAGCAGGGTCGACGGCTCGAGTCTCGTCGATGCGGTCATGGGAGCTCCTTGGAGGGCTGGTTACCAGTCGTGAATCGTGCCGTCCAGCGTGAGGCGGTTGACCGGCAGGTACGCGGGTGTGTACTCGAAGGTTGCCGCAAGTTCGTCGTTGTAGTCCACTCCGAGGCCCGGGTTGTCGCCCGGGTACAGCAAGCCGTTCGCGAAGGTGTAGCTGGTCTGGAACACGTTCAGCGTATCGTCCGAGTGCTTCATGTACTCCTGAATGCCGAAGTTGTGGATGGCGATGTCGAGATGCAGCGCCGCAGCCTGGCCCACGGGCGAGATGTCGGTCGGCCCGTGGAAGCCGGACTTGATCTGGTAGACGCCTGCGAAGTCCATGATCTTCTTCAGCGCACTGATGCCGCCGGTGTGCGTGACGGCGCTGCGCACGTAGTCGATGAGCTGCTCGGTGATGAGCGTCTGGTAGTCGAAGACCGTGTTGAAGACCTCTCCTATGGCGAGTGGTGTCGTGGTCTGCGAGCGCACCCGTCGCAGCCCCTCCTGGTTCTCGCCCGGGGTGCAGTCCTCGAGCCAGAACAGGTCGTAGGGCTCGAGCGACTTGCCGAGGATGGCCGCCTGGTTCGGGGTTAGCCTGTGGTGCCCGTCGTGCAGCAGCGGAAAGTCGTAGCCGAACTCCTCGCGCACGGCCGCGAACACGGTGGGGATGTGGTGCAGGTATGCCCTGCTGTCCCACTCCTCTTCCGTGGGGGCGAGGCCGCGCCCGGCAGGCTCGTAGTCGTAGCGCGCACCGGGCTTCTGGTCGGTGGCGACCCCGTAGACCTGGCCGAGGCCGGGCACCGAGGTCTGCACGCGAATGGCTTGGAAGCCCTCCTCGAGGTGGTTACGGATCGAAGTGAAGAGCGAGGGCAGGTCGGAGCCGGATGCGTGCCCGTAGGCGAGCGCGCCCGTCCTGGAGGCGCCGCCGAGCAGCTGGTAGACCGGCAGGCCCGCGACCTTGCCCTTGATGTCCCAGAGTGCGACATCCACCGCGGCGATCGCGGCCATGGTGACGGGGCCACGACGCCAGTACGCCCCTCGGTAGAGGTACTGCCAGGTGTCTTCGATCTTCTGCGGGTCGCGGCCGATGAGGATGGGCGCGACGTGCTCGCTCAGGTAGGAGACGACGGCGAGTTCTCGCCCGTTGAGAGTCGCATCGCCGAGACCGGTGACGCCGTCCGAGGTGGTGATCCTGAGGGTCACGAAGTTGCGGCCGGGGCTGGTGACCAGCACTTCGACGCGGTCGATGGTGCTCACGATGTTCTCGCTTTCGGATCGATGGCGGCGTCAGTTGCGACGCGCGTATGCCTGCAGGGGAAGGGTATAGCTGAGGTCGATCGCCGTCTCGATGGCTTCGTCGTGTCCGAGGCGATGCTCGGCGACGAGTTTTGCCAGGAAGCCGGCGTCGATGCGCCTGGCCAGGTCGTGCCTGGCCGGGATCGACGCGAAGGCACGGGTGTCGTCCACGAAGCCGCTCGTGTTGTAGAAGCCCGCGGTCTCGGTGGTGAGTTCACGGAACCTGGCCATGCCGCCGGGGGAGTCGAGAAACCACCACGGTGCCCCGAGCCTGATCGACGGATAGGCACCGGCGATGGGGGCGAGCTCCCGCGAGTACACGGTCTCGTCCACGGTGAACAGCACCATGCGAAAGCGCGGGTCGTGCCCGAAGGCGTCGAGCAGCGGTCGAAGCGATCGCGTGAACTCGACCGTCGCCGGGATGTCGAAACCCTGGTTCTCGCCGACATTCGCGAGCACGGAGCTCGAGTGGTTGCGCAGCACGCCCGGGTGAAGCTGCATGACGAGACCGTCGTCGAGCGACATCCGTGCCGTCTCGAACAGCATGTTCGCGGCGAAGGCGGATGCGCTGGCCGCGTCGGCCTGCCCGTGCAGCGCCGCGTCGAAGATGCGCTGTGCCTCGGCCGAGGGTAACGGCGTGGTGTCTGCGGAGAGGTGGCCGTGGTCGCTCGCGCGTCCGCCCGCCGCGGCGAAGGCCGCACGACGCTGACGAAGCGCGTCGAGGAAGCTCGCGTAGTCGGTGATGTCGATGCCGCTGGTGGTCGAGAGCGCGCGGATGCCCCTGGTCCAGCTGGCGCGATCCGGGTAGAACAGCGCGTCCGGGCGGAAGGTGGGCACGACGCGCTCGCCCCACTCCGCCGCGAGCGCCGCGTGGGAGGCGAGGTCGGCATCCGGTGCGTCCGTCGTGCTCAGGATCTCGATGTTGAAGTGGTCGAACAGCGGGCGGATGCGGAACTCCGGTCGCCCGAGCGCGTCCAGCAGCTGGTCATAGATCTCGTCCGCCGTCGAGGCTGCGGGCTCGACCGTGACGCCGAAGATCTCCACGAGCTCGTGCTCGAGCCAGTAGCGGGTGGGGGTGCCGCGGAACAGCTTCCAGTTCTCGCACACCGTGCGCCAGATGAGCCGGTGATCGGTCTCGACGGCCACGTTCGCCTCGAGCGAGGGGACACCCAGGTCCTGGCTGCGAAAGCCCTGCGAGACGAGCATCCTCGTGAGGTAGTGGTCGGGGATCACGAAGAGTTCCGTCGGGTCGCCGAACCCGTCGTTGTTCAGGATCGCATCGATCTCGATGTGCCCGTGCATCGAGACGAGCGGCAGCGCTGCGGTGTGTCCGTAGATCTCCCTTGCGATGGCTCGCTGGGTCGCCTCGGCCGGTAATGCTCGGTCCGGGTGCAGCGTCCAGGGTCCTGTGGCCACATTCGCCTCCTCGGTGAAACACGGCTGGACTGAAACAAAATCGCATGATGTTTCAGGCGCGTCTCCCGATGAGAGTGCCGCTCATCCGCAACTATAAACCTAGAATCACGGGAAAGTCACGTCTCAGTTCTCGTGTGCTAGCCAGTTCAGAAGTTTTTTGGGATTGCCCCTTGACGAAACACTGAAAAGGTTTGCAGAATGTCCTACACGAGGCACAGGAGTGCCGACCCGAATCCGTACGAGGTGGTGTGAGCATGGCTGTGACGATCCGCGACGTTGCTCGTGAGGCCGGTGTCTCGATCTCGACGGTGTCCCGCGCACTCGCCTCGCCCGAGCAGGTTGCCGAGGCCACGAGACTCCACGTGCAGGCCACTGCCCAGCGCATGGGCTACCGCGTCAACAACAATGCACGCTCGCTCATCACGGGCAGGAAGCGCAGCTTCGGCCTCGTCGTTCCCGACCTCGAGAACCCCTTCTTCGGCTCCGTCTGCAAGGGTGTGCAGGCCAGGGCGCGAGCCGCGGGCTACGCCGTGTTCGTCGCGGACACCGACGAGGACTCGACCGTGGAGGCGGAGGTCGTGCGCAGCCTCACCAAGCAGGTCGACGGCGTCATCCTCTGCTCGCCCCGTGCCGCGGACGAGGAGATCCTCGAACTCTCGGGCGAGACGCCGCTCGTGCTGGCCAACCGGTATCTCAAGAGCATCCCGTCGATCACCTTCGACAACGGGGGAGGGATGCGCGCGGTGCTCAAGCACCTGGTCGCGCTCGGCCATCGCACCATCGCCTACGCGGCGGGCCCGGAGCGCTCCTGGTCGAACACCGAACGCGTCGAGGCCTTCCGTGACGTCGCGTCCTCCGATTCGAGCCTCGAGCTCATCGAGCTCGGCAACTTCGCACCCTTCTTCTCGGGTGGAGTGCACGCCGGCGACCTCGCGATCGCGAGCGGCGCGACCGCGGTGGTCGCGTACAACGACATCATGGCGCTCGGTCTGATCGACCGCCTGCGCCAGCGTGGCCTCTCCGCCCCGTTCGACATGAGCGTCACCGGCTTCGACAACGTGGCGGTCTCCACCTTCGTCTGGCCGAATCTCACGACCGTCGACCTCCCGAGGGTGCAGATGGGGCGGATGAGCGTGGACACGCTGCTCGACGCGCTCGAGACCGGAGACCTGCCCACCCGCCCGGCGATCGAGCTTCCCGTCGAACTCGTAGTGAGGCAGTCGACCGGGGTCGTCGGTACGTCGCAGGGGGAATCAGCCGGGGGAGAGAAGGCCGAGGCGGCCGAGGCTGTCTCGGAAACAGCTTCTGAACGTTGACATCCGCCCTCTCGTCTTCTTCCACCTTTGGAGCACATGTGTCACCCCAGCGACTGTCGTTGGCCACGCTGTCATCGGCCACGCTGTCATCCGTCGCGGCCGCGGGCCCCGGCACCTCGGTCACCGCGCCGGTGCTCGACCCGGCGACGGTGTCGATCGGCATCGTCCACTTCGGTATCGGCGCGTTCCACCGCAGCCACCAGGCGGTCTTCACCGAGGACGCCGCGGCGGCATCCGGGGAGACGGGCTGGGGCATCCTCGGCGTGACGGGGCGCACGGATGCCGTGGTGCGACAGCTGCGGCCGCAGGACTGCCTCTATGGCGTGCTGCAGAAGGATGCCGATACGACCTCGCTGCGCATCGTCGGCGCGGTGCGCGAGGTGGCCTGGCCCGGCCGGGACTCCGAGCGCGTGCTCGAGGCGCTCGCGAGCGACACCACTCACCTCGCGACCCTGACCGTGACGGAGAAGGGCTACCTGCGCGCGGCGGACGGAACGGTCGACCTCGGCATCGCCGGGGTGAGCGAGGATGTCGAACTCGTCGCGGGCGAACTGCGTGGAGACGGCGCAGGGCATCCCTCGCGCACCGCCATCGGACTCCTCGTGCGCGGGCTCGCTCGCCGGTTCCGCACGTCCGGTCGACCGTTCACGGTGCTCTCCTGCGACAACGTCGTGCACAACGGCGAGATGGTGAAGAAGGTCGTGCTCTCCTGGGCTGCCGCGGTCGAAGAGGCTGCTGTTGTCGACGGCTCTGCCGCCTTTGCGTACTGGCTGCAGAACTCGGTGCGCTATCCGTCGTCGATGGTCGACCGCATCACCCCGGCCGTCACTGCCGCAGACCAGGAAGTGGCGCTCGGACTGCTCGGCCTGAGCGACGAGGCGCTCGTGGTGGCCGAGCCGTTCTCGCAGTGGGTCGTCGAAGACGATTTCGCCGACTCGCGCCCCGCCTGGGAGCTCGCCGGTGTCACGATGACGGCCGACGTCATGCCCTTCGAGCGGGCGAAGCTGCGGGTGCTCAATGCCACTCACTCCCTGCTCGCCTACCTCGGCAACCTCAGCGGTCACGCGACCATCGCGGAGACCGTCGTGGATGACGCGATTCGCGAGCGTGCCCTGCGGATGCTCAACGACGACATCCTGCCCACGCTCGAGAGCCTGCCCGGCCTCGATCTCGCCGAATACCGCGATTCCGTGCTCGCCCGCTTCGCCAACCCGGCGCTCGCGCACACGACCCTGCAGGTGGCGATGGACGGCTCGCAGAAGCTGCCCAACCGCATCATGGTGACGGCTCTCGAGCGCCTTCACGCCGGGTCGCTGCCGCAGGGCCTCGCATTCGCGATCGCCGCGTGGATCGCCTTCGTCGCCTCGACGCTGTTGCCCGGCGGGCCGACGCTCGACGATCCGATGGCCGCGGAGCTGGGCGCGGCCGTCGGCTCCGCGGACGCGCTCGAGAACGACCCGCAGGCGGTCGTGTCCCGCGTCTTCGGCCTTCGCCGGATCGTGCCGGCCGAACTCGCAGACTCCACTGAATTTCGCGACGCCGTCGTGAACCAGCTTTCCGAAGTGCGGCGCCTGATCGCGTCGCCACGACCATCGAATGGATGACAGAAATGCCTAAGATCGCCTCGCTCACGGTTCACGACGTGCGCTTTCCCACCTCCCTCGAACTCGACGGCTCAGACGCCGTCAACGTCGACCCGGACCACTCGGCGGCGTATCTCACGATCACCGTCGATGACCCGTCCTGGCCCAAGGGCCACGGCTTCGTCTTCACCGGCGGCCGGGGCAATGACGTGCTCTGTTACACGATTCAGGCCGTCGCGAAGCTCCTGCCCGACGAGCCGGTGGAGTGGATGCTCAACCACCTCGGCGAGGTGTCGCGGCTGCTCGTGCACGATTCGCAGTTCCGCTGGATCGGGCCGGAGAAGGGCGTCAGCCACATGGCCGCGGGCGCGGTGCTGAACGCCCTGTGGGACATCAAGGCGAAGCGCGCGGGCCTTCCGCTGTGGAAGCTGCTCGCCCGGATGACGCCCGAGGAACTCGTCGACGTGGTCGACTTCGGCCACATCACCGACGCGCTCTCCAGGGAGGACGCGCTCGAGATCCTTCGCAGGGGCCAGGAGGGCAAAGAGGAGCGCATCGCCGAACTCGAGGCGAACGGTTTCCCGGCGTACACGACCGGCCCGGGTTGGCTCGGCTACAGCGACGAGAAGATGCTGCGACTCATCCGCGAGGCGCTCGAGCTCAGGTTCCACATGATCAAGATGAAGGTCGCGGGCAATCTCGACGACGACAAGCGCCGCCTGCGCTTGGCCCGCGAGGCTGTCGGGCCCGACTTCAGGCTCGCGATCGACGCCAACCAGCGCTGGGAGATCGACGAGGCGATTCGTTGGATCACCGCGCTCACGGAGTTCGGCCTCTACTGGGTGGAGGAGCCGGTGAGCCCGGATGACATCCTCGGCCACGCGCGCATCCGTAAAGCCATCGCTCCGACCCGGGTGGTCACTGGCGAGGCCGTGCAGAACCGCATCGTGTTCAAGCAGTTGCTGCAGGTGGGCGCGATCGATGCGATGCAGATCGACTCGACGCGGGTTGCCGGGCCGAACGAGAACATCGCGAACCTGTTGCTCGCGTCGAAGTTCGACATCCCGGTCTGCCCGCACACCGGCGGTGCCGGCCTGTGCGAGCTCGTGCAACACTTCTCCTTCTTCGACTACGCGGTCGTCTCTGGCTGGAAGACGGATGGCCGCGAGGGCCGCATGATCGAATACATAGCCCACCTGCACGAGCACTTCGTCTCCCCGGCGCGACTCGTGAACGGCAACTACGCCGCCCCGGTCGACCCGGGCACCAGCGCGGAGATCCGCCGGGAGTCGATCGAGAAATGGACCTACCCCGACGGGCCGGGCTGGGCGCAGCTGCGGGCCACCGGTCAGGTGAAGTAGTAGCACCCGATACCCTGTAGGCATGTCGAGTTCTCCGAAGCCGCTCATCGTCGTCATGGGGGTCTCCGGTTCCGGCAAGAGCACGGTGAGTGCGCTTCTCGGCGAGAGGCTCGGCGTGCCGTACGTGGATGCGGACGACCTGCACCCGCAGGCCAACGTCGAGAAGATGGCGGCCGGGCATCCGCTGAACGACGAGGATCGTTGGCCCTGGCTCGCGACGGTCGGTGACACCCTGACGAAGGCAGAGGCGACCGGCCTCGTGATCGCCTGCTCCGCGCTCAGGCGTGTCTACCGCGAGGCGATTCTCGCGCGGGAGCCTCGAGCCGTCTTCGTCGAGCTCGACGGCTCGCGCGCCCTGCTGGAAGAGCGGATGAGCCAGCGGCGCGACCACTTCATGCCGACCTCGCTGCTCGACTCGCAGCTGGCGACGCTCGAATCGCTCCAGGCGGACGAGCCGGGCTTCAGGGTGTCGATCGACCAGACGCCAGACCAGATCGTCGATGCGGTACTGGCTGGCTTGGGCTAAGCTGGCCCCTGAACTTCGGCGAGGGAATCACCCGGTGATTCCGTGATCGACGCGGTGGAGTGGCAGGGCCTGTCGGGAGAAATCCCCTGGGTGCACGTCTTCCTCACGCTGCAGTGTTGTATTCACTGCCGATGCGTTCGAGTTGAAAACAATCACGTGGGCCCCGGCCCCGATAGGAGAACAGCATGGCTGAGAAAAGCGCCAACCACCTCGTGACCGAGGCGCGCGAGAGCTTCGGTAAGGGAGCGGCTCGCAAGATCCGCGCCGCGGGCAAGATCCCCGCCGTCATCTACGGGCACGGCACCGAGCCGCAGCACGTGACGCTGCCCGGGCACGAGACCGCGCTCATCATCCGCAAGGCGAACCAGGTGCTCGAGCTCGACATCCAGGGCAAGATCCAGCTGGCGCTCGTGAAGGATGTGCAGAAGGACCCGGTGCGCCAGATCATCGAGCACCTCGATCTCGTCGTCGTGCGCAAGGGCGAGAAGGTGCAGGTCGAGGTCGCGGTGCACCTCGTGGGAGAGTCCGCCGCAGGCACCGTGTACGAGCTCGACGCCCAGCGCCTGCTGCTCGAGGTCTCGGCCACGAGCATCCCGGAGCGCGTCGAGGTCGACATCGAGGGTGCAGAGGCCGGTATCCGCGTCTACGCCAAGGACGTTCCGCTGCCGGAGGGTGCGACCCTGATCTCCGACCCCGAGGCACTCGTGGTCGACATCGTCATCCCGCAGGCCCAGGACCTGGGTGAGGTCGCCGAGACCGAAGAGGCTGCCGAAGAGGCTGCACCAGCAGAAGAGGCGGAAGCGGAGTAATCACTCTCCGCGTCAACGGTGGACAGTAAACACTGGCTCGTGGTCGGGCTCGGCAACCCCGGGCCCGACTACGCGGGTAATCGTCACAACGTCGGGCAGATGGCGCTCGCCGAGCTGGCCGATCGTGCCTCGGCGACATTCAAGTCGCACAAGGCCGGCGCCACCGTGGCGGAGTCGCGCAGCGGGCTCGAGGGCCCGCGGCTCATCCTGGCCAAGCCGAACAGCTTCATGAACCTCTCCGGTGGTGCCGTCGCCGGCCTGCTGAGATTCTTCTCGCTCGACCCGTCTCGGCTCATCGTGCTGCACGACGAGCTCGACATCCCCTTCGACACCCTGCGCCTGAAGTTCGGCGGCGGGCATGGAGGGCACAACGGCCTGCGCGACATCATCGCGGCGATAGGCACGCCAGACTTCACGCGGGTGCGCATCGGTGTAGGGCGCCCGCCCGGACGGATGCCCGCGGCCGACTTCGTGCTCCGTGACTTCTCCGCTGAGGAACGCAAGGTTTTGCCGAACCTGCTCTCGGATGCCGCCGATGCGGTCGAGCAGATCGCTGGCGAGGGCCTCACGGCGGCCCAGCTGCGCGTGCACACCTCCGCCGCCGACTGAGCTGCCGCCGGGCAGGGTTGGAGGAGATTTCTGCGGATCAGCGCGGAATGGAGGAGTTTTTCGTCTCGCAGCCGCGGTTTCTCCTCCTTTCCAGTGGTGACGACCCCGTGTCTCCGGCAGCGAAAATCCTGGGTCACAGCCGTCGCGTAGACTCATCCGGTGATACTCGAGGGCTTAATTCCTGCACTTTCGCGCGCCCGAACGGTGCACAACGCCCTCGGATACGCCTCCGGAAGCGCGGATTTCTCCCTCGTCGAAGGGCTGCGCGCGCCCCTCATCACGGGCCTCCTGGAGGCGCGGAAGGGTCCGCAGGCGCTCCTGGCGATCGTCGCAACCGGTCGCGACTCGGAGTCCCTGCGTGAGGCCCTCGCGAGCGTCGCGCCGAACGCCGAGATCATCGAGTTCCCGGCCTGGGAGACCCTGCCGCACGAGCGGCTGAGCCCGAGCGCCGAGACCGTGGGCAAGCGCATCAGTGCGCTGCGAAGGCTGCAGCGCTGGGAGCAGAACTCTCCTGCCGAGCGGGCGAAGCATCCGGTCATCATCGTCGCCTCCGTGCGGGCCGCGCTGCAGCCGCTCGCCGACAACCTCACAAGTGTTCCGCCGGTCGGCCTCCTCGCAGGCGGTCGCGGCTACAACCTCGGCACGCTGTCGGCGCAGCTCGTCGACCTCGCCTACACCCGCGTCGACATGGTCACGAGGCGCGGCGAGTTCGCGGTGCGCGGCGGGATTCTCGACGTGTTCTCGGCGACGGCCGAGCATCCGTGGCGAGTGGATTTCTTCGGTGACGAGGTGGAGCAGATCCGCCAGTTCTCCGTGGCGGATCAGCGCTCGCTTCCCGAGCCGATCACCGAGATCGAGCTGCTGCCGAGCCGCGAGCTGCTTCTCAGCGACGAGGTGCGCCAACACGCTCGCGAGATGCAGCACGAGTTCCCGAGCCTCGCCCAGATGCTCGCGAAGATCTCCGAGGGCATCCCGGTGGACGGCATGGAGTCGCTCGCTCCCGCGCTCGTCGACCGGCTCGTGCCGATCACCCACTACCTGCCCGCGGATGCGGCGATCGCCGTGCTCGCACCGGAGCGCGTCGCGAGCCGCGCCGTGAGCCTCGTCGAGACCAACCGCGAGTTCCTCGCCGCCGCCTGGAATGCCGCCACGGTCGGAGCCGAGGCGCCGATCGACCTGGACTCCGGCGACTTCCTCACCCTCGATCGTCTGCGGCTCGCGGCGGGGGACCGCGCGTGGTGGACCTTCAGCAGCTTCGACAGCGGCGCCGATTCGCTCGCAGACCCCGGTGCGGTGGCCGAGATCGGCGAGACCAGCGAGCTCCGCGACGGCGAGCATTACATCCGCATCGACGCCACGACCGTGCCGAGCTTCCAGGGGCAGGCGAACGGCGCGATCGACTACGTCGGCGAGCTGCTCAAGGATGCCTGGACCGTCGTGATCGTGGCGCAGGGCACCGGCCTCGTGGGGCGCGCGGCCGAGGCCCTCGGCGAGCACGGATACGCGGCCCGCGTGGTCGAGGAGCTGCCGATGGATGCCGAAGCAGGCGTCGCGTACCTGCTCAAGGCATCCGTAGAACACGGCTTCGAGCTGCCGGAGGTCAAGCTCGCCGTGCTGAGCGAGAGCGAGTTCTACGGTCGCGCAGTCGGGTACGACGCGAGGCAGGTCAAGAAGCTCGCCGTGCGTCGCAAGAACGTGGTCGACCCGTTGCAGCTGAAGACCGGCGACTACGTCGTGCACCAGACCCACGGCATCGGCAGGTTCGTCGAGCTCGTGAAGCGGCAGGTGTCGAGCGGTGGGCGCAATCCGGTGAAGACGGAACGCGAGTTCCTGCTGATCGAGTACGCGCCATCGAAGCGCGGCTACCCGGGCGACAAGCTCTACGTGCCGACCGACCAGCTCGACCTGCTCACCCGCTACGTCGGCGGCGAGGCGCCCGCGCTCAGCAAGATGGGCGGCAGCGACTGGTCCGCGGCGAAGGGCCGTGCACGCAAGGCCGTTCGCGACATCGCTGTCGAACTGGTGAAGCTGTATTCGGCGCGCATGGCGTCAAAAGGTCACGCCTTCCCGCCAGATACCCCGTGGCAGCAGGAGCTCGAAGACGCGTTCCCCTTTGCCGAGACTCCAGACCAGCTCACCACGATCGACGAGGTGAAGGCCGACATGGAGCGGGCCATCCCGATGGATCGGCTCATCTCGGGCGACGTCGGCTATGGCAAGACCGAGATCGCGGTGCGTGCAGCATTCAAGGCGGTGCAGGACGGCAAGCAGGTGGTCATGCTCGTACCGACCACGCTGCTCGTCAAGCAGCACATGGAGACCTTCCAGGAGCGGTTCGCGGGTTTCCCGGTGCACCTGCGCGCGCTCAGCCGCTTCCAGACCGACAAGGAGTCGAAGGAGACGATCGAGGGGCTCGCGGATGGCTCGGTCGACGTGGTCATCGGGACGCACCGCCTGCTCACGGGCAACATCGTCATCAAGGATCTGGGCCTCGTCATCATCGATGAGGAGCAGCGTTTTGGGGTGGAGCACAAGGACGCGCTGAAGAAGCTGAAGACGAACGTGGACATCCTGGCGATGTCGGCCACGCCCATCCCGCGCACGCTGGAGATGGCGGTGACGGGCATTCGCGAGATGTCGACGCTCGCGACGCCACCGGAGGACCGGCATCCGATTCTCACCTTTGTCGGTCCGTATCACGACCGCCAGGTGGCGGCTGCGATTCGCCGTGAGTTGTTGCGCGAGGGCCAGGTGTTCTTCGTGCACAACCGGGTGTCGTCGATCAATCGGGTCGCAGCGCAGCTGGCGGAGCTCGTGCCGGAGGCTCGCATCGCGGTGGCGCACGGCAAGCTGCCCGAGCACGTGCTCGAGCAGGTGATGGTGGACTTCTGGGAGCGCAAGTTCGACGTGCTCGTCTCCACCACGATCATTGAGACCGGCCTGGACATCGCCAACGCGAATACGCTCATCATCGATCGGGCGGACAAGTACGGGCTGTCGCAGCTGCACCAGCTGCGCGGCCGGGTGGGTCGTGGACGTGAGCGTGCGTATGCGTACTTCCTCTATGACGCGGAGAAGCCACTCGGCGAGATCGCGCACGATCGGCTCGCGACGATCGCGGCGAACAACGAGCTGGGCGCCGGTATGCAGGTGGCGCTCAAGGACCTCGAGATCCGTGGTGCGGGAAACCTGCTGGGCGGTGAGCAGTCCGGGCACATCGCGGGCGTCGGGTTCGACCTTTACCTGCGGATGATCGGCGAGGCCGTCTCGACGTTCCGTGGCGAGGTGGCCGAGGGGCAGACCGAGCTGCGGCTCGAGCTTCCGGTGGACGCGCACATCCCCGAGGACTACGTGGAGAGCGAGCGGCTGAGGCTCGAGGCCTACCAGAAGCTGTCGACCGCGTCGTCGCCGGCGGCATCCGCCGACCAGATCGACCAGGTGCTCGAGGAGCTCACCGACCGCTACGGCGAGCCGCCGGCGCAGGTGCTGAGCCTGATCGAGGTCTCGAAGCTGCGGCGGATGGCGCAGAAGGTCGGTCTGTCGGAGGTCGTCTCTGCGGGCCCCAACCTTCGTGTCGCCACTGCCGAACTCGCCGACTCGGTGCAGGTGCGCCTGCAGCGCATGTACCCGGGTGCGCGCTACTTCGCCCAGACTAAGGCTGTCGCGGTGCCGATGCCGCGCGTGAACGGCGAGGCGTTGGGCGACGCGGAGCTCATCGCCTGGGTAAGTGGCCTGCTCGTCGCGATCTTCGGTGCCGCGGTTGTTGCACCCGCTTCGCTGGTCGAGTGACCGCGGAGCGTCCGTATCGAAACCAATCAGCCGCGACTACTCACCCAACCGTCGGTATTCGGAGCTTCTGCGCAGCCCGTCCGAGCTGCTGGTCGAAGGTGGCGAGTGGGACGTTTTCCAGCTGGGCGACGGCGAGTACGCAACAGTCCGGCATGCGGAGCCCGGTGGTTACGCGTAGCTCAGCGAGGATCAGCGGTTCGCTGGCGCCGGGTTCATGCGCAACAATACCGAGTGACCTGAGGTCATTGAGCAGTTGGCTGCCACGTCCGGTGCATACGGCTCCGACGAGCACTTCGGCAAGGGTGAGCTGATGCATCTGGAACCCGTGGGAGGCGTGCTCTTCGAGCAACTCGGCGGCATGCTGGTGATGGCGGTCACTCGGGTTGACGAAAGCGATGATGATGTTCGCGTCGAGAACAATCACGCAGGCCAGTCCTCGCGCAGAGTTGCGAGGTAGCCGGGGTCGTAGGCGTCGGGGAAGCTTCCCCGCAGGCGCCCCAGCGTTGCTAGCCGGAGGTCGAGCGCGGCATCCTTCGCCAGTGCTTCACCCCCTGCCGCGATGGCGCGGACGATGAGGCGGGATCGCGGCTCGTTCGGCCACCGCTTTGCCGCCTCGTCTAGGGCGCGAGCGACGTCCTCAGTCTCCGTGACCTGGTATCGGCGGCGGGATGTCGGCATGAAGGCATGGTACCACTGCTTATCTTGGTGGTACACCGTTGAAGTCGGCATCACGACTCGCCCGCCGTCGCAGCGCGGTGGCGCTCCCGGTTGCGCTGAAGCATCTCCTCGTGCTGAGTGCAGGCCAGGCAGGAGCATGAGCACTCATGCGGGCCGGGAATGGTGGCCGTGCGCGGCAGGTGCTCATACCCGATGTAGTCGCGAAAGCTGTAGCGCGGCCCATCACTGTAGAGGCTCTTCCCGTTGGAGAAGTAGATGCTCAGGAGCTCGTGCTGAATCAGTTCCGGTGCCAGTCGGAGGGTTTCGGCGAAATGCTCGAACGGCTCGCTGTAGTCATGAGAAAGCTGGGTATCGAGGTGAGCGACCGCGTAATAGGCGACGGGGCAGAGTGCGCGCTTGTTCAGAGCGGTGACAATGTTCGGGATGCGGTTCTCGATCGCCTCGGATGCGTCGCCGCCGACCTTCGTCGTATGCAGGTTGCGCAGGCTCTCATCCATGGCGAGGACCCAGGTTCCTCGTTTCGCCTTGGACCCGTGCTTGGCGAACAGCATGGGCGCGAAGAGTTCGAACAGGTCGTAGCCGGCTTCGATGATCATGGGGCGAGGCTACGGGTTTGTGGGTCAGGGGTCAGCGGGATTGCTGTAATCGGGGGAGAACCCACAAGTTGCCGCGCCTGTGAAGGAGCAAAGTGGCCCGCCTCGTGCGCGAACTGGATTTATCGCACGAAGAGATCGCCGGACTCAGCACGGAGCAAGCGATCGAGATGCTGGAATAACCTCTCGCGCGGGCCGGATCCGCGGGTCGAGTGGTCGCGCAGCGACTGTATCGGAACCTCTCGGGCCAGCCAGAAGATTGCTAAAACAGCAAACTGATTTGCTGAATCGTTATCAAGCGACAACACTATCCCCATGACCGATTTCGACTCCATAGTTGTCGGCGGCGGGGCCGCCGGGCTCACCGCCGCCATGGTTCTGGTTCGTGCGCGCCGCACCGTGCTGCTCATCGATTCCGGTGCGCAGAACAACCTGCGCACCACGCATGCCGGTGGGGTGTTTCTGCACGACGGCGAGGCGCCATCCGCTCTCTATGCTCGTGCGCTCGAGCAGCTGCGGAAGTACCCGACGTTCACGCTTTTGCGGGGCACGGTCGAGCGTATCGAGCCGGTGGATGGTGGTTTCCGAGTGGATTCCGGACAGGCCGCGCGCACGATCGTGTTGGCGCAGGGCGTGCAGTTCATCCCGTCGGAGATTCCCGGGCTGGACGCACTCTGGGGCACCAAGGTCGTGAACTGCCCGTTCTGTGACGGCTACGAGTCGCGTGCCATGCGTGTGCTCGGTGTGGGTGACGAGGGCTGGCTGGGCCACATGGGCGGGATGCTGCCGAACTGGATCGACGATCTCAACTGGTCGAACAGCGCCGAGATCGACGGGGTCAAGGATGTCGCCGACGGCGTGCGGGTGAGCTATAAGGATGGCCGTGAGGAGGTCTTCGAGCGGATCTTCGCCCAACAGACCTGGACGCAGCGCGCCGCGATCGCCGACTCTCTCGGGTGCGAGCGGACCCCGGAGGGCGCTCTCGTCGTCGACGGCTTCGGCCAGACGACGGTGCCGGGTGTCTTCGCTGCGGGCGACCAGACGGGCGGTGCCATGCAGGTCAACCTCGCGGTCGGCTCCGGCCACCTCGCCGGTATCGGTGCGATCGGTGCCCTGATCGCGGGGTGAGCCGCCGGGCGGTTCTCCACAGGTCGCACTTGTCCACAATTTCTCCGCCATGAGCCCACGGCCGCTCCGGATGGCCAACACTGGCCTGCATGACCGTCATCGTGAAGGCCTCCGGCCCTGCAGACATCCTCGCCATGGTTCCTTCGTTGGTCCACATGGTCCCGCGCAACAGCGTGGTGTTTCTTGCCTTTCGGGGCAAGCGCACCTGCGGGGCGATTCGCTTCGATCTGCCGACCGCCGCGTCGAAGGTCATACAGAAGCGCATGATCACGAGCATGATCGGCACGCTCTGCAAGCTTCCCGGGGTGGATGCGGTGGTTCCCGTCATCTATACCGATGATGTTTTCGCGGGCTCCACCGTCATCCCGCACGCGGAGTTCGCCGACCTTGTGGCGCGGCGTCTTGAGCTTTCCGGCTTCACACTGCGAGAGTCGCTCTGCCAGGCATCCGATGGCTGGGCGTCGTATTTCGACTCCAGCATTCCCGCGGGCGGTCGCCCTCTCGACGAGATCAGCGGCTCGAGCGCGACGGAGATGATCCCGCCCGACCTGCGCGAGCTGCCGGACAGCAACGACATGCCGCGCCGGGTCGCCGATGCTGCGCCTCGGGAGATGGTCAGGATGCGTAAGCGGCTCGACGCCTATCGCCGCCTCATCGAGAGCGTTGACGGAGACTCGGACGACGACTTCCCCGCAGTTCTCAGGCCGTTGGGCGATCTTCCGCTCCTCGCCGAGGAGGCCCTGACCTGGGATGCTGCAGCCATCGACGAACACGGAGCGTTGCTGGCGTTCGCGCTTCAGGGTCCTCCCGTTCGGGATCTGATGATGCTGCAGTGGGCCGCGGGCATTGAGGTGGGAGATCAGATCTGGAACGCGGGAGCGACATCGGCAGAAGCTCTCGTGGCCTCGTCCGAGCATCCGGGGAATGTCGACGTGGGAGACCTCATGATGGGGAGTGCCCCACGGCCCGACCCGGATCGCATCGAGAAGGGAATCGCCCTGCTGCTCGTGCTCGTTCCACAGCTGGCCGACGAGAAGCGTCCGCCGCTGCTCTGCATGCTCGCCTGGTTGAACTGGGCTCTGGGTGCGGGAAGCCGAGCGGGCCGTTACCTGGACGAGGTCATCGCGATTGCTCCCGACTATTCGATGGCGGCGGTGCTTTCCACCCTGTTCGGGATCGGATTGCCGGAGTGGGCCTTCGAAGACCGCAAGCGCGTATGAGTGCAGACGTCTGGGTACTCTTCACGACCTCGAGATCCTGAAGCGCCTCGGGCCGGATCCCGACGTGGACTCGCTTGCCGCATACTCCGCGCGGCAACCGATCGATCTCGACTGATGCGTCCTGTTCACTTGGCTACGCTGGACAATGTCCGTCCCGTTATCGTGCTCATGGGAGAGGGCATGCGGCCTTATCTTTCCAGGGTGACGGTCGCGACAATCACGACTACGGTGCGGGGCCTCCAAGTCGGGCTGGCGGTCGGGCAGGCAAACGGTCTCGACCATGACTCTGTGATCTCGTGCGACAACATCACGACCATTCCGGTGGCCAATCTGGGCAAGCAGATCGGCTTCCTCCCGGATGCGCAAGAGACGCTGCTCACCGAGGCAGTCGCTGCGGCCTTCGACCTGGAAAGTTGACGTGGGTTCCACCGGTCGACCCCATCCCGCCGACCCAGACCTCGCGCGAGTGCACGCCTACGCAGTCGCGGTGGGATGGAAGTAGTTGTAAACCCCAGGGTCAATCGGCTGATCGAAACAAAGATGCATTTGTACGACCGAATCACCATTGCGCATTGTCGTGTCCTCCGCGTTCTCTGCTCGGGAACGACCTAAGTAGTAGAAGTCCTTGCCGTCGGCATCGTCCTTTTTCGCAAAGACGTGCAACTCCACTGCGTTGTCGACTATGGCCCGAACCTCTGCGCTTGCCATGGTTCGTCGGCTGCGCGTGTACCAGAGCAAAGTCGACGAGTCGACGAGTGCGTCTTCGTAAGCGGTGCTCGCTGAGACTTCATCTGACTTGTGAAGTGTCACGAAGATCGGGCAGGTTTGAGTCTCTTTGTCGACGCGGTAGCCGTAGATGGTCGAGGACATATTGCTTCGCCAGCCGAGAAGCCGACTCGCGTCTTTTCGCGAATACTGGCGGGCTCGAGTGAATGGCTCTTTCAGGTCATACCGATCAACGACCAGACGAATGGTTGTGCGGAGCAGATCATCCACTTCGGCCCGGAAAGCAGCAGAGGCCCCGTACGACCCTAGGAATGATGGCGAGGCTCGCACGACTCCGTCGTCCGCCTGCTCGGCAAGTTGAGCGTTCACATAAGCGGACTGTTCGGGCTGCGTATTGAAATCCAACGTCAAGGAACGGACAGCGCTGTCGACTTCGTGGCCGCCGTAGGGAAGGCCCGCGTCACGAAGTAATGATGTGATGCGGTCGAGTGACAGGGCGTCACCGCCCAGCAGGGCTTTCAACAGCACGGCCTCGTGTAGCCGTCGAGCTATGAGGACTTCGTTCGAGATGACTGTGAGCATGTTTAGCTCGCTCGTACTCAAGTCATGTTCTGTCTTAAACAACTTGCTGATAAGAGCAGGATAGTTGCGCAGCCTCGTCGCGAGGACTGTAGGGTCCGCTGATTCGAAATGCAGGAAGTCTTCGAGACGTGGTGTTCTTCCAACCCGATTACCGACCGTCTCGATGGCCGCCTTGAGGTTGGGAAAGGCGTCGAGTTTTGTGGTCGCGAGTGATCGCAGCACTCGCTCTTGCGCGATCCGATCGAACTGAATGCTAGACAATCCAGCGACAGCTCCGCGCTCCTCCGCAGCGACAAGGGAGCGTCGAATCGACTCTTTGTTAAGCGAGTCATCGCCGAAGAGAGCGATCGGGATGAGGTAGTTGTTCGCATAGTTGCCGATGAAGTCGATCACGACAACGTATTCTTTGCCGGGCGAATGCCGGAGTCCGCGACCGAGCTGCTGCACGAAGATAATGCTCGACTGGGTTTGACGAAGCATGATCACTTGATTGATCGACGGGATGTCCACGCCCTCGTTGAAGATGTCGACGGTTAGGATGTAGTCGAGTTCGCCGGCTTCGAGTTCCTGGACACGTCGTTCACGTGTGGCGACGTCGTCGTCGCCGGTCAGCGCGGCAGTCCGCAGCACCCGACCTCGGAACGTATGCAGGTTGAGCTCCCGCGAAAGTGCCTGTGCCTCTTCCTTGCGACTGCAGAAGATGAGCCCACGAGGTGCGACTCCGGCCTGCCCATAGCGTTCAATGGCTTGGAGCACGTAATCGACGCGTTCAGGTTCGACCAGGCGAGAGAGTGCTGTGAAGTCTGACGTTGTGGTTCCGTCGTCAAAAGTAAAGTCAGCGATCCCGTAGTAGTGAAACGGCGCCAGCATCTCTTGCTCCAACGCCGGGCCGAGTCGGATCTCGTAGGGGACGTTGAAGTCAAAGAGCTCGAATATGTTCTTTCCATCGGTTCGCTCTGGGGTCGCGGTGAGGCCGAGCAGGAAACCTGGGTTGAGGTAATCGATAAGTCGTTGGTACGACGGTGCCGCTGCTCGGTGCACCTCGTCGATCAGGACGTAATCAAAACTGTCCGGGTCGATCTGCTTCAATAGTTCATGCTGGGAGAGCGTCTGAACCGTAGAGAAGACAAATCGCTGATCGAACTCTTTACTCGAACCGACGACTTTGACGTAGTCCGTCCTGCTGTTACCAAGCACGCGGCGGAATTCCTTGATTGCGCGATCAAGGATTTGCTCGCGGTGAGCAATGAATAAGACCCTTTGTGGGCCTGCTGCCCTGACATCGAGTGCTGCCAGCATCGTCTTGCCGGTGCCGGTGGCAGAGATCACGAGTCCTCGTCGCGCGCCAGATTCTCTGAGCGCGGCAATAGATTGCAGCGCGGCTACCTGCATCGCGTTGGGTTCGATTTCCGCGCCGAGGGCGTTTTCGGAATTTGGGCCGCTCGCTGCTGCCCGTGTTTGAGGTGCGCGGGGAGGTTGCCAATTGCCTGCATACTCCTCGACCCACTCCGGGGTTAGTGGGACGGAGTGGGTGACTCCGGCATCAAGGAGATTCGTGAACTGTTCGGCGAGGTCGCTTTCCCTTCTGGCGCTCACGCGAATGTTCCATTCGTGGTTCGACACCAGCGCGGGCTGCGTGAGGTTTGAACTGCCAAGGATTGCCGTAATTCCTTGTGGTCCGCGAAAGACATATCCCTTCGGGTGGAATGCACCATCCTCGTGTCTGCGAACTTCGATACCAAGGTCGCGTAGAGCAAGCAATTCAGCGAACGCACTTGGTGAGTTGAACCCCAAGTAGTCAGACGTGATGATCCGGCCGACTCCGACAAAGTCGACGAGTGCTTGTTTCAGCTGCGCGATACCCCCGGCGGAGACGAACGCGACAGAGAACGTGAATGAGGACGCGCGTCTGAGCTCCGACTTGAGCGTTTGGAGCATATTGGTCTCTGGGCTGTTCAGCACCAGCTTCGGTTGAAACTGCTGGGGAGCGCTGAGCCTTCGATCGAGATACCCAAAGCGGACGTCCTGCCCGAATGTTCCGTAGTCGCCGGGAGACACGGCACTCACGACGTTGTAAATCGCTTGACTATGGCCCGCACGGCAGGAACATCAGCGGGCGCCCAATCCAGTTCGGTCAGCCTCTCAGGCGGTAGCCATGTGATCGCTGCGTGTTCGGTAAGCGTGAGGTCTTCTGAGTGCAGCTCGCAAAAGAACGTGGTCAACGTGACCTCCCCAAAGGGATAGCCGTGCGTCGTTGTGGCCACATGTTCGCCAACCGTTATATCGGCGCGAAGCTCTTCTTCGATTTCGCGGACGAGCGCCTCGCGCGGTGACTCGCCGGCCTCGATCTTCCCGCCTGGAAATTCCCAGCTGCCCGCGAGAGCCGCATCCGGTCCTCGTTGTGCACACAGGATCAAGCCGTCTCTTACGATCACCGCTCCGACAACATTGATCTGTTTGACCACGATTTCCTCTTACGCGCGCTGCAAAAGTAGACGAGCAACTGACTGGTCGTCCACGCTGGCCTATTGTCTGACCTTACTAGGCGACCTCCAACCCGCAATCCGTCATGCGCACCAAGCACTACCCCTCCACAGGTAGCTGTTGTACGAGGTTATCTACAGGAAGTGCTGGTCACGAGCACTATTGGGCATCCGAGTGTCGGTGGTGGGTGACACTCTTTAACCATGGACAAAACGAGCAGCGAGAGTCGCGTGAACGCAGAAGCGTCCGCTGGTGCGACTGCCGCTCAGCACAGCGATGCACTCGATGCGCTGAGCGATTCCGCGCTGCTCGAGGCGCTCGCGCACGGCTTTGCGCAGAAGCGCGAGGCCGAGGCGCAGCTCGTACGGCTTGCGGCCGAAGTCGTGGAGCGGTCGCGGTCGTCGCTCGGGCTGAACGGGTTGTCCATCCGGGCGGGCAGCGGCAACCCCGCTGCGCTACTGGCTGACCTCGGGCACATCACGCTCGCCGAGGCGCATCTTATCTGCCGGGTCGCCGAATCTACGGCAGATCGCGTCAGCCTCGTTGGCGAGCGGATGCAGGCACGGTATCCGCTCGTCGCCGAGGCAGTGCTGGCCGCGCACATACCCATCGACTCCGCAAACCACATCGTCGCAGCCCTTGACCAGGCGGCACCCCGCGCCGAAGACGAGCACCTTGTCGCCGCGGAACGAGCACTGGTTGAGTTCGCATGTGACAACCCCGCCGACATCGTGCGCAAACTCGCTCTCCGCTGGCGCGACGCACTCGACGTCGACGGCATCGAACCCCGCGAAGATGACCTCGTGCAACGGCGAAGCCTGCGCCGCACCATCCTCGCCAACGGCATGAAGCGCTACCAGCTCGACCTCGACCCGCTCAACTCTGCCTACCTCGACGCCGCCATCGACGCCCACGTCGGAGCCGTCATCCGCGCGCCCCGATTCTGGGCAGGCGAGGGCCAGGCAAGCGGCAGCGGTGCAGGCGACGGATGCGGCACCACCCACGAGGAACTTCCCGACCCGCGAACCCTTACCCAGATAGCCGCGGATGCCATGGTTCAGCTCGCCAGGCACGGCATTGCCTGCACGAAAGCGCGCGACCGCACGGGTCGGAGCAACAGCGCTCGCAACAACAGCGCTCGCAACAACGCTGATGTCGAGGTTCCGCTGCCCGCCGCCACCATCGTCGTGCGGATGACCCTCGAATCCCTCCTCAGCGGCCTCGGCGAAGCCCAGATCGACGGTATCGAACAACCGATCTCCGCGAAAACCGCCAGGTGGCTCGCGGCCGATGCCCAGATCATTCCTGCCGTGCTCGGCGGCAACAGCGAAGTGCTCGACCTCGGCACGCCACGCCGCCTGTTCACCCGAGCGCAACGCATCGCACTCGCCGAACGCGACGACGGATGCGCGTGGGCCGGCTGCCGAAGACCGCCGAGCCACACAGAAGCCCACCACCTCCGATGGTGGTCACATGGCGGCGCTACCAATCTGAACAACGGGATCCTCCTGTGCTCAATGCATCACCATCGCGTGCATCGCGACGGCTGGGGCATCCGCATCAGAGACAACGTGCCCTGGTTCATCCCGCCCTCCACCGTCGACATCTGCCGCACACCACGACGCGGAGGTCGACTGCCCGTGCCAGAAATACGGCAACTGGCCGGATGACCGCGCACACACCCATTCCAGAACCAGGAGGAGAATAGACAAACTCTTTACCCAAAGGACACCGTGAGTTCCAGCACGCCCGAGACCGGCAGCACGCGCCGCAGCGCAGGCAACCGCGCGAGTAAGCGCGACCCCAGCAACGTCGGCTTCCGCTCCGAACGCGGCCCCATCCTCATCGCCCTCATGCTGAGCACGGGACTCGTCGCCATCGACTCCACCATCCTCGCCACAGCAGTGCCGTCGATCGTCAAAGACCTCGGAGGCTTCGCGCAGTTCCCCTGGCTGTTCTCCATCTACCTCCTCGGCCAGGCCGTGTCCGTTCCCGTCTACGCCAAACTCTCCGACGTCATCGGCCGCAAACCGATCCTCCTCTTCGGAATCGCCCTCTTCCTCCTCGGCTCCGTGCTCAGCGGCTTCGCCTGGAGCATGGGAGCCCTCATCGCCTTCCGCGCACTCCAGGGACTCGGCGCCGGCGCCGTGCAACCGATGGCAGCAACCATCGCCGGCGACATCTACACGGTCGCGGAACGCGCAAAAGTGCAGGGCTACCTCGCCAGCGTCTGGGCGATCTCCGCCGTCGTCGGCCCCACACTCGGGGGAGTCTTCTCCCAATTCCTCAGCTGGCGCTGGATCTTCTACGTCAACGTGCCGCTGTGCGTCCTCGCGGTGTGGATGCTGCTGCGAACCTTCCATGAGAAAGTCGAGCACCGCAGACACACCATCGACTACACCGGCGCGATCCTGCTCACCGTCTCGCTCAGCCTGCTCATCCTCGCGGTGCTCGAAGGAGGCCAAGGCTGGGCTTGGAACTCACCACAGAGCATCGGCGCCTTCATCATCGGCGGCATCCTCCTCATCGCATTCGTGCTCGCCGAACGCCGCGCGGTCGAACCCGTGCTGCCGCTGTGGGTGTTCTCCCGCCGCTTGCTGCTCACCACGACACTCATCTCCCTCGGCGTCGGCGCCATCCTCATCGGTCTCACCTCCTACGTGCCCACCTACCTGGAGGGTTCGCTCGGCGTCGTGCCGACGATCGCCGGCCTCACGCTCGCCGTCCTCACCATCGGCTGGCCGATCGCATCCTCCCTGTCCGGGAGGTTCTACCTGCGCATCGGCTTCCGCAACACGGCACTCATCGGCATGGTGTTCGTCATTCTCGGTGCCCTCGTGCTCGCGCTGTTCGCACTCACCCCCATGCTCGCCGTCGTCGCACTCGGCTGCCTCATCGTCGGACTCGGGCTTGGCCTGGTCGCAACCCCGAGCATCATCGTCGCCCAGTCCAGCGTCGAATGGCACGAACGCGGCGTCGTCACTGGCACCAACATGTTCGCCCGCTCCATCGGAAGCGCGATCGGCGTCGCCATCTTCGGCGCCGTCGCCAACTCGATCTTCGCCGCCCACGGCGGAGACGAAACGGATGTCGCCACCATCGTGAGTGCAGCATCCGCCGTCTTCATCGCGGTCCTGATCGCCGCAGCACTCACGGCAATCGCCGCCGTCGCCATGCCGCGACACAGCATCCACACCGAATCGAACGCCGCAACCAGCGCGTAGTTTCGCAGTACACGCCCGCGGCGTCCGTGGCAGCGACGGTGAGAGGATGAACCATGGCCGCGACCTACCCCAGACTCGAAGAACTCATCGCCGTGCTGCACCAGCTTCGAGCGCCGGGCGGATGCGCGTGGGACGCCGAGCAGACCCACGAATCGCTCGTGCAGTACCTCGTCGAGGAGAGCTACGAACTCATCGACGCGATCGAGACAGGCGGCCGCGACGAGCTCATCGAAGAGCTCGGCGACGTGCTGTACCAGGTCATCTTCCACTCAGACATCGCCTCGCACACCCCGGGCGAGAACTTCACGATCGAAGATGTCGCAGCCAACATGACCGCGAAGATGATCGGCAGGCATCCACACGTCTTCGGTGACGACGCGGCCAAGGCCGCGATGAACGTGACAACCGGGGACGACGTCGTCGCCGTGTGGGACGAACTCAAGAAGGCAGACAAGCCGGGCCGCACGAGCGTGCTTGA
Organism: Parafrigoribacterium humi; assembly: GCF_040227205.1. Classification (NCBI taxonomy): domain Bacteria; kingdom Bacillati; phylum Actinomycetota; class Actinomycetes; order Micrococcales; family Microbacteriaceae; genus Parafrigoribacterium; species Parafrigoribacterium humi. The sequence continues at coordinate 153,605 of NZ_JBELOA010000001.1, read as the reverse complement.
CGGCATCCCGCAATCCATGCCGGCGCTCGCCCTGGCCGACAAGCTCCTCGGGCGGGCAGAGAAGGTCGGCATTGCAGGCGCCGGAGGGGCGGATGTCGCTGCCGCAATCCCGGTGGACACCGAGGCCGAGCTTGGCGCCACCCTGCTCTCGCTCGTCTCCACCGCGAAGGCGAACGGTCTCGACGCCGAACGCGCACTGCGTACGGCCCTGCGTGCGCTTCAGGACGAGATCCGACAGGCGGAATCCGCTTAAGAGCAGAGCCCTGGAATATGGCGGTGCCCCCTCTAACCCGAATAGAGGGGGCACCAGGTTCGGCATGACCGCTTCCCTGGAAATTTCACAGTGAACCGGCCGTACCGGACCGGGGGCAGTCGGTTTACCCGACCGACTGACCCGGTTGATCGTGCCGATACGCAATCGCGCCGCACGTGAGCAATGCACCCCAGTCTCAGCCCCGACGCTGCCCAAGGGTGTGCATACTCTCCAAGTATAACCATAACGACCGTTTGTGCAAACGTGCGTTATGTTTATGTTATGGCGCGCACAGCAGATCCCCAACGGCGGCAGGCCCTGCTTGACGAAATCGTCGAACACCTCCTCGATCAGCCCCTCGCCACCCTCTCCTTCCGCACGCTTGCGAGCGCGCTCGGCGTGAGCACCTACACCCTCGTGTACCAGTTCGGCAGCCGTGCAGAGCTGCTGCACGAGATCGTCCGCGCGGTCACCACCCGCCAGAACGTCGTGGTCGAGGCCGTTGCTGCAGAGACCGGGAACCTGGAGACCCACCTCGAGAACCTGCGCGCGTCGTGGGCCTGGTTCGTGCAGCCGCGCAACCGCCAGCTGCAGAGGCTCGAATTCGAGGCGTCCATGCTCGAGGCGCAGGATCCGGGCGATGACCCCATCACGCCGAAGGTGTTTCGACTGTGGCACAAGGTGGGCCACGACGCCCTTCTGGCCATGGGCGTCCCGGTGCATGACGCCGACCTCGAGTCCCGCATCATCACCAACACGATCTACGGACTGCAGCACGACCTCATCGTCAACGGAGACGAGGAGGCGGCGACGCGCGCGTTCGAGCGGGTGCTGCACTCCTATGCGGAGCGCATACGGCGCCTGATGCCGGAGGCGGCGCGCGAGGACGTCATCGCGTAGTCCGCACCCCAGGGAGGCATGGGAGTTCATGCCCGTGCTTCGGCAGTGCTCCTGAATCGCTCGATCAGCGTGCCCACGAAACGGGAGACCCAGCGCGCCAGATGGTGGGATGGCCGCTCGATGGCGCGATTGAACCCCCAGGCGACGAGCAATGCAAGAGGCACCGTCAGCAGCGCCACCAGCCACCAGTGGTCATCGCCCAGCAGGAAGCTCAGCGTCGCGATGATCGGCACGTGCACGAGGTAAAGGCTGAACGACACGCGCCCCAGCCACTGGCATCCGCGTGAATCCAGAGCGCCGTGAACGTGGCGCACCACGATGGCCGAGAGCACCAGACCCGCTGCACCGAGCAGGGCGAGCTGGGAGAGCACCACGTTCAGGATGCTCCCGGCGGGTGCGATGGGTAGCGCCATCCACCCACCCGTGATCGCGAGTACCGACACCGCGACGAGGCAGAGACCCCAGAGTCGCGCTCGTGGACGGGTGCGGCGCCGAACCGCCCACTCACGAATCGCGTCGATGCGAACGGCCATGAGCGTGCCGACGAAGAACGTCGGAAGGTAGCGAAGCGCATCAACGTTCAGGAGCGAGCCGACAATGCCCAGCGCGAAGGCGACTCCGATCGCCACCGCCCAGAAGCGGCGCACCACGAGGGCGAGCACAATGAAGAGCGGGAGTAGCACGGAGAAGATCAGTTCCCAGCGCAGCGACCACAGCACATTGTTGACGTCGTAGGAGGCACGGGTCAGGCTCGCCTGGCTGAGCAGGGCGCCGAGCCCGACGGATGTCGCGTTGGAGTTCTCGACCCAGGTTCCGCTCGTCACGGCAGAGTCGCTGCGGGGGAGCAGCCAGATGAGCAGCGTCCCGATGACGAGCGAGGCCCAGACTGGCAGGTACAGACGTACCATCCTGCTGCTCAGGAAGCCCGCCCAGGAGAAACTCTTCTTCGCCAGCGCGGGCAGGGCGACGACGAGCCCGCTCAGAACGAAGAACACGAGCACGGCCTCGGAGCCCGCGCTGAAGAGCTTGAGGGGCGTCTCGGCGATCCACCAGTACAGGCTTCCCGGTGCCGTTCCACCGGCGCTCTTGAGGAATGGCGTGGCGACGAGAAGCAGGTGGTGCAGCACGACGACGAGGGCGGCGACCCCGCGCAGTCCGTCGAGTGCGGTGAGGCGCGAGGATGCCGGAGCGGCCGACCGGTGTGCCGCTGGTCGTTCCGGACGAGTTCGTTCTGCGAGTGACGTCACCGTTTCGAGACTAGGAAGGGAGGCTGGGAGTTAGATCGGCACTTCCACAAAGCGCGGTGGCTGCCGCCCGCACTCGCCTGCACCTGGCGTCCCGCTTCGACGCGGCCACGATGGCGGCAGGCGACATGGAACAATCGGGGTATGGCCAGTTCGGTGAATCCTCCTCGCGGTATGCGCGACTTCCTTCCTGCGGAGAAGGCGCGACGCGAACGTGTCTTGTCCGTCATCCGCTCGGTCTATCGCGCCCACGGGTTCGACGAGATCGAGACGCCGGTCATGGAGGACTCATCTCGCCTGCACGCCGGTCTCGGCGGCGACAACGAGAAGCTCGCCTTCGGAGTGCTCAAGCGCGGACTCACTACGGAGCAGCTGCACGAAGCCAGCGACGCGCTCGATCTGGCCGATCTCGGCCTCCGCTTCGACCTCACCGTGCCGCTGACCCGCTTCTATGCAACGCACCACGCTGCGCTGCCCACCGTGTTCCGCTCGATCCAGATCGCACCGGTCTGGCGCGCCGAACGCCCGCAGAAGGGGCGCTACCGCCAGTTCGTGCAGTGCGACATCGACATCATCGGCGAGGCCGGCCCGATCGCGGAACTCGAACTTCTCACGGCGACGGCGGACACGCTGAAGGCCCTGGGTATAGAGGAGTGGTCGTTCCGCATCAACGATCGCCGCATCCTGCACGCACTGCTCGCGTATTGGAAGGTCGCGCCGGCCAATGCGGAGCGCGTGCTCATCGCCCTCGACAAGGAAGACAAGATCGGCGTTCAGGGCGTCGTCGACGAACTCGCCGAACTCGGCGTCGGCGACGCGTCGCTCATTGCCGAGGTGCTGCTGGGCGGTCAGCTGACCGGGCTCGGCGGCGACGGATGGGAACTGCTGGCCGGCACGGTGCCGTCTCAAATTGGGGCCCCCGCCTGGCTCGATCAGGGTGTGTATCGCGAACTGCTCGCGCTCCGAGCCGCGCTTCCGGGCATCCGCGTGGTGTTCTCACCAATTCTCGTGCGCGGAATGGGCTACTACACGGGCACGATCTTCGAGATCGCGCACCCTTCCTCCACGAGCTCGCTCGGCGGCGGCGGCCGCTACGACGGCATGGTCGGCCGCTTCCTCGGCACCGACGTTCCCGCCGCAGGGTTCTCGATCGGCTTCGAGCGCATCCTCGACCTCGTGCGGCTCACCGAGACCGAAGCGGCGGATGCGGTGGCCCTGGTCTACGACGATGGCGTCGCACTTGACACCCTGCTCGCGATCAAGGGCGAGCTTCTCGCCGAGGGCAGGCGCGTGCGACTGGAGCGGAAGCCTCGCAATCTGAAGCCGCTTCTGGGACAGCTCGCGGCATCCGGTTTCGCGCAGCTCGCAACCGTGACGGCGTCGACGGCGAGTGCCGGCGACCTGGAGTTCCGACCCCTCCAGCGCTCCTGACCATCCGCCCTTCAACGATGCCGGATTTCGTTATCGATGCGGTCGCCATAGCCGCCGCATCGATAACAACGTGGCGCATCATCGCGCCAGACCGGTCAAGGGACGGCAACCGGCGCCGAGTAGGATGACCAACGGCTTAGAACGACAGAGAACAGAACGACAGAAAAACATAAAGGAGATCACCCGTGGCTTTGATCGAGGCAGTAGGCGCTCGCGAAATTCTGGATTCCCGTGGCAATCCCACCGTCGAAGTCGAAGTGCTGCTGGATGACGGCGTCGTCGCGCGCGCGGATGTTCCGTCCGGCGCCTCCACCGGAGCGTTCGAGGCGTATGAGCTCCGCGATGGCGACAAGGCCCGCTACGGCGGCAAGGGCGTGCTGAAGGCTGTCTCCGCCGTTCTCGACGAGATCGGCCCGGCCATCGAGGGCTTCGAGGCGAGCGACCAGCGTCTCGTGGATGCCGCGCTCATCGAGCTGGACGGCACCGAGAACAAGAAGCGCCTGGGCGCCAACGCCATCCTCGGCGTCTCCCTCGCCGTGGCCAAGGCCGCAGCGGACTCCGCAGACCTTCCGTTGTTCCGCTACGTCGGCGGCCCGAACGCGCACACCCTGCCCGTTCCGCTGCTCAACATCATCAACGGCGGCTCGCACGCCGACAACGACATCGACGTGCAGGAGTTCATGATCGTGCCGCTCGGTGCAGACAGCTTCAGCGAGGCGCTGCGCTGGGGCGTCGAGACCTACCACTCCCTCAAGTCGCTCCTCAAGAGCAAGGGCCTCTCGACCGGGCTTGGCGACGAGGGCGGTTTCGCCCCCAACCTGTCCAGCAACCGCGAGGCGCTCGATCTCATCGCCGAGGCGATCGGCAAGGCCGGGTTCACGCTCGGCAGCGACATCGCGCTCGCGACCGACGTCGCCGCATCCGAGTTCTACAAGGACGGCTCGTACCACTTCGAGGGCAAAGAGCTCTCCGCGAGCGAGCTCACGGCGTACTTCGCCGACCTCGCGGCCAACTACCCGCTCGTCTCGATCGAGGATCCGCTGCAGGAGGACGACTGGGAGGGCTACCAGCACTTCACCTCGGAGCTCGGCGGCAAGCTGCAGATCGTCGGCGACGACCTGTTCGTCACCAACCCGGTTCGCCTCGCGAAGGGCCTCGAGCTCGGCGCGGCCAACTCGATCCTCGTGAAGGTCAATCAGATCGGTACTCTCACCGAGACCCTGGATGCCGTGGCTCTGGCCCAGCGCGCCGGCTACTCCGCGATCCTGTCGCACCGCTCCGGCGAGACCGAAGACACCACGATCGCCGACCTCGCGGTCGCGACCGACTCCGGCCAGATCAAGACCGGTGCTCCGGCCCGCAGCGAGCGCGTCGCCAAGTACAACCAGCTCCTGCGCATCGAGGAGGAGCTCGACACGGCCGCGGTCTACGCCGGCCGCAGCGCCTTTCCCCGCTTCAGGGGCTAACTCAGTCGACGTAGCTAACGTCGGATATTCGGGGACACGCCGCAAAATCCGGCCAAAAAACGCGGCGTGTCGCAATCCGTCCTGCGTTAGCGACACGGTCGACCAGCAGAGACGCGCGAGTGAGCGTCCGGAATTCTCCGGACGCTCGCTTAGGCTCGGAGCATGGCCAGGCAACAACATCAGCGCACGCAGAAGGTTGCCGTGCAGATGCCGGACCTCGCCGGTGCCTCCGGCAACTGGCTCCGCAGCATCCGCCTGTCCGGATTCACCATTGCCGCGCTCGTGCTCGTCGTGCTGTGCATCGTGGTGCTCGCCCCCTCGCTGCGCATTCTCGTGCAGCAGCAGCAGCAACTCGCGTCGCTGCGGCACAGCGTGGAGCAGCAGTCGCAGTCGGTGAAAGACATGAAGGGCGAACTGGCCAGGTGGAACGACCCGAGCTACGTCGAATCTCTCGCGCGCGAACGCCTCAACTATGTGTATCCGGGGGAGTACAGCTACCTCGTGATCGACGACGGCAAGACCGTGGCCACGGCAGAAGGCCAGCCGATCAGTAAGAAGCTGCAGACGACCAGGGTGGACTGGGTGCGCACGATGCTCTCCTCCGTGCTGACCGCGGGGCTCACGGATGCGCCCGCCGACAAACTCGTCGCACCCGTCATCAGCGGCATGGGCACAGGCCACAACGCGGGCGCGCAGTGACCACCCCGCCCTTCGACCCTCCGAGCGCCGCGGACATCGACACCGTCTCACACCAGCTCGGCAGGCCGGCCCGAAACGTGATCGGCATCGCTGCCCGCTGCGTGTGCGGCGCGCCGACCGTGGTCGCCACGAGCCCGAGGCTCGACGACGGAACGCCGTTCCCGACTCTCTACTACCTGTGCCATCCCGCGGCGACCTCGGCCATCTCCACCCTCGAGGCGACCGGAGTCATGCCGGAGCTCGCGGCCATGCTCGACGAGGACCCCGCGCTCGCCGCGGCCTACCTCGCCGCCCATGAGAGCTACCTCGCCGACCGCGACGGCATCGACAAGGTTCCCGAGATCGCAGGGATCTCCGCCGGGGGGATGCCCACCAGGGTCAAGTGCCTGCACGCGCTCGCGGGGCACGCGCTCGCCGCGGGCCCCGGCGTGAACCCGATCGGCGATCTCGCCCTCGAGCGGGCCGCGTGGTCTCCGCTCGTGTGCGAGTGTGAGGACTACACGGCGGCAGGGGCACCACCCGGGGCAGCGGGGTGAAGCGGATGCGCAGGGTCGTCGCCTCGGTGCTCACGGCCGTGCTCACGGCATCCCTGGTTCTCGTGGCGCAGCCGGCCTCGGCAGACACCGTGCGGGGTCGCGAGTACTGGCTCTCCAGCTATGGCATCAGCCAGGCCTGGAAGACCACCAAGGGCGCTGGCGTCACCGTGGCGATCATCGATACGGGGGTCGACGGATCGCACCCCGACCTCACCGGCACCGTCGTGGGCGGCACGGATGTCTCGGGCGTCGGAGCGGCGAACGGCCAGACTCCCGTGGGCAGCGAGTCCGAGCACGCCACCATGGTCGCCTCGCTCCTCGCCGGCCACGGCCACGGCCCGGGCGACGGCATCATCGGTGTCGCTCCGGAGGCGAGACTGCTGTCGATCTCGGTGGGCTTCGGCGTCGGCACCGTGGACTCGGATGACCAGATCGCCTCCGCGGTGCGCTGGGCCGTCGACCACGGCGCGAGCGTGATCAACATGTCGCTCACCCGCAACACGCTGGACTGGCCGACGAGTTGGGACTCCGCGTTCCTCTACGCGATGGAGCACGACGTGGTGATCGTCGCGGCCGCGGGCAACCGGGGGAGCGGAACCACCGAGGTGGGCGCTCCGGCCACGATGCCGGGGGTGCTCGTGGTGGGCGGAGTGGACCGCAATGGCAAGGCGAGCTTCGACGCGTCGTCCCAGGGCATCACGATCGCGGTGTCTGCGCCGAGCGAGGACCTGGTCGGTGCGGCTCCGGGTGGCGGCTACTACACCTGGTCCGGGACGAGCGGGGCGACCCCGATCGTGGCCGGAATCGTCGCGCTCGTGCGTGCCGCGCATCCGAAGCTCGATGCGGGGAACGTGATCAACCGGCTCACCGCCACCGCGAAGGGTGTCGGCACCGTGCCGAACCCCACCTACGGTTACGGACTCGTGAATGCGGCTGCGGCGGTGACCGCGAATGTCCCGCTCGTCAAGGCGAACCCGGCGGACCAGCTGAAGGAGTGGATCCGCCTGTATCGGCGTGCCGCGGCCACTCCGGGGCCGAGCGAGGCCAGTGCCACTGCGCCGGTTCCGCAGCCGACGCAGGCGGCTGCACCGATGAATCCGCTCGGCACGGTGCTGCCCTCGATCGAGTCCCTGAGGAACGTCGGTCTGCCGATTCTGATCTACCTGCTCGTCGCCACCCTGCTCGTTTTCGTTACGCGTAGAGCAATTCTCAACTTCAGGGGAGCGCGGCGCGAGTAGTAGATTGTACGTCGTGCCCAAAATCCTTATCGTTGGCGGCGGCTACGCCGGATTCTATACAGCTCTCAAACTCGAAAAGCAGCTGAGGCCGGGTGAAGCAGAAGTCACAATCGTCGACCCGCTTCCCTACATGACCTACCAGCCCTTCCTCCCGGAGGTCGCGGCGGGGTCCATCGAACCGCGTCACGCGGTCGTCTCGCAGCGTCGTCACCTCGACAAGACCACCGTCATCACGGCATCCGTGACCGGCATCGACCACGCGTCGAAGACCGCGACCATCACCCCCGCAATCGGCGAGCCCTGGACTCTGGATTACGACATCGTCGTGGTCACCGCCGGCTCTGTCTCGCGCACCTTCCCGATCCCCGGCGTGGCCGATGAAGCAATCGGTATGAAGAGCATCGAAGAGGCCGTCGCCGTTCGCGACCGCCTCCTCACCAACTTCGATCGCGCGGCCCTCCTGCCCGCGGGCCCCGAGCGCGACCGCCTCCTCACGGTGACCGTCGTCGGTGGTGGCTTCGCGGGCATCGAGATCTTCGGCGAGCTGCGCAGTTTCGCGAGCTCGCTCCTGCAGTATTACCCCTCGCTCACCTTCGACGACACGCACTTCCACCTCATCGAGGCCATGGGGCGCATCATGCCGGAGGTCTCGCTCAAGACGAGCCACTGGGTGCTCAAGAACCTCGCCCAGCGCGGCGCAGAGGTGCACCTGGACACGCAGCTCACCTCTGCGGTGGATGGCACAATCGAGCTGTCCACCGGCGAGTCGTTCGAGTCGGACATCATCGTCTGGACCGCGGGCGTCATGGCCAACCCGGTCCTGCGGGGCACCGACCTGCCGGTCGAGGAGCGCGGACGCCTTCGCGTTCAGGCCGACCTGCGCGTGATCAACGACGACGGGGTCGTCGCGGATGCCTGGGGCGCCGGCGATGTCAGTGCCGTCCCAGACCTCACGGGTGGTGGTGTCGGCGGCTTCTGTGTTCCGAACGCCCAGCACGCCGTCCGCCAGGGCAAGCTGCTCGCGAAGAACATCACCGCGCAGCTGCGTGGCGAGCTTCCGCGCGAGTACTTCCACAAGAACCAGGGTGCTGTCGCCGGCATCGGGCTCGGAACCGGTGTGTTCCAGTCCGGCAAGATCGCCATCACGGGCTTCCTCGCCTGGACGATGCACCGCGGCTACCACGGCCTCGCGATCCCGATGTGGGAGCGCAAGACCCGCGTGTTCGCGGGCTGGATCCTGAACTTCCTGCTGCGTCGCGACATCGTCTCGCTCGAGGCACGCGAAGACCCGCAGGCCTATTTCCAGAAGTTCGCCTCGCGGCCGAAGGCTTAAGCATCCGCTCCTGCCCATAAACTTTGGGAGCGAGTGCAGTGCGCCCGCCCCCGTAGCCCAATTGGCAGAGGCAGACGACTTAAAATCGTCCGAGTGTGGGTTCAAGTCCCACCGGGGGCACGCTCATCGACTACGCCTCGGCGGGCTCCACGTAGCGCACCCAGGCCCACACTGCGACGCACAGAGCGGTGAACCCACCCGCGACCATCGCGAAGGCGCCGAGCGTGGGGAGGTTCGTGAGGTTTCCGTCGAGCGCGATCACCCAGGCGAGTACCGCGACGACGAGCAGGATGCCCGCCCACGCGAGCGCCGACCACTCGAAGATCACGCGGCCGGGCAGGCGTCCGAGCGGGATCAGGAGCACCAGCGCGGAGCCGAGCCCGGCGAGGCACACCGTGGCCAGGATCTCGAGGGTGAGATTGCCCCAGAAGCCCTCGAGCGGCCTCAACCACTGGTAGACGAACCAGGCGGTCGTGGCGAGAACGGTGATCGAGCCCACCTCGACGAGGTTCGCGATGCCGCGCGGACGCGCCGCGGACACGCCCGCGAAGCCCACTCCGATCAGCACGCCGGCCACGAGGGGCGGATTGACGCCGCTCAACCGGGAGAACATCGCGAGGAGCGTTGCGGCCAGCAGCAGCGACGGCAGGAACCTGAGCCGCCCGGTCACCCCCTGGAGCCGTCCGGACAGGCGCGTACTCACGGCCACGCCGACCACGTTGAGCAGCGCGAGCCCGATGCCGACGGCGGCGAGCAGCCGCACGAAGCGCACCTCACCGTTGACCCCGGAGGCGAGCACCACGAAGCCCGCGGCGGCGGCAAGCGGCACGGCACCCAGGAGCCACGGATTCGGCGGAGCGAGCTCCTCATCCGGCCCGGGCTGCTGGTTCCTGCCGGTGAGTTTCGTCATCGGCAGGCGCACTCGACCGCGCAGGCTCGAGGCGAGTAGCCGAAGCGGGAGCGCCACCAACAGGAGCAGGCTCAGCGCGAAGGGGAGGGCCAGCCACCATCCGCCGCCCGCGAGGGTATCGGCAAGGGTGGGCAGTCTGGTGCCGAAACTCGTGGGGGTTCCCCAGTTGGTGAGTGCCTCGTGCAACGTCGGCGGCGGTGCGCCCGATCCGGGAACGTAGGGAACCGGCGGGGCGGATGATCCGGGTGCCGGGGTCGGGGTCGGCGAGGGGCTCTCGGGCGATGGGCTGTTCGGCGTCGTGTTCTTCGGGGGCACGACGGGCGGTGCTGCCGCCTTCGGCCCGAAGTACACCTTCACGGGTGGACTGGGGTCGCTGAAGTTGCCCGCGAGGTCACTCTGGATGGCCTGCACGGCGTGCGTGCCATTCGAGATCCCGGAGGCGGAGCAGCTCCAGTGCCCCGAACCGTCGACGCTCGCGCCGCACACCGGGCTCGCATCGACGTAGACGTTGAGAAAGCCGAGCGTCTCACCGGTGCCCGAGAAGGTCACCGGCTGCCTGGTCACGCGTGAGTCGGCCTTCGGGGAGGTGACGACGGGCTGGGCGGGCCTGTCCTTGTCCACGGTCACGTGCTGCGGCGCGGACTCCTCGGAGTGTTGCGTGCTTCCCGAGGTCCACGACTGGTGTGCCGTGACCGTATAGGTTCCGGATGGCGCCTTGATGCTGCAGGACCAGTAGCCGTTCACGACTCCGGACGTGCAGCCCGCGGCCGAGGGATTCGACACCGTGACCGTCACGAAGTTGCCGGTGATGGCGCCGCCGGACACTATCCCGGGCGTGACGAAGGACCCAGCGCCGTCGAGGCTCGGGGCGCCGAGCACGCTGAGGGTGATGCTCGTCGACGTCGTGCTGGAATCCGCCGCGAGAGTCTGGGTGGCGACGAGGGAGACTTTCTTTCCGTTCGGCACAGCGGTGGCGGTGCAGCTCCAGCCGAGTTCGTCGGCCGTCGGATTCGTCGCGGCACACACGGTGGTTGTCTTGCCCGCCGCATCCGTCGCGGTGACCACGACCGTGCCGTCGGCATCCTTGGTCCCGCTCACCGCGAAGGAGTTCCTGCCTTCGAACGCGCCGTCGGCGGGCGTCGTGATGAGTGTCGTTGCGGTGGCGGCCGGGGTGGGAGGCGCAAGCGTAGCCGGGTCTGCGACCGCCTCGCCGATGCCGACTCCCCACAGCGAGAGAACCACCGCGCTGACCACCGCGATCGAGCCCAGGATGCCCCGGATCGTGCGTCGTCGAAGTCCGCTCGCTCCGCAATCGCGAAACGAACGCCTGGACGCGTTCGGAGGGGAGGGCTGCACCGTACTTCCATTTAGCTAGGCATTTGCGCTGCTGTCAAACCGATCGTTACACCCCCTCCATTTCAGCGACAGCATTGACGCGGAAGCGAAATGAGGACACTATTCTTAGTCAGGTGACTGGGACAACTGACCCACTTCGCTGAACTGATCAGCAGACCGATCAGCAGACCGACGGATACGACCCAAGAACACGAGACCGCAATGACGCGATTGTCCTCTGACGCACGACGCGCCGCCATCGTGCGCGCCGCCGTCCGGGTGATTGCCAGGGAAGGTCTCGCCGCAGCCACGACCCGCGCGATCGCCGCAGAGGCACGGATGCCGCTGGCCAGCTTCCACTACGCGTTCCGCTCTCGAGACGACATGATCCGCGAACTCGTCTCCTTCGTGGTCGACGAGGAGCGGCTCGTCATCCTGGCCTCGCTTCGGCCCGGCGCGGACGCCCGCTCGGCTATCCGGGCCGGCATCCAGGCGTACTTCGATCTCGTCGTCTCCGATCCTGGTCGCGAGCAGGCGATGTTCGAGCTGTTTCACTACGCGCTGCGCACGCCGGCCCTGTCAGACCTCCCGCGCCACCAATACGACAGCTACCACCGCGTGGTCACCGAGGTGCTTCTGGCCGGCGCGCAGCACGCGGGTATCGAGTGGACGATCCCCCTCGCCGACCTCGCACGCCTGGCCGTCGCACTCACCGACGGACTCACTCTCAGCTGGCTTGCCGACCGTGACGACGCGGCAGCCGCGAGGCTCATGGACTCGATCGCGGATGCCCTGGCCGCGTTTGCGCGCTCGACCGCGCACCTGCGCCCCGCAGCAGAACTGCCCACCCCATCCGAGCGCCACCCGAGCACGATCGAGGAGCACAGCGCATGACCTCACCCCAGCCCCAGACAGAGACCGGAGCACCAGCCGCGCTCGCCGAACCGGATCGCGCGGTCACGAGCAGATGGATCACGGTCTTCGCGACTGCCTGGCTCGGCATCTGGATGGCACAGCTCGCGCCCGTGCAGCTCCTGCTGCCCAACCAGGTCTCCGCGCAGATCCGCAGCAGCTCCTGGGTCGACAACGTCGTCGCCTTCGGCGTCATCTCCGGAATCGCCGGCGTCTGCGCCCTCGTCGCCTACCCGCTCACCGGCGCGCTCTCGGACCGCACGACCTCCCGCTTCGGCAGGCGGCGGCCCTGGATCCTCGGTGGCGCACTGCTTTTTGCCCTCGCGCTGGTCCTGCTCGGTCTCCAGCACAGCCTCGTCGGGGTCGGTGTCTTCTGGTCGCTCGCGCTCATCGGTTTCTGTGTGCTCACCGCGGCGCTCACTGCCACGATCTCCGACCAGGTTCCCGTGAACCAGCGCGGCTACGTCTCGGGCTGGATCTCGGCGCCCCAGGCGATCGGCACCGTGCTGGGCGTGATGCTCGTCACGACTGTCATCACCGGACAGCTCGCCGGGTACACGGTGCTCGCCGTGCTGCTCGTGCTCCTGGTGCTGCCGTTCGCGCTCTGGACCCCGGATGCCGTGCTCAGTAAAGAGGACCGCGAACCGCTCGGCCTCAGGAGCCTCATCGAGGGGTTCTGGATCAGTCCGCGCCGCTACCCGGACTTCGGCTGGACGTTGCTCAGCCGTATTCTGGTCAATCTCGGCAACGCCTTCGGCACGACGATGCTGCTCTACTTCCTGCAGTTCGGGCTGAATGACAAGAACGCAGAAGACGACCTGCTCGTGCTGATCCTCATCTACATGGCGTTCGTCGTGCTCGCCTCCCTCTTCCTCGGCAAGCTCTCGGATCGCCTCGGCCGACGCAAGATGTTCGTCTTCACGGCGTCCGCGCTGCAGGCGGTCGCGGCGTTGCTGCTTGCCCTCGTGCCCGACCTTGGCGTCGCCATGGTCGCAGCCGGGCTGCTCGGGCTCGGCTACGGATGCTTCCTCTCGGTCGACCAGGCGCTTGCGACCCAGGTGCTCCCCGCCGCCCAGAACCGCGGAAAGGATCTCGGCATCATGAACATCGCCACCGCGGTTCCCCAGGCGCTCGCGCCGCTGCTCGGGGCGTTCATCGTCGCTGTGCTCGTCGGCTTCCAGGGGTTGTTCATCCTCGCGGCGGTCACCACCGTTCTCGGCGCTCTCGCCGTGCTCCCCATCAGATCGGTTCGCTGATGGTCATCGCCCTCACTCCCCAGACGAACGCCCCCTGGCATGAGCCCTCACGCTATTGGCCCGGGCTCACCGCCGCGACCGCGGACTACGACCCGCCCTACGGCGTGATCTCGCTGCAGGCGCTCGCGGCCAATGCCCACAGCATGCTGGAGCGGGCATCCGGCACGACCATCCGCGTCGCCAGTAAGTCTGTGCGGGTGCGCGCGGTCATCGATGCCGTGCTCGCCCTGCCCGGTTTCAGTGGCATCCTTGCCTACACGCTTGCGGAGGGGCTCTGGCTCGCCGAGGATCACGATGACGTCGTGGTTGCTTACCCTACGGCCGATCGCGCCGCCCTCCGCAGGCTCGCCAGCGATGAGAAGCTCGCCTCGCGCGTCGCCATCATGGTCGACTCGGTCGAGCAGCTCGACTTCATGGATGCCGTGGTGCCGCCGGGCAGGCGCGCCGAGATCCGCGTCGCCCTCGAACTCGACGCAAGCCTGGAGTCCAGGCTTCTCGGACACCTGGGCACCTACCGCTCACCGCTGTTCACCCCGGCGGATGCCCGAGCCTTCGCAGAGACGATCGCGAAACGCCCCGGCTTCCGCCTGGTCGGCATGATGGCCTACGAGGGGCAGATCGCCGGAACCGTGGACCGGCCGGAGGGCAAGCCCGCGATGGGCGCGATCGTGCGCTGGATGCAGAAGCAGTCCGCGCGCGAGCTCGCGGTGCGCAGGGCCGAGGCCGTCGCGACCGTGCGGGAGGTCGCCGAGCTCGAGTTCGTCAACGGCGGGGGAACGGGGTCGCTCGAGACGACGAGCGCCGAAGAGGCCGTGACCGAGATCGGCGCGGGCAGCGGCCTGTTCGGCCCGCACCTCTTCGATCACTACACGAGGTTCTCCCCGGCCCCCGCGGCGGCGTTCGCCCTCTCGGTGGTGCGCAAGCCCACTCCGCAGATGGCGACCCTGCACGGCGGCGGCTGGATCGCATCCGGCCCTCCCGCGATCGATCGACTGCCGGTCATCGCCTGGCCGGAGGGACTCACAATGGTCGCCAGGGAAATGGCGGGTGAGGTGCAGACGCCGGTCACCGGTGCGAACGCGGCGGCGCTCAGGGTGGGCGATCGCGCGTGGCTTCGGCACACCAAGGCGGGGGAACTGGCCGAGCACCTCGACGAGTTCCTGCTCGTCGACGACGACCGGGTCGTGGATCGACTGCCGACCTATCGAGGAGAGGGAAAGGTCTTTCTGTGACAGCGGAGGAGCTGACGGTCTTCGAACACGGGAGACGATGGCGCAACTGGGGGCGGTCCGAGAGCATTCGGCCCTTCGGCGTCGCCCGCCCGACGAGCGCGGATGAGGTCGTCGCGATCGTGCGTCAGGCGCGCGAGTTGGGGATGGGAGTGAAGACCGTCGGGGCTGGGCACAGCTTTACCGGTATCGCGGTGGCCCCGGGAATCCAGCTCGAGCTCTCGGGGCTCAGCGGGCTGCTCGGCGTCGACGCCGCGGCCGGGCGGGTGCGGCTCGCAGCCGGAACCCACCTTTACGACATTCCGGCGCTGCTGGCACCGCACGGCCTCGCCATGGAGAACCTCGGCGACATCGACCGCCAGACCATCAGCGGCGCGACCTCCACGGGAACCCACGGCACCGGCGCGGCTTTTCGCGGGCTCGCCGCCCAGATCGTCGCGGTCACCCTCGTCACCGCCGAAGGCACGCTGCTCACGGTCAGCGAGACCGAGAACGCCGAGCTTCTTCCCGCCGCACGTCTCGGACTCGGTGCCCTCGGCATCCTCGTCGACATCACGCTCCAGTGCGTCCCCGCCTTCGTGCTCCAGGCGAGGGAGCGACCGGAACCCCTCGAGGGCGTGCTCGAGAGCTTCGGCGCGAGGGTCGAGGCGGTCGATCACTTCGAGTTCTACTGGTTTCCGCACACCGACACGGCGCTCACCAAGACCAACACCCGGATGCCCGCGGACGCCGAACGGCATCCGCTCGGCATCGTCGAGGAGTGGATGGATGACCGGGTCGTCTCGAACACGCTTCTGGCCGCCATCTGCACCCTCGGCCGTGTCATGCCCGCCGTCACACCGCCGATCAACCGGCTCGCGACCCGCCTCACGGGCAATCGTGACTTCACCGACACCTCAACCGAGGTGTTCGTCTCGCCGCGCAGGGTGCGTTTCACAGAGATGGAATACGCCCTTCCCCGGGAGGCCGTCCCCGAGGCACTGCGCGAAGTACGCGCCCTGATCGAGAATCGCGGGTGGCGCATCTCGTTCCCGATCGAGGTGCGGGCAGCGGCACCGGACGAACTGTGGCTCTCCACGGCGTCGGACAGGCCGAGCGGCTACATCGCGGTCCATCGCTACTTCCGCGAGGACCATCACGAGTATTTCCGCGCGGTCGAGCAGATCATGCGCGGTCACGAGGGCAGACCGCACTGGGGCAAGATCCACTACCAGGATGCCGCCTCGCTCTCCGCGCTCTACCCGCATCACAAGGACTTCGTCGCCGTGCGGGATCGCCTCGACCCCGACCGGGTCTTCACGAACCCCTACCTGGATCGCGTGCTCGGAGCGTGAGCGAGCCGCGCGCGGTGAGCCTTCCAGCCGACTTCACGGTGGGCGTGGCGACCGCCGCGTTCCAGATCGAGGGAGCGGTGCGCGAGGGCGGTCGTGGCGCATCCACCTGGGACACCTTCATGGCCCAGCCCGGCCGCATCCAGGACGGCAGCACCGCCCAGATCGCGGACGACCACTATCACCGCTACCGTGACGATGTCGCCCTCATGCGCGAGCTGGGCGTGGACTCGTACCGGTTCTCGATCGGATGGCCGCGCGTTCAACCCACGGGAACGGGCGCCGCGAAGCGCGAAGGCCTCGCCTTCTATGACCGGCTGATCGACGAGCTGCTGGCCGCGGGCATCCGACCCATGGCGACGCTCTACCATTGGGACACACCCGAGCCGCTGCAGCGGGCAGGCGGCTGGATGAACCGAGACACCGCCTACCGTCTCGCCGACTATGCCTCGCTCGCGGGCGAAGCGTTCGGCGACCGCGTGGATGCCTGGGTCACCATCAACGAGCCGACCACCGTGACGCTGAATGGCTACGGGCTCGGGCTCCATGCACCGGGGGAGGAACTGCTCTTCGACGCGCTCCCGAGTGCGCATCATCAGCTCCTGGGCCACGGACTCGCGCTGCAGGCGCTCCGCGCCGCGGGCGTGCGTGGTGGCATCGGTATCTCGAACGTGCACTCGCCGGTCGTTCCGGCCTCACGCAACCCGTTCGACCGGCTGTTCGCGCGCGTGTTCGATCTGCTGCACAACCGGATCTTCGCCGACCCCGTGCTGCTCGGCCGCTACCCGACACCGCCGTTCGGCGCTCGCGGGCTGTTCCGGTTTCTGCGCGAGGTCGACCCGGCCGACCTCGCGATCATCTCGCAGCCGTTGGAGTTCTACGGCCTCAATTACTACATGCCCACGCGCATCCGAGCCGGCGCAGCAAGGGATGTGTCCACACCGGATGGCGACGCGGCAGCGATGCGCGGGGTGCCGTTCTCGCTCGCGCCGTGGCCCGAGTTCGATCAGACCGGGTTCGGCTGGCCGATTGCGCCCGGGTACCTCACGGTGGCCCTGCGAGAGCTCGCCGAGCGCTACGGCGATGCGCTACCGCCCGTGTACATCACTGAGGGCGGCGCGAGTTTCGCCGATGAGAGAGCCTCCGATGGCAGCGTCAACGATGCCGCTCGCCTCGCCTATCTCGCCGATCACCTCGCCGCGGCTGTGGCCGGTGTCCCGGGTATCGACCTGCGCGGGTATTACGTGTGGTCGCTGCTCGACAACTGGGAGTGGGCGGCCGGTTTCGGCCAGCGGTTCGGGCTCGTGCACGTCGATTTCGACACCCTCCAGCGCACGCCCAAGGCCTCCTTCCGTTGGCTGCAGCGGCTGCTCGCTGCACGGTAGTCCTCCGCGCAAACGAGGGGTGGTGCTGGGCAACGACCATGAGTTGACCTTGAGCTTCATGCGCGGTGAGTGAGAGTGACTGATCGCTTGGTTATAGTGGTCACACAAGTGGCACAAGGCCCGAAGGAGCCCGCAGCATGGATCTACTCGTCGTCGTCGGAATTATTGTCCTGATCGTCGTCATCGTCGGCATCTATCTGTGGAGCACATACAACGGGCTCGTTCGTCTCAACGTGCGCGTGGACGAGGCGTGGAGCGACATCACAGTGCAGCTCAAGCGCCGTGCCGACCTCATCCCGAACCTCATCGAGAGCGTCAAGGGCTATGCGGCGCACGAAAGAGGAGTCTTCGAGGCGGTCACCAAAGCGCGCGCCGAAACGATCAGCGCCAGCACTCCGGCGGATGCCGCGGTCGCCGAGAACCACATGCAGTCCGCCCTGAAGAGCATCTTCGCCGTCGCAGAGGCCTACCCGCAGCTGCAGGCGAACCAGAACTTCCTGCAGTTGCAGGGCGAGCTCGTCGACACCGAGGACAAGATCCAGGCGTCACGTCGCTTCTACAACGGCGGCGTGCGCGAGCTCAACACCAAGATCAAGACCTTCCCGAACACGCTCTTCGTGCGCGGCCTCGGCTTCACCGAGCGCGACTTCTTCGAGGTGGCGGATTCCGCCGCCATCGCAGAGCCGCCGCGCGTGCAGTTCTGACCCTCCTACGCTGGTCGAATAGCGGGCGCCAGCGAGCGTATCGAGACCATCCCGGCGTTGTGACAGCAGGAATCCATGTATAGAGCCATAGCGAAGAACAAGCGCAACACCGTCTTCATCATCCTGCTGTTCATCGTGATCATCGGTGCGCTCGGGTGGCTGGCGGGCTACGTCTACAAGAGCTGGACGATCACGATCGCCACGCTCGTCATCGCCACGGTCTACGCGGTCATCCAGTACTTTGCGGCATCGAGGCTCGCCGTCTCGATGGCCGGTGGGCAGGAGATCCAGAAGGCGGACAATCCCCGGCTGTACCGCATCGTCGAGAACCTGGCGATCACCGACGGAATTCCGATGCCGCGGGTGTTCATCGTGGGTGACCCTGCGCCGAACGCCTTCGCGACAGGGCGTGACCCGCAGCACGCGATCGTCGCGGCCACGACCGGTCTGCTCGATCTCATGGACGACGCGGAGCTCGAGGGCGTCATGGCCCACGAGATGGGCCACGTGCAGAACTACGACACCCGCGTCTCGATGATCGTGTTCGGGCTCGTGGTGGCGGTGGGTTTCATCGCCGACATGTTTGTGCGTCTGGCCTTCTTCGGTGGCGGTCGCAACCGCAACAACAGCGGCGGCAACCCGATCGTGCTGATCTTCGGAATCGTGGCGATGATCGTTGCGCCGCTCGTGGCCGCGGTCGTGCAGGCGGCAATCTCTCGCCAGCGCGAGTACCTCGCGGATGCCACGAGCGCGATGACCACCCGCAACCCCGATGAACTGGCGAGCGCGCTCGCGAAGCTCGGCCAGTACGGCAGGCCGATGCAGCGCCAGAACTCCACCATGTCACACCTGTGGATCTCCGACCCGAACAAGCCCGGCATGATGAGCCGCCTGTTCAGCACCCACCCGCCGCTCGAGGACCGCATCGCACGGCTGCACAAGATCGGCGGCGAGTTCTAGTACTCGCTACCCGCTGGTTACTCGCGGGTCAGAGTGACCCCGAGCTCCGCTGCGGCGGCCCCGGCGAGCGTGCCCCGGTCCATGACCTCGATCTCGCCGAGCCCCTGCCACGCCGCGGTCTGGCGCAGCAGCGGCGCGAGACGCGCGGCGGTCTCGCTCTCGCTGAGCGCAGCATCCGCTTCTCTCCACGCAGCCTGCACCCGTAGAACCCCGTTCTGGCGGTCGCTCTTGAGGTCGACGCGGCCCACGAGGCGGTCGTCGATGAGCAGTGGCAGCACGTAGTAGCCGAACACCCGCTTGGGCTTCGGCGTATAGATCTCGATACGGTAGTGAAATCCGAACAGGCGCTCCGCCCGTGCCCGCTCCCACACCACGGGGTCGAACGGGGAGAGCAGGGCCGCGGTCTCGATCCTGCGCGGCGCGCGGGCATCCCGGTGCAGGTAGGCGCCCTGTTTCCAGCCGGGCACCGTCACGGGCAGCAATTCCCCTTCATCGACCAGTTCCTGGATGGCGGGTATCGCCTGCGCACGCTTCAGCCGGAAGTAGTCGGCGAGATCGGATGCCGTGCCGATGCCGTGCGCACGGGCCGCGTGGGCGAGGAGCTGCTTTCGCGCCTCGTGCGGCGCCACCTCGCGCCGCAGCACCTCCGCGGGCAGCACCTGCTCCGGGAGCGCGTAGGTGCGCTCGAAGCGGCTGCGTCCTCCGCTGACCACCTCGCCCCAGCGGAACAGCACCTCGAGGCCGGTCTTGACCTCCGACCACCCCCACCACGGCCCGCTGCGCTTGTTGGCGTCGTGCTCGATCGCGCTCGCGGGCAGCGGCCCCTTGTCGGCGAGCTCGGCCAGCAGCCAGTCCATCATCGGGCGATTGGCTGCGGACCAGTGGCCGTCGTCTCGGGCTGCGAGATCACGGAAGTCCCGCATCCTCCAGCGCAGCAGCGGCCAGGTCTCGATCGGAATGACCGCGGCCTCGTGCGCCCAGTACTCGATGAAGCGGCCCTTTTTGGCGAAGGTCAGCCGATCGAGCTGTGCCTTGTCGTACGCCCCGAGCCGCGCGAACACGGGCAGGTAGTGGCTGCGCTCGAACACGTTCACGGAGTCGAGCTGCAGAAGCCCCAGGCGCCCGATAAGCGAGCCGAGCTGCCGGATGCCGGGGTTCGGTTGCGCGGGCCGCCCCAGCCCCTGCGCCGCCAGCGCGATGCGCCGAGCCTGTGCTGCCGAGACCTGCGCTGCCGTTGGTGAGGTGGGCGAAATGCGTATGACCATCGTCTCGACCCTAGCCGCAGCATCCGACACTCGTCAGTCTCAGACATTCCCTCACGGGTATATTCCAGTGAGCGTATGCCGGTGGCGCATAGACTGAACCGGTGGTGTTGGGCAGAGCGAAGCGCGGTGGTCCGAAGGTCGCTGCGCGCGCTCGGTCGCTCGCCTCAGATCCGATCGGTGATTCAGTCCCCCGTGGAGTGAGAATCGCCGGGGCCTGGTCCTGGCGCATCCTCGTGATCGTCGCGGTCATCGCGCTCTTCGGATACCTGGTCGTGCAACTGCGCGACATTGTCGTCCCCCTCATGGTTGCGCTTCTGCTGGCCGCACTTCTCGTTCCCCTGGTGCAGTTTCTGCTTCGGCATCACTGGCCGAAATGGCTCGCGGTCGCCCTCGCCGAGATCGGCCTGATCGCGGTCGTCGCCGGCCTCGTCGTGCTCGTCGTGCTGCAGGTGCGTAGCGGGTTCTCCGACCTCCAGCAACAGAGCATCGTCGCATACGACCAGTTCAAGACCTTCCTGCTCGATTCTCCACTCCATCTCACCGACGCCGACATCACGGGGTACCTGAACCAGGCCGGTGAGGCACTCCAGCGAGACAGCCAGGTGCTGCTCACCGGCGCGCTCTCCGTCGGGTCCTCCGCCGGCCGCTTCCTCGCCGGAGTGCTGCTCACACTCTTCGCCACGCTCTTCATCCTCATCGACGGCCCGCGGATCTGGCGCTGGGTGGTCCGCCTCTTCCCGCGTAAGGCACGCCCGGCGGTAGACGGCGCCGGTCGCGCCGGATGGGTGACTCTGACGAGCTTCGTGCGAGTGCAGATCCTCGTGGCCTTTGTGGATGCCGTCGGCATCGGGCTCGGTGCCTGGGTGCTCGGCCTCGTCTTCGGCGGATTCCCGCTCGTCATCCCCATCGCCGTGGCGGTCTTCCTCGGATCGTTCGTTCCCGTCGTCGGCGCCGTGTTCACGGGCATCCTCGCCGTCTTCATCGCGCTCATCTACATCAACCCGCTCGCCGCCGTGATCATGCTCGGCATCGTGATCGCTGTGCAGCAGATCGAGGGCCACGTGCTGCAACCGCTCGTGATGGGCAGCGCCGTGAGGGTGCATCCCCTCGCCGTGGTCTTCGCCGTGGCGGCCGGTGGATTCCTCGCGGGCATCCCCGGAGCCCTCTTCGCCGTCCCCGTGGTCGCCGTGGTGAACGTCGTCGTCACCTACATTGCGCGCGGACAGTGGCGCACCTCTCCTGATTTCACTCCAAAGGATGTTTCGCACAATGCCTGAGAACACAGTCGTCGGCCCGACCCTGGCCGACTTTGCGTCGGCGAGGGAGACCGTCTCCCGGGTCGCGCGTGTCACGCCGATGGAGAGCTCGCTCTTTCTCTCCGAGGTGCTCGGCTCATCCGTGTATCTCAAGTGCGAGAGCCTGCAACGCACGGGCTCGTACAAGATCCGCGGTGCGTACAACCGACTCTCCCGGTTGAGTGACGAGGAACGTGCGCGGGGCGTCGTCGCGGCCTCCGCTGGTAACCACGCCCAGGGCGTTGCGCTCGCGGCACGTGAGCTCGGCATCAAGTCGACGATCTTCATGCCGGTCGGTGTCGCACTGCCCAAGCTCCAGGCCACCCGCCGATACGGAGCGGAGGTGGTCCTGCGCGGCCATACGGTCGACGAGCCGCTGCGCGCTGCCGCCCAGTTCGCCGAGTCCACCGGCGCAGTGCTCATCCCACCCTTCGACCATCCGGATGTCGTGGCCGGCCAGGGCACGCTGGGTCTCGAGATCCTCGACCAGGTGCCGAACCTCGACACCGTGGTCGTTCCGATCGGCGGTGGCGGACTCATCTCCGGGGTGGCGAGCGTGCTCAAGCAGACCTTCACCGCCCAGAGGCGAACCCTGCGAGTCGTCGGAGTGCAGGCGGAGAACGCCGCGTCGTATCCTCCTTCGCTGAGCGCGGGGGAGCCGATGGACATCACGATCCAGCCGACGATCGCCGACGGCATCGCCGTGAGCAGGCCGGGGAAACTCAACTTCGACATCATCAGCACCATGGTCGACGAGGTCGTCACGGTGAGCGACGACGACATCGCCCGCGCGCTTCTCGTGCTGCTCGAACGCGCGAAGCTCGTCGTCGAACCGGCCGGTGCCGTCTCGGTCGCGGCCATCCTCACGGGGCTCGTGCAGAACTCCGGAACGACCGTGGCCATCCTGAGCGGCGGCAACATCGACCCGCTCGTGATGGAGCGTGTCATCTCCCGCGGTCTCGCGGCATCCGACCGCTACCTCAAGCTGCGGCTCATGCTCCCCGACCGGCCTGGCCAGCTCGCACGCGTCGCCGAACTGATCTCGGAGGCGAACGCCAACGTCGTCGAGGTGCTGCACACCCGCCACGGCCGCAACGCGTTGATCAGCGAGGTCGAGTTGGAGCTCAGCATCGAGACGAGGGGCCCTGAGCACGTCGAACGCGTGCTCGGGCACCTCACCGATGCGGGCTATGAACCTCGGATCGACTCGGAGTCTGCGGGGTCCACCCAGTAAACGGGCCGTTCAGCGGGTCGGGCGCTCAGTACTCGTAGGGCGCGACCTTGAGGATCTCGACCGGGATCTCCTTGCCGTTCGGCGCCGTGTAGCTCGTCTTCGTGCCGACCTTGAGGCCGAGGATGGCCGTTCCGAGGGGGCTGCCCTCGCTGTAGACGTCGAGGTCGATGTCTTCGTCGACGATCTCGCGGCTTCCGAGCAGGAAGGTGCTCTCGTCTCCGAGGATGGTCGCGGTCACCACGGTTCCAGGCTGCACGACATCCGTATCGGTGGGCGCTTCGCCCACGGTCGCGTGGCGCAGCAGTTCGGTCAGCACGCGGATGCGCGCCTCCATCTTGCCCTGCTCCTCCTTGGCCGCGTGGTAGCCGCCGTTCTCCTTGAGGTCGCCCTCTTCGCGCGCCGCTTCGATTCGTTTAGCGATCTCGATGCGACCTTCGCCCTCGAGCTGTTCGAGCTCTGCCGTACGACGATCGAAAGCCTCCTGAGTAAGCCAGGTTTCGACTGATGCATTGGACACAGTGCACTCCTCACAGAAGGGCCGGTGTATCTCCAGGCCCTTGCGCTAAAGAAATGAGACCGGCCGATCGGCCGGTCTCTGGGATTCGCACCAGCTTAGGTCAGCCAGCAGCGGTATATCAAGCCGGTCACACCGAGTTCAGAGCTTCGCACCACGTCTGTGAACGCGCGAGTCGTGGCCGTGGATGCGGGAATGTCGACGATCTTCCAGCCCACGATCGCGTGTGCCTCGTTCTCCACCTCGAGCGCGCAGGACGCGGTCGAACCCGGCGGCATCGACACCTGGTAGCTCACGCTGACGCTGCGGTCGTTCAGGATCTTGTGACCGATATCCGTGGAGTCCAGGCCGCCACTGGAGAGGTCGAGGCCGGCCCAGATCACCCAGGCTCCGACGACCACCGCGACGAACGCGGCCACGGAGATCGCGATCCACCTGTCACGCCTGCGCTTGCCGGCGCTGCGGCCGTACCGGGCGTCGAGTGCGGTGCTGGCGGCGGTGGCCGGGGCGTCGCCGGTGGCGGTCATCCGTGTTTCCGATCCCTGGGTGCGGTTAGTCTTATTACCCAAGGCTATTCGTAATCTCTAGGAGTCCGGTGACACTGCGCCTGCTTGCCGTTCACGCCCATCCCGACGACGAGTCGAGCAAGGGCGCGGGCAGTTATGCCTACTACCGCAGCATCGGTGCCGAGGTCATGGTCGTCAGCTGCACGGGCGGTGAACGCGGCGACGTGCAGAACGAAGCGCTCGAGGCCCGGGCGATGGCCGAGCGCGACATGGCGGGGCTTCGGCGTATCGAGATGGCCCGCGCGCAGCAGATCCTCGGGATCGAGCATCGGTGGCTCGGCTACGTCGACTCCGGCCTGCCGGAGGCGGGCGACGAGGTGCCGGCGAACTCGTTCTCGCTCATTCCGCTGGAGTACTCCGCCGCACCGCTCGTCAAGCTCATTCGCGAGTTCCGGCCGCAGGTTCTCGTGACCTACGACGAGAACGGCGGCTACCCGCATCCAGACCACATCCGCACCCACGAGCTGAGCATGTACGCCTTCGAGGCGGCGGCAGACGCCACGCGTTATCCGGAGTTCGGTGAGCCGTGGCAGATCAGCAAGGTCTACTACGACCGTATGTTCACGCCGGATCGCTTCCAGAGCATCTATGACGAACTCGTCGCCACAGAGCCTGACTCGCCTCTCCTCGTGCGACTGGCCGAATTGCGCACGCGGTTCGCGGATCGCCCGGCACAGGAGGCCACCACGAGCGTCAACGTCGGCGCATTCTTCGAGCACCGGGATGACGCGCTGCGGTCGCACGCGAGCCAGGTTCCGCCAGACAGTGATTTCTTCTTCTGGCCCAACGACCTGCAGCGCAGGGCCTGGCCGTACGAGAGCTTCCAGCTGGCGGTCTCGCTCGTGGAGTCCGAACTGCCGGAGTCGGACTTGTTCGCCGGAATTGCCGACGACGAAGCAGTGCAGGAGGCACGCGCGTGAGTGTTTTTGAGTGGGTCATGGCTGTGACGCCCGCGCCCGATAAAGACTTCGACCCGACCACGGTCACCCCGACCTGGGTGGGATTCGCGGTGACGTTCCTCGTTGCCGTGGCCACTGTGCTCCTCATCATGGACATGGTCCGGCGCATCCGCAGGGTGCGGTATCGCGCGGAGGTGCTCGAGAAACTCGAGGTCGAGCGAGCGAGTGCCGCGGCACAGGGGCACGACGTCCAATCCTGAGCGGATTCGGTCACCCACAGGCGGCTCACGAAGCCTAGTGTGGAGACATGAGCACCATCGAGTCGTACCAACCCACCACTCATTTCTTCCGCGAATTATCCGATATTCCTGAACGCACGGAAGAAGCCACGGGTACGGTTCTCGATACGCACAATCGTGCTCTCCGCGACATGCGGATCTCGGTGACCGATCGCTGCAATTTCCGCTGCGTCTATTGCATGCCGAAGGAGATCTTCGGCCGTGACTACATGTTCATGGAGCGGGATGAGCTGCTGAGCTTCGACGAGATCACGCGCCTCGTGCGCATTGCGGCGGCCCACGGCGTGCAGAAGATCCGTCTCACCGGAGGGGAGCCGCTGCTGCGCAAGGGCATCGAAAAGCTCATCGAGATGCTCACCAAGATCACGACGGTCGACGGCAAGAAGCTCGACATCGCGCTCACCACGAACGGGTCTGCGCTCGCCTTCAAGGCGCAGTCGCTCAAGGACGCAGGCCTCGATCGGGTCACGGTCTCGGTCGACTCGCTCGATGACGCGACCTTCCGCAAGATGAACGATGTGGACTTCCCGCTGGAGAAGGTGCTGCACGGTATCGATGTCGCCCACGAGGTGGGGCTCGGGCCGATCAAGCTCAACATGGTCGTCAAGCGCGGCCAGAACGACCAGGACATCGTCTCCATGGCGCGCCACTTCAAGGAGACTCCCTACGTGCTGCGCTTCATCGAGTACATGGATGTCGGATCGAGCAACGGCTGGCGCATGGACGATGTCGTGCCGTCCGCCGAGGTGATCCGCCAGATCAACGAGGTGTTCCCGCTCGAGGAGGTCGCACCGAACTACACAGGTGAGGTGTCCTCCCGGTGGCGCTACCGCGACGGCAGCGGCGAGATCGGTGTCATCTCGAGCGTGACGCAGTCGTTCTGCAGCACCTGCACTCGCGTGCGCATCTCGACCGAGGGGCAGCTCTACACCTGCCTGTTCGCCACCGGCGGCCACGACCTGCGCGCCCTCATGCGCGGCGGATGCACCGACGAGCAGCTCTCCACCGTCATGGCCCACATCTGGCGGGAGCGCACCGATCGCTACTCCGACCTGCGCACCGCGGCGACGGCGGGCAGGCTTCGCGCGACGGGCAAGAAGATCGAGATGTCGTACATTGGCGGCTGAGAAGCTGAGATACACGAGAAGCTGAAGGGCACGGGAGACTGACATGAATGTGACGGTGCGGTACTTCGCCGCGGCAGCCGAAGCGGCTGGCCGCGAAGAGGAGGTGCTCGACGTCGTGGCGTCCGACGGCCGACCGGCGACGATTGCGGAGCTCAAGGCCGTGCTCGAGGATCGCTACGGCTCGGATATGACGCGCGTGCTCGCATCCGGCTCGTTCCTGGTCGACGAGGTCGTTCGTCGTGACCCGCAGTTTCCGCTGGCCGCTCGCGTGGACGTGCTGCCGCCCTTCGCCGGGGGCTAGTCTTCGGCTGGTCTTCGCCGGGGTCAGAGCCCGACCCACTCCGAGACGCCGTCGGTGAACCACTGGCGCTTCCAGATCGGAATGGTGTGCTTGATCGCCTCGACGAGCTCTTCGCAGGCGTCGAACGCCTCCTTGCGGTGGGATGCCGCCGCGACCGCGAACAGCGCGACCTCCCCGATGTGCAGCGCTCCGATCCGGTGCGCCGCGGCCACCCTCAGGCCGGTCGTGCTCGCGACCTGCGCGCAGCACTCCTCGATCACGCGCTGCGCACTCGGATGCGCCTGGTAGTCGAGCGAGCGGATGCTCCGGCCGTGATCGTGGTTGCGCACGATTCCCGAGAACGAGACGAGTGCCCCGGCCGTGGGGCCGACCACCCACTCGCGCAGCGCGGCCTCATCGATGGCCTCGTCCGTGACGATGGCGAGCGGCGTGTCCATGGTGTGAGTATCTCCCGTGAGTGACTCGTCGAGGGTGGTCAATACCGCGCCAGACTCGTGTCGACGGTGCTCGCATAGGCGTCGATGCCGCCCTCGAGCCAGCGGACGTTGGTGATGCCGTGCTTCAACAGCACGTCGGCCGCGTGCCGGGACCGACTGTCGTAGTGGCAGTAGACCACGACGGGAACGTCCCGGCGCACCTGGTCGAGCGCGCCCTCGATCGTGCCGAGCGGGATCAGCTTCGAGCCCGCGATAGCGGCGATTCTCGCCTCGAAGGGTTCGCGCACGTCGATCAGCTGCATCGCCCTGCCCTCGCTGAGCCAGCGTGCGAGTTCGGCAGGCTCCGCCGAGACGCGCTCATCCGTGGTCGCGGGTTTCGTCGCCGGGCCGCGACCGCAGAACAGTTCGTAGTCGATGAGCTCGGTGACGGGGGCGGCATCCGGGATCTCCTTGTAGCCGATCTCCCGAAAGCGTCCGCTCAACGCGTCATAGGTGGTGACCCGACCGATGAGCGGCTCGCCGATCCCCGCGATGAGCTTGATCGCCTCGCTCGCCATGATGGAACCGATGATCGCGCACACCGTCGGAAGCACGCCGCCGACGGCACAGGAGAGCGCGTCGGCGGGATCCGGTGGCGTGGGGAACAGGTCGCGATAGCTCGGTCCGTGGCCGGTATAGACCACGCCGGCCTGGCCGCTGTAGCGCAGGATCGCACCCCACACAACGGGTTTGCCCGAGAGGGCCGCCGCGTCGTTGACGAGATACCTCGTGGCGAAGTTGTCGCTGCCGTCGAGCACGAGGTCGTAGTCGGCGAACAGATCGAGCGCGTTGCTCGAGTCCAGCCAGACCTTGTGTGGCTGCACGACCGTCTGCGGATCGATCTCCGCCACGGTCCTCGCGATGGAGTCGACCTTGTCTGCGCCGAGGTCGCTCATCCCGTGCGAGACCTGGCGGTGCAGGTTCGACAGCTCGACGACATCCGTGTCGATGATCCCGATGGTTCCGATGCCCGCGGAGGCCAGGTAGGGGATGCTCGCGCTGCCCAGTCCGCCCGCGCCGACAATGAGCACGCGCGCCGCTGCGAGCCGACGCTGGGCGGTCTCGTCGAAGCCCGGCATCGCCAATTGCCTGCCGTAGCGGGCCAGCCGCTCCGGGGAGAGGGCAGGCCCAGGATCAACTACCGCCGTCACACTGGTCATGGTGTTTTCATCCTAACCGCGCCCCTCGGATAAAGCGGATGTGCTTGCGGTTAAGTGTGGTTGCTGCTAGGCCTGAACCGTGACAAGAATTACGGCTCGACGACGAGTCACCCGCATCAAGCTGGGTGAAAACTCTGTGGTGCAAGAAGATCTCCTGGCGGTCGAAGAGCCTCTCGAGATCCGGGTCGGGGGTCATCCTCTGGTGGTCACGATGCGCACTCCGGGTCATGACTACGACCTGGCAGCCGGCTTCCTCGTGTCCGAGGGAGTGATCTCGCTCGGCGAGCACTTCGCCACGGCGCGCTACTGCGCCGGTGCCACGGCCGACGGTGAGAACACCTACAACGTCCTGGATGTCACGCTCGCTCCGGGCGTCGCGGCCCCCGATCCGAGCCTCGAGCGCTCGTTCTACACGACGAGTTCCTGCGGGCTGTGCGGCAAGGCGAGCATCGATGCGGTTCGCACGCAGTCCGCGTACGACGTCTCGACTGACGGCCTGCGCGTCGATGCCGAGCTGCTCAGCACCTTCCCCGACAGGCTGCGCGAGCAGCAGGCCGTGTTCGAGAAGACGGGCGGCCTGCACGCAGCGGCGCTGTTCGACGGCACCACGGGCGAACTGCTCGTGCTTCGCGAAGACGTCGGCCGCCACAACGCCGTGGACAAGGTCGTCGGCTGGGCGGTCAAGGAGGATCGGCTTCCCCTGACCGGCACGGTGCTCATGGTCTCGGGCCGGGCGAGCCTCGAACTCATGCAGAAGGCGGCGATGGCGGGCATCCCGGTGCTCGCCGCGGTATCCGCTCCCTCCTCGCTCGCGGCGGAACTCGCCACGGAGCTCGGGATGACTCTGGTCGGCTTCCTGCGCGGAAGGTCGATGGTGGTTTACTCCGGCGGCGAGCGCGTCGTCGAAGCAATGGAGATGGTGAAAGAAGGTACCGCAGCATGACTGGAAAAGCTCCGGTTCAGGACATCAATGAAGATGCCACCGAGATGGAGGTTGGATCGCCGAAGGACTGGGCAGCAGGCGTACCGGGTGTGACGCACTCGATGGGCCCGGCGTTCAAGGAGATGGGTGTCGGTCGCAGTATGACGCTCATGACCGACATGAACCAGAAGGACGGCTTCGACTGCATGAGCTGTGCGTGGCCGGACCCCGACCATCGCAAGACCTTCGAATTCTGCGAGAACGGCGCGAAGGCCGTGACCTGGGAGGCAACGCCCGTCACGATCCCGACCTCGTTCTGGGCAGAGAACTCCATCACGAGCCTGTGGGACAAGTCCGAGTACTGGCTCGGCATGCAGGGCCGCCTGATCGAGCCCCTCTACAAGCCCAAGGGCAAGGACAACTACGAGCCGATCAGCTGGGACAACGCCTTCGGAATCATCGGTGATCGACTGAAGGCACTCGACAGCCCGGATGAGGCGACGTTCTACACGAGCGGTCGCACCGCCAACGAGACGGCATTCATCTACCAACTGCTCGCGCGATCGTTCGGCACGAACAACCTCCCGGACTGCTCGAACATGTGTCACGAGTCCACGGGTAAGGCCATGGGCCAGGTCATCGGCATCGGCAAGAACACGATCGCCTACAAGGACTTCGCCAAGGCCGACCTCATCATCATCATGGGCCAGAACCCCGGCACGAACCACCCCAGGATGCTCACGGCGCTGGAAGAGGCGAAGGAGGCCGGGGCGGAGATCGTCGCGGTCAACCCGCTGCTGGAAGCCGGACTGATCCGCTACAAGAACCCGCAGAGGGTCAAGGGCATCATCGGCCACGGCACGGGCCTCGCCGACCAGTACCTGCAGATCCGCGCCGGTGGTGACGGCTGGCTCATGAAGGCGATCTCCAAGCGTGTCTTCGAGGCCGAGGCAGCGAACCCGGGCACAGTGCTCGACCACAAATTCCTCGACGAGCACTGCATGGGGCTCGAGGAGTTCCGGGCGAGCCTTGAGAACCTCGATCACGAGATGGTTCTCCGGGCGACGGGCCTCACGACCGCCGAGATCGATGAGTTGGCAGACCGCTACCTCAAGGCAGACAACGTCATCATCACCTGGGCGATGGGCCTGACGCAGCACAAGGACGCCGTCTCCATCATCAAGGAGGTCATGAACCTCCTGTTGCTGCGTGGCAACATCGGCAAGCCGGGCTCCGGCGCATCCCCGATCCGCGGGCACAGCAACGTGCAGGGTGACCGCACGATGGGAATCTGGGAGCAGATGCCCCCGGCGTTCCTCGATGCCCTCCAGAGGGAGTTCAACTTCAACCCGCCGCGCGAGAACGGTGTGGATGCCGTGCAGGCGATCGAGGCGCTGCTCTCGGGCAAGACCAAGGTCTGGATCGGCATGGGCGGAAACCTCGTCTCTGCCGTGTCAGACACGAGGGCCGCCGAGGCGGGCTTCCGCAAGGTTGGGCTCAACGTGCAGATCTCGACCAAGCTCAACCGCAATCACCTCACGGTGGGCGACGAAGCGCTGATCCTGCCCGTGCTCGGACGCACCGACATCGACATGCAGAAGTCCGGACCGCAGATGCTCACGGTCGAGGACTCCGTCTGCGCGATCCACGCGACGCGCGGCAAGGTCAAGCCGATGTCTGACCTGATGAAGTCCGAGATCTCGGTCGTCGTCGGAATCGCGCGTCAGCTCGGTGGCGAGGTCGCGAAGATCAACTGGACGGGGTTCGAGGAGAACTACGACACCATTCGCGATCACATCGAGCACGTCATCAAGGGATTCGACAACTTCAACGAGCGGCTCAAGAAGGACAACGGGTTCATCCTGCCCCATGGGCCGCGCGACTCCCGCACCTTCACCACGCCGACGGGCAAGGCGATGATCACGGTCAACGAACTCGAATACATCGTGTGCCCTCCCGGGCGCCTGCTGCTGCAGTCGATGCGAGCCCACGACCAGTTCAACACGACCATCTACAGCCTGAATGACCGGTACCGCGGTATCAAGAAGAGCCGCAAGGTGATCTTCGTGCACCCGGACGACCTGGCCGTACTCGGCGTGAAGGACGGCGACATCGTCGACGTGCACAGCGAGTTCACCGACAATGTGGATCGCGTCATCCGTAACTTCAAGGTCGTCGGGTTCCCGACCTCCCGCGGCTGCGCAGCGACCTACTTCCCCGAGGGCAACCCCCTCGTACCGCTCGGATTCACCGCGGACGGGAGCAACACTCCCGCATCCAAGTCGGTCGTCATCCGTTTCGAACCGCCAGCCCTCCCCGAGGGTGACCTGGCAGATCTGGTCACCGGCGCCAAAGTCAGCGCGTAGCGACCGGACGAGGTGTTCTCCGATGAGGTGCGAAGCACCCCGTCGAGTAAGGTCGTGCTCCCATCCGGGACGCGGCCAGTATCGAGGAAAATAAGGAGAGGTATGTCGCAATCAGCTACAACTGGCGTAGCCGGCTCGTCACACAGTCCCACTCGAGGCAGATGGGGGATCGTCATTGCGGCGCTGTTGCTGCAGTTCTCCATCGGTGCCGTATACGCGTGGAGCGTTTTCAGCTCCGCGCTCAAGAAGCCCGATGCCATGAACCTCAGCAGTTCCGAGGCTTCACTGACGTTCACGGTGACGATCGGAATGATCTTCATCGGAACGTACATCGGCGGTCGAGTCCAGGATCGGACGGGGCCGCGACCCGTGGCCCTGATCGGCGGCATCGTGTACGCGCTCGGATGCATCGTGGCATCCTTCGCGACCTCGCACGACAGTTCGCAGCTCTGGCTGCTGGTGCTCGGCTACGGGGTGATCAGCGGGTTCGGACTCGGATTCGCATACATCGTTCCGATCGCGATGCTGCAGAAGTGGTTCCCGGACCATCGTGGACTCATCACGGGGCTCGCGGTGGCCGGATTCGGCTTCGGAGCGGTGCTCACGGCACCGGTCGCGCAGTGGCTCATCGCCATGACGCCGACCGAGCCGAACCGCGCCTTCCTGCCGCTCGGCATCGGATATCTCGTGCTCGCCGTCGTCGGTGCGTCGTTCTTCCGGAACCCGCCCGCCGGCTACACGGTTCCCGGCTGGACGCCCGCAACGACCGGACGCATCCGGGACAGCGCGAAGCAGTTCACCGAGCGGGAGGCACTGCGCACGTACCAGTGGTACCTGCTGGCGGCGATCCTGACCCTGAACGTCACCGTGGGAATTGCGCTCATCGCGCAGGCCTCCGGCACCGCTCAGACCGTCGCGGGATATTCGGTGGAGGAGGCCGCGGCACTCGTGGGCATCCTCGCGCTGTTCAACGGAGGCGGTCGTATCTTCTGGGCCTGGATCTCAGGGTTCTCGGGGCGCATGACCGCCTTCGGCCTGATGCTCGGACTCCAGGGGGTCTGTCTGCTGCTGATACCGCACACGTCGAACGCGATCCTGTTCTTCATCCTCGCGGCGATCGTGTACCTCTGCTACGGCGGTGGATTCGGCACGATGCCGGCCACGGCGGGTGACTTCTTCGGGGTCAAGCACGCGGGCGCCATCTATGGCCTGATGATCATCGGATGGAGCCTCGGCGGCATCATCGGGCCGCCGATCATCGCCGCGCTCATCGGCGAAGTCAAGAACTACACGCTCGGCTACACGGTGATCGGGATCATTGCACTGGTCTCGCTCATCCTGCCGATCATCACCAGGGCTCCCAAGGCGATGGCCGCAGGACCCACGACGAGCGCCAGGGATGACGCCGTCGAGGGCGATCTGGTGTCGTGAGGTAGTCAGCTCGAGCTGGTGAAGGCCAGCACGACACAGAAGCGACGTCACGAAGGTGTGGCGTCGCTTCTGTGTTCTCTTCGTCGGTGTGCCCGTCACCAGGGGAGCGGGATCGTCTCCACGTCCTCACCTTCCGCGGCGCCGGGAGAGGGGGCGATGAGCACTCCATCGGCCTCGGCGAGACCGCGCAGCATCCCGGAGCCGAACCATTGGCTCTTCACAGCCACGCCATCGCGCAGGCGGTAGGGGAGAAGTCGCACGAGACCCGGCCTGCCGGTGAGCTCTCGCCCGGTGGTGACGGACCCGAGCACGGGCTCGGGCAGACCGGCGAGGCCGGCGATGAGCGGCTGTGCGAGCGTGAGCAGGCCGATCATCGCGGCGAGCGGATTGCCGGGGAGGCAGACGAGGAATCGGCCATCGGGAAGCTCGGCGAGCAGACTGGGTCCGCCCGGTCGCATGGCGACGCCCTCGATGTGGGTCGTCGCGCCGAGCTCCGCGAGCGCCGCGTGCAGGTGATCGACGTCCGAGCCGCCGGTGCCCCCCGTCGTGATGACGAGGTCGGCATCCGGGTTCGCGATGATCGCCGCGACCAGCAGCTCCAGGTTGTCGGGCAGGCGCGTGCTTGCCGTGACCTCTCCTCCGAGGAGTGCGATGAACGAGGGCAACTGCGGGCCGAAGCTGTCACGCACGTGACCGGGCTCCGGGATGCCGCTCGTCACGACCTCGTCCCCCGTGAGAACGAGGCTCACGCTGGGCCTCGGGAGCACGGACACCTCGTCATGGCCACAGACCGCGGCCACGGCGATGTGCGCCGGGTTCAACACGGTGCCCGCGTGGATGACCGTGTCGGATGCCGTCACCTCTTCCCCGGCCGGGCGCACGTGTTCGTCCGTCGCGGGTTCGTCTGCCCGGGCATCCGCATTTCGATCGAGCAGCACCACGCCGCCCTCGGTGCGCACCGCGCCGTGTTCGCTGCGGAGCACGCCCACCGCGTTCGGCGGAATGAGGCCACCCGTGACGATCGTGCGGGCCTGCCCGCTCTCCAGCGGAGCGCTCGCCACGCCATTGCCGTCGAGGAGGCGCCACGGCGGTGCTCCGGCCACGGCCCAGCCGTCCATAGCGGACGAGGCGTAGTGCGGCACGTCGCACAGGGCACTGACGTCGCTCGCCGCGACCCGGCCCACGGCCTCACTGAGTGGCACGGATACCGCAGCGAGTGGTCGCGCCGCACGGAAGCTCTCCCGTCGCGCGGCGTGCCACTGTGACCTAGGCATCGGTTGACGCGGAATTCATTGCCTCGCGGGCGAGCTGGAAGCCCGCGTCCGCCGCGGCCGTGAACGCTTCTGCCGGGGTCGCCTTCCCCGACCCGGCGGCGATGCCTGCGGCGTACCCCACGATGAAGGTCGTCAGCGGCGCCGCGGGGCGCATGACCGCGTGGGCCGCGCGCCCGGCGAGGCCGAGCACCGTCTTCAGGTCGACCTCGAGTTCCGGCACGCCGGTCGCTTCAGCGACCTTCGCGCACCACTGGCGCAGTTCCTCGTCTTCCCGGGCACGCTGTGCGTTCTGGGTGCCCTGCTCGTTGTTCGTCATTTTTTGCTCCTTTGCAGTGGTCTGGGTGGGGGAGTGGCTCGTGGTTTCGATGGCGGGGTTCTCGATGCCCCAGCGGGCGGCGTCCGCCCAGGTATCGACATCCGCGCTCGCCTCGTCCGGCACGACGATCTCGCGCAGGTCGAGCGGGCGGATGAGGTGGAACACCGAGAGCCCCTCGAGCGTGCCGCGCTCGCGCTGGGCGGCCACCGCGGCCGTGAGGGACTCTGTGCGGTAGGCGGCGAGAAGCGGTTGGAGGCGGCCGGCGGAATCGACAGCGATGAGACCGTCCCGAAGTGCTTCCGTCTCCCGGGCCCGGTCGAGGAGAAGTGGCAGCGCGGCTCCGACACCCGGCATGTCGCAGGCGAGCACCACGGTGACGGCAGCGGGTTCCGTGCCGGTCGCGCCGAGTCGCTTGAGACCTGCGCCGATCGCGGCCGCGGGGCCCGCGAACGCCGGTTCCTCCCTCGTCACCAGCACCTCGGCGGGGAGCGACTGCGCGGTCACGTCGCCGACGACGACGGTGGTGCGCACGGCAGAGAGCGCGGCGACCGTGTTCTCGAGCAGGGTGCGTGTTCGATAGCTGAGGCGCGCCTTGGGAACGGACCCCAGGCGCGTAGAGCGCCCACCGGCAAGAACGAGCGCATCGATGAGCACTTCTACACTCTATCCACGGGGTGTGCCGACGCGGCACTGCGATCACTCAGCGTGCGACGGCTCAGCTGGTGACATACGTCGCCTCGACGGAGATGGATGCGCCGGCGAACAGGCGAGAGATCGGGCAGAGCGCCGCGGCCTCGTCGACGAGGCTCTGGAAGCCAGCGGCATCCGTTCCGGGAACGTCGCCCTTGACCGTGATCACGGCCGACACGATGGTCGGCTTGCCATCGGCTTCGGCGAGGGTGACGGTGGAGCCGACGGTGAGGGTGTTCGGAGTGAGCTCGTGGTTGCCCAGGGTGAGTGCGAGCGCCATCGAGAAACAGGAGGAGTGGGCCGCTGCCGCGAGCTCCTCCGGGCTGGTCTTGCCGCCGGGTTGCTCGGTGCGCGATGCCCAGGTGACGGGCAGGTTGTCGAGCGCTCCGCTCGTGCCGTGGAGTGTTCCCGATCCACTGGCCAGTGCGCCGGACCAGACCGTTTCAACCGTGCGTTCTGCGATGCTCATTGCTGTCTCCTTGTTAGCCGAAATGCCCGGTTCGCAGTCTGCTTCCGGGGTCGAACCTGAATCGAGCGAACGAATTAAGACTATCACCGACCTTTTTAAGCTACAGAGGGTGGGGTGTTGTTGCTAGGCTCAAAAACATGGTTCACCCACCTGCTGATGACACCCTGTATCCGGCTCCTGACAAGGGGTATTCGACCTCGTCGGCAAGCGCGAGTTTCCGCCACGAATTGGACACGCGCAACCACACGAAGGTCGGCGAAGACTGGGCTGGAGGTGTTGAGCCGCAGTACGGTGTCGCGCCGCGAATACGCGTGGGTCGCAACAAGTGGTTCAACCTCCTGTGGCTCATCCCGATCGGCGTCGCCCTGCTGATCATCGGCATCGCGGTGGCGAAGGGCCTGCGCGAGATGCCCGCCATCCAGGATTTCATCAAGACCTATCCGGGCACCTCGGAGCAGCCGGCCAACACCCCCGTCGGATTCCCGGCGTGGCTCGGCTGGCAGCACTTCCTCAACGCCTTCTTCATGATCTTCATCATCCGCTCGGGCGTCACGATCCTCGCCGACCACCCGCGCCTCTACCTCACCAGGCACTCGACGCCCGGTAAGGACTGGTTCCGGATGCAGAAGCCGGTTCCCGCAGACCCGCTGTACACGGCAAAGAGGGATTCCCTCACGCTGCCGGACGGCGTCGGCCTGCCTGGGCGTCGCCACTCGATCGGTCTCGCCCGCTGGTGGCACCTCGGGATCGACACCCTGTGGCTGGCCAACGGCATCATCTTCTTCGTGCTGCTGTTCGTCACCGGGCAGTGGATGCGGCTGGTGCCGATGCACTGGGACGTCATCCCGAACGCGATCTCGGTCGCCATCCAGTACCTGTCGCTGAACTGGCCGCTTGAAACCGGCTGGGTCGTCTACAACAGCCTGCAGCTGATCGCCTACTTCGTCACGGTGTTCATCGCGGCCCCGCTCGCGCTCATCACCGGACTCGGGATGTCCCCGGCGCTGTCGACGAGATTCCGCAGGATCAGCTCGGTGTTCAGCATCCAGGTGGCGCGCTCGTTCCACTTCGCCATCCTGTGCTGGTTCGTCGTGTTCATCATCGTTCACGTCGCGCTTGTGCTCACCACGGGTGCGCTGCGCAACCTGAACCACATGTTCGCTGCGCGCGACGACGAAAGCTGGGTCGGCTTCTGGGTCTTCATGGTGTCCCTCATCGTGATGATCGTGGCGTGGGTGGCGGCGACCCCGCTCACCTACCGCTTCCCGCGCAAGGTGCAGAAGGTCGGCTACGCCCTCATCGGACCGGCGCAGCGCCTGTTCGAGCACCTCGACGCGAAGCCGGGTCAGTACAGCGAGAAGGACATCTCGCCGTACTTCTGGCACAACGGTGCATACCCGGCCGACGAGGAGTTCGAGAAGCTGCGCGCGGACAACTTCGCCAGTTACCGCCTGCGCATCAACGGTCTCGTCGAGAACCCCGTCGAGCTCGACCTCTCCCAGTTGCGCGCACTCGCGCACCACGAGCAGATCACCCAGCACTTCTGCATCCAGGGCTGGTCTGGCGTGGCCAAGTGGGGCGGCGTCTCGATGTCGAACATCCTTGACCTGGTGAAGCCAAAGCCCGAGGCGAAGTGGGTCATCTTCTACTCCTACGCGCCCGGCCCCGACGGCGGCCTGTACTACGACGCGCAACCGATCGAGCAGATGCGCTACCCGCTGACCATGCTCGCGTACGAGATGAACGACGAGGACCTCTCCTTCGGGCACGGCGCTCCGCTGCGCCTGCGCAACGAGGTGCAGCTCGGCTTCAAGATGGTCAAGTGGATCAAGGGCGTCGAGTTCGTCGAGCACTTCTCCGAGGTCGGTGGTGGCCAGGGTGGGTACAACAACGACCATGAGTTCTTCGGATACAGCCAGTCGATCTGATCAGTACCCTTCGAACTCCTCGGTGCGGATGTCGTTCTCGTCGATGCCCGCCGCGACGAGCGCGATCTTCATGGGCCCAACCATGTCGACCGGGCCACACAGGTAGAAGATCGGGCTGCTCAGGTCGTCGAGGTGTCGAGACAGCATCGCCGCGGTGATGTGACCCGTTTCGTCGTGCCAGCCCTCGTCGGTCGACTCCGGTGCGGTCATCGTCGCCACGAGCGTGACCTTCGGGCTGGCGTCGGCCACCCGGGTGAGTTCTTCGAGGAACGGAGCCTCGACGGGCCTGCGGTTCGAGTAGAACAACCTGATATCGGGGCCGGTGTCGTCCCGCACCGACTGCAGGATCATGCTGCGGACCGGAGTTATCCCGATGCCGCCCGTGAGAAAAACAGCGGGTCGCCCGGCGACGGTGTTGAGGGTGAACAGACCATACGGAGCGTCCAACTCGAGCTCTGTACCCAGCGGCATATCGCGCAGGACGCGCTTGAAGGCCGTGTCGCGCATCCGTGTCGTGGCCATCAGGAAAGGCTCGTAGGGAGCGCTCGATAACGAGAAGGTGCGAGTGTCGCCCTCTGCGTCGGTCTCTGGCGGGTCAAGCAGCGTGTAGTTGGCGAACTGGCCCGCCCGATACTCGAAGCCCTCCGGCTTGCTGAAGCGGAACGACACGGTGCCGAGTGCGACCTCCTCTTTGGCGAGGAGGGTCACTCTCGGAAGCGCGCGGGACTCTGCCACTGTGGTGCCTTTCTGGAACTTTGTGGTTCCAGTATGGGCGAGCCCCTGGCGCGGGCGTGTATTCCGCGCCCGCTTCTTCGCTCCGTTGCTCAGGCGGCGAGGAGCTGCCTGAGCACGTACTGCAGGATGCCGCCGTGCGTGTAGTACGCGGCCTCCGCCGGGGTGTCGATGCGCACCTTCGCCTCGAAGCTGCGCGTTCCGGCATCCGACTCCACCGTCACGGTCACCGAGTCGGGAGTGCGGTCCCTGCCCTCGAGGCCGGTGATGGAGAAGGTCTCCTCACCGGTGAGACCGAGGCTCTCCGCGCTCTCGCCGTCGAGGAACTGCAGCGGCAGCACACCCATTCCGATCAGGTTCGACCGGTGGATGCGCTCGAACGAGCTCGCGAGCACGGCCTTCACGCCGAGCAACAGCGTGCCCTTCGCCGCCCAGTCCCGGGAGGAGCCCGAGCCGTATTCCTTGCCGGCGATGACGATGAGCGGAACGCCGTCCGCGATGTACTTCTGCGAGGCGTCGAAGATGCTCATCTGCTCGCCGTCGGGAAGGTGCCTCGTCACACCGCCCTCCACGCCGGGCACGAGGGCGTTGCGCAGGCGGATGTTCGCGAAGGTGCCGCGGATCATCACCTCGTGGTTGCCGCGCCTCGACCCGTAGGAGTTGAAGTCGCCGGGCTGCACGCCCTGGTCAGTGAGCCAGTGTCCCGCGGGCGAGTCGCGCTTGATGTTGCCTGCGGGGGAGATGTGGTCGGTCGTGACGGAGTCGCCCAGCAGTGCGAGCACGCGCGCCTGCCGGATGTCGCGCAGTGCCTCCGGCTCCCGCGGCATCCCCTCGAAGTACGGAGGCTGTCGCACGTAGGTGGACTCGTTGTTCCAGGCGAACATGTCCGCCGTCGGGATCTCGAGGCTCCTCCAGTTGTCGTCGCCGTCGAACACGTTCGCGTAGCCGGTGGAGAACATCTCGGATTGCACGACCTCGCCCACGACATCCTCGACCTCCTGGGCGCTCGGCCAGATGTCGCGCAGATACACGTCCTGTCCGTCAGAGCCCGTGCCGATCGGGTCGGTCATGAGGTCGGTGTTCATCGTGCCCGCGAGCGCGTAGGCGATCACGAGCGGGGGAGAGGCGAGGAAGTTCATCTGCGTCTCGGGGTGGATGCGCCCCTCGAAGTTTCGGTTGCCCGAGAGCACCGCGCTCACGTTGAGGTGGTTGTCGTTGACCGCCGCCGCGACCTGCGGGATGAGCGGACCGGAGTTGCCGATACAGGTCGTGCAGCCGTAGCCCACGAGATCGAAGCCGAGCTGGTTGAGGAACGGGGTGAGCCCGGCCTTGTCGTAGTAGTCCGTGACCACGCGCGAGCCGGGCGCGAGAGAGGTCTTCACCCATGGCTTGGAACTCAGTCCGAGCTCGACGGCCTTCTTGGCCATGAGCCCCGCCCCGATCATCACGGAGGGGTTCGAGGTGTTGGTGCACGAGGTGATCGCCGCGATCACGACGTGACCGTTGTCGACCTCGGCCGCCTCACCGTTCGGCAGGGTCACCGAGACGGGGGCGGAGAGCCACGGCACCTCTTCCTGCTTGACCGTGCGGTCGATGGGCTCCGCGCTCGAACCCACCTTGCCGAAGGCGATCGGGTCGCTCGCCGGGAACGACTCAGCGGATGCCTCGTCCAGTCCTTCGAGCTCTGCTGGGGCCTTCGAGCCCTCGGTGAGAATCGCACCGACGACCTTGCGGGCCTTGCGCAGCGGGATCCGATCCTGCGGGCGCTTGGGTCCCGCGATCGACGGCTCGACCGTGGAGAGGTCGAAGTCGATGGTCTGGGAGTAGTCGGCCTCGTGATCCGGGTCGTGCCAGATGCCCTGCTCCTTCGCGTAGGCCTCGACGAGGCGCACCTGCTTCTCCGGGCGGCCGGTGAGGCGCAGGTAGTCGAGCGTGACCTGGTCGATCGGGAAGATCGCGCAGGTCGAGCCATACTCCGGGCTCATGTTGCCGAGGGTGGCACGGTTGGCGAGCGGGATGTTGGCGACGCCCGGCCCGTAGAACTCGACGAACTTGCCCACGACGCCGGTCTGGCGAAGCACCTGCGCAACCGTGAGCACGAGGTCGGTCGCCGTCGCGCCCTCCGGGAGTTCTCCGCGGAGCTTGAAGCCGAGCACGGGCGGCACGAGCATGCTCATGGGCTGGCCGAGCATGGCCGCCTCCGCCTCGATGCCGCCGACGCCCCAGCCGAGTACCCCGAGTCCGTTGACCATCGGGGTGTGTGAGTCGGTGCCGACGAGGGTGTCGCAGTAGGCCTGGGTCTTTCCGTCTCGCTCCCGAGTGAACACGACACGCGAGAGGTACTCGAGGTTCACCTGGTGGCAGATGCCGGTGTCCGGTGGTACGACGAGAAAGTCGTCGAACGCCTGCTGGGCCCAGCGCAGCAGCTGATAGCGCTCCTGGTTGCGCTGGAACTCGAGGTTCGCGTTGATCTCGAACGCCCCCGCGCTGCCGAAGGCATCCGCGATCACCGAGTGGTCGATGACGAGCTCGGAGGGGATGAGCGGGTTGATCTTCTGCGGATCGCCCTGGAAGGCCGCCATGGCGTCGCGCATCGCGACGAGGTCGACCACGCAGGGGACGCCGGTGAAGTCCTGCAGCAGGACGCGGGCCGGCGTGTACTGGATCTCGGCGCCGTGGTCTGCCGCCGGGTCCCAGTCCGCTATGGCGCGCACCTGGTCGGCGGTGACGAGCGTTCCGTCCTCGTTGCGGAGGAGGTTCTCGAGCAGCACCTTGAGGCTGTATGGCAATCGCTCCGAGCCTGCCACGGCATCCAGTCGATGGATCTCATAGTCCGTGCCGTCCACCGTGAGAGTGCTGCGCGCACCAAAAGAATTCATCATGAGAGACCTCCATTGGCCTGCCAGGGGCGTGTATAACGGCGTCCGCCGATCAATCCCATGCTCCGCCAGTACTGACGGACTGTCAACGGACGCGAAGGTATCGGCGGGGGGAATAGGCTGGAGTTCACAACGGTCTGTCGAAAGTGAGGCCCGTCATGGCGGACATAACCCGTCCAATCCGAAGTCCTAAACCCAGGAGCAGAAAGACCTCCGACTCCGGAGGGAATTCATCCAGGCGTGCCGCAGGGGCCAGCACCGCGGCGCAGGACGATTCGCCCGAGGTGCTGCGCGGATACTACGAGCAGATGTCGCTCGTGCGCGAGTTCGAACTGCGAGCCAGCGAGATGTACGCGAGGGCGAAGATCGGCGGATACTGTCATCTGAATCTCGGCGAGGAGGCGACGGTCGTAGGCCTCATGGCCGCGCTGCAGCCCCGCGACTACCTGTACACGACGTATCGGGACCATGGCTACGCGCTCCTGCGCGGTATGAAGCCCGGTCCGGTCATGGCGGAGCTCTTCGGTCGCTCCGATGGCGTCGTCGGCGGACGTGGTGGCTCGATGCACATGTTCGACTCAGAACTTCGGATGATGGGCGGCTACGGCATCGTCGGCGGCCAGATTCCGCCGGCGACCGGTGCCGCCTTCGCGATCCAGTACCGCAGCGAGGCTGGCCCGGATTCCGAGGCGGTCATGTGCATCCTCGGTGACGGCACGACGAACATCGGCGCGTTCCACGAGTCGCTGAACCTGGCCGGCATCTGGAACCTGCCGATCGTCTACGTGATCGTGAACAACAAGCTCGGCATGGGCACCACTGTCGAGGCGGCATCTGCAGAGCCAGACCTCTACAAGCGCGGCAGCGCCTACCGCATCCCCGGCGAGCGGGTGAACGGCGACGATCCGATCGCGGTGCGCGACGGTGCACTGCGTGCGCTCAAGCGAGCGCGCGAGGAGCGCCAGCCCATGCTGCTCGAGGCGACGAGCTTCAGGCTGCGTGGTCACTCCGTCGTCGACCCGGCGAGGTATCGCTCGAAGGAAGATACGGCAGAGGCCCAGAGCAACGATCCGATTCCGGCGTTCCGCCAGAAACTCGTCGCGAGCAAGGTCTTCACAGAAGAAGAGGCGGAGCAGATCCATGTCGCCGCCGACAAGACCGTGACGGATGCCGTGGCCTTCGCTGACGCGAGCCCGACTCCCGCGGTGGACACCCTCTTCGATTACGTCTACGCGACTCCGGTGGCCAACGCCGCGAGCGCCCTTCCAGGAGAACCAGTGATGCAGTCATGAGCGGCGCCGAAGCGGAACCCCGCATCATCACCTATCGGCAGGCACTCAACGAGACGCTGCGCGCCGAGCTGACCCGCGACGAGAACGTCTATCTTGTCGGAGAAGAGATCGGCATCTTCGAGGGGTCATACAAGATCACGGCGGGCCTCCTCGAGGAGTTCGGGCCGAGGCGCGTGGTCGACACCCCGATCGCGGAGGAGGGCTTCGTCGGCACGGCCATCGGCTCCGCGATGCTCGGGCTGCGGCCGGTCGTCGAGATCATGACGATCAACTTCAGCCTCATCGCAATCGACCAGATCGTGAACCACGGGGCCAAGATGCACGCCATGTTCGGCGGGCAGGTCAAGGTGCCCCTGGTCATCCGGATGCCCGGTGGCGGCGGCCAGCAGCTCGCGGCCACCCACTCCCAGAACCTCGAGGTCTGGTACGCGCACATCCCCGGACTCAAGGTGGTCGCCCCGTCGACGCCGGCGGACGCCAAGGCGCTGCTCGCCGCGGCCATCCGCGACGACGACCCGGTGATCTTCCTGGAGAACCTCGGCCTGTACAACCTGAAGGGCGAGGTTCCGGAGGGCGACGTGGTCGCCGAGATCGGCAAGGCCGCCGTGGTCAAGCCGGGCACGGACGTCACGGTGATCAGCTACTCCCGCGGTGTCGTCACCGCGCTCGAGGTGGCGAAGCAGCTCGAGGAGGAGGGAATCTCCGCCGAGGTCATCGACCTGCGCAGCCTCCGCCCGCTCGACCGCGAGACCGTCGTCGCCTCGGTGAAGAAGACCAGCCGAGCGGTCATCTTCGAGGACGACCTGCTGAGCTACGGCATCGGCGCGGAGATCTCCGCGACGATCGGCGAGGGAGCATTCGACTTCCTCGACGCCCCGGTACGCCGGGTCGCTGCGGCAGAGGTTCCCCTGCCGTACTCGAAGCCGTTGGAGCTCGCAGCGATGCCGGATGCGGCGGCGCTGACCAAGGTCATCCACGACGTGCTCGACGCATCACAATTCACAAGCCAGGGAGTACAGCATGTCTGAGGTGATCATGCCCCGCCTCTCCGACACCATGGAGGAGGGCGAGCTCGCCAAGTGGTTGAAGAACATCGGGGATCCGGTGAAGAAGGGCGAAAGCCTCGCCGAGATCGAGACCGACAAGGCCACGATGGACCTCGAAGCCTTCGAAGACGGCGTGCTCGAGCAGCAGCTCGTCGCGGAGGGCACGATTGTTCCCATCGGCCAGCCCGTTGCCGTGATCGGCGATGGAAGCGGAGCGAGCGCCTCGGCGCCCGCAGCGCCGGCAGCTGGAGCTTCGGCACCTGCGCACGCCACGGAAGCCCCAGCTCCCACTCCTGAGGCCCCAGCTGCTGAGCCGGCCGCGTCCGCAGCTCTTCCCGTCGCGGAGACTCCCGCGCCGGTGCAGCACGTCGTCGCGCCGGACGACAAGCTGCGCGCGTCACCGCTGGCGCGCAAGATCGCGCGCGACAACGGCATCGACCTCGCTGACATCGCCGGAAGTGGCCCGCAGGGCCGTGTCGTGCGCGCGGATGTCGATGCCGCGATCGCAGGCGGTACGCCCAAGTCAACCGCTGCACCCGCGGCACCTGCTGCAGCACCCCTGGCGGTCGGTGCCGAGGACGAAGAGGTCGCGGTCAGCAAGATCCGCCTCGTCGCCGCGCGCAGGCTCACCGGGAGCCAGGCTGTGCCGCACTTCTTCCTCACGAGCGTCGTCGACGTCGAGCGGCTCCTGTCCTTCCGCAAGGAGGTCAACGCCGGGCTCGAGTCCCAGGGCGTCAAGGTCAGCGTCAACGACCTG
Organism: Parafrigoribacterium humi; assembly: GCF_040227205.1. Classification (NCBI taxonomy): domain Bacteria; kingdom Bacillati; phylum Actinomycetota; class Actinomycetes; order Micrococcales; family Microbacteriaceae; genus Parafrigoribacterium; species Parafrigoribacterium humi. The sequence continues at coordinate 109,245 of NZ_JBELOA010000001.1, read as the reverse complement.
CTCGTGCGGGCCGCCGCGCTCGCCCTGCGGCTGCATCCGGACGCCAACTCCTCCTGGGCGGGCGACAAGCTCCTGCGGCACGGGCACGTCAATGTCGGTATCGCGGTCGCGACACCGACCGGCCTGCTCGTTCCCGTCGTGGCTGACGCGGATCGCAAGTCGCTCAGCGAGATCGCCGTGGAGACCGTGTCGCTCGCGGGTAAGGCGCGCGATGGCAAGCTCAAGCTGAACGAGATGAGTGGCGGAACCTTCAGCATCTCCAATCTCGGGATGTTCGGGATCGACCAGTTCACGGCGGTCATCAACCCGCCGGAGGCCGCGATCCTCGCCGTCGGAGCAGCGAGTCCCGTGCCCGTGTTGCGCGACGGAGCGCTCATGGAGGTGCCGAAGCTCAAGATCACGCTCACCGTCGATCACCGGGTCATGGATGGCGCGGTTGCTGCCGCGTTCCTACGCGAACTGGTGGATATTCTGGAGCAACCGCTGCGCATCGTGATCTGAGCGCCGCGAGCAGACAGGAACGACACCGGGAGAAGGTCATGGGCGAACGCATCCGCGAAGCACTGAAGCGGATGCCGTCCAGTTCCTTCGCGTTCGTGATGGCGACAGGCATCGTGTCGACCGCGTTCGCCTCGGTGGGCTGGACGCTCCCGTCGATCGTGCTGCTCGTTGTGGCGATCGTGGCACTGGTCGTACTGGCGGTCGCCACGGTGCTGCGCTTTGCCGGGCACCGCTCGCACTTTCTCGAGGATGCCCGCGACCCGCGCTTCGCCTTCGGCTACTTCACGGTCGTCGCCGGGGTCAACGTGGTCGGTATCGGCCTGTACTCGCCGCAGCATCCGGTCGCAACGATCGTGCTCGCGATCATCAGCGTGCCGATCTGGCTTCTGTGCAGCTACGGGGTGCCGTCGAATCTCATGCTGCGCCCCAAGGCGGGACCCGTCGCCGCGGACATCGACGGGAGCTGGTTTCTCTGGGTGGTCGGGACCCAGTCGCTCTCGATCGCCGCGGCAGCGATCGGGCTCGGAACGGGCGATCACATACTCGCCGCGATAGCGGTCGCGCTGTGGGGCATCGGGGTGATGCTCTACATCATGCTCGCCACGCTCGTGACGCTGCGGCTGCTCACCGTGGCGAGCAGGCCGGGCAACTTCACGCCGTCGTACTGGATCTACATGGGGGCGACCGCCATCACAGTACTGGCGGGCTCGCGCATCCTCGCCCTGCCCTCCGAGCTGCCGATCATGACGGTCACCTCCCCCGTGGTCTCCGGCCTCACCTACGTGCTCTGGGCCTTCGGTGTGTGGTGGATTCCCCTCCTGGTGATCTTCGGGGTGTGGCGGCACCTGGTGCACAGGGAGGCCGTGCGCTACGAGACGGGCCTGTGGAGCATCGTCTTCCCGCTCGGGATGTATTCGGTCGCGAGCATGCACTTCGGCCGCATCGCGAGTCTCCCGCTGCTCGTGTCGATCGGCGAGACCGGCACCTGGGTCGCCGGCATCGTCTGGCTGGTGGTGACTGCGGCGATGCTGCGGGCGGGTGTCCGTTGGCTCGCCAGGGGCCGCCCACTCAGCCGACGTTCTCTCAGCTGAATGGCGGTGGAGCGATAGCGACCAGCAGGATCGCGACCCAGTGGCACAGGAAGGCCAGCAGGGTCAGGCTGTGGAAGATCTCGTGGAAGCCGAAGCTTCCGGGGAACGGATTCGGCCGCTTGAGGCCGTAGATGACCGCACCGACCGTGTAGCAGAGCCCGCCCGCCAGGATCAGGATGATCATGGGCGCGTTCGCCGCGAAGAAGTCTCCGATGAAGATGAGCGCTGCGTATCCCAAAAGCAGGTAAAGGGGTACATAAAGCCAGCGCGGCGCGCCGATCCAGAAGATGCGGAACGCGATCCCGAGGCCGGCGCCGATCCACACCAGCCAGAGCAGAAGCACCGACTTGTCGTGGGGGAGGGCGAGCACCGTGATCGGGGTGTACGAGCCGGCGATCAGCAGGAAGATGTTGGCGTGATCCATCCGCTTGAGCAGCTTCTTGGTCTTCGCGCTCCAGTTCAGGCGGTGGTACAGGGCCGAGACGCCGAACAACAGAAGCGATGACAGCACGAACACGGCGGAACTCACCTTTGCCGCCACGCCATCCGCGAGCGTGATGAGCACGATCCCGAGCGCAATGGCGACGGGGAAGGTTCCCGCGTGGATCCAGCCTCGCCAGCTCGGCTTCACGACGGTGACATCGGCCGGTCCGTGTTCGAGCACGTCATCCACGAGCGGGAGGCGAGGTACTCCGTCGGTTGTGCCCCGCGGGCGTCGTGTCATTCTGTCAGCCTACGGCAGCGACTCCCGCCCGAAGCTGGGAGTGCGGGGCGAGGAGTGCACTAGCGTTGTCGTGTGCAGAAACGGGAAGTTCCTCTCGGGCGAGGTGTGCTCTACGGTCTGTACCAGCGCCGCATCCGCCGCTGGCTGTCCACCCAGGAGATGCCCAAGCACGTCGCGATGATCCTCGACGGAAATCGTCGCTGGGCGAAGCAGAACGCCCTGGCGACAAGCGCATACGGGCACCGTGCGGGGGCGGCCAAGTTCCGCGAGTTCCTGGTCTGGTGCGACGACCTCGGCATCGCGGTGACGACGCTGTATCTGCTCTCGACCGACAACCTCACCGGCCGACAGTCCGAAGAACTCGACCAGCTCTACGAGATCATCGCCGATCTCGCCGAAGACCTCTCGCACTTTCGCGACTGGCGGGTGCAGCACGTCGGCTCGACGGAGGGCCTGCCTGAGCCACTCATCGCTGCGCTGCAGGCCGCGGAATCGCGTACCCGCGAGAACGTGGGACTCCACATCAACCTCGCCGTCGGCTACGGGGGGCGCCGGGAGATCGCGGATGCCATGCGCAGCATCGTGCACAGCCATGCAAGCAACGGGGGCACGCTTGACGCGCTCGCCGAGATCCTCACTCCGGAGCTCATCGGTGAGCATCTCTACACCGGCGGACAGCCCGATCCCGACCTCGTCATCCGCACCTCGGGAGAGCAGCGCCTGAGCGATTTCATGCTGTGGCAGAGCGCGCACAGTGAGTTCTACTTCGTTGAGGCGCTCGGCCCCGACCTGCGCGAGGTCGACTTCCTGCGGGCGCTGCGCGACTACGCGACCCGCCAGCGGCGATTCGGCCAGTGACGGCCGTTCGGTTTCCGCGCGCAGATCGCTGAAGCCGACGCCCCCGAAAGCTGCGACAATGGGGGGCGTCATGAAAAGTATCGAGGATTTCACAGCCGGTTTCGACGAAGAGCCGGGCTACCTCAACTTCGCCGCGATCGGCCCGCTGGGGCGCGCGGTCGTCGAAGAGGAACAGGCGCAGGCCGAACTGCTTCACCGCGCGAGGTTCGGCAGTCTCGACAGCCTCGAACGACAGGACGAGCGCGTGCGCGCCGCGATCGCCTCGGTGACCGGATTCAGGCCGGACCAGGTCTCGTTCCAGCCCAACACGAGCACGGGCCTCATGCACGCCATGTTCGGCATCACCGGCTCCGTGCTGCTGTCGATGGCCGAGTTCCCGAGCCTGACCTTCGCGGCGGATCGCGCGGCATCCTCGCTCGGTGTGCTGAAGCCGGTGTGGCTCGAGACCGACTATGGCCAGGTGACCCCGGCCGCCGTGAAGGAACAGCTGGACTCGAGCATCACCGCCGTGGCCGTGAGCCTCGTCGACTTCCGCACCGGCTATCTCGCAGACATCGAGGGCATTCGCCAGGTGATCGGCGATCGCCTGCTCATCGTGGACGCCATCCAGGGTTTCGGTGTCGTCGATGCGCCATTCCAGGTGGCGGATGTCGTGGTCTCCGGCGGCCAGAAGTGGACGCGCGCCGGGTGGAGCACCGGCTTCCTCGCACTGAGCGATCGAGCGGCCGACGCCCTCACCCCGGTCATGACAGGCTGGATGGCCGAGGACGACCTTCCCCTCGACGAACTGCGTCCCGTTCGCAAGGGGGCGTCCGCGTTCCGCGTGAGCAACCCCAGCCCGATCGCGCAGGCGAGGTTCTCCGCTGCTCTCGAGGACATCGCATCCGTCGGTGTCGCGCAGATCGGCCAGGCCGTTCTCGAACGGGCCGGCCGCATGATCACGATCGCCGACGAGTACGGGGTGCCGGTGGTCTCCTCCCGCGCCGACAACGAGCGCGCGGGGATCGTCGTGCTCGAGCCGCCGGCGGACCAGCTCACGGTGCTCACGGCGTCGCTGTACAATCGCGGCGTCACAGCGACGACCAGGCAGGGCAGGGTGCGACTGAGCGCCCACGCGACGACGACCGACGAGACTCTGGACATGCTCCGCGCGAGCCTTCTCAGCTACTCGAGTGCTGTCGGCGCCTGATGTTCATCTAGCGAAACCCGCGCTCTGGCGTGTCGCGCCCGGGCTGGCTGCGGCGGAGACATAGCGTCGGCTGTACCAGGCATCGTGTCTGGTCCGGGCGGCCACGTAAGTTCGTCTCGGCGGGGTTAGCGGCCGTTCGTGCGATTGCAACCGGGCGCCCAGCGCCCGCGGAGGAGTGCACATGGCCCCCCAGCAGATCACCCGGCAGAACACCAGCACCGCCCAGTCGAAGGCCCGGTCGCAGCGACCCAGGCAGGCAGAGCGTACTTATGTGCTCGACACGTCAGTCCTGTTATCGGATCCGAAGGCGATGTTCCGCTTCGACGAACACGCTGTCGTCTTGCCGGTCATCGTGATCACCGAACTGGAGAGCAAACGCAACGACCCGGAGATCGGGTACTTCGCGCGCCAGGCACTGCGCAACCTCGACGAGCTGCGCGTGCAGCACGAGCGGCTCGACTTCCCCATCGCGGTGGGTGAGGGCGGCTCGCTGCGGGTGGAACTCAATCACTCGAACCTCTCGGTGCTGCCCTCCGGTCTCCAGCTCGGAGACAACGATTCCCGCATCCTCGCGGTCGCTCTCAACCTCTTCAACGAGGGGCTGGATGTCGTGGTCGTCTCCAAGGATCTCCCGCTGCGCGTGAAGGCCGCCTCGATCGGCCTCGCCGCGGATGAGTACCGCGCGGAGCTCGCCGTGGACTCGGGCTGGACCGGGATGGCGGAGATCGACCTCGGCTCAGACCAGATGGCTGAGCTCTACGACAGGGGGCACCTGGCCTCGCGGCTCGTGGGTGACCTGCCCGTGAACACGGGGCTCGTCATCCACTCGGATCGCGGCTCTGCGCTGGGGCGGGTCACCGACCGAGGTCACTTCGACCTCGTGCGCGGGGATCGCGAACTGTTCGGCCTGCACGGGCGCTCCGCGGAGCAACGACTCGCCATCGACCTGCTGCTCGATCCGGAGATCGGAATCGTCTCCCTGGGCGGAAGTGCGGGCACGGGAAAGTCCGCGCTCGCACTGTGCGCGGGGCTCGAGGCCGTGCTGGAGAAGCAGCAGCATCGCAAGATCATGGTCTTCCGCCCGCTCTACGCGGTGGGCGGCCAGGAACTCGGATTCCTGCCGGGGGATTCCGCGGAGAAGATGAACCCCTGGGCACAGGCCGTGTTCGACACCCTCGGCTCCGTCGTCTCGCAGAACGTGCTCGACGAGGTCATGGAACGCGGCCTGCTGGAGGTGCTGCCGCTCACGCACATCCGGGGCCGTTCGCTGCACGACGCCTTCGTCATCGTCGACGAGGCGCAGTCGCTCGAGCGCAACGTGCTGCTCACGGTGCTCAGCCGAATCGGACAGAACTCCAGGGTCGTGCTGACCCACGACGTTGCGCAGCGCGACAACCTTCGAGTCGGTCGTCACGACGGTGTTGCGGCGGTCATCGAGAGGCTCAAGGGCCACTCGCTGTTCGGCCACGTCACCCTCACCAGGTCGGAGCGGAGCGCGATCGCCGCTCTCGTCACGGAGATGCTCGAGTCCAACGAAATGGTGTGATTCATACTCGTTTCCGCAACAAAAGCGCGACAGGGGTGCGATGTGGCCGTAGCGGTTCGGGGGACAACGTAGGGTCGAGATGTGGAAATTCTCATAGTCATGCTCGCGTGCGGTCTCGCGGCGCTGACGGTGTGGGGATTCATTTCACCGCGGGGGCAGTGGCGTGTGCTCGCGGCGTGGAGCAGGCGCGAGCCGTACGCGAACGAACCGGGCGCGGCGATGGTCGCCGTCCAGCGCGTTGTTGCGGCCGCGGGGATCGTGGTGCTCGCCGCTTGTGGCTGGGCGATGTACAGCAGCTATCGCGCGAGCCTGCCGGATGACGTGCGTCCTCCCGGGCCGATCGAGCAGATGTGGGGCTCACCCGCGCCTGTCGTGGTCGACAGGGTGTTCACCCCGGTCGGCTCTCCACCGGCCTCGCTCGTGAAGCAGCCCATTCTGGGGTACCAGGCTGTGAATGGGGGATCGCGTGACCCGCAATACCTGTTCTCGCTCGACCACCTCAAGGTGAAGAACGCGGATGAGTCTGTCGGCTACATAGGCCGGGATCCGCAGCCGGGCCTGTCTGCGCTCGACACTGCGGATCTCGTGGTCGAGGTGCGAGGAGATGCCGCGTGCATCCCGCAGCAGGTCGTGGTCGCGGAAGACGATGAGACTGTGCGAATCGCGGTCTACTACGGCCAGCCGAATCCGACGGATGGATCGAATGCCGTCAATCTCGCGCACTGCAACGTCAAGCCGTCCGCGGCCAAATCCACGCCCGTGCTCCTGCCGATCGACCTCGCCACCTATCTCGGTGACCGCAAGGTCGTGACCTTCGACAGTGGCAAGAAGATCCCCGCAGTGCACGTTATCGACTAGTACCGGTCAACCAGCCGCCCTGACGCGCGAGTCCGGCTAGTTCGGGTGGGTCATCGAGAGCACATCGAGCGCGCTGTCGAGCTGCTCGAGGGTGACCTCTCCGCGTTCCACGAACCCGAGATCGATGACCGAGTCCCGCACGGTGATGCTCTTGGCCACCGCGTTCTTGACCACCTTTGCCGCCGCCTCGTAGCCGATCACCCGGTTGAGCGGTGTGACGATCGACGGGGAGGATTCTGCGAGGGCGCGCGCACGCTCGACGTTCGCCTTGAGACCGTCGATGGTCTTGTCGGCCAGGAGCCTCGAGGAGTTCGTGAGCAGCCTGATCGACTCGAGAAGTGCGGTCCCCATCACGGGGATCGCCACGTTCAGTTCGAAGGCGCCGGATGCTCCGGCCCAGGCGATCGTCGCGTCGTTTCCGATCACGCGCGCGCTGACCATGAGCACGGCCTCCGGGATCACCGGATTGACCTTTCCCGGCATGATCGATGACCCGGGCTGAAGGTCGGGCAGGTGCAGCTCCGCAAGACCCGCATTCGGGCCGGAGCCCATCCAGCGCAGATCATTGCAGATCTTGGTGAGGCTCACGGCGATCACGCGCAGCGCCCCGGATGCCTCGACCAGCCCGTCGCGCGCGCCCTGGGCCTCGAAGTGGTTCTCTGCCTCCGTGATGGGCAGCCCGCTGTCGCTCGCGAGCAGCGCGATGACCTTCTGGGGAAAGCCCTTGGGGGTGTTGATCCCGGTTCCCGTCGCCGTGCCGCCGAGAGGCACCTCCGCGACGCGCGGCAGCGCAGACTTCACGCGCTCGACACCGAGCCTGATCTGCCTCGCGTAGCCACTGAACTCCTGGCCGAGGGTGACCGGCGTCGCGTCCATGAGGTGGGTGCGGCCGGCCTTGACCACTGTCTTCCACAGCTCGGCCTTGGCTTCGAGAGAGACGGCGAGGTGCTCGAGAGCGGGGATGAGGTCGTGCAGCAGGGCCCCAGTCGCGGCCAGGTGAACAGAAGTCGGGAACACGTCGTTCGAGGACTGTGACGCGTTGACGTGGTCGTTGGGGTGCACCGGAGTGCCGTTGACCGTGCCCGCGAGGGTGGCGAGCACCTCGTTCATGTTCATGTTCGACGAGGTGCCGCTGCCGGTCTGGTAGGTGTCGATGGGGAACTGGTCGTGGTGCCTGCCCGCGATGAGCTGGTCCGCGGCGCCGACGATGGCATCCACGATCTTGCCGTCGAGGATGCCGAGCTCCCCGTTGACGATCGCCGCGGCCCGCTTGATCCTCGCGAGAGCAACGATCTGTGCGGCTTCGAGCCCGGAGCCCGAGATCGGGAAGTTCTCTACGGCGCGCTGTGTCTGCGCGCCGTAGAGGGCGGCGGCCGGAACGCGCACCTCGCCCATCGTGTCGTGTTCGATGCGGTAGTCGCTCGTGCTGTTCTCGGTCACGTCGTCGTGCTTCCTTGTTCTCGTGGTGCTGTTCTGACTGGAGGTGCGGTGTTGTCTGGAGCCCAGCTGCCCGCGGCCGTACTCGGCGTCAGATGACGCCGACGACGGTCTCGGCCTTGGCGCGGCCTTCGCCGAGGCTGTAGCCAGCACCGACAATAGCCAGCGTACCCGCGGCGACCGCGTCGCTGATGATTTCCGAGCGTTCCAGCAGCTGCTGGATCGTGTTGTCGAGGTGCTGGTGGCCCACCTCACTGGCGTCGAGCTCGCCCTCTGGCTCGTGCGCGGCACGCACGGTCTTCACAGCGGGCACGATCTGCTCGACGAGCGAGTTGATGTGCGGCGGCAGCGCGGCGGCATTCGGTGCCTCTGCGTCCATGGCCGCGCGCACCGCCCCGCAGCCCTCGTGGCGAAGCACGATGAGCAGCGGAACCTGCAGGAGCGCGACCGCGTACTCGACGGAACCGAGCGCGGACTCCGTGACGACGTGCCCGGCGTTGCGCACGACGAAGAGGTCGCCGATTCCCTTGTCGAAGATGATCTCGGCGGTGACGCGCGAGTCGCTGCAGCCGAACAGCACGGCGTGAGGCTCCTGCAGGGTGATCAGTTCTGCTCTGCGCTCCGAGCCCTGACGAGGATGAACCGGCGTCCCCGCGATGAACCTCTCATTGCCGCGCACCATCTCCTTCCACGCCTGTGCGGGGGTGAGGGGGGTGGTGCTGTCTGCTGCGCTCATCTGTCTGTCTACCTGTCTTCTTCTGTCTATTTATCGGGGGTCTGAGCCTTGGAGGTTTGGGCCTTGGGAGTGTGGGCAAGCTCCATCGCCAGCGCGGTGGCGAGGGTGTGGAATTCTGCGACATCCGCCGACCCGTGCAGCACATAGCTGCTGCCGTGCACGGTGGCCGTCAGGGCGTAGGTGTCGGTTTTGCCGGAGTCACGCTGGTCATACACCGTCCAGTCGATGCCGCCGATCGTCTCCGCGCCCGTCGCGCGGGCGCTCTCGAGCTGCGCGGCGACCCAACTGGGGTTCGCCTTGATGCCCTGGATCAGCCCGATGTACTGGGGTGCGGGGGTGATGAATCCGATGTACCACGTGACGATGCCGTCGGAGCCCGTCTTCAGCCGCGCCGCGTTCGCACCCCAGGACTTCGGAAGACTCGGGCTCGCCAGGGGCTCGGAGACCGTGGGCTGGGCGTCCGCGGCAAGCTTCTGGTAGTCGACGTTCGGAGCGGGATCCATGGACGGACGCACGACGACGAGCACGAGGAACAGCACGATGCCGAACGAGGCCGCGAGCGCGAGCACGAGGTTGAGCAGCGTCTGGTTCGACCGGTGCCTGCGCGAGCTCTCAGCCTTGCGTGCGGCCGTCTCCTCCGCGGTCTCCGGGCGACCGAGTTCGGCGACGATGCGCGGGGCCGGCGTGTGCGGTTGCTGGGAAGGAGACTCTGCCATGCGGATCAGTCGGAGGCCCCTGCGGCTGCACGTGCCGCGTCGAGCCGTGCGCGCGCCCCGACCAGCCATTCTTCACAGCGCTGCGCGAGTGCCTCGCCGCGCTCCCAGAGCGCAAGCGACTGCTCGAGTGTCGACGAACCCTGCTCGAGCTCCGCGACCACCCGCACGAGCTCGTCTCGTGCCTGCTCGTAGCTGAGATGTGCGACGTCGCTGTTCGGCGCGCTGTCGGCCGATGCTGTCTTGGAGGTGTCTGCCACGGCCACAATTCTACCCAGCCGTCGCGCGCGCTCCCGACGGGTCGTCGACGGTAGTGGAGACGCGACCGTCTGCGAGGGTGAGGAGGAGGGGAGTGCCTGGCGCGGCATCCTTCTCCGCGCGCAGAACCGAGCCATCCGGCAGTTGGGCGATCGCGTAGCCGCGGTCGAGAGTGCGCTGCGGCGAGAGAGCGCGCAACTGGGCCCGCAATTCGACCACTCTTCTGCTGGATCTCTCGATGACCAGCTCCATCAGCTCGGAGCCCCGGCCCACGTAGCGAGAGAGCTCCTCCGCGCGGGAATCCACGAGCCAGGCAGAACTCGCAAGCACGGGCCGCGAGCGCAGCTGTTCCAGCCTGTCGATCTCGTTCGAGACCAGCGCGGTGATGCGCCGACGAATCGCGGCCTTCGCCTGAAGGGTGCGGTCGAGCTCTTCTGCGACGTCCGGCACGACGCGCTTGGCGGCATCCGTCGGCGTGGATGCGCGAAGGTCGGCAACATCGTCGAGCAGCGGTCGGTCTGCCTCGTGCCCGATCGCACTGACGACGGGCGTGATGCAGGCTGCCGCCGTGCGCACGAGCGTCTCGTCGCTGAACACGAGCAGGTTCTGGAAGTCGCCACCGCCCCTCGCCACGACGATCACGTCGACCTCGGGGTCGGCATCGAGTTTGAGCAATGCTGCCGTGACCTCAGCGGCCGCTCGGTCGCCCTGTACTGCAGCGTGTATCACGCGGAAGGTGACGGCCGGCCAGCGCAACTGGGCGTTCCGCAGCACGTCTTTCTCCGCGTCGGAGTCCTTGCCCGTGACGAGACCGATGCACGCGGGCAGGAACGGCAGGGGCTTCTTGCGGCGCGCGTCGAACAACCCCTCAGAGCGCAGCTTCTGGCGCAGTCTCTCGAGCCGCTCGAGCAGGTCGCCGAGGCCGAGGTGGCGCATCTCGAACACCTGCATCGTGAGCGTTCCGCCCTTGACCCAGTAGTTGGGCTTCACGAGCGCGACGACGCGATCGCCCTGCCTCAGGTCATCCGGGAGTTTGGCCCGAACGGATGACCACACCGTGAACCCGACCGTGGCCTCCGCCTCGAGGTCCTTGAGTTTGCCGTACACATTGCCGCCCGAGACACCCCACTGGGTGATCTCGCCCTCGACCCAGACGCTGCCCAGCCGGTCGATCCATCCCTTGATCTTGGAGGACAACAGCGCGACTGGCCATGGCGCATCGACTGTTGCCGGTGCAGTGACGATCGTCATGACTCTGCCCTTCGTTCGTGGTCGATGTGGTGGTTTCCGCTCTCAGGCTATGGGATGGCGGCGACAGCGCCCGAGAGGAACGAGCCAGCCCCGCGCTCCGCGGTCCTGTTGCGGAGTGGTGCTCCCAGCCGATCTGCACCGCCGCATCCCTAGACTGGGGCCGTGAGCACCATCGCCAACGGCACCCTCGCCGAGTTGCTGCCCCTGCCGCGGATTCCCGCGGTGAGGGGTCGACTGCGTGACGAACCCGTCGCGGGAGACAAGCGTGTGCTGCTGGCCGCGCCTCGAGGGTACTGCGCGGGTGTCGATCGTGCCGTGATCGCCGTGGAGAAGGCGCTCGAGCAGTACGGGTCCCCGGTCTACGTGCGCAAGCAGATCGTGCACAACGTGCACGTCGTCTCGACGCTGGAGAGCCAGGGTGCGATCTTCGTCGATGACGTCGATGAGGTGCCGCGCGGGGCCAACGTCGTGTTCTCCGCCCACGGAGTTGCACCCTCCGTTGTCGAGGCGGCGGCCGAACGCGGCCTGCAGGCGATCGACGCGACCTGCCCGCTCGTGTCGAAGGTGCACAGGGAGGCCGCGAGGTTTGCCAGGGACGACTACCAGATCCTGCTCATCGGCCACGCCGGGCACGAGGAGGTCGCAGGAACCATGGGCTACGCGCCCGAGCGCACCATCCTCGTGAATGGCCCCGCGGATGTCCCCGACATCGAGGTGGGCGACCCCGAGCGGCTCGTCTGGCTCTCACAGACCACACTCAGTGTCGACGAGACGATGGAGACCGTGCGCCTGTTGCGGGAACGCTTTCCGAGACTGCAGGATCCGCCGAGCGATGACATCTGTTACGCGACGCAGAATCGCCAGCTCGCGATCAAGAAGGTCTCGTCTGAGGCCGAACTCGTGATCGTGGTCGGGTCTGCAAACAGCTCGAACAGCATGAGACTCGTCGATGTCGCGCTGCAGAACGGCGCGACCCGCGCGCACAGGATCGACTACGCGAGCGAGATCCAGCAGGACTGGCTCGCCGGGGTCGCAACCGTCGGCGTGACCTCCGGGGCATCTGTTCCGGAGGTGCTCGTGCGCGAGGTGCTCGATGCCCTCGCCGACGCGGGGTATGCGCGGGTGCAGGAAGTGGTCACAGCGCAGGAGGATCTCGTGTTCTCGCTCCCCAAGGAGCTTCGCGGAACGTCGGACGGCGCGCGCCGTGCCGCTGCGCTCGATGGAGAGGAACGATGACAGACCAGAGGCCAAGGCCGCAGTACGGCGAGTATGCGACACCGGAGGAGCAGGCGCGAGCGCTCGGCCTCCCGGCGCAGAAGGCACAGCACCCGTCGCCCGCGCATCAGCCGGACGTTCCCGTGCTGCGCGACGCTGCGAGGGAGACGAAGCGTGCCGCGAGAGCACGATTCAATAGACCGCGCGACATCGTCATCACGGTGACGCTTCTGGCGATCGGGCTGGTCTGGGTGCTCCTGTCGGTCCCCGGCACATCCGACCTCGCCGCGACGCTCGATCGCACCTATGCGCTGCAGGGCTACACGGGGCGCTACGGTCCCGTCGCTCTCGCCTCTGCGATCGGGATGGCGATCAACATCAGCTCGATCGCGCTCTGGGGCATCTCCGCGGCCGTGTCGATCGGGCTCATGCGCACCCACCGCAGGGCGTTCTACATTCCCATCATCGGCGCGGCCATTTCGGGGACCGTCGCGATTGTGTTGACCCTCGTGGCCCTGCTCAGTGATCCCGGGCTCATCGCCTACATGGGCTCGCTGCAGAAATAGTCGCCGTTTCTTCGCCCCGCCCATACGGGGGTGCAGATCGCATCGCGATAGCTGCAACAATTGGCGGGGACTGTGTTCGGACGACCGGGGGGCGCGGATGACCATCGCTGTATTGCCGCGCGCCGCAGCCTCCGCGATCATCAATCGCGCGATCTCGCGCGGGATCTGGGTGGTCGCCCTCATCATCCTGGTGCTCGACCTTCCCGGCCTGCTCGACGTCTTCTGGCGGAGGGGGTTCCAGGAGCACCTCGCGACTCCGCTCATCGCACTGCTCGTGATGATCTGTGCGCTCATCGTTGCGGCGCAGCGCCCCGCGAGCTGGGTGGTCGCGCTCTACCTGCTGGTCGGTGGGGTGTGCGTCACCGTGTACCAGCTGGGAATCCTCAGCGCCGATCCGAGTCTTGCGAGCGATGCGACCTACCTGGTCAATCGCCCGGCTGTCGCGATCGTGCTCGTCGGCACGCTGTCGTCGAGCACCATTGTCGGCATCCTCTGGTGCCTCCTGGGCTATGCGGTCTCGATCGGCGCATCCGTGGTGGCAGCGCAGATCATCGGGCAGGCATTCGTTCCCGGCTATGGCCCGACCCTGGTGATCGTGCTCTATATCACCGTCTACGCCGCACTCGGGCTCGTGCAGCGCCGTCAGCGGGGACGTGTTCCCGACTTCGCCAGGGTGGAGGAAGAGTCCAGGAGGATCGAAGCCGAGCGTGATCTCGCTCGCCGCACGGTCACGGTCGTGCACGACACGGTGCTGAGCGACCTCTCCTTCATCATCAACGCCCCGGATGCCCTCGATGAGCCCGCGCGCGAGCGGCTCCGCTCCGACGTCGCGACCCTCACGAGCGCGGAGTGGCTCAGCCAGACGGGGGACGTGGCCGAGGCGAATCGGTCGGAGGCCGTCGTGCGCAACCGCCTCGCGAGCGTCGTGAGTGAGATGCAGTGGCGCGGGCTCACCGTGCACCTGAGCGGCAACGGGAGCACCGTTCTGCGTGCAACCACGGAGGCGGGCACGGCGGCCGTCGACGCGGCGCGGGCCTGCCTCGAGAACGTGCTCGCCCATTCCGGCGTGACTGTGGCACAGCTCGTCGTCGGCCAGGAAGACGGCGAGAGCACGATCATGGTCATCGACGAAGGCAGCGGCTTCGATCCGGACGCGGTGCCGCAGGATCGACTCGGCATCAGGGTCGCTGTGGTGCAGCGTGTCGAGGCCGTCGGTGGCCACGTGCGCATCTGGTCGTCTCCCGGCAACGGGACCTCCGTATTGATCTCGGTGCCCGCCGTGTCCGATCCGGCGGGTGGTGATGACGATGCAGGCGTCGCCGCAGCGGAGTAGCACGCGGGGTCGTTCTGCCCAGGCCGTCGATCCGCTGAGCTGGTTCGTCGGTCCACTCGCACCCCTCGCTTTCGGAGCGATGATCGTCGTCGTCGGGCCGCTTCTGGTCTTTGCCGGCTATGAAGACGGTGCCGTCATCGCGATGCAGTTGGCTGCCGTGCTCGTGTGCAGTTCTGCCTGTGTTCTGGCGCATGTCGCCACGCGACCCCGTCGGCCTCCGATCGGCTGGACGGCCTCCGTGCTGGTCCTGCTGATCTCGCTCTGCGGATGCCTGCTCTCCGGGCTGAACAACGGGCCGGACGGGCAATCCGTCGAGCAGTGGTGGGCGTCCGGCGCGGTGGGTCTCGCCATCGCGAGCCTCGCTCCCTACCTGCCGGTACGCAGGCTCGTTGTACTCGGTCTGGCGACGACCGCGGTGGTCGGTGTCATCGGCGCGGTGACCTTCCCTGCAGGGTCGGGCGTGTGGTCGGTGTCGGGCGTGGTGGTGATCGTCATGACGGCGCCGTTGCTGGGCCTGGCGGCGTCATCCTTCTTCAGCGTCTTCGTCGTGCGCACCGTGCAGCGAATGCTCGCCGAGCGTGACAGCACACATGACGGTGGAGGTCAGGGCGACCTCGCCGTGCAGGACGCGGCCCAGAGGACAGAGCGGGATGCCCTCGCAATGCTCACCGCACGCGTCACGCCGTTTCTCACGCAATTGGCCGAGACGGGGTCGGTCACCGCGACGGATCGCGCGGTCGCCGGTCAGCTCGCACGTCGCCTGCGCGACGACCTCGTCTCGCGCACGAATGCGAGTTGGCTCGACGCCCTCGCGGCGGGCAGGCCCGTCGTCGTGATGGATCCGGAGAACCGTGCCGACGCGATGAACGACGCGCAGAAATTGGCACTCACGGGCCTCATCACGGCCATCCTGGACACGCCGGACGCCACGTCCGCAGCGGTGCTCGTCGAACTGCGCGGCCAGAAGAACGGCACCACCGCGGTGGGCGTCAGCATGGATGTCTCCTTGCCGGAGGGCAGGCGCACGATGCATCTCGCGCCGTACTACCTCACGCTCAAGACAGCCTTCGAGGGACTCTCCTGGAGCGACGGACACCTCATGCACATGCACTTCGAAGGGTCGCGCGACTCGGGCGAAGGCGGAACGGCCTGAGCCGCTCGACCCCTTACTCGCTGGGCGTCACTTGCCGGAGTGGCCCGCGGAGCCGAGCTGCTCGGTGGACTGGATGACGCGCTTGGCCATCGCGGTCTCGGCGATCTTGCCCCAGGAGCGCGGATCGTAGACCTTCTTGTTGCCGACCTCGCCATCCACCTTGAGGAAGCCGTCGTAGTTCTTGAGCACGGTGTCGGCGATCGAGCGACTGAACGCGTACTGGGTGTCGGTGTCGACGTTCATCTTCACGACACCGTTGGCGACGGCCGTGGCGATCTCCTCGTCGGTCGACCCCGAGCCGCCGTGGAAGACGAGGTCGAGCGGCTTCGCGCCCGTGCCGTACTTCGCGGCGACGCCTGCCTGGATCTCGCCCAGCAGCTCCGGGCGCAGCTTCACGTTACCTGGCTTGTAGACGCCGTGCACGTTGCCGAAGGTGAGCGCGGACATGTAGCGGCCATTCGGGTAGCCAGCAGAGTCGCCGAGGCCGAGCGCCTCGACCGTGGCAATCGCATCATCGAGCGTCGTGTAGAGGTGCTCGTTGATCTCGTGGCTCACGCCGTCTTCCTCGCCGCCGACGACGCCGATCTCCACCTCGAGGATCGCGTTGATCGCCTTCATCCTCGGCAGGAGCTCCTTGGCGATCTCGAGGTTCTCCTTCAGCGGGACGGCTGAACCGTCCCACATGTGGGACTGGAAGATCGGGCCTCGGCCGGCCTTGATCTCGGCCTCAGACGCCTCGATAAGGGGGAAGACGAAGCCGGGCAGGGCATCCTTCGGGCAGTGGTCGGTGTGCAGTGCGACCGTGATGGGGTAGTTCTTGGCGACCTCGTGGGCGAAGGCGGCGAAGGCGAGCGCACCGGATGCGCGGTTCTTGACGGTCTGGCCCGCGAAGTAGTCTGCGCCACCGGTCGTCACCTGGATGATGCCGTCGGAGCCCGCCTCGGTGAGACCCTGCAGCACGGCGTGGATCGTCTGCGACGACGAGACGTTGAACGCGGGGTAGGCGAAGCCGCCCGCCTTTGCCTTGTCGAGCATTTCTGCGTACTGCTCTGGGGTTGCGATAGGCATGACGTCTCCTCGGTAGCTGATATCCGCCAAAGAGTCTATCGGAGCGGCAGGCGAGGCCTGCGCCTCAGGCGGATGCGTTCGGCAGGGCCTGGTGGGTGGCGATGGCCAGCCGGTTCCACACGTTGATGGCGGAGATGGCCATCAGCAGGGTCACGACCTCCTGCTCGCTGAACGCCGCAGTGGCCCGGTTCCACACCGCATCGGAGACGCCACCCTCGCTGATGAGTGTGGCCTCCTCGGTGAGCGCGATGGCGGCCTGCTCCCGCTCGGAGAACAGCACGGTTGCCTCGTGCCATCCGGCGAGCACGTCGAGCTTGCGCTGGTCGACGCCGGCCTCACGCCCCTCGCGCGCGTGCATGTCGAGGCAGTACGCGCATCCGTTGATCTGCGACGCCCGCATCTTCACGAGTGCCAGCAGGGGTTCTCCGAGGCTGCCCTTGTGGATGTACTTCTCCATCGCGTACATCGACTGGTACGCCTCAGGATCGATCTCGTGGACGGACATGCGCTCTTCGGCAGACATCGTCGTGCTTCTTTCTTCGGCTGGCGCCGATCTCCCTTCCAGTCTCACACTTCCCCTCTCTCCACGTGCTCTCCCTCGGGTAAAACTGTGGGGGAGGATGGCTGGGTGCAGAAACTCTCTTTGGGCGACGAGCTGGTCGACCGGCTCCTGGGCGCGACGGAGGCCGCCGCGATCGCCGCGAGCGGGTTCGTCGGCTCCGGCGACAAGATGGCGGTGGATGGCGCCGCTGTGCGTGCGATGCGCGTCGCCTTCGACAGCATCCCCGTCGACGCCACCGTGGTGGTGGGGGAGGGCGAGAAGGATAAGGCTCCCATGCTGTTCGCGGGCGAGCGGCTCGGCACGGGGAACGGTCCGGCGCTCGACATCGCCGTCGACCCTGTGGATGGCACGCGATTGGCGGCCGAGGACCTGCCGGGCTCTGTCGCCGTGCTCTCGGTCGCGGCATCCGGGGCGTTCTTCGACCCGGGGCCCGTCTTCTACCTCGAGAAGCTCGTGTGCGCCGGCGCGGGCCGCGGGCTCGGGCTCGACCGCCCCGTCGGCGAGATGGTGCGCGAGCTCGCGGATGCCCTGGGCAAGCCGGTCGCCGAGCTGCGCGTCGCGGTGCAGACCCGTGCGAGAAACCAGCGCTATCTCGATGAGGCCGGGGCGGCCGGTGCGCTCGTCATGCCGTTCCAGGACGGGGATGTCGACCCGGCCGTGCGGGCGGCTCGCGTCGACGGAGACATCGACCTTGTCCTCGGCATCGGCGGCGCACCAGAGGGCGTGCTCACCGCCGCCGCGGTGCGCGGGCTCGGCGGTCACATGCAGGCGCGGCTCGCGCCGCAGCATCCGGAGGAGATCGCGAGGACGACAGCTGCCGGCATCTCGACCGAGCGCCTGCTCGGGCTCGACGACCTCGTGAACAGTGACGGCTACCTCTTTCTCACGGCCGTGACCGCGGGCGACACCCTGGCCGGTGTGCTCCGCGACGACGACGGCGTCACCACGGATTCCTGGGTCGTCGACCCTCGCCGCGGTATGCGACGGTTCACGCGGCGGCATCCGCACTTCTGAGCGCTCGGCCGGCGACAAACGTCACCTTCTCTAAAGAATGGCCGATCTTTCGCGGGGCCACCTCCGAAATGCCTCGATTTCCCCTGCTTAGCTTGAAACATGGGCCTTCAGACCGACAGCATGTACCTGCAACCAGACCGCAACCTCGGCATGGAGTTGGTGCGTGCGACCGAGGCGGCGGCTATCCGTGCCGTGCCGTTCATCGGTCGCGGTGACAAGAACGCGGCAGACGGCGCTGCCGTGGATGCGATGCGCACGTTTCTGGGCACCGTCAACTTCGACGGCGTCGTCATCATCGGTGAGGGCGAGAAGGATCACGCGCCGATGCTGTTCAACGGGGAACACGTCGGCAACGGCCACGGGCCGAGCTGCGACATCGCGGTGGATCCCATCGACGGCACCTCGCTCACCGCATCCGGACGACAGAACGCGCTGTCGATGATCGCTGTGGCCGACCGCGGCAGCATGTACGACCCGAAGGCCGTGTTCTACATGGACAAGATCGTGACCGGGCACGAGGGGCGCGGCGTGATCGACCTGCGCAAGCCGATCGGCGAGAACATCCGCGCGCTCGCGAAGGCGAAGCACAAGGATGTCTCCGACATCACGGTCGCCGTACTCGACCGGCCGCGGCACCTCGAGCTGATCGACGAGATTCGGGATGCGGGAGCAGGCACTCGGCTGATCCTCGACGGCGATGTTGCCGGCGGCATCAACGCGGCCAGGGACGACAACACCCGCATCGACATGTGCGTCGGCATCGGCGGCACGCCGGAAGGCATCATCACGGCCTGCGCGCTCAAGGCGCTGGGCGGGGTCATCCAGGCGAAGCTGCACCCGAAGGATGACGAGGAGGGGGAGCGGGCGATAGACGCCGGGCACGACCTCGATCGCATCCTCGAAGCGGACGACCTGGTCACGAGCGACAACACCTACTTCGTGGCGACCGGGGTGACGGATGGCCAGCTCGTGGGCGGCGTGCGCAAGGCCGGTGCGGTGATCCACACCGAGTCGATCGTGCTGCGTGGCAAGTCCGGAACGATTCGTCGGGTCTCCGCCGACCACCTCGCGGAGAAGTGGAGCTAACGCCCCTCGCGTGTTACTCGACCACCGGGTCTGAGCTGGCCGTCAGTTCGAACGCGGTGAGCTCGCGCGGGGCCTCTTCGATGCCGCTGATCGAGCCGATCACCCGTGACTTGTCGAGCTGGTTCAGCCTGCGTGCGCTCGGCAGCACCTGGTGCTCCAGCGAACCGACGAACGCGTTGTAGTCCTTGACGCTGCGCTCGATCGAGCGGCCCAGCTTCTCCACGTGCTCCGAGAGCTTGCTGAGGCGAGAGTAGAGCTCCTTGCTGAGGTCGAACAACTGCTTCGCATCCTCGGTCAATACGTTCTGCTGCCAACTGAACGCGACCGTCTTGAGCACAGACCACAGGGTGACGGGGGAGGCCAGCGCGACGCGCTTGCTGAAGGCGTAGTCCATGATCGCCGGGTCGGCCTCCATCGCGCTGGAGACGAGGGACTCGCTCGGGATGAACGCGATCACGAGCTCAGGAGACGCGTCGAGCCCGGCGTAGTAGGTCTTGCTCGAGAGCGTGTCGATATGGGCGCGCAGAGCCCTCACGTGTTGCTTGATGAGCTGCTCGCGCTTGGCGCCCTCCTCGCCGACCGCCGTGACAGGAATCTGACTTGCCTCGAGGTAGGAGTTGAACGGCACCTTCGCGTCGACCGCGATGTTCTTGCCACCGGGCAGGTGGACGACCATGTCCGGCCGGCCGGCTCCGGCATCCGTCACAATGCTCGACTGCACATCGAAGTCGACCTGCTCGATCAGCCCCGCCGCCTGCACGACGTTGCGCAGCTGGGTCTCGCCCCACACTCCGCGCGTGCTGTTGCTCTTGAGCGCGGCGGCGAGCGACTCTGCAGTGCTGCGCAGGCGCTCCTCGGATTCCGTTGCGGACTTGAGCTGCTGGGTGAGCTCCCCGTGCTGTTGCTGGCGCTGGGTCTCGAGCTCGGTGACCTTGTGCTGCATGGTGCGCAGCGACTCCTGCACCGGCGTGAGCATCTGCAGCACCTTGCTCTCCGCGCGCTCGCGCTCGGCCTGGGTCGCCGCGTCGAGGCGTTGTCGCTCGAGCAGCTCCTGGTACTGCCGCTGCTGGGCCTCAACCTGGTTCTTGAGGGCGCCGGCCGTGGCCTGGATGGCCGCGAGATCAGCGCCGAGGCGGGCCTGCTCCGCCTGCTCCTGCGCCCGCAGTTCTGAGAGCGCAACGGCGTGCTGCGCCTGCAGCACCGCGGGGTCGACATCTCCGCCGGGTATCGCACTCCTGCGGCCGCGCGCGAACAGCCAGCCGATGACCGCGCCGAGCACGATGCCGATGACCAGTCCGAGGATGAGCGATGACAGTGGGTCCATTGCTCCAGTGTGCCAGTGGGCGGCGACATTCCCGCGAGGCCCTGCGGACGTGATCAGTCGAGCACGGTGGTGACGGCGTCTCCTCGCGACACCCGTCCCGGAGTGACGATCTCCGCGTACATCCCGAAATCGATGGC
Source organism: Parafrigoribacterium humi (assembly GCF_040227205.1). NCBI lineage: Bacteria > Bacillati > Actinomycetota > Actinomycetes > Micrococcales > Microbacteriaceae > Parafrigoribacterium > Parafrigoribacterium humi. The sequence continues at coordinate 88,625 of NZ_JBELOA010000001.1, read as the reverse complement.
CCTGCCGTGCAGCCGGTAGCTCGCGAGCGTCTCCAGCAGCCGGGTTCCGGATGTCCCGCTCGCCGGATCGAGGTCGATGACGGCGCAGCGGTCGATGGCGCCGGTCACCCGCACGCGAGCGGACCCGAGCCGCAGCTCGGTGCCGATCCAGGAATCCTCGACCGCCGCATCCAGTCCGTCCGTGTCGATGACGAAGGTGGCTCGGAACCGGTGGCTGTCGATGGCATGGCCCACGCGCTCCCCGAGACGCCTGATCGCACTCGTCGTCACGATGGTGACGGGTGCGCCATAGACGAACTCGCCGGGCCGCTGTGCCCGGGTGAGCGCGACCTGGACGCCGAGGAGGTCGGAATACGCCCCCGCCCACGGGCCGCCGACGACGTCGACCGCTGCGGGCCGCCCCCAGTAGTCGAGGTGGAGGGATTCGCCGGTCGGCTCAGGCACGGCCTCCAGGCTCCGTCCGCCGATCTCGACGCGGAGCACGCCGTCGCCCCAGCGCGCCGTGCTGGCGAGCAGCGCCGGATTCCTGGCCGTCTTCAGCACCGTGCCGCGCGCCAGGTCGGCCAGGGCGAACATCCGATCTCCGACGGGACCGTCCGTGGCGAGATCGATCGCGCCGTGATCGAGGTGACGTCCTCCCTTGAGCGGGGTGAGACCGGTTTGCTGGATGTGCACACAGCCACGATGCCACGGTTTGCCAGAGGCGCAGACAGGGCCTCGATTCCGGCCCGATCAGGCGAACATTTCGAGAACAATACAGTCGCTCGATTCAGGCGAGTTTCTCCCGTGCTCGCGGATAGCATGACGCCATGGACATCCTGAATCATTGGCTCTCTGGCGCGTCATTCACAGGCGAATCGACGCGCACGTCTCCCGTCTACGACCCGGCTCGTGGCACCGTGCAGAAGGAGGTGCGCCTCGCCACAGTCGGCGACATGGACGTCGCCGTCGCCGCAGCGAAGGCAGCGTTCCCCGCCTGGGCGAACACCTCCCTGGCGAAGCGCCAGCGGATCATCTTCAAGTTCCGCGAGCTGCTCAACGAGCGCGCGGAGGACCTCGCGCGCATCCTCACCGCCGAGCACGGCAAGGTGCTCTCGGATGCCGCGGGCGAGGTCGCGCGTGGTCTCGAGGTCGTCGAACTGGCCGCGGGCATCCCGCACCTCATGAAGGGCGAGTACAGCGAGAACGTGTCGACCGGGGTCGACGTGTACACGACCCGCGAGCCGCTCGGCGTCGTCGGCATCATCAGCCCGTTCAACTTCCCGGCGATGGTGCCGCTGTGGTTCTTCCCGATCGCGGTCGCCGCGGGCAACACCGTCATCCTGAAGCCCTCGGAGAAGGACCCGTCGGCGGCCAACTGGATGGCGGAGCTCTTCACCGAGGCCGGCCTGCCCGATGGCGTGTTCAACGTGGTGCACGGCGACAAGGTCGCTGTCGACGCGCTCATCGAACACCCGGATGTGGCATCCATCTCCTTCGTCGGCTCCACTCCGATCGCCCGCTACATCTACGAGCAGTCCGCGAAGCACGGCAAGCGGGTGCAGGCGCTCGGCGGCGCGAAGAACCACATGCTCGTGCTGCCGGATGCCGACCTCGACCTGGCCGCGGACGCCGCTGTCAACGCGGGCTTCGGCTCCGCGGGCGAGCGCTGCATGGCGATCAGCGTGCTCGTCGCGGTCGACACGATCGCCGACGAGCTCGTGGCGAAGATCGCCGAGCGGATGGCCGGCCTCGTGATCGGCGACGGCCTGCGTTCCTGCGACCTCGGCCCGCTCATCACCAAGGAGCACCGCGACAAGGTCTCCGGCTACATCGACCTCGCCGCGAAGGACGGCGCTACGGTCGTCGTGGACGGCCGCGACGCCAAGCCCAACGGCGAGTCAGACGGGTTCTGGCTCGGGCCGACGCTGTTCGACGGTGTTCCGGTCTCCTCCAAGGTCTACGTCGACGAGATCTTCGGGCCGTTGCTCTCTGTCATCCGGGTGAAGAGCTTCGACGAGGGCATCGAGCTCATCAACAGCGGCCCGTACGGCAATGGCACGGCGGTGTTCACCAACGACGGCGGGGCGGCGCGCAAGTTCCAGCGCGAGATCCAGGTGGGAATGATCGGCATCAACGTGCCGATCCCCGTGCCGGTGGCGTACCACTCCTTCGGCGGCTGGAAGGACTCGATGTTCGGAGACACCAAGGCCTACGGCACGGATGGCGTGCGCTTCTTCACGCAGGAGAAGGCCGTAACGAGGCGCTGGCTCGACCCCTCGCACGGTGGACTCAACCTGGGCTTCCCCGAGAACCACTAGCGCCGGGTTATCGCTTCCGGCGGCTGCGCAACGTTGTGCAGCCACGTTGTGCAGCTGCGTTGCGCAGCCACGGCGGGAGAAAGTCACTCGCGGCGGGAGTTACGACTCCCGCCGCGAGACTGTTTCTCCCGCCATACGCGCGTGTAGCTCCCGCCGCGAGGGAATATCTCCCGCCGCGAGCTGCGCCGATCGGGAAGTCAGCCGAGCGCCATCGAGCGCGTGTCGGCCGCCGCAGCGCCGATCACTCCGATGCGCGTTCCCGTGATCGTCGCGAGGTGGGCGAGGTCGGCGGCGTCGTGGCGCTTGGCCGCGTGCACCATGATCGCGGCGCAGGCCTCGGCATCCGCGAGAGCATTGTGGTGCTCGAAATCTTCGAAGCCCGCGGCCATCGCGGCGACCGGCAGTCGATAGGAGTCGAGATTGTAGGTCTTGCGTGCGACGCGCAGGCTGCACAGGTAGGAGAACGAGGGTGTCTCGACGTAGCTGGCCGCGCAGGCCGCCGTGATGACGCCCATGTCGAATCCGGCGTTGTGCGCGACGAGCATGTCGCCGTCGGCGAAGGCGACCAGCTCGGGAAGCTGTTCGTGCCAGAGCAGGGCGTCCACGACATCCGCGGCCATGATGCCGTGGATGCGCACGTTCCACTCGTTGAAGGAGTCGTGACCGAGCGGTGGCTTGATGAGCCAGTACTTCTCGTCGACCACCTCGCCGTCCCGCACCTTGACGAGCCCCACCGAACACGCGGAAGCGCTGGAGGAGTTGGCAGTTTCAAAATCAATTGCGGTGAAGTCGACGGCCATGCCGGTATCGTCGCACGCGCCGCTGACCGTGCGCCACATGACCCGCCTATGTTGTCGCAACTCAGGCAATTTCTGGCTGACGGGTCTTCCGAGGTCCCGCCTCGGGTTTGCGCGGGCATTCTGCCGGAGTTATGAATTGCCCCGGTACGATTGGGCCTCGTGGCTCTCACTATCGCAATCGTCGGACTCCCGAATGTCGGCAAGTCCACCCTCTTCAACGCGCTGACCAAGAACCAGGTGCTCGCGGCGAACTACCCCTTCGCCACGATCGAGCCGAACGTGGGCGTCGTGAATCTTCCTGATGCGCGGCTCGCGGCGCTCGCCGAACTCTTCAACAGCGAGCGCATCGTCTCGGCTCCGGTGTCGTTCGTCGACATCGCGGGAATCGTCAAGGGCGCATCGGAGGGCGAAGGGCTCGGCAACAAGTTCCTGGCGAACATCCGCGAGGCGGACGCGATCGCGCAGGTGATCCGCGGCTTCAGTGACGCGGATGTCGTGCACGTCGACGGCGCGGTGAACCCGGCGTCAGACATGGAGACCATCAATACCGAGCTCATCCTCGCGGACCTGCAGACACTCGAGAAGGCCGTCGAGCGCTATGAGAAAGAGGTCAAGACCAGGCGCACCGAGCCCGTCGTGCTCGAGACCGCGAAGGCCGCGGTGGAATGGCTCAACGCTGGGAAGCCGCTCTCGGCGTCGTCCGTCGACCTCGAGCCGATTCGCGAGCTGGGCCTGCTCACCTCGAAGCCGTTTATCTACGTCTTCAATGTGGACGAGGGCATCCTCGGCGATGCCGCGAAGCTCGCAGAACTTGCCGCTCTCGTCGCGCCCGCGAAGGCGATCTTCCTCGACGCCAAGCTCGAGTCCGAGCTCATCGACCTCGATGCAGCGGATGCGGCAGAACTGCTCGCGTCGACCGGCCAGGAAGAGAGTGGCCTCGACCAGCTCGCCCGCATCGGCTTCGACACCCTCGGCCTGCAGACCTACCTCACTGCCGGTCCGAAGGAGGCGCGCGCCTGGACCATCCACAAGGGCTGGAAGGCCCCGCAGGCGGCCGGCGTCATCCACACCGACTTCGAGAAGGGCTTCATCAAGGCCGAGGTGATCGGCTTCGACGACCTCATCGAGACCGGTTCGATCGCCGAGGCCCGCGCTAAGGGCAAGGCCCGTATCGAGGGCAAGGACTACGTCATGCAGGATGGCGACGTGGTGGAGTTCCGTTTCAACGTCTAGTAGTGCAGTCTTGTTCCTGCTCGGACGTCGCGATGGGGTCGTCCGTCAGTGGTCAGTGACTTTCGAATCAGATGGCCGCCGCATTCTTGGTGATCTGGGATCCAACTACCGCGTGAACGATGCTGTCGAGCTCCCAGAGCCATCCTGGATGCCCGCTTCTTACAGTGAGCGTCTTGACAGCCCACGGATACCACTTCGACTGCATTTGCTGCACAGGATCGGTAGGGATGAAGCGCCCATAGTGAGCTGTGGCATTACGTCGTCCATAAACCGTACGAATGAAGTTGTAGAGGTCACCGCCGTCGGGCCATTGGCGGCTTGCGAGGCCAGCTGATCTGGCAAGTTCGAATACGCGAGGAGCCGCTTGGCTAGTAGTGCCCCCATCTGGCCATTGAGAGCCGTCGTCTAGAAAGACCTTCGCACCGTCGGGGACTTCGTTGATCGCAATCGTCTCGAGGACGGCCCAGAGCTTGAAGTAGCGAGAGTCCTCCTGCCTTTCGCGTCGGGCTTCAAGATGCAGATTGACATACAATTCCACTTCGGGTGCCGTGGCCACAGCGCTACTAACACGGAGGACTTCGCGAGAGCTTTCACCGCCCATAATTCCGCCGAGGAGGTTCCCGGTGTAGCTTTCGCGGAGGCTGCGGAAGCGGATGCGCTGCGGCGTGCGACTCTCAAGCGCAACCATGATCGGCCGGGGGGCCGCGTACCGCAGGTAGGCGAGCGTGAGTATGAGCTTGTCGGTCTCGGCCATTGCGAGAGCGTCGGCTTCAGTTTCGTCTCCGGCCCAGATCTGCGGGAACTCGAACACCGAGAAGTCGTTGCGGCGAAGTCGTTGGTTCCATGCCTCGTCATTGACGCGTCCTGGCCACCGGAAGTGCTCGAGGGAGGCATTCATGAGATCGCGAAGGTCGCCTTCGTGGACTTCGATCACCTGCGGGTACACGGTGCCGTGCGTGGTCGGGATCGGCTGCGTGATCAGCAGCCCTTCGACGAGAACGGCCGCGCGGAACTGCACGCCCTGACCCGGTGTGCCGATTGGTTGCTGGAACCGCGCTTCCCTACGCTTCTGAAGCCTGAAGTACAACTCGACGACCTTGTCACTCGCCGTGGTCGGCGAGTTCAGTGCTGTCATTGACACGTACTCGGGATAATGGAGTTCCGGTGGAGCCGAAGGTTGCGGCGATTCGGGATCAATCGGTGGCGGGGCGATTCCGGCCGCCGAGACGAAGACGACGCTTTCTCGGTCGATCTCGAATCCGGAAGCATGGTGCCAGCTTCCCGCGCCGTCGTCCCCGATCTCCATCGAGAATGACATCGCCATCATCAGTGGTTCGATGTCGTCGCTCGATTCGATCTGCACACTGATGGTCTTGTTCGACCACTCCGGCGCATCGTTGACGAACACGGTGAACGACTGTCCCATCTTGAGAACATAGGGCTCGATTCGAGCGTTAAAGGTCACTCGTGAACGTTACCGAAAACCGCAATGCACTGAGACGGTGGCAATGCAACGGTCGCTGCAGCGGCCCGAACCGACAAGCTCCGCACCCATGATGCCTATCGGTGACGTAACCCGGTGGAGTTCCGCTTCAACATGTGAGGAGGCGCCGGTCGTCGAGCGAGCAAAGCGAGACGAGACGGTGCCCTGAACAACTTAACGCCTGGCGTTATTGACGCTCGGCGTTAAATGTGTAACGCTGGTCGCGTGATCAGGTCCTTCGCCGGCAAGGTGACCGAGCGGCTGTGGCACCGAGACAAAGTGCCGTCGATCGATCCCCGTGTTCAGAAGGTAGCCATCCGTAAGTTGACGCAGATTCACGCTGCTCGGTTCCTCGACTCGTTGCGTGTGCCACCGGGAAACCGGCTGGAGTCGCTGAAAGGCAACCGTACGGGACGGCACGGCATCCGCGTGAACGATCAATGGCGAATTTGTTTCACCTGGACAGAAGAGAGGTGCTGAAGATGTCGAACTCGTCGATTACCACTGAGCGGTGGGACCCTGTTCACCCTGGTGAGGTGCTCATGAAGGACTTCATCGAAGGTTTCGGGATTACTCAGAACAAGCTGGCGGTGGCTATCAAGGTACCGCCGCGCCGCATCAATGAGATCGTGCACGGCAAGCGGGCGATCACCGCTGATACTGCGTTGCGCCTTGGGCGCTACTTCGGGATCGACCCTCAGTTCTGGCTCAACCTGCAGGCCCACTATGAACTGGAGCTCGCCCAGGATCGGGTGTCAGAACAGATCGCTGCGATCACGCCACTCAAGGTCGCGTGATCGAGGGGATGGGGCACAGACTGGTCCAGAAGGTTGTCGGCTACGTCGTATCGTGGGCGGCACTTGCTCGTCTTCACGCGTGATCACCTGCCTCTCGACATCGCCGGTGTTTCCCCTGGCCTCCCCGGTGGGTCTCGACGCGTGTTCGCCGACGAGAGCTTCGAGCGCGGTGAGTCTAGCAGCGGGATCTCCGGTGATCTCGGCCACGGTCAGCTGAGTTCCGATGACGTCGGGGTCATCGATGAGGTCGAGCAGCATGTCGTTCATAGCGTCCCGCAGTTCGGGGTACTCCTCGTCGCCGACGTGGATCGGATCGCTTGGAGCGAGCGGGAGTACCACGAGCAGATCGACCGTGCGGAGTGCGACCGCGCTCATCGTCGTCGCGCGTTCGATCAGATCGTCGCTTAGGGAACTACCGGTCAGCTCGGCCATCGCGAGGAGGTAGGCGAGGAAGTCGATGGGGCCCCGTTCCGCGATGAGGCATTCGTCTTCGTCGTCGCGGACGAGTCGGTCCGCCGCGATGCGCAGCTGGGCAGTGAACATCGCCGGGTTCGGCGAATCCCACGCTTCGTCCAGGAGTTCGAAGGGGTCGGGCAAGACCGTGAATTCCGAGTGCTGGCGCACGAAGTCCGTGATCAGTGTGCTCTTACCCGTGGCATGGGTGCCAGAGACGACGATGCGCATGAGCGCGAGCGTAGCAGCGGCCTCGGGCGTCGGTGGACGGGGCGGAAGATGTCGAACTCGTCAATTATCACTGATGGTGACCTGGTGACCTGATGGATGGCGGCTCGATCGACCCGAAGCGGAGGCGTGCGGTGTTTGCCGGGGTCGTCGATCCGACGTAGATTGCCGTACAGGGCGGGGCACGGCGAGAGGTGATGCCTGATGGCGAATGATGGCGTGCGTGCGCTGAAGGGCGTGGGTTCGGTCGATGCCTTCCACTGGCCGGGCGTCTTGTGACAGCGGATGTGCGATCACACCTGCGAGCCCTGCCATCGCTGGCCGGAGTCGCCCCGACGTTCGATCGCGAGGCGCTGCCAGCGGATCCGGCGGTGCTCTTCCTCGAGTGGCTTGAGCATGCCGAGCGCGCGGGTGTTGCCGAGCCTCACGCCATGACGCTGTCGACCGTGGATGAACACGGGATGTCCGACGCGAGAATTCTGCTCTTGAAGGACGTCGACAAGAGCGGATGGGCGTTCGCGAGTACCAGGTCGAGCGCGAAGGGTGTTCAACTCGCCGTGAACCCGCAGGCCGCCCTCACCTTCTGGTGGCAGCCTCTGGTGCGCTCCGTTCGGGTGCGAGGGCCTGTGGTTGAGGCGTCGCGAGAGGAGAGCCTCGCCGACCTGCACGCCAGAAGTGCCGCCGCGCAGGAGGGCGTCGATCCGGATGACTGGACCGTGTGGCGCGTCGTGCCGAGCCGCGTGGAGTTCTGGCAGGGCTCCGAAGACCGCCACCACATCCGCGTCGTCTTCGTGCGCAGCGGAAAGGCCTGGCGAGTGGCAGACGCCTGAAATGAAAGAAGAAGCGCTGCCGGGAGGCAATGCGAGCGCAGAGGTGGTTCGCGTCGGCGGGACAGTTCGAAAGCCGTGGTCGGAGGGGTCGGCGGGTGTTCTCGAATACATGCGGATCCTGCGTGAACGCGGCGTTGATGTCCCCCGGCCAATGGGCCGGGACGCCCAGGGACGCATGGTGACTGAGTTCGTGCCGGGCACTCCCGCTACGGATGCCCCGCCTCTCATCCACGCCCAGCTCGCCAGGGTAGGAGCCATGGTGCGACAGATCCACGATACGAGTGAAGGACTCGACGCGGATGCCCTCGGGCTTGCCCCGGCGCTGATCCCGGTTGCCGAAGCCCGGTTGGTGTGCCACGGGGATCTCACGCCGTGGAACCTGCTCGTGGGTGAGCGCTGGCTATTCGTCGACTGGGATGGAGCTGCGGCAAGCACCCGACTGTGGGATCTCGCGTATTCCGCGCAGGCATTCACTCTCAACGATGCGTCGGCCGACCCGCATCTTGCCACCGAAGCATTGCGCGCCTTTGTGGACGGATACGGTGCCGATTCAGACCTGCGCGCCGGTCTTGTCGAGGCCCTGCCCGAACGCACGTGGGCGATGTACGAACTGCTGCGCACATCTCACCGCGACGGTGTGGAACCCTGGGGTGCGATGTTCGTTGAGGGTCACGGTGAGCATTGGCGGACCATCGCGCAATTCGTGGAACAGGGCAGGAGCCTGTGGGCTGAGGCTCTCGGAGCCACCGAGTAGAACTCACCCCTCCGGAACTGTACCGACCTGGTTTGCGGGCATGCCGATAACGATTGCAGAGGAACTCCGGAGTGCCCGTAAGCAGACCGACATGCGCTCCTCACCGAAAGCTAGGCTGGATTCACGGCCGATACGCGACCATGACGAGACGCAGTCAGCGCTCGCCGGATTGGACCACTCATGCGCATAGTCATCGGAGCTCCCAACAACGGCTCGGCACTGAAAGACGCCATCAAGTCCTGGCTCGAAGCGGATGACCGGGTCACCCAAGTCATCGATCTCTCGACGCCGGAGATCACCTATCCCGCCGTCTCGTTCGCGGCAGCAGAGGCCATCGTCGATCGCCGGGCGGATCGGGGCATCCTCGTCTGCGGCACGGGGGTCGGCACGGCGATCGCCGCGAGCAAGGTGGACGGGGTGCGCGCCGCGACCGCCCACGACCTGGTGACGGTGCGCGGCGCGGTCGAGAACTACGACGCCCAGATCCTCTGCATGGGCCAGAACGTCATCGCGCCCGCCGCCGCGACCGCGCTGGTCGACCTCTGGCTCGACCTGCGCCACGACCCGGCGGGCAGCTATGCGCCCAAGCTCGACGAGATCGCCGCATACGAGTCGCGTAGGTAGCATCATTCCCAGCATCATTCGGTGCTATGTTTGGTGCGGAGGTATCCATGCGGACAACGGTTACGGTGGACGACGAGCTGGTGGCGAGGGCCGCTGAGCTGACCGGGCGCGAGGAGCGATCCACGCTCATCCGTCTGGGGCTCGAGGCGCTGATCGAGCGCGAAAGTGCCCGGCGGCTGGCGTTGCTCGGTGGCACGGATCCTCGCGCGACCACTGCGCCGCGCAGGCGGGTCGCCTGAGCGGTGATCCTGGTCGACACCTCGGTGTGGATCGATCATCTGCATCGGTCCGACCCCGTGCTCATCGGGCTCCTGGAGAGCTCTGCTGTTCTCCAGCATCCGATGGTTCTCGGTGAACTCGCCCTCGGAAACCTGCGTAATCGGGAAGAACTTCTTGGCTCCCTCGCGGGGCTGGCATCGGCAGAACGTGCCACTCATGTCGAGGTCATGCACCTCATCAAGAGCAGGCAACTGTACGGCGATGGCCTCAGCCTCGTGGATGCCTACCTGCTTGCCTCGGTGTTGCTGACAGAGGGTGCGGTGGTGTGGACACGGGACAAGAAACTGCACGCTGCGGCAGAACAGCTGGGGATTGCATTTGGTCCCGACCTTCCGACAACAACGAGCACACCGTGAGGATCCGCGCATGACCAGAGTTGCCGCCCTCGACTGCGGAACGAACTCGATCCGACTGCTCATCGCCGATCTCGACGGGCGCGGCGGCCTTCGCGATGTGGTGCGCACCCTCGACTTGGTGCGCCTCGGCGAGGGCGTGGATCGCACCGGCAGATTCAGCGAGGGCGCACTGGAACGCACGCTCGAGGCAACCCGCCGCTACGCCGAACTGTGCCGCGAGCACGAGGTGGAGCGCATCCGCTTCGTCGCAACCTCGGCGACCCGCGATGCCGCCAACCGGGCAGAGTTCACGGATGCGGTCGAGGCACTCCTGGGCGTACCGGCGGAGGTCATCGCCGGCACGGAAGAGGCTGCGCTCTCCTTTCGCGGCGCGCTCACCGCGCTGGATCCTGCCGCGCTCGGCGATGACACGCTCGAGCGTCTCGTCATCGACATCGGCGGAGGGTCCACCGAACTCGTGCTGGGAGGTCGCACGCCGCACGCCGCCTATTCGATGGATGTCGGCTCCGTTCGCCTGACGGAGCGCACCGTGCACACCGACCCGCCCTCGCAGCCCGAGCGCGACAGCGTGCGCGCGGCCGTCGACGCGGCGCTGGATGCCGCATCCGAGACCGTCGACCTCGGCCGCGCGACCGAGGTGATCGGAGTCGCCGGCACCGTCACGACCATCACGGCGCACGCGCTTCGCCTCGCCTCGTACATCCCCGACGCCATCGACGGGGCGCGGCTGCCCGTGGCCACGGTGCTCGCCGCGTGTGATGACCTCAGCCGGATGCCCCGGGCAGAGCGAGCAGCATTGCCCTACCTGCACCCGGGGCGGGTCGACGTCATCGTCACCGGCGCCATGATCTGGTCGGCCGTCGTGCAGCGGATCGCCGAGGCGTCGGTCGCCGCGGGGCACCCGCTCGAGTTCGTCACCACGAGCGAGCACGACATTCTCGACGGCGTCGCGCTGTCACTCGAGGCGGGCCGCACTGCCCACTGACTCCCCCCCCCCCGCCGTCTCGCACCGAGACGGCGCCTCGATCCCGCGCGCGTGATGAGCACTCGGGTACCATCTGCGTATGGCAGGAGACCTCGCCGCTCGCATCCTCACGACACGCTGGGCCGTGCGCGCGCCGATCGGGCTGTTTCGCGCGGGGCTGGGATTCCTGTTCGCGGGAAAGCTGCTGCTTCTGGAGCACGTCGGCCGGGTCTCTGGTGAAAAGCGTTATGTCGTCCTCGAAACCGTCGCACGAGAATCACGGGATGTCGTGATCATCGCCTCGGGATTTGGCCGCAAGGCGCAGTGGTTCCGCAACCTCGTCGCGCATCCGGACTGCCGGGTCAGCATCGGCTCGCGGCGCGCGATCCCCATGCGAGCCGCCGTGCTGGAGACCGGGGAATCGGCGACGGTACTCGATCGTTACAGCGCACTGCATCCGAAGGCGTGGGCGGAGCTGCACGCGGCGATCATCGCGGCGACCGGTGAAAGCGACCCGGAGATCCCGCTTGTGCGGCTGAGCGTCGTCCCCACTGGCTAGGCTTGAGACACAGGGCAACGCGGCGCGCGCAGAGATGTTGAGAAACGCAAGTGAAGTGGTTTCGTCGTCGAGGACGGGTCAGGATGCGACCCTTCGACGAATCAGAGTTGCCAGCCGTCGAGCCGATCACCCTTGAGGATGCGGTCTCCGAGGGCCTCATGCTGGCACAGTACTCGTCCAGGATGGCGCTCAAGAACCGCATCATCGTGGGTGTGCTCACCAACGACCGCCCCTACGAGCCCCAGCAGTACCTCGGTGAGGCCAGGCGTGCGATCGGGGCGCTGATCGACGAGTTCGACCTCGAAGCCACGCGAATCGCCCGGCAGCTCCGTATGATCGCGTCGATGCCGGGCAAGGCCTCGCACGCACACGACTATCGCCGTGCTGATGCCCACAATCTGCGGCTTCGGCACGACACCTCGGAGGCGCTCGTCGCAGCACTGCGCGGACGACGCTCCGACGAGAACTACCTGCACGAGCTCATCGAGAGTGCGCGTCAGGATGCCTGGCATGACATCTCGAGAGCCGTCGGCGACTGGCTCGACCGCGCGAACATTGTCGTCGACTCAAGCTACGAACGAGAGAAGGGCAAGCGGATGGTCCTGCTCACGGATGATCTGCTGGCGCTCCAGCGCGCATCCGCTGAAGGTGCGGCTCCGTGGCCGGCGGCGTGAGACGACAGCTCAGTCGCGGTACTGGTGTTTTGCCATGGTGATGAGCGCGGTGACAGCACCGACAGCCCCCACGGCAACGATCGCCCAGTCGACGATGAACAAGATGTGTCCGATATCCATATTTCGATCATCGACCTTCGCGAGCCGTGATGGAAGACGAACACGCACATCCGTACCGCCGAATCTGCGCCGTTGCTAAGCTGATGCCACAACCACATACCGGGCCGCAACACGATGCGGGAGAGTTCGATCACCAGGTCGAACACCGAAGGAGCAAGCCTCCCCGCCAATCTCTCAGGTTCAGTACCGCATCGAACTGGCCGCTCTGAAAAGTGAATTCGCGCAGCGAATTCAGGTCGAGTAGTCGCGAAGCGATATATCGAGACCCCAAACGTTGCGAATTCCGCCCACGGTGAAAACCGGCAACCGCCGGTGAAGCTCTCAGGCTGATGACAGAGGGGGAGTTCCCGCAGCCATGATGCCAGGAGAACTCGTGCCAGACCACCAGCGATCAGATCCACAGCGACCGGCGCACCAGCGCCTCTCACCACTCCACCAGGTCCACGTGGATGCCGGTGCCAGTTTCACGGACTTCGCCGGCTGGCAGATGCCGGTGCGTTATTCGAGCGACCTTGCGGAGCACCACGCCGTGCGTCACTCCGTCGCGCTGTTCGACCTGTCGCACATGGCCGAGATCATCGTCTCTGGCCCGGAGGCAGCGGAGGCACTCGACTACGCCCTGGCGGGCAAGATCTCATCCGTGGCGATCGGACAGGCGAAGTATTCGCTGCTCCTGACGCCGGAGGGCGGCATCCTCGACGACCTCGTCATCTACCGCACCCACGAGAACCGCTACGGCATCGTCGCCAACGCCTCCAACCGTTACGCGGTTGCGGGGGCTCTCTCCGCGAGGGCGGCCGAGTTCGACGTCACCGTTTTCGACGAGAGTGATGCTCTCGCGCTTGTTGCGGTGCAGGGGCCGCGTTCGCTCGAGGTCGTTGAGCGGCTCAGCGGCCTCGAGACCCTGACCGATGCTTCGGCGCTCGGCTATTACTGGAGCACGATGGGCACGTACCACGGCCAAGAGGTCATGGTCGCCCGCACCGGGTACACCGGCGAAGACGGCTTCGAACTCTACGTGCGATCTGCGCAGGGCCCGCAGCTGTGGAACGAGCTCATGGAGGCCGGAGCAGCCTTCGACATCGTGCCCGCCGGCCTCGCCAGCCGAGACACGCTCCGTCTCGAGGCGGGGATGCCACTGTACGGCCACGAGCTCTCGGTCAACACCCTGCCGGCGCAGGCAGGTCTTGGCCGCGTCGTGAACTTCACGAAAGAGGGCGACTTCGTCGGACGGGATGCGGTGGAGGCCGGTCCGCCAGAGGGTGCTCGGGTTCTTGTCGGCCTTGTGTCCGAGGGCAAGCGCGCCGGACGCACGGAGTACCTCGTCTACTCGGCGGACGAGCGCGAGGTGGGCGTGGTGACGAGCGGCGCCCTGTCTCCGGCTCTCGGCTATCCGATCGCGATGGCCTATGTCGGCCCCGAAGACGCGGCGCTCGGAACCGAACTGTACATCGACGTGCGCGGAACCCAGGTGCCGGCAACCGTCGTCGCACTCCCGTTCTACAAGCGACCGGCAGCGCAGCCGGCGGCGACATCCACACACTCCGCAACGCCGAACCAGGCCACCACATCGAACAAGGGGACGAACGCATGACTGACCTCGCAGCACTCAAGTACACCGCAGAACACGAGTGGATCCTGGTGGATGGCGACACGGCGACCGTGGGGATCACGGCCTACGCTGCGGAGAAGCTGGGCGACGTCGTCTTCGTCGAGCTGCCCCCCGTCGGCACCGCCGTCACAGAGGGCACCGTCGTCGGTGAGATCGAGTCGACCAAGTCCGTCGGCGAGCTCTTCGCCCCGGTCAGCGGTACGGTCATCGAGACCAACGATGCCGTGGTCTCGTCCCCGGAGCTGGTCAACAGCGACCCATTCGGCGATGGCTGGATGATCAAGGTCAGCTTCTCCGAGCTCCCCGCGATGCTCACGGCAGACGAGTACACCGCGCTGGTCGGAGAGTGACGTCGGCAGTGGAAGGCGCTCTGTCCCTCGAGGCAACATCCTTCGAAACGCAGTCGCGCGACGCTTTCGTTGAACGCCACATCGGCACCGACGAGGATGCTCAGGACATCATGCTCGACACCCTCGGCTTCGGCTCGGTGGACGAGCTCGTCTCGGCTGCGGTACCCGCCTCGATCGCGGTGGAATCCTTCGAGCACGCCGCAGAGTCCGCGCTGCCTCCCGCGGCCACGGAGCGCGAGGCGCTCGCCGAACTGCGCGTCTTTGCCAAGCGCAACCGGGTCAACCGCTCCATGATCGGTCTCGGCTACTACGACACGATCACGCCGGCTGTGATCAAGCGCAACGTCTTCGAGAACCCGAGCTGGTACACGGCGTACACGCCCTACCAGCCGGAGATCTCGCAGGGCCGGCTCGAAGCGCTCATCAACTTCCAGACCATGATCTCCGACCTCACCGGGTTGAAGACCGCGAACGCCTCCATGCTCGACGAGGGCACGGCCGTGGTCGAGGGGATGCTCCTGGCCAGGCGCGCATCCAAGTCCGCCTCGAACGTCTTCCTCGTCGACGCGGATGCCCTGCCCCAGACCAAGGCGCTGCTCGCGAACCGCGCGGCAGCTGTCGGCATCGAGCTGCACGAGACCCCGTACGACCTCGATCCCCGCACGGTCGGCATGGACGTCTTCGGAGCCTTTATCCAGTACCCTGGTTCATCCGGGCGAGTGTGGGATCCGTCCGCGGTGATCGACGCTGTCAAGGCGCAGGGCGGCATCGCCGTCGTCGCGGCAGACCTTCTTGCCGTCACCCTACTCAAGAGTCCGGGCGAGCTGGGCGCGGATGTCGCGGTCGGCTCCAGCCAGCGCTTCGGCGTTCCGATGGGCTTCGGCGGTCCGCATGCGGGCTTCATGGCCGTGCGCGCGGGTCTGGAACGACAGCTTCCCGGCCGCCTGGTCGGCGTCTCGCAGGATGCGGGCGGCCACCCCGCCTACCGCCTCTCGCTACAGGCACGCGAGCAGCACATCCGCCGCGAGAAGGCCACGAGCAACATCTGCACCGCCCAGGTGCTGCTCGCCGTCATGGCCTCGATGTACGCGGTCTACCACGGTCCCACGGGCCTCAAGGCCATCGCCGAGCGAATCACCCGCCGCACGAGGTACTTGGCCGATGCCGCGACGGATGGCGGCCACACCGTCGTCTCGGGTAACTACTTCGACACGCTCACTCTCGAGACCGACCGTCACGCCGACCGGCTCATCGAAGACGCGTACCGCGCGGGCTACCTGTTCCACAAGGTGGACGACACGCACGTGCAGCTCTCGGTCGATGAGACCACGAGCGAGGACGACCTGCGGGCCGTCGCACGCATCCTCGGGGCGGAGAAGGAGTACGTGTCCCGTTCGGAGATCGAGGGCTGGATTCCCCGCGAGCTGCTGCGCACGAGCGAGTTCCTCACGCATCCGGTGTTCAACACGCATCGCTCCGAGACGAGCATGATGCGGTATCTCAAGTACCTCGCCGACAAGGACTACGCCCTCGATCGCGGCATGATCCCGCTCGGCTCGTGCACCATGAAGCTCAATGCCGCCACCGAGATGGAGGCGGTGTCCTGGCCGGAGTTCGCGAACATCCACCCCTTTGCACCAGAGACGGATGTCGAGGGCTACCTCGGCATGATCGAGCAGCTCGAGACGTGGCTGGCCGAGGTCACCGGCTATGACGCCGTCACATTGCAACCGAACGCGGGCAGCCAGGGCGAGCTCGCGGGCCTGCTCGCGATCCGCGGCTTCCACCGCGCGGCGGGCAACGAGCAGCGCACGGTGTGTCTCATCCCGTCCAGTGCGCACGGCACGAACGCGGCCTCGGCCGTTCTCGCCGGGATGCGCGTGGTTGTCGTGGCCTGTGACGAACTCGGCAACGTCGACCTCGACGATCTTCGCGCAAAGATCGCGGAGCACGCGGAGTCGCTTGCCGCGCTCATGATCACCTACCCCTCGACACACGGCGTGTACGAGCAGGAGGTCGCGGCGATCTGCAAGGCCGTGCACGACGCCGGCGGCCAGGTCTACGTCGATGGCGCGAACCTCAACGCCCTGCTCGGTTTCGCCCGGTTCGGCGACTTCGGCGGCGATGTGTCGCACCTCAACCTGCACAAGACCTTCTGCATCCCGCACGGCGGTGGTGGGCCGGGAGTCGGGCCCGTCGCGGCCAAGGCCCACCTCGCGCCCTACCTGCCCGGGCATCCGCTGGCCCAGCGCGAGACCTCGGCTGGTCGAGTCGCGAGCGAGGCACAAACCCACGTATCGAGACCAGCACACCGCAATGCCGTCTCCGCCGCTCCCTACGGCAGCCCCAGCATCCTGCCGATCAGCTGGGCGTACATCCGCATGATGGGCGCTGACGGACTCAGGCGCGCCACCGGCGCGGCCGTGCTCGCCGCGAACTACGTGGCTGCACGCCTTCGCGACCACTATCCGGTGCTGTACTCGGGTGAGCGCGGGCTCGTCGCCCACGAGTGCATCCTCGACCTCCGCCCGCTCACCGAGGCGACGGGCGTCACCGTGGATGACGTGGCCAAGCGCCTCATCGACTACGGCTTCCACGCACCCACGATGTCGTTTCCCGTGCCGGGCACCCTCATGGTCGAGCCGACCGAGAGCGAGGACCTCGCCGAGATCGACCGCTTCATCGACGCGATGATCGCGATCAAGGCGGAGGCGGATGCCGTGGCCGCGGGCGAGTGGCCGACAGACGACAACCCGCTGCATAACGCTCCGCACACGGCGCGCTCGGTCATCGAGGGGGAGTGGGGGCACGCCTACTCGCGCGAGAGAGCGGTGTATCCGGTGCGAGGACTCCTGCGCAACAAGTACTGGCCGCCGGTGCGTCGCATCGATCAGGCCTGGGGCGACCGCAACCTCGTCTGCGCCTGCCCGCCGCCGGAGGCCTTCGAGTAGCGCTTATCAGAACAACGCGGGGAACGTCGCGGCCACCCACGGGTACCCGACGAACACCGCGGCGTCGATGAGGAAGTGCGCGATCACGAGCGGCAGCACCCGCCTGTACCGCGTGTAGAGCCAGCCGAACAGCACGCCCATCGCGACGTTGCCGATGAACGAACCCCAGCCCTGGTACAGGTGGTAGCTGCCGCGCAGCACGGCCGCGGCGAGAATGATCTGCCACTTTCCCCAGCCGAGATCGCGCAGCCGGGCGAACAGGTAGCCGACCACGATGATCTCCTCCTGGAGCCCAGCGCGCAGGGCAGACAGCAGCAGCACCGGGATCGTCCACCAGTAGCCGCCGAGGCTGTTCGGGTCGACTGTCACCGTGAGTCCGAGTGCTCGGCCGCCGAGGTAGAGCGCGATGCCGGGAACGCCGATGATGGCCGCGAGCGCGAGGCCGGCCAGGGCATCCCGACCGGGCCTGTGGAAGCCGATGCCGAGGCGCGTTAGGTGTGGCTTCGCGGGGTTCCAGAGCAGGAAGATCACGAGCGCGACGGGCGCGAGGTCGAACACGATCCCGAGGAGCTGGTACACGAGATCGAAGACCTCGCGGTTGTTCAGCGGAACGTTGAGCTTGGCCGTGTTGCTCGACAGGGGAGCGCGCCTGGTCGACAGGTCGATGATGCTGACGATCGAATACACCGCGGATGCCCCGAGCGAGAGCGCGAGCACGATCAGGATCTCGGCGCGGATGCGGCCTCGCGACGCGCGGGCGGCCGCGGGACTGGGGGACTCGGCAGGCAGCACCTGACCGATGCTACGCGAGTGCGTTCCACCGTTCGAGGCGGTCATGCGGGGGTGAGAATCGTGTTTTATGCGAAGACACTAACTTTTGTGCAAGATTCTGCCGCGCGAACGACGTATTTCCCACAATGGTTACCGGTTTGCAAGGATTCCGTTTACTGTTTTGTCAGCGCATGCCGCCCGAACGGGGGAGGCTGCGTCGATCGCGACGGCCTGACCTAGGAATCGGCCGTCGTACGTCCCATTTTGCACAGGAGGAAAAGTGAAAATGACACGGAGGCGGCTGCTTTCAGCTGTCGCAATAGCAGGGGCTATGAGCCTCGCGCTGGCGGCGTGCACCACGAGTGCTGACACGACGACATCGTCCAAGTCCGGCACAACGGTGACCATCGCCCAGGTGAACGAGGCCACATCGTTCAACTACAACACCCCGCAGGGAAACCTCGACACCAACGGACTCATCTGGCAGATGACCCAGCCCCAGTTCTTCACATTCGACGCGAAGTTCACCCCTGTGCACAACAAGGACCTGGGCTCCTACGAGAAGGTCAGTGACGATCCGCTCACGGTGAAGTACACGCTGAAGTCGGGACTCAAGTGGTCCGACGGCAAGCCCATGAACGCCGATGACCTGATGCTCGGCTGGGCGCAGGCCTCCGGCTACTACGAGTCGGCGACGCTCAACGACGACGGCGACGTGACCAAGGGCGTGCAGTACTTCGCGAGCGCCGCGGGCTACCCGTGGTCTTCTGAGAAGCCCAAGGTCAGTTCCGACAACCTCTCGATCACCTTCACATACAAGCAGCCGTACGTGGACTGGGAGCTCGTCAACCCGATCCAGTTCCCGGCGCACGTCGTCGCGAAGAAGGCGGGCGTGAGCGAGGCCGACCTGATCAAGGCCATCAAGGACACCCCGGCGGGCGACCCGGCGAACCCTGGCCCGGCCAACGAGACCCTCAAGAAGGCCGCGAGCTTCATCAACACGGGCTATGACGCGACCGCGATGCCGAAGGACAAGAGCCTCGTCGTCTCCGGCGGTCCGCTCATGGTGACCGGATGGACGCCCAAGCAGTCGATGACCTTCGCCAAGAACCCCGACTACAGCGGTTCGCACTCGGTGAAGTTCGACAAGCTCGTCATGCGCTTCATCGGCGACGCGAACGCGCAGGTGACCGCTCTGCAGAACGGCGAGGTCGACGCGATCCAGCCGCAGGCATCCGCTGACACGGTTGAGGCACTGAAGAAGATCTCCGGTGTCCACGTCTACCAGGGCAACCAGGTCGCATATGACCACCTCGACCTGAACTTCAAGTCGCCGGTGTTCAGCGACCCGACCGTGCGGCAGGCCTTCCTGCTGACGATTCCGCGCCAGCAGATCCTGCAGTCCATCGTCACCCCCGTCGTTCCTGACGCGAAGGTGCTCGACTCGCAGATCTGGCTGCCGGACAACCCGGAGTACGCGAACGCGGTGAAGGTGAACGGTTCGAGTGCTTACGACAAGGTCGACATCGCCAAGGCGAAGTCGCTTCTGGCGGGCAAGACTCCGACGGTGAAGATCCTGTACAACTCCAAGAACCCCAACCGGGTGGCCTCGTTCCAGGCGATCCAGGCTTCGGCCAAGGAAGCAGGATTCAACGTCACGGATGGCGGTTCGCCGGACTGGAGCACCCTGCTCACCGGTGGCGACTACGACGCGTCGATCTTCGGATGGATCAACCCCGGTGCTGGTAACGCCCAGATTCCGCAGCTGTTCCAGATCGGCAACTCGGGTAACTACAACAACTACAACAATGCCGACGCGAGCAAGCTGGCTGTGGAGACGCAGTCCACGCTGGACCCGAAGAAGCTCGATGAGATGAAGCTCCAGATCGACAAGGCGACCTTCGCGGACGCCTACGGTCTCCCGCTGTTCCAGCTGCCCGGCGTGTTCGCGTCGAACAGCAAGCTCAAGGGCGTGCAGTGGTTCGGTGGCCAGAACGGCATCACCTGGAACGTCTGGGACTGGACCAAGAAGTAATAAACCAACAGGTCCGCCCTCAGCACGTCTGAGTCAGTCTGGGGCGCCGGTGCTCGATGAGAGTCCGGCGCCTCAGCGTTGGGGCAATTCCACGGTCATAGGATGTTGCCCAGCGATTCGCCGTGGCATGCCCACGTGTCGAAGACAACGGCGTCAGCTACAGTTCCGCAAAGGTAAACCGAAACTATGGTGAGTTTCATCGCGAGGCGCATAGTCGTCTCCATCCTGATCCTGATCGCCGCATCGTTCATCATGTACGTGCTCGCGGCGAGCTCGGGAGATCCCCTCGCCGATCTCCACGGCAGCAGTTCGCCGAATCGGCAGGCGTTGATCGAGGCCAGGGTCCACACCCAGCACCTCGATCTGCCCTCTCCCGTCCGCTGGGTGCTCTGGCTCGGCGGGGTCGCCAAGTGCATCGTCCCGTTCGCCAACCAGTGCGACCTCGGAACGACGTTCTCCAACCAGGCGGTGACGGACCTTCTGCCGCAGGCCATGACGGCGACGCTGCAACTCGTCACCCTCGCCTTCGTGCTCGCGGTCGTGCTGGGCATCGCTCTGGGCATCGTCACGGCACTGCGCCAGTACAGCGCGTTCGACTACAGCGTCACCTTCATCAGCTTCTTCCTCTTCTCGCTGCCGTCGTTCCTGATGGCCGTGATGCTCAAGGCGTTCATCGCCCTCGGCTTCAATGACTTCCTCGCCGATCCGAAGATCGGACCCGTAGCGCTCGTGGCGATCGGCATCATCATCGGCACGATCTGGCAGCTCCTCATCGGGGGCGTCTGGCGACGGCGGCTCATCGTGTTCGCCGTGTCTGGCCTTGCGACCTCGCTGCTGCTCTGGTACCTGTCGGCCACGGGCTGGTTCCTCAGGCCTTCGCTCGGTCCGATCGTGCTGTTCGTTCTCATCGCGGGAATCGCCTACGGAACCACGGCGATCATGGCGGGCATCCACAATCGCAAGGCATTGCTGACCGCGATCATCACCGGCGCAATCGCGATGGTCTGCTACTTCGGCCTCCAGTGGCTGTTCACCATCTCCTCGTTAGGCACTCTCGTCTTCCTCGCGCTCATCGCGATCGGGGTGGGCATCCTCGTCGGCTTCCTGCTCGGTGGATACGACCGGTCGCTGTCGATGCGGATCGGTGCCGTGGTCGCCCTGCTCTCCGGCGGCCTCGTGCTGCTGGATCGATTCATGCGCGCCTGGCCCGCCTACCTGAACCTCGACCAGGTCAACGGACGCCCGATCGCTACGGTGGGGGCAGTGACTCCCAATCTGGTCGGCAGCGTGTGGATCCAGGGTATCGATGGTTTCACCCACCTGCTCCTGCCGACCATCAGCCTCCTGCTCATCAGCTTCGCAAGCTACACGCGCTACTCCCGCTCGGGCATGCTCGACGTGCTGAGCCAGGACTACGTGCGAACCGCGCGCGCGAAGGGCCTTCCCGAGCGCACCGTGATCGTTCGACACGCGTTCCGCAATGTGCTCATTCCGCTCGCGACGCTCGTCGCCACCGACGTCGGCGCACTTCTCGGCGGGGCGGTGATCACCGAGACGGTGTTCGCCATCAGCGGCATGGGGGCACTGTTCGTCGCCGGACTCTATCGGGTCGACGTCAACCCGATCATGGGCTACTTCCTCGTCGTCGCCATCGTCGCGATCACATTCAACTTCCTGGCCGATCTCGCCTACGCAGCGCTCGACCCGAGGGTGAGGACACACTGATGAGCACCATCCAGGGCAACCCCCTTGAGCCGAACATCTCTCCTGAGCCGGAAGTCACGCCGGTGCCCGGTGAGGAGTCCAAGGGGACGAGCCAGGGGCGCCTGATCTTCCGGCGCTTCATGGGCAACAAGGTCGCGGTCGCGTCGGTGATCATCTACCTCGCCGTGCTGATCTTCGCGATCACGGCCATCGGCATCGGGCCCATCCACGGCTGGTGGAAGTACAGCTACACCCAGCTCAACCCGCAGCTGAACCACGGCGCGCCGACGCTGTCGGTGATTCCGCAGTGGTTGGGAGGCTCGGGCATCCACCTGGGCGAGCACCCGTTCGGCCAGGACAGCATCGGCAAGGACTACTTCGCCCTCACGATGCGGGGGATCCAGAACTCCGTGCTCGTCATGCTCGTGCTCGGGCTGTTCGCGACCGTGGTCGGCGTGATCGTCGGCGCCGTCGCCGGATACTTCCGCGGCTGGGTGGATGCGGTGCTCATGCGCATCACCGACATCTTCATCGTGATCCCCGCGATCGTGATCGGCGCCATCGTGGGCCGCACGGCGGGCGGCCTCGGGGCGTTCGGCCTGGCCATCCTGCTTGGGGCGGTGTCCTGGATGGTGATCGCGCGTCTCGTGCGCAGCGAGTTCCTGTCGTTACGCGAGCGTGAGTTCGTCGAGGCGGCACGGGTCGCGGGGGCGTCGGATGCCCGCATCATCTTCAAGCACATCCTGCCCAACGCGATCGGCGTCATCATCGTCGCGTCGACACTGTTGATCGCCTCGGCGATCCTGCTCGAGACGGCGCTGAGCTACCTGGGTTTCGGCATCAAGGCACCGGACTCCTCGCTCGGCCTCCTCGTCAGTCAGAACCAGTCCGCGCTGCAGACGCGGCCGTGGCTGTTCTGGTGGCCCGGCGCGTTCATCGTGCTCCTCGCGCTCATGGTGAACTTCGTCGGAGACGGACTGCGTGACGCGTTCGACCCGCAGCAGCGCAGGTTCAGCGTGCGCAGAACCAAGGAGCAGCCCACCGCGCCGGGAGCATCCCCGGCACTCACCGTGCCTGATTCGCGGGGTGACAAACGATGACCCGGATGTGGGAAACGCTCGTTCTACAGGGCAATGAGCGCGTAGAGGCCGATGGCCGCGAGCACCACCAGGGCCAGGTTGGTCCCCTTGTGCCAGTGCGTCGACACGGGCGTCTGCTCGGCAATGCCGATCTCGATCGCGCCGGATTCGCGCAGCTTCTCCCAGTGGTCGCGCACGATCTGCGCTGCCTGTCCGGACTCGGTGGCGAGCAGGTCACCGGGCCGAACGCGTCCGTCGACGCGCGGCGCAGCATCCACCCTGCCGCGGTTCTCCGCCCGTCGCGCGACGCCGGTGCCCGTCCTCCCTGGCGCGGGAGCGGCCCACGCGGACCACTGGTGACCGGGCGTGTACAGCGTCAGTGCGTAGCGCGTGTCGACGTGGATGAGCGCCGCCCAGGGAACCTCGACGGTGCGCAGCACATTGCGGATGCGCACGCCGACGTCAGCGACCAGCACGTAGGGGCGCCACAGTGCGGTCCACGCCAGCAGGCAGAAGAACGCGCAGGGGATGAGCGCGAGCGCGGCGGATGTCGTGCCAGAGGCGAGCGTCATTGCCGTCAGGATGACCGCGAGGGCCCAGACCACTACGGCGAGAACCCGGTTGAACCGAGAGGTGAAGGTCGTCTCGTCTCGCGCCCCGGAATCTGCCATGAACCCATGGTGCCAGCATTCGGTGCTTCAGCAGGCCCGACCTGCACCTCAGAAAGGATTGCCGACTCATGGCAGATGTGACACCCGGCGACGCCCCGGTGCTGCAGGTCACGGACCTCAGCGTCGATTTCGGTGTCGACAACCTGTGGGTTCCGGCCGCGATCAAGCTCAACTACTCGATCAAGCGCGGCGAGGTCATGGCGCTCGTCGGCGAATCCGGCTCGGGCAAGAGCGTGAGCTCGATGTCTATTCTCGGCCTGCTGCCGAAGAACAGCAGGGTCACCGGCAGCATCAAGCTCAACGGGCGTGAGCTGCGCGGTATCTCCGCCGCGCAGATGCGTGGCGTGCGCGGCAACGACGTCGCCGTGATCTTCCAGGAGCCGATGACCGCGCTGAACCCCGTGTTCACGGTCGGCTTCCAGATCATCGAGACGCTGCGGGTGCACTACGGAATCTCTCCGCACGAGGGCAAGGAGCGCGCCCTCGAATTGCTGCGCATGGTCGAGCTGCCCGATCCGCTCAAGGCCTTCAACTCGTATCCGCACCAGCTCTCCGGCGGGCAGCGGCAGCGGGCCATGATCGCCCAGTCGATCTCCTGCGACCCCGGGCTGCTCATCGCCGACGAGCCCACCACGGCGCTCGACGTGACCGTGCAGGCCGAGATCCTCGACCTGCTGCGCAGCCTGCGCGACCGGCTCGACAGTGCGATCCTCCTCATCACCCACGACATGGGCGTGGTGGCAGACCTCGCCGACCACATCGCCGTCATGCGGCGGGGCGAGATCGTCGAGGTCGGGTCGACGCACGACATCTTCCACAATCCGCAGCACGAATACACCAGGGCGCTGCTGGATGCCGTGCCGCACCTCGGGCAGGGATCCGACGGCGACGACGTCGACGTGACCGCGATGCTCGCGAGCGCGGCAGACGGCAGCGCCGCGGGCGAGGAGCTGCGCGAGCGCATCGCGGAGAACGAGCGCATCGCCATCGAGGCGAGATCCGAGGCGGAGAAGCAGCTCGCGTCGGTGCCCGCGGTGCTCGACTTCAGGGATGTCGTGGTCGAATACCCCGGTCGCGGCCGGGTCAAGGCGTTCCGCGCCATCGACCACGTCGACCTGCAGATCCACGAGGGCGAGGTCGTCGGCCTCGTCGGCGAATCCGGCTCGGGGAAGACGACGCTCGGGCGGGCCGCGATCGGCCTGCTGCCGATCACCTCCGGAACACTGAACGTCGTCGGTACTGATCTCACGAACGCCACCAGGCGGCATGTGCGGGAGGTGCACAAGAAGGCCGGAATCGTCTTCCAGGATCCGTCGTCGTCCCTCAATCCGAGGATGTCCATCGGCATGAGCATCGGTGAGCCGCTCCTTCTCGCCGGTAAGGCCAAGGGGCAGCAGCTCGTGCGCGCGATCGAGGACCTGCTCGATGCCGTGGAGCTGCCTCGGAACTACCGCACACGGTTCCCGCACGAGCTCTCGGGTGGGCAGAAGCAGAGGGTCGGCATTGCCAGGGCTCTCGCGCTCAAGCCATCGCTGCTCATCGCGGACGAGCCGACATCCGCCCTCGATGTCTCGGTGCAGGCGACGGTGCTCGAACTGCTGAAGGGCCTGCAGGGTGATCTCAACTTCGCCTGCCTGTTCATCACCCACGACCTCGCCGTGGTCGACGTGCTCGCTGATCGGATCGCCGTGATGCATCTCGGCAAGCTCGTGGAAGTGGGCACGAGAGACGAGATCCTGCGTCATCCGCAGGAGCCGTACACCCAGCGGCTGATCGCTGCAGTGCCGCTTCCAGACCCGGAGGTGCAGCGCGAACGCCGAGAGTTGAGGGCGAAGATCCTGGCAGCAGGCTCCGACGGACTCTAGTCGCTCGCGCGGCTCGCATAGGCTGGTTTCCTGTCCACGAGCGGGAAGTAGTGCATGAGCTCCAGAAGAGTCGGATCGGTACTGGCGTGCCTGGTGGTCCTTGCCCTGACGCTCACCGGATGCTCGGCTCCCGTGCTCGTCGAGGGCACCTCGATCACGGTTGCGGCGAGCCAGTCGTTCTACTCCTACAACCCGAAGACCTCGTACGGCAACTCCGCGGCGAACAGCAGCATCGTCGCGGCGACGAACTCGCAGTTCAACTACTACGACGACGTTCCGAAGCTTGTCACCGACGCCTCCTTCGGCAGCTACCAGGTGCTCTCGCACGACCCGTTCACGGTGAAATACACCATCAGGAGCGGCGTGACCTGGTCGGATGGAACGCCCGTTGACGCGGCGGACCTCCTGCTTGCATGGGCGGCCAACTCCGGCTCCTTGAACACCAAGGGCTTCGATGCGAGCACATATGTCGACCAGGACACCGGAAAGTTCACGAGCTCGTTCCCGAAAGACGTCGTCTACTTCGATGGCTTCAGCGGCAATGGCCTGCAGCTGGTCACGAAGACCCCGACGATCGGCGACGGCGGGCGCTCGCTCACCCTCAGCTACGACAAGTACTTCGTCGACTGGAGACTCGTCTTCGGAGTCGGGCTTCCCGCTCACGTCGTCGCGGGCAAGGCACTCGGGATCACGAGCCATCAGAAGGCGAAAGATGCGCTGGTCAAGGCGATCACGAGCGACAACACCTCCCAACTGGCGAAGATCTCGCGGTTCTGGAACACCGGGTTCAACTTCACGAGCATGCCCAAGGACCACGAGCTCGTCGTCGGCACCGGTCCGTACACGCTCACCGGGCTCGTAGCCAACGACCACGCGACGCTCACGGCCAACCCGCACTACGTCGGCGACCACCAGCCCCGTTTCGAGAAGGTCACGATCAGGTTCATCTCCGATCCGCTGGCCGAGGTGCGCGCGCTGACCTCCGGAGAGGTCGATGTGATCGCGCCCCAGGCGGGCGCAGACGTGCTCAGCGCCCTGGACGGCGCGCAGGGCATCACGGTTCGATCGGGTTTCGACGGGGCGTACGAGCATCTCGACCTGCAGTTCGAGCACGGGCGCAGCAACGTCTTCGCGAACCAGCTCGTGCGCGAGGCCTTCCTCAAGGTCGTCCCGCGTCAGCAGATCCTCGACGAGCTCATCAAGCCACTTCAGAAGGATGCGCGATTGCGCTCTTCGCAGGTGTTCCTGCCCGGTTCGGATGGCTACGCACGGGCCGTCAAGGTCAACGGATCAGCCGGCTACGCGCGGGTCGACGTGAGCGAGGCCAGGGCGTTGCTGGCGAAAGCCAAAGTCGCAGGTCCGCAGGTCTGCATCCTGTTCGACCCGTCGAATCCGCGCAGAGTAGCGGAGTTCGGCCTCATCCAGAGGTCCGCGGCGCTCGCGGGGTTCGTGGTGACGGACTGCTCCAGTCCGGACTGGCGTGCGCTGCTGGGGGCGCCACGAGCCTATGACGCCGCACTCTACGCGCTGCGGCCATCCACCCTGGCGATCACTGGCACTGCGGCGATCTTCGGATCGGGTGCCACCGCGACAAACCACAACTATTACGCAGACCCGAAGGCCGATACGCTGCTCGACCAGCTCGGATCCAGCACCGACGCGGCCAGGCAGAAGGAGCTGCTCACCAAACTCGACACGCAGGTGTGGACGGATGCCTACGGCGTTCCGCTCTACCAATTCCCCACGGTCACGGCGTTCCGGCACACGGTCTCCGGCGTGTCGACGTCTCCGCTCCCACCCGGCGTGCTGTGGAATCTGTGGGCCTGGAAGCCCGTTAAAGCCGGGCAAAAAAAGTAAAACAGTGCTATCGCGGTAGACTTGTCGGCGCGGGTTCCGCGAACGTGAGCCTGCCTTCCCCCTCATTTCTTCCCAGGCCCCAATTTTTCGAGCCTGTTCATTAAGGACGTACAGCTATGGCAATTGCCACCCGCACCGATTTGCGTAATGTGGCGATCGTCGCACACGTCGACCACGGCAAGACCACGCTCGTCGACGCGATGCTGCGGCAGACCAACTCCTTCGCTGCGCACGCGCACCTCGAAGAGCGCGCGATGGACACCAACGACCTCGAGCGCGAAAAGGGCATCACGATCCTGGCCAAGAACACGGCCGTGTCCTACTCCGGGCTTCACGCAGGCGACCAGGGCAACAGCGGTGCCGTGACGATCAACGTGATCGACACCCCCGGCCACGCCGACTTCGGCGGAGAGGTCGAGCGCGGCCTCAGCATGGTCGACGGCGTCGTCCTGCTCGTTGATGCGAGCGAGGGCCCGCTGCCGCAGACCCGTTTCGTGCTTCGTAAGGCGCTCGAGGCGAGCCTTCCGGTCATCCTTCTCGTGAACAAGACCGACCGCCCGGATGCCCGCATCGACGAGGTCGTGGTGGAAAGCCAGGACCTGCTCCTCGGCCTTGCAAGCGATATGGCGGACGAGCATCCCGACCTCGACCTCGACGCGATCCTCGACGTGCCGGTCGTCTATGCCTCGGGCCGCAACGGTGCCGCGAGCTGGAACAAGCCGGGCAACGGCGAGCTGCCGGACAACGACGATCTCGAACCGTTGTTCGAGGCGATCATCAAGCACATCCCGGCCCCGAGCTACGACGACGAGGCTCCGCTGCAGGCGCACGTCACCAACCTCGACGCCTCGCCCTTCCTGGGCCGTCTCGCCCTGCTGCGCATCTACAACGGGCACATCAAGAAGGGTCAGACGGTCGCCTGGGTCAAGCACGACGGCAGCGTGCACAACGTGCGCGTGACCGAGCTGCTCATCACCAAGGCGCTCGATCGCTTCCCGACGGACACCGCGGGCCCTGGCGACATCGTCGCCGTTGCGGGCTTCGAGGACATCACCATCGGCGAGACCCTCGCCGATCCCAACGATGTTCGACCGCTGCCGACCATCACGGTCGACGACCCGGCGATCTCGATGACCATCGGCACCAACACGAGTCCGCTGATCGGCAAGATCAAGGGTCACAAGCTCACCGCCCGCATGGTCAAGGACCGTCTCGACCGCGAGCTCGTCGGCAACGTCTCGATCAAGCTCGTCGACATCGGGCGTCCGGATGCCTGGGAGGTGCAGGGGCGTGGAGAACTCGCTCTCGCCATCCTGGTCGAGCAGATGCGTCGCGAAGGATTCGAACTCACTGTCGGCAAGCCGCAGGTGGTCGTCAAGCAGGTGAACGGCAAGGTGCACGAGCCGTTCGAGCACCTCACCGTGGATGCCCCTGAGGAGTATCTCGGTGCCATCACGCAGCTGCTCGCCGCCCGCAAGGGCCGCCTGGAGGGCATGAGCAACCACGGCACCGGCTGGGTGCGCATGGAGTTCGTCGTTCCCTCCCGCGGGCTCATCGGCTTCCGCACCGAGTTCCTCACCATCACCCGGGGAGCGGGCATCGCGAACGCCGTCTCGCACGGCTACGAGGCCTGGGCGGGGGAGATCACCACGCGTACGAACGGATCGATCGTCGCCGACCGCGCCGGTGTCGCCACCCCGTTCGCCATGGTCGCCCTGCAGGAGCGCATGTCGTTCTTCGTCGAGCCCACCCAGGAGGTCTACGAGGGCATGGTCGTCGGTGAGAACTCGCGCGCCGATGACATGGACGTGAACATCACCAAGGAGAAGCAGCTCACCAACATGCGCCAGTCCACCTCGGACACCTTCGAACGCATGACGCCGTCGCGCAGGCTCACACTCGAGGAGTGCCTCGAGTTCGCCCGCGAAGACGAGTGCGTCGAGGTGACGCCGGAGTTCGTGCGTATCCGCAAGGTCGAGCTGGATTCGAATGCCCGCGCGCGCAAGACGGCGCGACTCAAGAAGCAGAACGAGTAATCGCCCGATTAAACGCTAGATACTGTAGTGTTTCGTCAGCAGGGGGTGTGGGGAATCGGCCGAGGCCAGGTTCTGGCATACGGCGAAGTGACGCTACTCCTGTGTTCATTTCCATGAGAACGGGGTAGTAGCAACGTGAATTCATCCACCAAAAAATCCGGATTGGCTCGGGCGGCAGCGCTCGGACTGACCGCCGCACTGATCGCCGGTGCCTCGCTCTTCGGCGCGACGGCCGCCCAGGCCGCTCCGGGCGATCGTTACTCGATCACCGGGTCCGTGGAGGCGTCAGGCGGTGCCCCCCTGGCCGATGTCGACGTGTCGATCAGTTTCATGGATATAGGCGATATCACTGGCAGCAAGTACGCCACGAAGTCCCTCGGCAACGGTTCATACTCCTTCGCTTCTGATCAGACCTTTCCCGATGGTGACTACACGATCGAGTTCAGCCGCGATGGTTACTCGGCCGCGACTGTCGATGTCACCGTCGCCGGTGCCGATGTGACTGCTCCAACCGCGAGTATGCTGCCTGTTCTCCCTGCCGGAACCGTTGCGATCACCGGAACCCCGGTTGTCGGAGAGGTGTTGACGGCGGTACCTGCCGGATGGCCCGCCGGCACCACGTTCACCTACGATTGGGGATACAGCACAGGCCAGAGCGGTGACTCGCTCAACGTGGCGACGTCCACCTACACCGTGGCCGACGCCGTCGTGGGACGCTGGATCTCGGTCAGGGTGACCGGGACCCTCGCGGGTTACGGTCCGACCACCGTGTCGACAAGCCTCGCAACGGCCGCGTCCGCCCCGAAGAAGCCGACTGCTGCTGGTCCGACGGACCTCGCCGGGTACCTCGCGGCCAACGGCTCAACGCCCGCTGCCCAGACATCCGCTGGTCTTCCGGCCGGTCCGCTTGACCCTGGCGCGAACCACACGGCAAACCTCGGCTGGGCCGCGGCGGACTCGTACGTCGATGTATACATCTACTCGACGCCCACACTGGTCGGCACCTTCCCCGTCGTCAATGGCGTTGCCCAGATCACCCTGAGCAAGGCTGTGCTGGCAACGCTGGCCGCCGGCACCCACACGCTGGTCGTCACGGGACAGACCTCCGGCGCGGTACAGAGCGTCACGGTTGCGCTCTCGGCCGCTCTGGCGTCGACGGGCGCAGGCAACCCGGCCCCAGCGATCGCGGTGGCATCTCTGCTGCTGCTGCTCGGAGCCGGCCTCCTGATCGCTCGCCGCCGTATCGGACACAAGATCTAGTCCGATACCGTGCCAGCGAGGGGGCGTGACCATCCGGTCGCGCCCCTTCGTTCGATCCACGGGACCGCCCGCCGGCTGTCGATCAGTCTTCGAACAGGGTCGCTCCGACGTAGTCGCCCTTGCGGGCACCCGGCGGAACGGCGAAGATCGCTGAGCCGATGTGACGGGTGTACTCGTTCATCGCGTCGTGCCCGGCGAGGGACTCCTGGATCCGTACGAACTGGGTGCGCGGGTCCCGCTGGAAGGCGAGGAAGAACAGCCCGGCATTGAGGCGCCCGAGGTCGTCGTTGCCCTCGACGAAGTTGTAACCGCGGCGCAGGATCACCGCACCCTTGTTCTGCTTCGGGTGCGCCAGGCGCACGTGCGATGCCGGATCCATGACGAGTGTTCCATCCGTGCGCCGCTCCGAGAAGTTGGGCTCGGTGAACTCGCCGCCGCCGGTCAGCGGGGCCCCCGTGCCCTTCTCGCGACCGAAGATGCGCTCCTGCTCGCGCAGTGACGCGCGATCCCAGGTCTCGATCGTCATCCGGATCTTGCGGGCCACGAGGTAGGAGCCGCCGGTCATCCACGGAGCGGAATCCCCATCGGGGACCCAGACGTGCTCGTCGACCTCGCTCGAGTCCTCGGCCTTCACATTGGCCGTGCCGTCCTTGAAACCGAACAGGTTGCGCGCGGTGACCTGATCGCGGGTCGTCGACGATGTACGACCGAACCCCAGCTGCGACCAGCGGATGGATGCCCTCCCGAACGCGATCCTGGAGAGATTGCGGATGGCGTGCACGGCCACCTGGGGGTCGTTGCTGCAGGCCTGGATGCAGAGGTCACCGCCGACGAGCTCGTCCTGCAGGTCATCGCCTGCGAAGTGTGGAAGGTCGATCAGCGCCGCGGGGCGCTTGCCCGCGAGTCCGAAGCGGTCCGTGCCGTCGTTCGAGGTGAAGAGCGTCGGGCCGAAGCCGAAGGTGATGGTGAGTCCCGCCGCGGGAAGGTCGAGGGCCTCGCCGGTGTCGTCCGGGGGAGCGTCGAGTGGGCCGCCCACGGCGCCGTCCGGGCCCACTTCGCGGCCCTGGGTCATCCGTGCGGCCGCGGAGGTCCAGTCCTTCAGGAGGCTGATCAGCTCGCCCCGGTCGATGTCTGCGACATCGTAGCTGGCGAAGTGCATTCGGTCCTGTGCCGCCGTGGTTATGCCCGCCTGGTGCTCGCCGTAGAAGGGATAGCGTGCCGCGACTCCGGACGTCGCCGTGGCATGGGGCAGCACGAAACGGTCCACGCCGATCCCGATTCCCGCTCCGACCACGCCCGCGCCGGCGAGGCCGAGCAGTCCGCGCCGGGACAGCCCGTGCTGTCTCGACTCTTCCGCAGCGTCACCCGGTGCGCCCGAACCCCGCGCGTCTGATTCGGGCGTGTCTGCGCTCATTTGACGAGCGTCGCGGTGAGTCTGCTGAGGGGCTCGCTGAGCGCGTTCACGCCATCGGCAAGGCTCTTGATCTGGGCCGTCGTGAGCTGGTTGTAATAGGTGAAGCCGGTGGTGAGGCTGCCGTAGCCCGCGAGCTGCTTCTCCAGCGCTGCGAAGCGGGCGTCGATGGTCTTCACGAGCGAGGGGTTCCTGGCCCTGGCGATGTCGCGAACACCCTCATAGGCGACGCGGGCACCCTCGAGATTGGCCTGGAAGTCCCAGAGGTCGGTGTGTGACCAGATCTCCTCTTCGCCCGTGATCTTTCCGGAGGCGACCTCATCGAGCAGGCCGATCGCGCCGTTACTGATCGCGTCAATCGACACCGCGTAGTCGGGGGAGTTCACAGCCGCGTGGAGCTGGTCCACGTTGGTGCTGAGCTTGTCCGCGTAGTACGTGCGCTGGTCCGGCGTCAGGGCGACGTAGCCGACACCCGCCGGCGGCCAGAGATCCTTCTCGATGCGGTGCCATCCGGTCCACTCATCACCCTCCGCGACATCCGCCTCGCGGAAGTCGAGTTCGGGGTCGAGGTGCCCGAAGGATTCCGCGACGGGTTCGATGCGCTCGTAGTACGCGCGCGTGCTCGCGTACAGGGAACGGGCCTTCGCGTCGTCTCCCACGAGGTAGGCCGCAAGGAATGCCTGGTTGGACGGAACGAGCTGGGCGACCTGGTCCTTCACATATGCAACGTAGTTCTTCGCGGCGAGCGTGGTCTGGGCGGTGAGGTCACCGGCGGGTGTGATGCTCGTGCCTGAATCGGTGACCGTGAACGCCGCGCGCCCGACTCCGTCGCCGACCATGCCCGGCTTACAGACGGTGAAGTAGTTGCCCGGCTGGAGCTGCACGGTGAGGGTGCGCTTCACCCCCGGGGTGACGTTCTCGACCTCACCCACGACGCGCAAGCCGTCCGCGCCCAGCAGGTAGAACTCCGTGACCTTGTCGGAGGAGTTCGTGACGGTGAAGGAGATCGCGCCGCTCGGTGCTTTATCAGCCGACACAGCGCAGGCCGCTGCGCTGCTGTTCACGGTCAGTTTCGTCGTGGATGACGAGGGGGACGTCGTGGTCGAGTTCGGCACGCACGCCGTGAGGGCGAGCAGGGCTGCGGCGCTCGCCGCGACCAGGAGGCCGAGGCGGGTGGTGCGCTGGTTCATCGGTTTCCTTCAGCTGTCAGTTGCCCTTCAGAGGCAGCGGTCGTGGCGGTGTCTGTTGCCTCCGCTGCGGCCCCGGGCTTCGTGCCGTGGCCGCGCAGGGCGCGAACGAAGATCGTCATCACCGGGATGACGTACGCACACCAGACGATCGCCTGGAGCCAGGTCGTGGCCGGGGAGAAGTTAATGGTGCCCTTCAGCAGGGTGCCGTACCAGCTGTCTGGTGGGATGACCGCGCTGACGTCGAAAGCGAGAGAGTTGAGCCCGGGAAGCACGCCCGACTCCTGCAGGTCGTGCACGCCGTAGGCAAGCACACCGCCCGCGAGGATGATGAGGAAGATCCCGGTGTACGCGAAGAACTTGGACAGGTTGATGCCGATGATCCCGCGGTAGATGAGCCAGCCCAGCACCACCGCGAGCACGATTCCGATCGCGGCACCGAGCAGCGGGAGAGTGGTCGCGCCGGTTGCCTGCACGGCGGCCCAGATGAAGAGTGCGGTCTCGATTCCCTCGCGGCCGACGGCCAGGAAGGCAACCAGGACGAGGCCCCAGCCCGCGGCGCTGAGGTGACGATCGACGTCACCGCGCAGCTGTGAGCTGAGTGATCGTGACGTCTTCAGCATCCAGAAGATCATCCAGGTGACAAATGCGGCGGCGACGATGGACATGCTGCCGCCGATCAGCTCCTGCGCCTCGAAACTCAGGCCGTAGGCGCCGAAGGTCAGGAGGGCGCCGAGACCGAGGGAGAGCAGCACGGCGAGCCCGACACCGAGCCAGATGCGCGCGAGCACGTCGCGGCGATCGATCTTGATGACGTAGGCGACCAGGATGCCGACGACCAGGGCCGCTTCGAGACCTTCGCGCAGGCCGATCAGAAGGTTTGCGAGCACAGGAGTCTTTCGCTGAGTGGGAGCTCGGGAGAGTGGTAAGGCGTTACTTCTATTGGTAAGGCTAACCTTACAAACCGACCCTACAGTGCGGCACATTATTCTGTCCACTGTGGAAGACGAGAGCGCGGGACGGCCGCAGGCAGGCCGGGCGCACCTGCTGTTCGTGCACGCGCATCCGGATGACGAGACGATCGCCACGGGCGGCACAATCGGGATGCTCGTCGACGCGGGAGTCGGTCTAACTGTGCTCACCTGCACGCGCGGTGAGCGCGGCGAGGTGATTCCTCCCGAGCTCAAACACCTCGAGGGTGACGGGCCGGCGCTCGCCGCCTACCGCGAGGGCGAACTCGCCGAGGCCATGCGCGTGCTCGGTGTGACCGACCAGCGGTTCCTGGGCGAGCCGGGCGCACGCCTCGCGGGCCAGGAGCCTCGCCGCTACCTCGACTCGGGGATGCAGTGGGGCGCGGATGGTGCGGAGGCTCTCGACGCGCTCGACCCTGCGTCGCTCAGCGCGGCACCGCTCGGCGAGGTCGCGGCGGACGTCGCGAGCGTGATCCGGGCCGTGGGGGCGACGGGAGTCGTCAGCTACGACGCGCACGGTGGCTACGGGCATCCTGACCACATCAGGGCGCACGACGCGGCCAGGCGCGCGGCCGAGGTGATGGGCGTGCCGTTCTATGCCGTGCAGGCCGATGGCACGCGGGGCCCGGACGACATCGTGGTGGACACCGCGCCGGTATTCGGGCGCACCGCGGATGCCCTCCGCGCGCACAGAACGCAGGTCACGGTCGAGGGCGATCGCTTCGCGCTCTCGAGCGGACCGTTCCGCGAGATTGCCCGCTCCGAGCGGTACCGGCAGGAGACCTCGCACGTCACAGACTCTTACGCCTGGAGGGACCTCGGAACCCCCGCCAGGATCATCGCCTGCGCGCTGGCCGGCCTCGTCGGCATCGCGCTCGGCGGCATCGGCACCGTCAATCACCAACTCGTGCTCTCGGTGGGCGACGCGCGCCTGCCGAGCGGCGTGACCGTGGCGCTCGTCCTCGTCGCCGCGCTCATGGTGGGGTTGCGGCTCGTGTTCGTGAGCCGGGTCGTCGCTCTCGCGGCCGGCCTCGGCATCCTGCTTGCCGTCGCCGTGCTCACGGTCGGCGGGCCGGGGGGCTCCGTGCTCGTGCCTGCGAATCTCGCGGGATACGTGTGGAGTTACGGCGCCGCGATGATCGTCGCCCTCGTGCTGGTGTGGCCGAATCTCTCGGCGCTCGCCTCGCGGACTCCGAGCCGCGTGCCCCGGGATACGATGGACAGCGCCGCGACAACGAAGGGATTCACCCAGCAGTGACGTACATCATCGCCGAACCCTGCGTAGACGTGAAGGACCGCGCCTGCGTCGACGAATGCCCCGTCGACTGCATCTATGAGGGCGCGCGGATGCTCTACATCCACCCCGACGAGTGCGTCGACTGTGGCGCGTGCGAGCCGGTGTGCCCGGTCGAGGCGATCTTCTACGAAGACGACACCCCCGGCCAGTGGGCCGACTACTACAAGGCGAACGTGGAGTTCTTCGAGGATCTCGGGTCACCCGGGGGCGCGGCCAAGACCGGCGTCATCCCGAAGGACCACCCGCTCGTGGCAGCACTTCCACCGCAGGCATGACCGCGCATGGCCCTCACGCTTCCCGACTTTCCCTGGGACTCACTCGTCCCGTTCGCTGAGCGGGCCAGGACGCACCCGGGCGGCATCGTCGACCTCTCCGTCGGCTCGCCTGTCGACCCGACGCCCGGTCCGATCCGGGGGGCACTGGTCGCCGCGACCGACGCGCACTCCTACCCGCTCACGGCGGGATCTCCCGCTCTGCGCGAGGCGATCGTCGAGTGGTACTCCAGGCGCAGGGGAGTAAGCCTCGGCACCGCGAACGTGATGCCCACCATCGGGTCCAAGGAACTCGTGGCGTGGTTGCCGTTCATGCTCGGGCTCAGAGAGGGAGACACGGTCGTGCACCCGGCGGTCGCCTACCCGACGTATGCTATCGGGGCGGCGCTGGCACGGGCATCCGTCGTCGCGAGCGATGACCCGGCCGAGTGGCCCGAGGGCACGCGGCTCGTCTGGCTCAACAGCCCGGGGAATCCGGATGGCCGGGTGCTGTCGATCGACGAGCTTCGCACCGCGGTCGCCCGGGCTCGTGAACTCGGTGCCGTCATCGCGAGCGACGAGTGTTACGCAGAGCTCAACTGGGCGGGGCAGCCGGATGAGCCGACGCCGTCGATCCTCGATCCTCGCGTCATCGGTGACGATCGCAGCTCGGTGCTCTCGGTCTACTCCCTGAGCAAGCAGTCGAACCTCGCGGGCTATCGCGCGGGTTTCGTCGCGGGGTGCAGCACGATCGTCGGGCAGCTACTCGAGGTGCGCAAGCACGCCGGACTCATTCCGCCAGCCCCCGTGCAGGCCGCCATGATCGCCGCACTGGCCGATCACGAGCACGTCTCGGCGCAGCGGGAACGCTATCGGGCCCGCCGGGAGACGCTCTTTGCCGCGCTGACGGGTGCGGGCTTTCGCATCGATCACAGCGAGGCGGGCCTGTATCTCTGGGCGACCCGGGGTGACGGCGACCCGTGGACAACCGTGGCCGCGCTCGCGGAGATCGGCATTCTCGTGGCGCCCGGGTCCTTCTACGGGGATGCGGCATCCGATCACGTGCGATTCGCGCTCACGGCGACGGATGAACGCATCGCGGCGGCCGCGGAACGCTTGGCTGATTTCTCCAAGTAAATCGCGCTGTCGTTGGTGAATGTGACTGTCGACGGTGGGTGCAATTAGGCTGTAGGGGTGAACGACGCCGCTGCCGAGAAGGCCACACTACATTTCCCCGGCGGGAGTGCCGAGTTTCCCATCGTCAGAAGTGTGGATGGATCGTCGAGTATCGACATCACTAACTTCACCAAGATGACCGGTTACACCGCGCTGGATCTCGGCTTTGTGAACACCTCACCGACCAGGAGCGCGATCACCTTCATCGACGGCGACAAGGGCATTCTGCGCTATCGGGGCTACGCGATCGAGGATGTCGCGGCCAATTCCACCTACCTCGAGGTCGCCTGGCTGCTCATCTACGGTGAGTTGCCGACCGCGAACGAACTCGCCGCCTTCGAGGAGCGAGTGCGCAGGCACACACTGCTGCACGAAGACCTGCGTCGCTTCTTCGACGCGCTGCCGCACGACGCGCATCCGATGTCCGTGCTCTCGAGCGCTGTCTCCGCGCTGTCGACCTTCTACGAGGATTCGCTGAGTGTTCACGACCCGGAGCAGATCGAGTTCTCGACCATCCGGCTGCTGGCGAAGCTGCCCGTGATCGCGGCCTACGCGCACAAGAAGAGCCTCGGGCAGGCGTTTCTCTATCCAGACAACAACCTCAGTTTCGTCGACAATTTCCTCAAGCTGAACTTCGGCACGATGGCGGAGCCGTACGAGGTCAATCCCGTCCTCTCCACCGCGCTCGAGCGACTGCTCATCCTGCATGAGGACCATGAGCAGAACGCATCGACGTCCACGGTGCGCCTCGTCGGCTCGACCGAGGCCAACATGTTCGCCTCGGTGTCCGCCGGCATCAATGCCCTCTACGGGCCGCTGCACGGCGGTGCCAACGAGGCCGTGCTCACGATGCTCGGCCAGATCAAGGAGTCGGGCGAGTCCGTCGAGAAGTTCGTCGAGCGGGTCAAGAACAAGGAAGACGGTATCCGCCTGATGGGCTTCGGCCACCGGGTGTACAAGAACTTCGACCCGCGCGCCAAACTCGTCAAGGAGAGCGCGGACGAGGTGCTGGGGGCCCTCGGCGTTCGTGACGACCTGCTCGACATCGCCAAGGAGCTCGAGGCCGTCGCGCTCGCGGACGACTACTTCATCGAGCGCAAGCTCTACCCGAACGTGGACTTCTACACGGGTGTGATCTACAAGGCGATGGGCTTCCCCACGCGGATGTTCACGGTGCTGTTCGCGATCGGCCGCCTGCCAGGCTGGATCGCCCAGTGGCGCGAGATGAACGCGGACCCGACCACCCGCATCGGCCGCCCCCAGCAGCTCTATGTAGGCTCCCCGGCCCGCGCCTGGCCCCGCTAGCACCCGCGCCCATCCGTCGCACCAACCTCCCGCGCGTCGTCTTTCGCCCAAATGAAGGAGTGGAGCGCTCCCACGCCGGGTCAGTCCCGCAAACGCGGGGAAGTTCTTTCGCAACTCCTTCATTTGGGCGGTCAGACAGTGGGGCGACAGGATGTCGTCGGCACTTAGTTGTGATCGCCGCGGTCCATGGCGGCGGCTACTGCTGCGCGCACCTCCGACCAGTGGTGCATGACCTGCTTGTAGCTGAAGCGCAAGACTCGGTAGCCAAGGGCGCTCAGCCGAGCATCCCGACGACGATCCGCTTCGAATCTTTCCGGGTCGGCGTGGTATGCATAGCCGTCGACCTCGATCACGAGCCTGGTGCCGATGAGCATGTCCACGCGTCCGACGCGCGGGATCTTCACCTGCAGGCGTGGAATGATGCCGATTCGATGAAGCCGGAATCGCGTGACCGATTCGGTGATTGATTCCGAGAGGATGTCCGCCTCGGCCAGCAGGATCCCGAGGCGTTCGGGAAGCCCGGCGATGATCTCCAGCCATTCGCGCATGGTGATCTGGTGCAAGCGCAGCGCGGAATCGACTGCGGCCACCACCCACTCCGGGCTCTGACACAGCGCCATCTCGGCCAGGCACTGGCGCACACCAAGGCAGAAGGCGCTTCCGGATGCGTCGGCATCACTCCAGTGCACCGTCACGTCCGACGATGGCAGACTCGCAAGCCGCACGCTCTTGTCTGACCTGCTGCGGAGTCGTGCCGCGTTCGGTGTGACCGCGACGTGGAGCGTGGAACTCGATCGGACGGATAATCCGTGCCGCTGCGCTCCGGACGTGCAGCTCAGCCGCCCACCGACCCGAGCAGCCTGTTGGTCGGGATCGGGCGTGCTCGGCAGACAATACCAGCCCTGCCGCACGCGGATGATCGCACCAGCGGCGACAGCCGCGGTCAGGGCGTGCTTGCTCCATCCGGCTGCGTGGAGCTGGTGCGTCGCGGCGAGCCCGCCGAGGTTCGCGATGTCATCTTCGAGGGTCACGCGTCGATGCTGGCTGATCGGCTGTGCTCGTCGAGGTTGCTTTCACCGATCTGTGGACAACCTCGCACTTCTCGCCCAAATGAAGGAGAGGAGCAAAATCTAGCCCGGAATGACGTGCGCGGCGTGGTTTGGGAGCGCTCCACTCCTTCATTTGGGCGAAGGCGGGTGACTCCGGAATGCCGGGAATGCGTCAGGCGTGGAGGGCCGCGTTGAGGGCGATCCCGCCGGAGCGGGGGAGTACCTCGACGGCTCCGGTGACCGAGTTGCGCCGGAACAGCAGGCCGGGCACGCCGGAGAGCTGTTCCGCCTTGACCGTGCGGGGCGCGCCATCCGGGGTGGTGGTGCCGAGCACGACGACCTTGGTTCCGGCGGTGACGTAGAGGCCGGCCTCCACGACCGAGTCGTCGCCGATCGAGATGCCGATGCCCGAGTTCGCACCGAGGAGGGCGCGCTCGCCGATGGAGATGCGCTGCTTGCCGCCGCCGCTGAGCGTGCCCATGATGGATGCGCCGCCGCCGATGTCCGAGCCGTCACCGACCACGACACCCTGCGAGATGCGCCCCTCGACCATGGACGCCCCCAGTGTTCCGGCGTTGTAGTTCACGAAGCCCTCGTGCATGACGGTCGTTCCGGGTGCGAGGTGCGCGCCGAGGCGAACCCGTGACGCGTCGGCGATGCGCACGCGCTCCGGGATGACGTAGTCCACCAGGCGCGGGAACTTGTCGATGCCGTGCGCCGAGATGCCCGCGCGCTGCAGCGAGGGCCGAAGGCGGGAGTAGTCGGCCGGGAGCATGGGGCCGGCCGTGGTCCAGGCGACGATGGCCAGGTGACTGAAGATCCCGTCGAGGTTGAGTTCGTTCGGCCTCACGAGCAGGTGGCTGAGCAGGTGCAGGCGCAGGTAGACGTCGGAGGTGGATTCCGGCGCGGCATCCAGGTCGATCGTGACCGTGACGAAGTCGACGCGCACGTTTCGCCGCTCATCCGCACCGAGGAGCACCTCGAGCTCGCGCGGGGCGATGTGCGGATCGCGACCGGCCGGGAGCGCACCGAGTGCGGGGGAAGGGAACCACGTGTCGAGCACGGTTCCGTCTGCGGCGATGGTCGCGAGGCCGTAGCCCCAGGCTGTGCGTTCGGTCATACGCCCAAGATTACCGAGTGCACAGCGTATCGAGTGCGCAGCGTACCGAGTGCGCTGTGGGGAGTCACGCGTGCACCCGGTCGATACACTTGCGGTCATGCCCGCAGCTTCACTCGACCTCAGCGTCTCATCGATCGAGATCACGCGGCAGCTCTGCGACATCGAGTCGGTCTCGGGCAATGAGCGAGCGATTGCGGATGCCATCCAGGCGTCCCTCGCCGGTCACGATCATCTCGAGGTGGTTCGAGACGGTGACGCGATCGTTGCCCGCACAACCCTTGGACGCGAGACGCGCGTCGTCATCGCCGGCCACATCGACACGGTGCCGGTGAATGACAACCTGCCGACGAGACGCGAAACGATCGACGGCGAGGAGTACCTCTCGGGTCGCGGCACTGTCGACATGAAGGCGGGCGTCGCCGTGCAATTGAAGCTCGCCGTCGAGTTGACCGAGCCGAAGGCCGATCTGACCTGGATCTGGTACGACCACGAAGAGGTGGCCTCTGAACTGAACGGTCTCGGCCGGCTCGCGGCGACGCATCCGGAGCTGCTGGCAGGCGACTTCGCCATCCTCGGCGAACCGACCAATGCGACCATCGAGGGCGGCTGCAACGGCACGGCGCGCATCGAGCTGCGCACCACCGGCGTGCGCGCTCACTCCGCGCGCGCCTGGGTCGGCCACAACGCCATCCACGACGCCGCGCCGA
Source organism: Parafrigoribacterium humi (assembly GCF_040227205.1). Lineage (NCBI taxonomy): Bacteria > Bacillati > Actinomycetota > Actinomycetes > Micrococcales > Microbacteriaceae > Parafrigoribacterium > Parafrigoribacterium humi. The sequence continues at coordinate 47,506 of NZ_JBELOA010000001.1, read as the reverse complement.
TTCTCGCGACCCTGGCCGCGTATGTCCCGCGCGAGGTCGAGGTGGATGGCCTCGTCTACCGCGAGGGACTCAACGCCGTTGCGGTCACGGGCGGGGTCGCGGGCAACGTCATCCCCGACGAGTGCGTCGTCACCGTCAACTACCGCTTCGCCCCGAGCCGCTCGGGCGAAGAGGCGATCGCGCACCTGCGCGAGGTGTTCGCAGGCTTCGAGCTCACCGTCACCGACCTCGCGGAGGGCGCACGACCGGGACTGGATGCGCCGATCGCGCGGGACTTCCTCGCGGCGGTCGGCGGTGCGGCACACCCCAAGTACGGCTGGACGGATGTCGCACGCTTCTCCGCGCTCGGCATGCCTGCGGTCAACTACGGCCCCGGTGATCCGCTGGGGGCACACGCCGACGACGAACGCGTGCCGCTCGCGCAGATCACCGAGTGCGAACGCGGCCTGCGCGCCTGGCTGGCCTGAGGCGGGCTAGTCGGTGCGCTTCGCCACCTGGTAGCCGCCCTCGGAGTACACGAGCCGATAGTGCGTGCCCGCGAAGGTCCGCTCGGCGTAGGCCGCGGCGTCCTGGGGCGGATTGCCTCCCCACGAGCCGCTGTTGCGGTCGAGGATGAGGTAGTCGGCCGCCGGATTACCCGAGTTCCCGATCCAATAGACCGTGTCGCGGCTGGACAGGTACGCGAGGTAGCTCAGGTCGCTCACGACGGTGGCGTCATCCGGAATCGTGGCCATGGCCGACACTGCGGCGGCGGGTGCGGGAGCGTATGAGCTCGGGCGCACGAGGTCCGCGAGCGGCTGCTGCGGCAGCATCACGAGCGCGAACGCGAGCGAGATCGGCACGGCGGCTCGGCCGTACAGCCTCAGCCAGACGTGCTTCGAGCGCCTCGCGAGCAGCAGCGCGTCGATGAAGGCGATGAAGACGATGGGCATGAGCACGGCGCTGTAGTGCCAGTCCGGACCCCAGTATGAGCTGTTGTCGGAGAGGAAGCGCCAGGCCAGCGTCGGTAGCACCGCGAGCGAAATGGACGAACGACAGCCAAGCGCCGCGGTCGCGAGAGTGAGCAGGATGATCGTCTCGAGCTTCGGCGTCGTCACGAGCGACGCGAGGGTCTGGAATGGATGCAGCAGCGAGCCGCCGATGTTGGAACTGCCGCCGTAGTCCCAGGTACCGTGCGGGTTGAGCAGCGGCAGGATGAGCATCGTCGTCACCGCGAACCAGAACAGGCCCCAGGCGCACAGCGCGGCTCCCAGCCGGCGAGCACCGCGCAGGAACAGCACGACGCCGATCACGAGCGCCGTCAGCCCGAGATCCTCCTTCACGAAGACGAGCGGCGCGGCCCACAGCGCGGCGGCCAGCCAGCGCCGGCGCACGACGGCAACCAGCGAGAACGCCAGGAGCGGCAGCGCGAGCGCGATCTCGTGGAACTGCGCGGCGACGGCGTTGTCGATGCCCCAGCTCACGGCGTAGGCGAAGCCGATGCAGAGCCCGACCACGCGCCCGAGCTTCTCCACGGCGAGCCGTGTGATGACGAAGGCAGAGATCGCCACGAGAGCCGCCTGCAGAACGAGCAGGGTGAGCCCGGAGGGGAACGCCGCATAGAACGGCGCCAGGATGACCAGCAGCGGATGGAAGTGGTCGCCGAGCAGGTTGAACCCGACCCCCTTGATCGGCACGATCGGAGCCTGCAGCGACGCGTAGTCTCGCAGCAGCTGGGTGAAGATGCCGAGGTCCCACGACGGAACGGACATGCGGCGCCATTGGAGGCATCCGTAGAGCGTGTACGCGGCGAAACTGAGGGCGGAGACGAGGAAGGTGGGCCACGCGGCCACGCCCGCGCGCAGCCACCGTCCGATCATCTGGACAGGATACTGTCATGTGGTGGTGAACAACGCGCGGCGGCATCGGCTGCTCGTGCGCTACCGCCTCACGCCGTGGTGGGTGAAGGTCGTCGTGGTGTGGGGTATGTCCCGCATCATCACGACGTGGATGCTGCTGATGTTCGCGGGCTGGCAAGGCGCCACCAACTGGGCCGGCCCGCATCCGTCGTACCTGCAGTTCGCCCAGTTCTGGGACAGCGGCTGGTACCACACCATCGCGACCACCGGCTATCCGAGCGTGCTCCCGGTCTCAAACGGCCACGTGACCGAGAACGCCTGGGCGTTCATGCCGGGCTATCCGGTGCTCGTGAAAGCACTCATGGACCTGACCGCGCTGCCCTGGGAGCCGGTCTCTGTGCTCGTCTCCCTCGCCTTCTCCCTGGCCGGGGCGCTCGTGTTCTACCGGCTCATGCGGCTCGTGCTGCCCGCATCCGTCTCGCTGTTCTCTGTCGTGCTGCTCTGTGTCGCGCCCCTGTCGCCGATCATGCAGGTGTCGTACGCGGAGTCGATGGCGGCGTTCCTCCTGAGCGCAGTGCTGTACCTGCTGCTCAAGCGGCGCTACTTCTGGATGCTGCCGGTCATCGCCCTGCTCGCGCTCACGAGGCCCACCGGACTCGCCATGGCCCTCGCGCTCGCCCTGCACCTCGGCTACCGCTGGACTCGGAGGAAGCGACACCGGTTTCTCCGGCGAGACCGGATCGGAGCCGTCGTCGCCGTGGTGTTCAGCGGCATCATGGGTCTCGTCTGGCCCGTGACCGCCTGGGCCGTCACCGGGGTGCCGGGCGCGTACACCGACACGGAACTCGCCTGGCGCGCGCCCTACATCGGCTACGGTGCGCTTGTGCCCTTCGGCGGGTGGGTGCGCGGTGCGATGTTCTGGATGCCCGGCCCTCTCGGCATCGTCACGCTCGTTCTTATCGTGACACTCTTCGTGACCCTGCTGTTCTTCCCCGCGGTGCGTCGTCTCGGCCCGGACCTCGTGTCGTGGGTTGTGGCGTACTCGGTCTACCTGCTCGCGGTGTTCTTTCCGCAGTCGAGCCTGTTCCGCCTGCTCATGCCGCTGAATCCCCTGCTGGGGGCGCTGGCCCAGCCGCGATCGCGGTGGTATCGCAGCGCGCTCGTCGTGCTCTTCCTCGCTCTGCAGTGGGGCTGGATCTACGTCTGCTGGTGGTCACACGGCTACGACTGGAGTCCGCCGTAGCCACGCCGAGGTGCCCGAGTGTGCCCCCGCATGACGCCCCCGTTTTCGGGATAGCGAGAAAGTACGAGATAATGGAGTACATTCCACGAAAGGGGACCAGTCATGGCAGCCATGAAACCGAGGACCGGCGACGGGCCAATGGAGGCTGTTAAGGAGGGTCGTCTCATCATCGTGCGCGTACCGCTCGAGGGCGGTGGCCGCCTGGTCGTGTCTGTCAACGACGCGGAGGCGCAGGAGCTTCACGACGCACTCGCGGGAGTCGTCGCGGCAGCCAAGTAGCACGGCTGCGGCCGCGAAACGAGCGGCAGCTACCCGAGCTTGGTGATCTGCAGGAGCCCGTCTCCGATGGGCGACAGCGAGCTGATCACCGCGTCGGAGTCACCGATCTCCTTCAGCAGGGTGCGGAAGCCCGTGACGATGTCGTCGCGCTGTGCAGGGTCTGAGACTCGTCCGCGCCAGAGGGCGTGAGCCACGAGAACCGTGCCGCCCGGGCGAACCAGACGCAGGCCGTGCTCGACGTACTCGATGACGGACTGCGGATCGGCATCCACCAGGACGACGTCGTACGACTGTTCGTTCATGCGGGGGAGCACTTCGCGCGCGCGACCGGTGATGAGACGGATGTGATTGGCCGGCAACCCGGCGTCACTGAACGCCTTCTTCGCCGTCTGCTGGTAGTCCGCCTCGATGTCGATCGAGGTGAACGTGGCCTTCGGGGCGCCCGAGAGCATCCAGAGTCCGCTGACTCCGAGACCGGTACCGATCTCGATGATGTTGGTCGCTGAGCTGGCCGCGGCGACGACGGCGAGCTGGGCGCCGGTGGCGGGCGAGACGGACTCGACGCCGATCTCGATCGAGTGTCGGCGAAGCGCCGCGATGTCTTCGCGCTCCTCGCCGAATTCCTCGGCGAATCTCCAATTGGAATCTTTGTCAGACACAGTGGTTCTCCTCGCCCAACAGCGTAGGGCCGCAAGTGTGCGGCTTCGGACTGGCGCGCCGCATCACAGTTCGGCACACGTGTGTCACGGCATCCTCAGAACCGGTTAGTCTGGACGAATGTTCGGCCTGACCTTCGACAAGCTGCTGGTGATAGCGGTGATTGCCGTCTTCCTGCTCGGGCCCGAGCGACTGCCCGGCTATGCGGCCCAGCTCGCGAAACTGGTCAAGAACGTTCGCAAGATGGCGGACGGGGCGAAAGACCGCCTGCGCGACGAGATGGGGCCGGACTTCGACGACGTCGACTGGCAGAAGCTCGATCCGCGCCAGTACGACCCGCGCCGTATCATCCGTGAGGCGCTCACCGAGGACCTGTTTGATTCGCCGAGCGATACGCCGGCAACGGAGTCCGCCTCTGCCAAGCGTGCGGTTACGGTGGATGCGGGCAAGCCCGCGCCCTTCGACGACGAGGCCACCTGAGTTCTCGACCCTGCTATCGGGTCAGCGCTATCGGGTCAGCGGCGGCGCAGTGCCTTCAGCGTGCGCAGCAGTGTGAGCATGAGTCCGGTCATCTTCGCGAACTCCTTGCCGGTGCGCGGGAGGGTGAGCAGCCCGGCCGACTCCGCCACAGTGCGGGCCTCGACGAAGCGCATCAGGCCGACTTTGCCATTGCGTCGTCCGAGGCCTGACTGCTTCATTCCGCCCATGGGGGCATCCACCGAGGAGAAGCTCGCGCGGTAGCCCTCGTTGATGTTCACGCTGCCCGCATCGATGGCGCTCGCGAACTCGCGGGCGCGGTGCCTCGAGCCGCTGAAGATAGAGGCGTTGAGTCCGTAGGGAGAGGCGTTCGCCGCGATGATCGCATCGTCCGCCGTGTCGACGACGGTGATGGCGACCACCGGACCGAAGGTTTCTCCGACGACGCAGGCCATGTCATCCGTCACGCCGGTGAGCACCGTCGGCTCGAAGAACAGCGGTCCGAGATCGGGCCGGGCGTGGCCCCCCGTGAGCACGGTCGCGCCCTTGGCGACGGCATCGTCGACGTGCGCCTGCACGCGCTCGAGCTGGGAGGAGAGGGCGAGGCAGCCGACATCCGTCGAGTAGTCGAAGGCCGGGCCCTGCACGAGTGCGGCCGTGCGCGCAACGAATTCTGCGATGAACTCGTCGGCGACGGCGCTGTGCACGTAGATGCGCTCGATCGAGACGCACAGCTGCCCGAGCGAGGCGAAGCAGGAGTACACGGCACCGGCCGCTGCCCGCTTCGGGTCGACATCGTCAAGAACGATGAGCGGATTCTTGCCGCCGAGTTCGAGGGAGGCTCCGACGAGCGCCGTCGCCGCCTGGACACCCACGATGCGGCCCGTGGCCGTGGACCCGGTGAAGCACACGTAGTCGCTCGCGCCGACGACCGCTCCGCCGATCGCGGTACCGTCACCGGTGACGACAGCCCACAACTCCGGCGGAAGCCCGGCATCGAGAAACGCGCGTCTTGTGGCGAGGATGCTGAGCGCACCCTGGTTGTCGGCCTTCTGCACGACGGCGTTCCCCGCAGCGAGAGCGGGAACGATGTCCATGATGGCGAGGCTCAGAGGATAGTTCCACGGAGTGATGACGCCGACGACCCCCTTGGGTCGGTATGCGACCCTGGTCGAGAGCACGAGCGGGATACCCGCCCTGCGGCGACGGGTTCGCAGCATCGAGCGCGCAGAGACCGCGTAGTACCGCGTGACGCTCGCGCCCATGAATATCTCTTCGAACGCCTGGCCTCGGGTCTTGCCCGTCTCGGTCTGCAGGGCGTCCAGCAGCAGCTCACGCCGCTCCAGGAGCAGGTCGTGCGCGCGCAGCAGCAGGCGCCGGCGGTGTGCCCAGCCGCGTTCCTGCCAGGCCAGCTGCGCCACTTGGGCGCGGGCCACGGCATCCCCGACGTCGGTGACGGTGCTGAGCGGGAGTTCGTGCAGGAGTTCGCCGGTGAACGGCGCGAGCACCTGGGCGCTCGACTCGCGCGAAGAGTGGAGGTCGCGGTCGAGATCGTCGATGACCGAGCGTTTCAGCGGAGCACCAGGCATGGCTCATTCTAAGCCGCGTATCGCAGAGCCGGGTGAGGCTGAACTGGTGGTTTGATCCGAGCCGCGCGCGGTCGCGCTACACTCTCGAAATGGTCGCACCGGAGCGCACATACTCGCGCGCAGCCCTGTCCCGCAGAACCGTGAGCGGTTATGCCATCGGTTCGCTCGGCACGGGAGGGTTCGCCACGCTGCCGGGCCTCGTGCTGGTCTACTACCTCACGGACACCCTGGGTGTCGCCGCACTTCTCGCCGGAGCGCTCGTGACGATCGCGAAGATCTGGGACGTGATCATCGACCCCGTGATCGGTGCGCGTAGCGACCACAGCCTCGCCGTGACGGGATCACGACGGCGTTTCATGCTGCTCGGCGCGGTCACCCTGCCGGTGTTCTTCATCCTGACCTTCGCCGTGCCGAATGGGCTCCCTCCCCTGGTCTCCGGCCTGTGGGTGCTCGTCGCCTTCATTCTCACCGCGACCTCGTTCAGCCTGTTCCAGGTGCCGTATATCGCTCTGCCCGCAGAGCTCGTGAGCGACTACGACCAGCGCACCAGGCTGCTGTCGTGGCGTGTCGTCGTACTGACCTTCGCCATCCTGCTGTTCGGCGCGGGCGGACCGGCGCTGCGCGATCTCGGCGAGGGATATTTCAAGTACCTGGTCATGGCGATCGTCGCCGGCCTCGTGATCGGGCTCGGCATGCTCGTCTCGAGCTTCGTCGCCGAGAAGAACGTGAGGCGGGCGGATGCGCCCAGGCACACCGTGCGCGAGAACTACGCTGCCGGAGTGCGCACCCTCAGACGCAGCCAGGCCTTCCGTGCGCTGTTGCTCACCTTCCTGCTGCAGGGGCTCGCGACCGGGCTCATGCTCGCCGGGGCCCAGTACGTCGCGACCTGGGTGCTCGAGAGCGAGGGAGCGGTGACGCTCCTGTTCATCGCCCTGATCGCGCCGGCCCTCATCGCCGCGCCGCTGTGGGGGGTGATCGCACGCCGCATCGGCAAGGAGCGTGGTTTCGTCTGGGCGAGCGCCCTGTTCGGCGTCGCCGCCCTCAGCATGCTGCTGCTCGCCTGGTATCCCGGTGACTGGGTCTACCTTCCCGTTGGGCTCGCGGGCGCGGGCTACGCGGGAATGCAGTCGCTGCCCATGGCGATGCTCCCCGACGTGATCTCGCACGATGCGCGCTCGCACGGCGACGGGCAGGCCGGAGCGTTCGGCGGGGTGTGGACGGCGGGGGAGACGGCGGGCATGGCGCTGGGGGCGAGCGTGCTCACGATCGTGCTGGCGGCATCCGGCTATCTCTCCTCGATGGGCGACGCGGGTGTGCACCAACCCGCCTCAGCCATCACGGGTATCGTGCTGAGCTTCAGTGTCGTGCCCGCGGTGATCATCGCACTCAGCCTGTGGTCGTTTGCGCGGTACCCGTTGCGGAAGGCCGACATCTCCGAAGGGTCGGACGCATGACCGCCTTTCTCGAACAGCCCGCGGAGATCCTCGCACGGCTCGCGCGCCTGCGCGAGGAGGATGCGCCGACCCACGGCGGCCACGTGCTCTCCTACGTCTACGATTCCGGACTCGCCGAGCTCGACGACCTCGCGGCGGCGGCGATCCGGATGGTGCAGCCGGTCAATGGTCTCGACCCGACCACCTTCACCTCGGTCGCCGTGATGGAGCGCGAGGTCATCGGTTTCGCGCGCACGATGCTGCATGGGCCGGATGACGTGGTCGGCACGGTGACGACGGGTGGCACCGAGAGCTGTCTGCTCGCGGTCAAGACCGCGCGCGACAACTGGCGTGCGACCCATCCGGGCGGGCGCGGACGGCTGCTCGCTCCGGTCACCGTGCACGCGGCGTTCCAGAAGGCCGCGCACTACTTCGACCTCGAGCTCGATCTCGTACCGGTGGACGAGGATGGCACGCTGCCTGCTTCGCGGCTCCTCGACCGGCTGGGCGACGACGTCGCACTCGTGGTCGTCTCCGCGCCGTCGTATCCGTTCGCCGCCCTCGACCCGGTCGAGGACGTCGCGGCCACCTGCCTCGCAGCGGCGGTGGATTGCCACGTCGACGCGTGCATCGGCGGATGGGTGCTGCCCTTCTGGTCGGAGCTTCCGGCGTGGGACTTCCGCGTCGACGGCGTGACCAGCGTGAGCGCCGACCTGCACAAGTTCGGGTATGCGCCGAAGGGGGCATCCGTTCTGTTGCAGCGCGGCCGAGACCGGCAGCGCTCGCAGTATTTCGCGACGACCCGCTGGCCGGGCTATCCGGTGGTCAACCCGACGATTCTCGGCTCGAAGTCCGCCGGCGCGCTCGCTGCCGGCTGGGCGATCATCCACGCGCTCGGCTCCCGGGGGCTCGCCGCGCTGGCCGAATCCTGCGAGCGGTCGACGACGGCGCTCGTGGCGCTCGTCGAGGCCATTCCCGGCCTGTGTGTCGTCGGGCATCCGGTCGGGCCGCTGCTCGCCGTCGCCGCGGATGAGTCTGTGCCGGTGGCCGAGCGCGTCGACCCACACCACTGGGCCGACAGGGCGCGGGCCCACGGCTGGCTGTTGCAACTGCAGCCAGGACTCGCCCAGCCGGACGGCACGCACCTACCGCACACCACCCACCTCACCGTGACGCCGGTGACCGAGGGAGTGTTCGCTGAGCTGAGCGCAGCGCTCGTGCTCGCCGCCGACGAGGTGCGCGGGGTGCCGCCGGTGACCGCGGCAGACGTCCTGGGTGGCCTGCCGCCCGCGATGGTGGCCGGGCTGTCGTCGCCGGATGCGGTGCCCCTCGACGCAGAGGCCGCGTACGGTCTCCTGGTGCAGATCGGGCTCATCGTGCCGGGTGAAGGCTCCGGAGCGCTGCCGGAGCGGATGGCTCCGTTCATCGCGCTCATCGAGGCGCTGCCGACGGCCCTCACGGAACGACTGCTGACGGAGTTGCTCGCCCGCCTCGTCGAGCCGGTTACGCGCTCGTAGGCGCGCTTCGGGCGGCGAGGTAGTCTGCCACGGAGATGATCGCGGCCGCGGCGGGATCCGCCGGGTCGCTCAGCACGATGGGAGTGCCGCTGTCTCCGCCTTTGCGCAGGCCGACGCTCAGCGGGATCGACGCCAGCAGGGGTACCGGCTGGTCGTCCGTCGACAGCCGTGCGGCGGCATCCGCCCCGCCGCCCGTGCCGAACAGATCGAGCACGGAGCCGTCCTGCTGCACGAGTCCGGCCATGTTCTCGATCACGCCGATGACTCTCTGGCCGGTCTGGCGGGCCACGAGGGCGCTGCGTTCGGCCACGTCCGCGGCCGCGGACTGCGGGGTCGTCACGACGAGCACCTCGGCGAAGGGCAGCAGCTGGCCGATGGAGATAGCGATATCACCCGTGCCGGGCGGCAGATCGAGCAGCAGCACGTCGAGCTCGTCGAAGTACACGTCGGTGAGAAACTGCTGCACGGTGCGGTGCAGCATGGGTCCGCGCCAGGAGACGGCGGTGCCGGATTCGACGAACATGCCGATCGAGATCACCTTCACGTCGTAGGCGATCGGCGGCAGGATCATGTCCTGCACGCGAGTCGGCTTCGCGTCGGCGATGCCGAGGATGCCCGGAATCGAGAACCCGAACACGTCGGCGTCGAGCACACCCACCTTGAGCCCCCGCGCGGCGAGCGCCACCGCGAGGTTCGCCGTGACCGTGGACTTGCCCACCCCGCCCTTGCCGCTCGTGACCGCGTAGATGCGGGTGGGGGAGTCCGCGCTGAACTGCAGCGACTTCGAGCGACCGTTGCGCAGCTTGTAGGTGAGCTTGTTGCGCTCCTGCGTGGTCATCGAGGTCATCACGAGGTCGACGGCTGTGACGCCCGGCACGGCGGTGATCGCGGCGCGCACGTTGTTCTCGATGGTGCGGGCGGCGGGGCAGCCGACGATCGTGAGCTTGATCTCCGCGCTCGCCTCGCCGGCATCCGTCACGGTGATCCAACTCACCATGTCGAGCTCGGTGATGGGCTTGCGGATCTCCGGGTCGATCACCTGGGTGAGTGCCTGGAACACCTTCCGCTCGAGTGGCGTCGGATTGTGCTCCAGTGCCTCTGTGGTCACTCCGTGGTCACCTCGTCTGGTTTCTCTGCGTAGGAATTGTTCTGCTCATCCAACTCTGCCAGCAGTGACCGCAGTTCCGCTCGGATGAACTCCTTCGTGGCCATGTCTTTCATCGCGAGCCGCAGCGCAACGACCTCACGCGCCAGGTACTCGGTGTCGTTGAGGTTGCGCTCTGCGCGCTGACGGTCCTGCACCACCTGCACCCGATCGCGGTCGTCCTGGCGGTTCTGCGCGAGCAGGATCATCGGTGCGGCGTAGGAGGCCTGCAGCGACAGGATGAGCGTGAGCAGCGTGTAGTTGAGAGAGCGCGGGTCGAACTGCGCGTGGGCGGGCGCCCAGGTGTTGTAGCCGAGCCAGAGCACGCAGAACACCGTCATGCCGACGAGGAACCACGGCGTGCCCATCGCGCGGGCGAAGGCCTCGGAGAAGCGTCCCATCCTGTCGCGGTTTCCGCTACTGGTGAAGCGGGGAACGAAATTGGTGCGCAGACCCTTCGGGGAGTCGAGCGGCAGTTCCTGGCGGTTAGCTCTGGCCATTGCCTGTCCTCCTGGTCCGAGTGGTGGTTCGTGGTGCCTGTTTCAGTGCTATCGGGGCTGTCGCGGTCGAGACTGCGGACTGCCTGGCTCTCTCGCGAGGAGGGAGGGGCTGGTCTTCGTCGTGACTTCGCCAGTCGTCCGGCAGCAGATAGTCGAGGACATCGTCAATGGTCACCACCCCGACGAGTCGATGGTTTTCGTCGACGACCGGTACGGAGACGAGGTTGTAGCTGGCCAGGATGCGGGCGACCTCCGCGGCGGAGGCGTCCGACCGAACGGGGTCGAGCTGCTGGTCGATCAGGGTGCCAAGGCGTTCGTTGGGCGGGTAGCGCAGCATCCGCTGGAAGTGCACCACGCCGAGCAGGCGGCCGGTCGGTGGTTCGTACGGCGGCAGGGTCACGCACACGGCAGCGCCGAGCGCCGGCGCGAGCTCGTGTCGACGGATGAGGGCCAGGCCCTCCGCGACCGTCGCGTCCGCGCTCACGATGATCGGGTCGGTGGTCATGAGCCCGCCCGCGGTGTCCGGAGCGTAGGCGAGGAGCATGCGCACGTCCTCGGCCTCTTCGGGCTGCATGAGCTCGAGCAGGGTTTCGCCGCGTTCCTCGGTGAGCTGGGCGATGAGGTCGGCAGCGTCATCCGGCTGCATCTGGTCCAGTACGTCTGCTGCTCGGTTGTCTTCGAGCTGGTTGAGGATGCCGACCTGTTCGACCTCGGGCATCTCCTCGAGCACGTCGGCGAGGCGCTCATCCGACATCTCCTCTGCCACCTCGAGCATGCGCTGCTCGGGCAGGTCGAGCAGGGCGTTGGCGAGGTCGGCGGGGAGCAGGTCTTCGTAGGTCGCGAGCAGCTGGGTCGCGGACTGCGCCTCGCGCGTTCCGCGGTTCTCGCGCACCTCGTTCCAGGCCGCGAACAGGGTGTGGCCCTTGACGAAGGGGCTCGCGCTCGGCTTCGGGCGCCGCAGAAACAGTTCGGTGATCGACCACTCGGCGTCGTCGCCCTCTTCGATCGCGACATCCTCGATGGTGGCTGTACCCGATCCGTCGACGAGGGTGACCTTGCGCCCCAGCAGTTCGGCGATCACGCGCACCTCACCGCCGCGCTGTTCGAAGCGGCGCATGTTGATGAGCCCGGTCGTGATGATCTGCCCGGAGCCGATGCTCGTGACCCTGCCGATGGAGAGGAACACCTGGCGTCTGCCCGGCACCTCGACGATGAGTCCGACCACGCGGGGAGAGGAGGTGTTGCGGTAGACGACGAGCGCATCTCGCACCCGACCGACTTTGTCGCCCTCGGGGTCGAAAACGGCGCACCCGACCAAACGGGCGACGAAGACTCTCGTTGCGCTCACACCCTCTAACCTAGACCTCCGGTGGGTGTGCAGCGGCAGTGTTCCGGAGGCGCCGCCCGTGGCCGGATGCCTGCAGCCGACGGCGGAACAGGCGGCTTCGGAGCTTTACCGGGGATAATGAGTCACATGAGCGGCCAAAACCCATTCCAGCGTCGTGGACCGGTGTTTCCGACCCTCCCGCGGGGGGACGTGCTGGGCACCTACGACACCTATGTCGAGGCCCAGAGCGTGGTCGATCGGCTGGCCAGGGCGGAGTTCCCGGTGAAGCAGGTGTCGATCGTGGGAAGCGAGCTCAAGACGGTCGAGCGGGTCACAGGCAAGCTCACCTACGGTCGCGCGGCGGGCGCCGGGGCAGCGAGCGGCGTCTGGTTCGGCCTGTTCATCGGGCTCGTGCTGTTCATCTTCTCCCCTGTGCCGAACGCCGTCGTCTACGTGGGGGCGGCCGCACTCATCGGTGCCGGCTTCGGGATGCTGTTCGGGATCGTCAGCTATGCCCTGAACCGCAGGCGCCGCGACTTCACCTCGACGCACCAGGTGCTCGCGAGCAAGTACGAGATCATCGTCGACCCGAGCCTCGTCATGCGCGCGCAGGAACTGCTGGCCCGACCGGAGCCGGAGGCCTAGAGGCACCCGCCGTCGCGTTGCGGCACAATGCGGGTGTCGGATCTCCGCACCCACGCTTTGCCGCAATCCGCGAGGGGTTCCTTACCCACCGCGCACCACCACACCTCGCTGTCACCGCTTCTTCACGGCGAGAGCTCCCGCCGCGGCGAAGCCGACGACGAGCAGGGCGACCACGAGCCAGAGGGCGCCGAGGATGCCGAAGTGCTCCGATAGGGCTCCGATCACGGGCGGCCCACCGAGGTTCGCCAGGTACCCGATCGACGCGACGACGCTGACCTGCGCAGCCGGGTTCGGTCCGCTGTCTGCCGCCGCGGACATCCCGAGCGGGAAGCCCATCGAGACCCCGATCGACCACAGCACGGTGCCGAGGAGCACGAGCCAGGCGGGGCCGCCGAAGATGAAGAGCACGACGCCGACCACTCCAAGAAGAACGGTGACGCGGATGGTCCTGACGCGGCCCAGCCTGTCGACGAGCGGGCCGCCGAAGACACGGGCGGTGGTCTCGCCCGCGGCGAAGGCGACGAAGAACAGTGCGGCAATGGCGTTGGTCTGGTCGTGTCCGTCCTTGACGGCGAGGGTCAGCCAGCTGTTCGCCGTGCCCTCACCGAGCTCCACCCCGAGCATGACGAGCCCGATGAGCAGGAGCCGACCGTGCGTCCAGCCACGTAGCCACTGGAGGATGCGCTGCGGCACCGGTGGTCGCTCGACGTCCTCCCTGATGTGGGAGCTCTGCGGCAGGAAGCCGACGGCAGCAGCGCCGGCCGCCACGATCAGGATCGCTTCTCCGAGGAACTGCCAGGTGAAATCGAAGTCGAGGGCCGCGCTGGCCGCGCCGATGGCCGCGCCGAGGATCGATCCGGCAGACCATCCCGCGTGCATGAGCGGCATGAGGGTGCGCCTGGAGGCGTGCTCGACTGCCGCGCCCTCGACGTTGATCATGACGTCGACGGTGCCGATACCGAAGCCCACGAGCACGAAGCTGATCGAGGTCACCGGAAGCGAGTGCGCGAGGCCGGCTCCGAGCCCCACTCCGGCAACGCCGATCGCCACGATCGCGACGCAGGAGAGCAGCGCACGGCGATTGCCGAGCCACGACAGCACCGCCGAGGACGCGCCGAGGCCCGCGATCGAGCCGATGGTGACTCCCGCGAGGGCGAGTCCGATCGCCGCATCGCCGATCCCGAGGTCGTGGCGGATGCTCGGAAGCCGCGGCCCCCAGGTCGAGATCGCAATGCCTCCGAGGGCGAACAGCGTGAAGACGGCATTGCGCCAGCCGCGGTTGCTGGAGCGGGCAATGACTGATCCACGGGGAGCGCTCACAGCAGAGAACACTAGCAACCGCGGAACGGCGGCCGTGGTCGTGCGTTGCTCCGCGAGCGAACTAGCTACGATCGAGCCGTGGACGTGCCCGAGCTAATCAGACGGATAGAAACGGGGCGACAAGAAGCAGGTCGGCCGGTCGTGGTCGGTGTATCGGGATTCGGTGGCTCCGGAAAATCGACTCTCGCACGTCGCATCGTTGCGCGACTGCCCGGCGCCGTGCGAATGCGCGGAGACGACTTCCTCGATCCCGCCCGCTCTCATCAACGATCGTCCGACTGGGCTGGTGTCGAGAGGTCCCGCCTCGTATCGGAAGTCCTCACGCCGATCCGAGAGGGCCGGACGAGCCAGTTCCGGCGCTACGACTGGGGTCGCGGCGAATTAGGGAATCCTGAACCCCTTCCGGACGCAGAAGTTCTCGTGGTCGATCTGATCGGCCTGTTTCACCCCGACGCGCTCTTTGCGATCGACCTGGCGGTCTGGTGCGACGTCGATCTGGAGACCTCGACTCGACAAGGCATGGAGCGTGATGCCGAGCTGGGGCGAGACAACGACGCTCTGTGGCGTGATATCTGGGTGCCGAATGAGCGGGACTTCGATGAGCGGTTTGCTCCTCGCGCGCGAGCAGATGTCCTCTTCTCGACTTCGCGCTGACGCTCTGGCACGATTGACCAAGCACGTATTGCCTGCATGCCTGCTAGCATGAAGGCATGAGTCAAGTCACCTGGCGCGCGCCGAGCGAACTCGTTGAACGAGTGCAGAATGTCGCAGCGGCCCAGGGGCGCAGCATGAACGATTACCTGACCAGAGTTCTCGAAGTCGCCACCTCCCCAGACGAGCAGGATTCGGAGTCCGACAGGATGCGGGCGCGGTTCGCGCGAGCAGGCTTGATGGTGACTACCCCTGCAGGGGCGTCGGAACGCCCGTCGAAGGCCGATCTCAAGCGGGCGCGCGCAGAGGCCGGTCGTGGGACCGAGCTCTCCGAGCTGGTTTCGTCGGAGCGGCGGTGAGCGTGTTTGCCGACTCATCCGCGGTCGTCAAACTGTATGCGGATGAGGCAGGTCACCGTGAGATTCGGGCGCTGACGACCATGGCGGTGTCAGAACTTGCGCGTGTCGAAGTTCCGGCCGCGCTCTGGCGCAAGCATCGGATGGGACAGCTCAGCGTGGCGTCGGCGAGCATCTTGGTTCGCGCGTTCGAGGCAGACTATTCACCAGGCGGTGGTGGCGATACCGTTCTTATACCCCTCGCAGTCTCGAGCATCCTGCTTGAGAAGGCGGCGGCGCTGACCTCGGCTCACGGGCTTCGCGCCTATGACGCGGTTCAGCTGTCGACGGCATTGGCCGCGAGGGTGGCAGACCCTGAATGCTCAGTGTTCGCGGCATTCGACGATCAGCTCAGGGAGGCCGCGGCAAAGAGCGGCTTCGAACTGTTGCCCGGCAGCTGATCGGGAGGCAGGCGGCAAACCTCGAGCGGTCAGCCGCGCAGCCAGGCCTCGACGTCATCCGCGGTCCTGGGGATGCCGATGGAGAGGTTCTCGGCGCCGTCTGCGGTGACGAGGATGTTGTCTTCGATGCGCACCCCGATGCCGCGGAAGGTCTCCGGCACGGTGAGGTCGTCCGGCTGGAAGTACAGCCCCGGCTCGATGGTGAACACCATGCCCGCCTCGAGCACCCCGTCGAGGTAGAGCTCGCGCCTGGCCTGCGCGCAGTCGTGCACGTCGATCCCCAGGTGGTGGGAGGTGCCATGCACCATGTATCGGCGGTGGAATTGGTTCTCCGGCTTGATCGACTCGGCAGCGCTGACCGGCAGCATGCCCCACTCCGCGGTCTTCTGGGCGATCACGGCCATCGCCGCGGCATGGATCTCGCGGAAGCGGATGCCCGGACGCACGATCGCAAACGCCGCATCCGCCGCCTCGCGCACGGCCTCGTACACCAGCCGCTGCGACTCGCTGAAAGTACCGCCGATCGGCAGCGTGCGGGTGATGTCCGCGGTGTAGTAGCTGTCGAGCTCGATGCCGGCGTCGAGCAGGATGAGGTCTCCCGGCTTCACCGGCCCGTCATTGCGGGTCCAGTGCAGGATGCAGGCGTGCTCACCTGCGGCAGCGATCGTGTCATAGCCGACCGTGTTGCCCTCCGCGCGGGCACGCCGGTTGAACGTGCCCTCGACCAGGCGCTCGCCGCGCGGGTGGGCCACGATCGACGGCAGATCGGCGATCACGTCGTCGAAGCCCTTCTTCGTCGCGGCGACAGCGAGCCGCATCTGCTCAATCTCGTAGGCGTCCTTCACCAGCCGGAGTTCGGAGAGGTCGCGGGCCAGCTCTGCGTCGCCATCGTTCGCCTCGAGGTCTGATCCCTCGAGGTTGGCGGCCAGCAGCCTGCGACCGTCGACCTGGTCTGTGATGTCTCGGTCGGCATCCCGCACGAGCAGCGTGTCGGCGTCGACGGCGTCGAGCACGCCCGCGAAGTCGGCGATGCCCGCGGTGGCGATGCCGAGGTCGGCCGCGACCTGCGCGAGAGACGGGCGAGGCCCGATCCAGAACTCGCCGATCCCGGGGTTCGCGTAGAACTCGTCGGAGTCACGGCCCGCGCGCTCGCGGAAGTACAGCGTTGCCTCGTGGCCGTTCGCGGCCGGCTCGAGCACGAGCACAGAACCTGGCTCGCTGTCCGAGCCCCAGCCGGTGAGGTGGGCGAAGGCGGAGTGCGCGCGGTAGGCGTAGTCGGTGTCGTTCGAGCGCGTCTTCGCCGCACCGGCGGGCAGGATGATGCGCTTGCCCGGGTGCAGTGCGGAGATGCGCGCTCGCCGCCCGGCCGCGAATGCCGCGTGCTCGCGCTGCGGCGGGAGGGCATTCTCGCGCTCGGCCCACTGACCCGAGATGTAGTCCTTGAAGGTGCCGGACACCGGGGTGGTTGAGCGGTTGGAGGTTGCGCGGGGAGCGTCAGCTTTCGATTCGACCATGCCCTATTGTCTCTCGCTTGGCCTGTTTCATGTCTGGCCGTGCGTGGTCAGCGTGCGTGCTGCAGTTGCGCGACGATCGGGCGGTGGTCGCTTCCGGCCGTGTCTTCGTTCTGGATGACGCGCATCCCGGTGACGCGCCAGTTCGACGTCGTCATCACATGGTCGATGGGAGTGCCGATGAGGGCGGGAAGCGAAGTGGGCCAGGTTCCGACCGCCGCGTTGCCCGTGCTGGCCGCGGCATCAGTGCAGTCGCCCAAGGTCTTGCCTGACTTTCCCAGACCGACCATGTGGTCGAGGGTGGCGTTGAAATCGCCCGCCATGATGGTGTTGCCCGCGCAGACTTTGGAGAGCCAGCGCAGGTCTGCTCTCCAGTGGTTCAGTTCGTTCGGAACGGGGGCAACGGCGTGCACGGCGATGATCGTCGGCCCGGAGCCGCCCGACGGTCGCGCGACGATCGTGGGCAGCGTCGAGGTCGACCCGAGCGTCTGGTCCACGCGGTAGTCGCCGAGTCTCGTACTGATGAGCAGCGAGGTCGACCTGGCCTTCGAGATTTGATCGAACGCGATCGAGTGCACGGTCATCGGATGCCCGCCCGCGCTCATGAGCGCTGCGACCTCATCCGCTGCCGCGCGTGTCGTCTCCGGCAGCACCACAATGTCTGCGCGCGTCTCGAGCGCAAGATTCGCGATGGTTCGGGCGCCCGGGGCATCGCCGAGCGTGTTCCACGACAGCGCGGTGATATCAGACGTCGACTTCGTCGTGAACGACGGATTGCCGATGCCGCGCGTGGCAAGGACAGCGACATTGATGAGGCCGAACACGAGCACGATGAGCGCGAGGCCCGAGCCGAGACGCCGAAACGAGCGATTCACCAGCAGGAGCAGGATCAGGACCACCACGATCACGAGGGCCGCAGTGACCGCGGCACCGCGCAACGACACGAGCTGCGCGATGATCGGTGCGCGCTGCAGCCCGAATAGTCCGGGCCACGCCACGACGAGCAGCACTGCGGTAACGATGATGAGCACTGCGGAGGCGAGGAATCGACGGAACATGGCCCCTCAGACTAACCGCTCGCGAGAGGCTGAGCCTGCAAAGGGGCTTAGCATGGCACCATGCCGGGGCCGATCGATCTGCACACTCACAGCAGTGTCTCGGACGGCACAGAGACGCCGTCCCAGCTCATTCGGGCGGCAGTCTCAGAGGGGCTCGGTGCTGTGGCGCTGACCGACCACGACTCGACCGCCGGCTGGCAGGAGGCGTTTGCCGCCGCCTCCGGCACTGGCCTCATGGTGATCCCGGGCATGGAGTTCTCCACCCGCCGCGAGTGGAAGAGCGTGCACCTGCTCGCCTACCTCTTCGATCCGGCCGACGGGGGCATCATCGCCGAGACCGCACGGATTCGCGAGGCGCGCATCCACAGGGCGGAGGCCATCGTGCAGCGGCTCTCGACCGACTACGACATCGAGTGGGCGGATGTCGTGGCCCAGACGAGCGAGGGCGCGACGGTCGGGCGTCCCCATATCGCCGACGCGCTCGTGGCGAAGGGACACGTGCCCAACCGCAGCGCGGCGTTTGCGAGCATCCTGCACCCGAGCAGCGGGTACTACCAGCCGCACTATGCACCCGACCCTCTCACCGCCGTCACGCTCGTGCGGGCAGCCGGGGGAGTGCCGGTGCTCGCCCACCCCGGAACCCGGGGGCGCGAGAACGTGATCTCTGAGGAGCGCATCGGGGCGCTCGTGGATGCCGGGCTGTTCGGCCTCGAGATCCATCACCGCGAGAACACGGATTCCGGCAGGGCCAGGCTCTTCGAACTCGCCCACAGGTACGGGCTCGCGGTCACCGGCTCAAGCGACTACCACGGCGAGGGCAAACCGAATCGGCTCGCCGAGAATACGACGGAGCCCGAGGTGCTTGCGCAGATCGTCGCCGAGGCGACAGGCAGCGCCCCGTTCCAGGGCTGACGCGACCCGCGACCTCACCCCTCGGCGCTCCAGCTATCGGCTCGCGGCGCCAACAACTTCTGACGCGCTCATGCGGTTACTGGCGCGGGGACCCGGGTGGCTGGCGCGGCGCGGATTGCGCCGCGCAGTCTACGCGGCGGGGGGCGGAGTGTTGCTGCCCGTGCTCGGGCGACGCGTGCGGTTGCGGCGGCGACGGCTGGGGCCGGTGCCGTCGTGGGTGCCCGCGCCCTCCGCGGTCTGGCGCGTCTCGGAGCGTGGTGAATCCGCGCGTGCGCCCTCTGCCCGGTTCGAGCCGGATGCGCCACCGCGGGTGCGGGTGCGGCTACGTGGGGCGCCATCGCGGTTGCCACTGCGGCTGGATCCGCCGCGCTCGCCGCTGCGACCGGACGCGGAGGCGTTGGCCGAGCGGGGCTCGCGCTCCTTGGCCGGGCCCGCGGTCTTGAGGCGACCCTTGGCATCCTCGGGGATTCCGAGGTCGGTGTAGAGGTGTGGCGACGATGAGTAGGTCTCGCGGGGCTCGGGCTGGCCCATGTCGAGCGCCTTGTTGATGAGCGACCATTTGTGCATGTCGTCCCAGTCGACGAAGGTCACGGCGATGCCGGTCTTGCCCGCCCGGCCGGTGCGGCCGACTCGGTGCAGGTAGGCGTCGTGGTCCTCAGGGATGGTGTGGTTGATCACGTGCGTGACGTCGTCGACGTCGATGCCTCGGGCCGCGACATCCGTGGCGATGAGGATATCTTTCTTGCCCGCCTTGAACGCGGCCATGGCACGCTCGCGCTGTTCCTGGTTGAGATCGCCGTGCACGGCAGCGGCGTTGAACCCGCGGTCGTTCAGTTCCTCGACGAGCTTGGCCGCCGCCCGCTTGGTGCGCGTGAAGATCACGGTCTTGCCGCGGCCCTCGGCCTGCAGGATGCGCGCGATGACCTCGTCTTTGTTGAGCGCGTGCGCCCGGTAGACGACGTGCCTGATGTTGGCCTGCGTGAGGCCCTCGTTGGGGTCTGTGGCGCGGATGTGGATGGGCTTGTTCATGAAGCGCCTGGCGAGCGCCACGATCGGACCCGGCATCGTGGCGGAGAACAGCATGGTGTGCCGGGTGGGCGAGGTCTGGGCGAACAGCTTCTCGATGTCGGAGAGGAAGCCGAGGTCGAGCATCTTGTCGGCCTCGTCGAGCACCATGACCTTGACGTTCTTCAGCGACAGCATGTGCTGGCTGGCGAGGTCGAGGAGGCGACCGGGCGTTCCGACGACGACCTGCGCTCCGGCCTTGAGCTGCTCGACCTGACCCTCGTAGGCCTTGCCGCCGTAGATCGCGACGACCTGCGTGGCGCGGTTCTTCGACGCCATCACGAGGTCCTCGGCGACCTGCACACACAGTTCCCTGGTCGGCACGACGACGAGTGCCTGCACGCCGGGCGCGGGGTCAGTGCCGAGCTCCTGCAGGAGAGGAAGACCGAAGCCGAGCGTCTTGCCCGTTCCGGTCTTCGCCTGGCCGATGACATCCTGGCCCGCGAGCCCCATGGGGATGGTCTGTGCCTGGATGGGGAACGGTTCGAGGATGCCGTGGTCGGCAAGCGCGTCGATCATGTCCTGGTCAATATTGAGTTCGGAGAATGTCAAAAGATTCAGTGCCCTTGTTTGCGTAGCGCGGATACGCCCGCTTTGTCCTGGGGCGTAGAACCTCCGTCAGAATGGGAGGCGATAGTGCCAGTTTAGTGGGCTTCACCTCTATACCCGCCTTAAACGCCGACGGGCGGCGCGCCCGTGCGGATCGTCACGGCTAGGCTGAGGCTCGTGGCTACCTGGTTCCGTCGTCGAAAAAAGCGAGTCGACGTGCCCCGCCTGCGATCGCGATCAGACGTGCAGAGCAACGTGAACCACGTGGCACTCGGCGAGCTCACTCCAGAGCTGATGCCGTTCCTCGGCCAGGCCGCCTACATCCAGCTCTCCATCTTCGAGGCGCTCACTCGCGCCATCGTCACGGCGCCAACCGCTGCGGCAAAGGAGGCGGTCAGCCGCGTCGCCGCGACCTCGCTCGCGAAGCACCACGGCCTGGTCGATGAGATCGAGCGTCAGGGCGGCACGGCCGGCGAGGCGATGGCCCCGTACAGCGAGCGAATTGACCACTACCGCAGGATCACGCAGGGAGACGACTGGTACGAGCTCGTCACCGCGTGCTACCTCACGGCGGGTATTCTCGATGACTTCTTCTTGAGTCTCGCCTCTGGGCTCCCGCAGGCCCCCGCCGACCGCATCGCCGGCGTGCTGTCCGAGGATGCGGGCGGCGACATCCTCGCGCGCGAACTCCACTCTGCGATCGACGCGAACCCGCGCCTGGCCTCACGACTCGCCGTCTGGGGCAGGCGCCTCGTCGGTGACACGCTGCTCGTCGCCCGCTCCGCGCTCGCGATGCCGCCATCCTCGGCGAGGGATGAGGAGAAACTCGAACCGGTGGTCACGGAGGTGATCGCCGCACACACTCGCCGCATGGACGGTCTCGGGCTCACTGCTTGATTCCCGTTTTGGGGGCAGACCGAGCAGTTGTCCCTCGGTGAAACGGGTAATAATCAAGGATGACCGGAATACAGGAGGCACCCCGGACCGAGCCAGTCGCTCGGCCTGGAAGCCGATCGATTTCGGTCAGGGTACGTATCCTCATCACGATTCTCGTGGTCTCCGCGGTTGGCCTCGCGGGCACCGGCGCCGCCTCGTACCTCGTGCAGCGACAGCGCGCGCTTGCCACCGTCGACACCCAGCTGTCAAACACCGTTGCTGCACTGAAGGCAGTCACAAAAGGCGCAGATTCGTCTGGTTCGTCGGTGAGCGACGTGCTTCGCACGGCAATGGAGCGACTGGTGCCTCCGGAGAACCAGGCGGTGCTCGGGCTTGTCAACTATGCGCCGGCCTTCACCCCGTCGTCGAAGCGGGCGTTCCAGATCCAGGATGACCCGGAACTCGTGAAACGGATCGTGGTCGAGGCGAGCACGACCAGCGTCGTTCGCGGCACGGCCAAGAGCACCATCGGTACGCTGCGCTACGTGATCATCCCGGTGAACGTGCGCGGGGATGACCAGCCCGGTCTCTACATCGCTGCGGTCAACCTGGATATCGTGCTGTCGGATGTCGCGCAGTCGTTCCAGGGCTTCCTCATCGTCGGACTTCTTGCCATCGTTCTCATCGGACTCGTTGCCTGGTTCGTGGCTGGCCGCCTGCTGCGACCGATCCGGCTTCTGCGCGATGCTGCCGCCGCGAACTCGGCAACAGACCTCTCCGCGCGCATCCCGGTCACCGGCAATGACGACATCTCCGAGCTCACCGTCACGATCAACGGCATGTTCGAGCGGCTCGAAGACTCTTTCGCGAGCCAGCGGCGCCTGATCGATGACGTGCGACACGAACTGAAGACTCCCATCACGATCGTCCGAGGCAACCTTGAGCTGCTCGACTCCTCAGACAGCGCGGATGTCGACGCGGTTCGCTCCGTCGCGCTGGACGAGCTCGGTCGAATGAGCTCGATGGTGTCAGAGCTCTCGCTCCTCGCAGAATCCCGGACGCCGGATTTCGTCGAACTGGCACCAGTGGACGTGGGCGATTTCACGGCTGCGGTCGCAATCAAGGTGCGCGCGCTGGATCCCGCGCGGGCCTGGCCGGTCATGGTCGGTTCGAGCGGCACAGCGATGATCGACGTGCGGCGGCTGACCCAGGCGTGGCTGCAGCTGGCAGACAACGCGGCGAAGTATGCGACGAAGGACACCCCGATCTCGGTCGGAAGTGACATCGGGCCCGATGGCGGCGTGGAGTGGCTGTACCTGTGGGTGCGCGACAGTGGCCCCGGCATCCCGCCTCGCGCGCACGCGCGCGTCTTCGAGCGCTTCGGTCGGCTCGAGACGAATCGCGGCGCGTCCGGGTCCGGGCTTGGGCTGGCAATCGTGATGGCAATCGCCGAAGCCCACGGTGGAACTGTGCTGCTCTCGAGCGATGTGGGCAGAGGCTCTACCTTCACCATCCGGGTTCCGATGAACAGGCCGTCGGTGCCCGACCGGCCCGCGCGGGTGCGAACGGTGAGGGGTGGACAATGACCAGGATCCTGATCGCCGAGGACGAGACGCGGATCTCCGCGTTCGTTGAGCGCGGACTGAAGGCGGCCGGGTACCTCGCGCACGTCGTCGCTGACGGTGGCGAGGCACTGGCCGAGGCCCGATCGGGCGCGTACGATCTGATGATCCTGGACGTCGGGCTGCCGACCCTCGACGGGTTCGAGGTGCTCGAAGCACTGCGGGTGGGCGGTGATTCCATCGTCGTCATCATGCTGACCGCGCGCGATTCGACCGCGGACGCCGTGCGCGGGCTCGAGGGCGGCGCAAGCGACTACCTGGCCAAGCCGTTCGGATTCGACGAACTGCTCGCGCGAATCCGTCTGAGGCTGCGAAGCCAGCAGCCCGAGGCGGCTGGCACCGTTCAGGCGCTCGGGCTCGAGCTCGACGTGAGAACGCGAAGGATCAGCGTGAATGGAGAGCAGCACGATCTCTCCGCGCGAGAGTTCGCGCTCGCGGAGGAGTTTCTGCGGCATCCCGAGCAGGTGCTCAGTCGCGAGCAACTGCTCAGCCGCGTGTGGGGATTCGACTTCGACCCGGCATCCAATGTCGTCGAGGTGTACGTGCGCTACCTGCGCGGCAAGATCGGGGCGGATCGGATCGAGAACGTTCGCGGAGCCGGATATCGGTTGAGGAGTCGGCCGGTAGCACAGCGCTCCATTCAGGCCTGATCTCGGCAGCCCGGTACTCGCCGGAGGATTTTGTCTGGGACTCCTAACCCGAATAGGAGTCCCAGACCGTAGCTGCTCGCACGATGTGCGCGCAGAGTCTGGTGAGGGCTACTGCCGTGGGCCTTTGGTGGGGTGATCCTTAGCCGGGCCGGGCTGGCCTGGGTTGCCGTGGGCATTTCCTGAATCGCTGGCGTTCTGGCTGCCGACGTTCTGGCTGCCGACGTTCTGGCCGCCGACATTCTGGCCGCCGACATTGACGCTCCGGGGACTGGGCATTTCTTCCTGGTCGCCTCGGCCGGGTTTGTCGTCACCCGGCTCGCCCGGGTTCGCGCTGTTGCCCCGGAGGCCCTGGCTGCCGTGGCCGTTGTCGGTATTTCCGTTTCCGGATATACCAGCGTTGCCCTTGCCATTGCTCGTGTTGCCGTTGCCCGCGATTCCACCGTTGCCGGTTCCCGGTACGTGCGTGCCGGTGTTCCGCGTGGGGTCGCCCGTGTTCGGCACGGTATCCGACGTCTGGTCGGTGCTGTCAGCGGGGGCAGTACGCAGGCTGATCGCTGCGGCGGGGAGCACGGTCTCGATTGAGCCGTCCTTCGCAGCGAGAGCAAGAAGGTTGAGGCGAGCGGTCTTGCCGATCTCTGTAGCGGGTGCTTCCCCGATACCCTGCACCCGAAGCACGGTACCGGGGGCATCCGCCACCAGAGTCGCGCCGCTGGCGGCAATTGCCCCTCCAGCGGCGATGACGAGCCCGAAGAGTCCTGCCGCCCCCGCGACAGCTACTCTCGAGCTGATCCCCATTTTCTTGCTCCCCGTTTTGCGTTTCCCCAAATTGCCGCTGGCTCTATAGTGCACCAGCAGAATGAGGAGGAATCGAGAACAGAATGAGAGAGTTCTTATTGACGCGAGAGGCCGCTCATGCCTTGCTGAGGGACTCGAGCATCCGCTCGTCAGATGCCGTGCGTCGCCTGCCGAGAACCAGCGTGACGGCGATCGCGACGACGGCGGGAAGCACGAGACTCACGACCCAGATCCATCCGCCGTCGAACTTCCACCCGAGCCAGGTGAGCGCCGCCCACGCGATTGCCGCAACTGCACCGCCGAGAGCGGGCAGAAGGAGCACGCCGTAGCTGTGCCTGCGCGGGAGGACGTACCGCAGTCCGCCCGCGATCACGACCCCGCCGAGGGTGACGAACAGGAGTTCCATGCTCAGGCGACGAAGCCGACGCGCCTGGTGGCCTCAGAACCGATCTCGATGTAGCCGAAGGACTCGAGCGGGACGAGATACACGCTGCCCTTGTCGTCGGTCAGCTTGAAGAACTTCGCGGAGGACTCGAGGGCGTCTGAGACGACCTTCTCGATCTCGCTGGCGGCCTGCGCCGACTCGAAGCTGATCTCACGGGGGCTGTTGATGATGCCAATGCGAATGTCCACGTGCCCAGATTACGACAAAGCCGAGTGCGAGTTCTGGCGCGTTCGCTGTCAGCGGTCACGCGCGACGGCTCCCCCGTGGATTATGGCGCTCGCGGGCCCGTGGCAGCCCGCACTGTCGGGGGCAGCCGATAGCTTTGACGCATGACGGCATCCGGGTTCCTGCGCAGCGACGCGTACGAGGCCCCTGGTGGTGACGGCCGCGAGGCGCCAGTCGTGCTCGACGACGCCCAGCGCGCCGTACTTGAGCTGGCGGATGACGCCTCCGCCGTCGTTCTCGGGGCACCGGGCACGGGCAAGACCACGACCCTCGCCGAGTTCGTGGCCGACCGGGTGGAGCGTGCCGGTTTCGCGCCGGAGCAACTGCTCGTGCTCACCTCCTCCCGGGGCACCGCAACCCGGCTGCGCGATCGCCTCGCGCTCCGGCTCGGCCTGCCCACCAACGGCCCGCTCGCGCGCACGGTGAACTCGCTCGCCTTCGACATCGTCGGCCACGCGGCGAGGATCGCGGGCACGGAATCCCCACAGCTGGTCACGGGCGGCGAGCAGGACAGCGACCTCAGTCAGTTGCTCGCCGGCCAGCTCGAAGACGGTACGGGGCCGGAGTGGCCGGAGCATCTCTCCCCAGAGGTGCGGAGACTGCGCGGTTTTCGCACGGAGCTCCGTGAACTCATGGCCCGCGCGACGGAGTTCGGCGTGACACCCCCGCAACTGCGCGCGCTCGGCATCGAACACGGCAGGCCGGAGTGGGTCGCCTCGGCGGACTTCATCGCGGAGTATCTCGCGGTGATCAGCAGCTCTCGTCCGCACCAGCTCGACTCCGCGGAGCTCGTGCAGTTCGCCGTCACAGCGCTGGCCGGGAACGACCCGGGTGCCACCGTCGGGCGACTGCGTCTCGTGGTGGTGGATGACCTGCAGGAGGCACCGCGCTCCACCATGCTGCTGCTGCGCGCGCTCGCCGCCCGTGGCATCGCGATCGTCGGCTTCGGCGATCCGGATGTCGCGGCCAACGCGTTCCGCGGCGGAGAACCGGATGCCCTCGGCCGGCTCGGCAGCGTGCTCGGAGTTCCCGCGCTCGTCCCCCTCACCCTGCACCACAACTATCGCTCCGGCACCGTACTCACCGAGTTCACCGGGCGGATCACCGAGCGCATCGGCACCGCGGGCGTCGTCGGCCATCGCGCGGTGGTGGCCGCGGGTGCGGAGCCCGACGAGGGTGCCGCCATCCGCTCCATCCAGGCTGCGACTCCCGCCCGCGAATGGCTCGCCATCGCGCACCAGCTTCGTGAATGGCACCTCGTGCGTGGCCTCGACTGGAGTGACATGGTCGTCGTCGCCCGCAGCGGGGCGCAGGTCCCGGTGATCGCTCGGGCGCTCGCGCTCGCCGAGGTTCCGACTCGCACCGCGGTGGGCGGCAGCGCCCTACGCGACGACCACGCGGCCAGGGGGCTCCTCACCGTGATCGACGTGGCCATCGGCCGCGCGCCGCTCACCCCCGAGATCGCGAGCGAACTGCTGCTCGGGCCATTCGGCGGACTCGACCGACTCGCCCTGCGCCGCGTTCGACTCGCCCTGCGGGCGGAGGAGATCGCGGGCGGCGGCAACCGCGCCAGCGACGAGCTGCTCGTCGAGGCGCTCTCCGCCCCCGGCCGCTTCGCCACGATCGATGCCCGCGTCGGCCGCAACGCCGAGCGGATGTCCGCAACGCTCGCCGCCGTCGCCGCCGCGTTCGAGGCGGGCGGCACGATCGAGGAACTGCTCTGGCTCGCCTGGGAACGCAGCGGACTCGCGGGATCGTGGCGCGACCAGGCGCTCAGTGCGGGCATCACCGCTGCCGAGGCGAACCGCAACCTCGACGGCGTCGTCGCCCTGTTCACCGCGGCGAAGCGGTTCGTCGAGCGTCAGCCCGGCACGGCCGCCACGGTGTTCCTCGACCAGGTGCTCGACGCGGAGGTGCCCGAAGACACCCTCTCGCCGCAGTCGCAGGCCGACACCGTGCTCGTCGCGACCCCGGCGGGCACCATCGGCCTCGAGTTCGACGTCGTCGTGGTTGCCGCGCTGCAGGAGGGCGTGTGGCCGAACCTTCGCCTGCGCGGCTCCCTGCTCTATCCGCAGCAGCTCGTGCGGGTGATGGGCGGCCTCGGCGGGGTGGAGATCGACGAGAGACGGCAGGTGCGGGATGACGAACTGCGAATGTTCGCGCTCGCGGTCTCGCGCGCTCGCAGGCAGGTCATCCTCGCGGCCGTCGCCAACGAAGACGAGATGGCGAGCGTGTTGTTCGCGCTCGCCCCGGAAGCCGAGCCGGTCAACGTGGCGAAGCTGCATCCGCTGTCTCTGCGCGAACTCACCGGCAGGCTGCGCAGGGAGCTCACGCAGTCGAAAGCCAGCGCGGAGGATCGCAGGGCCGCTGCATCCGCTCTCGCCACACTCGCTCAGGAGAAGGTGCCCGGTGCGGATCCCGCACAGTGGCACGGACTGCTCGAGCCCTCGACCACCGAGCCGCTGTTCCTCGAGGACGAGCGGGTGCGCGTCTCTCCGTCGAAGCTCGAGGCCTTCGAGCAATCGGCGCTCGACTGGTTCATCGACTCCGTCTCCGGCACCCAGTCGTCGACCGCCATGGGGCTCGGTACGATCGTGCACTGGGCGATGGAGACGGCGACGGATCCGGCGGTGGACGCGATCTGGAACTCGATCGAGAGCCGCTGGAGAGAGCTCGTGTTCGAGTCGTCGTGGCTCGAGGAGCAGCAGAAGCGGGCGGCGCGCATCCTCGCGGGTGGCGTCGCGGAGTATCTCGCGGACTTTGTCAGGGATGACAAGCAGCTCATCGCCGCCGAGCGACGCTTCGAACTGGAACTCGGACGGGCCACCGTCAACGGCTCGATCGACAGGATCGAACGGAACGTCGATGGTGCGGTCGTCATCGTCGACCTCAAGACCGGCACCCCGATCACGACTCAGAAGACGATCGACGACAATGCACAGCTCGGCGTCTACCAGCTCGCCTACGCAGAGGGCCTGCTCGACGAACTGCTCGACGGGCTCGGCGAGCATCACGGCGGGGGCGCGAAGCTGCTTTACGTGAAGAAGGGTCTGCGCTCCAAGCTGTATCGGGAGGGCATCCAGGCACCGCTCGACGAGGACCAGCTCGAGGGATTTCGCGAGCGGATTCGGCAGGCGGCCATCGGAATGGCGCAGGCCGCGTTCGATGGCGAGATCGACCTCGATCGGTGGAGCTCCTTCGATGTGGCCAGCAGACGGCTGCACCGGGTGAGGGCGGTGAGCAGTGACTGACGCCACCCCTACCTCTCCGAGTGTGAGCGCGCACGACATCGCGGATGCCATCCACAGGCCCCGCCCCACGGCAGAACAGTGTGCCGTCATCGAGTCACCACTCGCACCCGCTCTCGTCATCGCCGGAGCCGGGAGCGGCAAGACGGAGACGATGGCGAACCGCGTCCTCTGGCTGCTCGCCAACGGCACGGTGAGTGCGGGCGAGATTCTCGGCCTCACCTTCACGCGCAAGGCCGCCGGGGAGCTCTCCGCGCGCATCCGCGAACGCATGGGACAGCTGCACGAGGCCGGCCTCATGCCCGGCGAGTACGACGAGTTCGATCCGCCCGTCGTCGCCACCTACAACTCCTTCTCCAACACGATCTATCGCGACAACGCGATCCTGCTCGGGCGGGAGAGCGACGGCGCGGTGCTCGGCGAGGCGTCCGCCTGGCAGCTCGCCCGATCGATCGTGGTACACGCGAACGACGATCGGCTGCCCGGTCTCGAGCGCAACGTCGACGCCGTGACGCGGGCCGTGATCGCGCTCAGCCACGCGCTCAGCGAGAATGTCGTGGATGCCGCCGAGGTGCACACGATGGCGGAGCGCTTCGCCGCGCTCGCCGATCTGCCCGCGGGCGGCAGGGGAGAGTTCGCAGACGCCGTCTCGCTCGCCGGCACCGTGGGCTCCCTTCCCGTGCTGCTCGATCTCGCTCAAGCCTTCGCCGACGCGAAGCGTCGTCGCGGATTCATCGAGTACTCCGACCAGGTCGCCCTCGCGCTCGAGATCGTGCGCACCATGCCGACGGTCGCAGACGAGTACCGTGACCGCTTCAGGGTGGTGCTGCTCGACGAGTACCAGGACACGAGCGTCGTTCAGACCTGGCTTCTCTCTGAGCTGTTCGCCGGGCATCCTGTGATGGCCGTCGGCGACCCCAACCAGTCGATCTACGGATGGCGCGGGGCCAGTGCCGCGAACCTCGAGGCCTTCGCACGTCAGTTCAGTGCGGGCCAGTTCACTGCAGTCCCGACTGTCGGTGACCCAGCCGATGAGGTGCAGCAGTTTACCCTCGCGACGAGCTGGCGCAACGGCCACGACATCCTCGCCGTCGCGAACGCGCTGGTTCAGCCGCTCGCGGCCGTGACGCGGGTGGGCGTCGAAAGATTGCGGGCGGCGCCAACGGCCACGGATCGCCGCGTCGACGTGGTGTACGAAGAGACGCTGCCCGAGGAGGCGCGTGCCGCGGCGCTGTGGCTGAAGCAGCGACTCGACGTCCCGAGAACCAACGAGCAGCCCACCGCGGCGATGCTGTTCCGTGCCCGCAAGACCCAGCCCGCGTTCATCGAGGCGCTGCGCGAGTTCGACGTGCCATATCACGTGCTCGGCATCGGTGGCCTCATGGCCGAGCCCGAGATCGCTGACCTCGTCAGCGCGCTCGCCGTCGTCAATGATCCAACCGCGGGCTCGGAGCTCGTGCGACTCCTCGCCGGCTCCCGCTGGCGTCTCGGGGTGCGCGACCTGCACGCGCTCAGCCGCCTCGCCTCCTGGCTGCGCGATCGCGACCTGTCGCAGCAGCGCCTCTCCGACGAGGTGAGAGAACGGATGCGCGCTTCGGTTGCCGAGGGGGAGGGCGGCTCGGTCGTCGACGCCCTCGACTTCCTCGCCACCGCCCGCGACGGGCACAGCGCACTCGCCGCATTCAGTGAGACGGGCCTCGCGCGGCTGCGCGATGCCGCAGCGACCTTCGCGAAACTCCGCTCGAGGCTCGGCCTCGACCTGCTCGACTTCGTCACCCTCGTGCAACAGGAGCTCATGCTCGACATCGAGGTCGCGGCCAACGAGACCCGCACCGGCGGAACCGCGAACATGGAGGCGTTCTTCGACGCGCTCAGCAGCTACCTCGTGGTCGACGACTCTGCGAGCCTCGGCGGGTTCCTCGGCTGGCTGCGCGAGGCCGAGTGGCGCGACGGTCTCGCGCCCAGGCCCGAGGATCCCGAACCCGGCACGGTGCAGCTGCTCACCATCCACGGCGCCAAGGGCCTCGAGTGGGATCACGTCGTCGTGCCACGGTTCGTGGAGAAGGAGCTGCCCGGCGCGCCAAGCGAGGGATTCAACGGGTGGCTGTCGTTCGGCAGCCTGCCATACGAGTTCCGCGGAGATGCTGCGGAACTGCCCGTGTTCGACTGGCGATCGGCGGGCACCCGTAAAGAGCTTCTGGACGAGCAGAAGCGGTTCAAGGACGAGGTGAAGGCGCGCCACGAACGCGAGGAACGCCGGCTCGCCTATGTCGCCGTCACGAGGGCTCGCCACTCGCTCCTGATGAGCGGGTCGTTCTGGGCGACCCAGACGACGTCGCGACAGCCCAGCCCCTTCCTCGCCGAACTGGCCGAGGCGGGAGTCATCGGCGCGCTACCCGAAACCAGCGAACACGAAGACAATCCGCTCGGCGACGAGGTCAGGCTCTTCTCCTGGCCGCGCGATCCCCTCGGCGACCGTCGGGCCGCCGTGGAGAATGCGGCCGAACTGGTGCGCGCGGCCATGCAGGAGAAGACGGTCGGCGTCACGGACGCCAGCCGGTGGTCGGACGAGTTGCGGCTGCTGTTGAAGGAGCGCAGGGCCAAGCTCGAGGCGAGCGGGCTGATTCCGCTTCCGAGTCGGGTACCCGCATCCCGTTTCAAGGACTTCGTCACGGATCCGGGGGCAGTCGCCGCATCGCTGCGCAGGCCCATGCCGGAGAAGCCCTACCGCGCCACGCGGCTCGGCACCCTGTTCCACAGCTGGGTCGAGCAGCGCTATGGTGCCGCTGGCTCCACCGAGACGATCGACGCCCTCGACATCGAGCTCGATGACCTGCTCGGGGCGAGCGACGCTCCCGTCGATGCGGAGCAGCTCGCGACGCTGCGCGAGACCTTCGAGCGCTCGGAGTTCGCGTCGCTCAAGCCCGCGGAGGTCGAGATCGAGATCCACCTGGTGCTGGATGACCGGGTCATCGTCTGCAAGCTGGACGCGGTCTTCCTCGTCGACGGCCGCTATCGCATCGTCGACTGGAAGACCGGCAAGGCCCCGAGAGACGCGGACGACCTGGAGGCGAAGCAGTTCCAGCTCGCGCTCTACCGGCAGGCCTTCGCCGAGTGGAAGGGCGTCGATCCGGAGCAGATCGACGCCGTGTTCTACTACGTGAGCGACGACACGATCATCCGCCCAGAGCGCATCTACTCCCGGGACGAACTCGTCGCGGCCTGGCGCGAGATCACTGCTAACTGACCTTCGCCACCACGTTCTGGCGGGCGATGATCGCGGCCCCGAGCGCCTCGATCGGCTCTCGTGCAGACACCGGGTTCGACAGCAGCGTGAAGTCGACATTGCCGAGGGGCGGCAGTTCGAACATCACGGGCAGCTGCGCGAGGTCGGGTGGGATCAGGCTCTGTGGGAACGGGGCAACGCCGATTCCGGCGCGCACCGCGGCGAGCACACCGTTGACCTCGCGCACGTTGCAGGTGATCCGCCAGGTGCGGCCACCCTCCTCCAGCGCGCGGATGGCGAGGGTGCGCGTGAGGCTCGGCGCGGGGTAAGTGACGAGCGGCACGGGCGCATCGAGGTCGAGCTGGAGGCTCTTATGGCCCACCCAGACCAGCCGATCGCGGCGCACGAGCCTGCCGCCGTCGGTGCCCGCTTCCTCCTTGATGAACACGAGATCGAGCTGCCCGGCGAGCAGTCGCCGGGTGAGGAAGCCGCTTTGGCCGACGGTGAGTTCAAGATTGATGTGCGGATAGAGCTGCCGGAAGTCCCGCAGGATCTGCGGCAGCTGGGTGAGGGCGAGGTCGTCGGCCGAGCCAAACCGCAGACGTCCGCGCATGGCCGACCCGGTGAAGTAGCTCGCGGCCTGGTCGTGCGCGGCCAGGATCGTGCGCGCGAAGCCGAGCAACGCGTCCCCGTTGTCGGTCAGGCGCACCTCGCGCGTGTCTCGAACGACGAGGTTGCGGCCCGCGGCGACCTCGAGTTTGCGGATGTGCTGGCTCACGGTCGGCTGGCTGAGCCCGAGTCGCGCGCCCGCGCCGGTGAAGCTCAGCGTCTCCGCGAGCGTGACGAAGGTTTTGAGCAGAATCGGGTCGAACATCCGCACCTCTCATTCGAAGGCTGAATAGAAGTATCTGCGCTTCAGGCTAATCGCCAATGATGGAATGTTCGAGCTGGGCGCAGTTCTGAGCTACAAGGTAGCGTTCGGAAATGGTGGATCATGCGGAGCGCAGGCTGTAGATGCAAGCGACGAGAAGGTGCGCCCAATGTCGTGCAAGACGCGGACTACGACCAATTGACTCTCGGCTGCGATGATCCGGGATCACTGGCTGCGAGTCTCACTGCCAGCATCGCAGCGTCTCGTTGAGATGACACTTTCAGTTCACTGCTGATCTCAACTGCTTCGTCTCATTTACCCACCCACCGCGACACTGACGTGGAAGGATCGTCACCAATGGGCAGCGATCCGGGTGCGACGCGGTAGAGATTTCTGGCACGTCGGCGTGTATTCAAACTTCGGGAAGATGCCCTGTTTAAGAAATAGCTTCCTTGCGGGAAGTTCAATGGTTCTTCTCGTACCGGGCCACAATCGTGTAGCCAATACCTGATGCGAGGATCACTCCTGCAAGCACAAGCCCGTATCCGTTCTGCACCCACGGGTGTGACACCGCGTATGACGCAAGCACTGTGAATCGCAACACGAGCAATATTGTTAGAAGGAGCGCGGCAGTCAAGTAGATCGGCAACATCTTCCGAAGGAGCCTGTTGCGTCGGCTAGGGCCACGAGACCGCCGCGCTTTAATCATGGCCAGACCCTACACGCAACGAACCAATCGTTCTATGTTGTAGGGCAGCCATCCCGCCTCAGCTGGAAAAAGTGGGACGTACAGTTGTCGGTTGTGAGAGCACTTACCGTTGTAACTCAAGTAAAGGGTTGCAGCGGCGAGGACAACAGTGACGACCGGGCACGCCTCGGGTGCGCCGGCGCAAATGTAAAGACCGAGCAATAGAGTCGCACCACTGATGATCGCGTCCTGGTCAAACTGATTGAAGAGAACATAGGGGCCGTTTCCGTTCCAGCCAACGCTGAAGTTTGGGTTCACCATTCCTGGTGCCGAGGGGATGGAGTTTGGGGTGACCACGGTGATGCCAAGTTTCTTCCCCTCCGGTGATGTATAGGTGAATGTCTCCTCCGTTGCAACGGAAGTTGCGACTGTCGTCCGGGGGATTGCCGAGGCTTCGAGGCTGGCAATGAAGACACTCTCGTCCGCAGCGGTTATGGAAGTTGCCGTTGGTAATGCGGCTGCCGATAGCGTGGCGTTCGGAGTCGCTGCGTTCGCGGGGACGACACTGAATACCGCCACTGTTGAGGCGAGCAATATTGCTGCCGCAACGCTAATTCCTTTTCTCACAAGATGACCTTCTAATCAAATTACTGAGGGGCCGAAGGTCGACTCACACGCATCAGGTATACCGCGAAGGTGAGAGAAAATAAGTCGGCAAAAGTGAGGACTTGTTTTCCATGATTTGAAGAAGTATCGTAAGTTATTCTGCGTCGGAACGGGACCTTCCTCATCCAGGTGCGTCGAAAAGTTCTGCGGATAGGCGACATTTAGCCTGGATGGCGCTCAGAAGCAGATCGCGCGCTGTGCTTACGGCCTGAAGGAGGCTCTTCGGTTCGGTGTCAAGCTGGACGACAATGTCATTGATTCTTCTGAGACCCGCGCTGTTCAACAGTTGCTTTTCATCGCACCTCAGCCACCGATTGCGAGAGTGACTCGTTCTCGGACGCTTGCCAACTGGGTGGGAGTGATGCGCGAGTCGGTGCGGGTAACACGTCGTGGTGACACGCTGGTGATGTGGTGGGCCAAGGCCCAGCAGGTCGCCTCAGCCCCGTTTTCGGCTGTCGGTTCGATCTGTTCAGCGAACGATCGATGTGCCAACCCTTCGTCGTGGGTTAACGGGACGACGAGCATATTGGGATACTCATCGGGGAACAGCTCGTGGTCCTCGACGACCACTGCGGGACGCAACTTGCTGGGCTCACGAGGCAAGACACCATCACGCCAGTCGACCACGACGATACTGCCGGCCTCTAGCCGACTCACAGCAGCTCGCTGGGCGGTGCACCGAGCTCGTCAAGCTCTCGGCGGGCATCGGAATGCTCGGCAAGATAGACGACCACTCGCTCCCCATTGGCCCGGATCATTTCACGACGAATCTGCCGCGCTTTGGCCTCGGCCGTCTCCCGGACGAATGCGCTCAAGCCTTTCCCCTGTTCCCGAGCTGCCTCTTCGAGCATCGCTCGATCGGCAGGATCCAGTCGAATCGTCAAGGTCTCAGCCATACACACAAGTGTAACACGGGATAGTGACACGCATCGGATGTTCAAATTGTGAGCGAAAGCGCGACCCCTCCTGCGCGTGGCCATATCCGCTCGACCCGACTCCGCCGTTGTTTACCCTGCCGTCGTTGACCTTGCCGTCGCGTACCGCGGTGCCACCCGAGTCAACGTCATTCGAGCAGCGCGACGGTCAGATCTGCCGCTGGCAGAACCAACAGCCGCGCGGTAGCACCCAGCGTGTCGGATGCGGGGAGTAGCGTGGGCGCAGCCTCGCTCGTCTGTTCTTGGAGGATGAAATGACCCGCCCCGTTGACCGCCCTGGTACCGCGCTTCTCGTGATAGATGTCCAGAACGGCGTCATGGCCACCGCGTATCAACGCGACGCTGTGATCGTCAAGATCGCAGCCCTGGTTGACCGTGCCCGCGCCGAGACTAAGCCTGTCGTGTGGGTGCAGCATTCCTCTGACGAGCTGCCCATCGACAGCGATGTCTGGCAGATCGTTCCCGAGCTCACTCCAGACAGCGGTGAGGCCGTGATCCGCAAAGAATATGGCGACTCGTTCGAGGCGACAGAGCTGGACCAGGTGCTCGCCGAGGCCGGTATCGGTCACCTCGTCGTTGTCGGTGCGCAAACCGACGCGTGCGTGCGTTCCACCCTCCACGGTGGTTTCATCCGCGGTTACGACGCGACGTTGGTCTCTGACGCGCACACCACAGAAGACCTCACCGAGTGGGGCGCGCCGCCGCCCGCGCAGGTGATTGCACACACCAACCTCTACTGGAGTTTCCAGGCGGCCCCGGGCCGAACCGGCAAGGTCGTGCCCACCGCGGATGTCGAGTTCGCGTGAGGAACCTAGGACGAAAAGCCGACGTGGACTATTGGTTTAGCCACTTCGATCGCACCAGCACGGTGGAGTCCTCGTAACCGAGGTGATCGTAGAACGCCAGTACCGCAGTGTTTTCGGCGCGAACCATGAGCTGGACTTTCACCACTTCGTGTTCGCGCAGCCACGTCTCGGCCGCAGCCATCAGCTGCCGCCCGAGTCCCGCGCCGCGGTGGGTCTCGTTGACGGCGAGGTAGTAGATCCAGCCGCGATGTCCGTCGTGGCCTACCATGACCGTTCCCACGAGTCGGCCGTCGGCGAACGCACCGAGAACCGTTGACGCGGGTCCGTCCAGGGCGCGTTGCAAATCGAGTGCTGGAGGATTCCACGGCCGGGTGAGGCCGGCGTCGTGCCACAGGGCGACCGCTGCGGAAACGTCAGCTGAACTCAGATCCCGAATGCGCATGGCATCCAGCATGTCAGAGCTGTCAGAGCGCGTTCGCGGGTAGTTCGAGCGATACGATGTTTATAAATAGCTTTCTTCCTTGAAAATACTCGAGAGGACCTGAAATGGCCGAGACCCCGATCCTGGATGTTCGTTCCGAGATTCCGCAGAGGCGCCATGAGCTGATCTTCGAGCACTATCACGCGCTGAAGCCCGGCGAGAGCTACATCCTCCTCAATGACCACGATCCGATCCCGCTCTACTACCAGTTCGAGGCGGAGTACAAGGGGAAGTACGTCTGGAAGTCTATCGAGGAGGGCCCGGTCGACTGGCGCGTGGAGATCGGCAAGCCCTGAGCGTGGGACTGGTTCTTCCATTCGCTCTCGAGCGAGTTCTTCTTGGCCTGCTCATTCTCGGAGCGGGAGTGTGGATGGGCGGCTTCATCGCCATCACCATCGTGAGCGCCACGAGCAAGAAGTCTCTCGGCACCCACGAGAGAATCGCTCTCTTTCGCGGCCTCGGTCGCAGCTACCTCAGGGTGGCCGCGATCGCCTTCATCGTGGTCGTCATCCCCGGAGCGGTGCTCCTCGCGTTTCGCCCGTGGGATGGCTACTCGCTCGCGATAATTGTGCTCGCGGTTGCGCTCGTCATCGACACGGCCCTGGCCGTACGCCAGGCGCGCCAGCTGACCCGGATGCGCAAGGCCGCCGCGCAGGCGCATTCCGCAAGCAAGGCCGCGGGCGAGGCCCCAGTCGAGACACCACCCGCGACGCCTGCCCCCATCGCGAGTAAGGCCGTCGCGGCGCGCGTGCTGCGCACCGGAATCGGGCTGCTGAGCCTCGCCATCTTCGTCGTCGCCGTGGCGATGCCCTAGACCAGGCGCGCTGGTTCAGAAGCTGCGCTGCTGGTGGTCGAGCATGTCCTCGACCTGTGCCACGTCCAGCACCGGCATGGTGTTGTGGTTGAGAGAGCTGTCTTCGTCGTCATGGACGCGCTCGACGAGTCCGTGCAGCATCGAGACGGCGTCGTCCACGATCTCTGTGCTGCGCTCGCGCGTGCCGTGCAGCAGCCACTGGGCGATCTCGAGTTCGCGGTAGAGTCTCGCACGCTGCATGAGTTGGCGGTCGCTCGTGCCGCGCGTGGTGATGTAGGCGTTGATGGCCGCGTCTGCGGTCTCGTCGCTGCGCGCACCGAGCAGCCAGTG
Organism: Parafrigoribacterium humi; assembly: GCF_040227205.1. Lineage (NCBI taxonomy): Bacteria > Bacillati > Actinomycetota > Actinomycetes > Micrococcales > Microbacteriaceae > Parafrigoribacterium > Parafrigoribacterium humi. The sequence goes on along the minus strand of NZ_JBELOA010000001.1, from coordinate 10,317 downwards.
CAGGTCGCGCGCGGGGTCGCCGACGCTGAGGCCGCTCCAGCCGAGCACGCCCGTGACATCCTCGCCCGCGCTCAGGAACGAGTCTGCGGTGAGCGTTCCGTTGATCACGGTCGGCGCGAACTGCCAGAGTGCGGAGTCCTCGGTCGCGCGCTCCCAGCGTCCGATGAGCGCGGCAGGCACGAGCGAGGTGGCGGCCGCGCGATCCATGATCGACATCGTGGCGCGCAGGATCTCGACCGGTGCGAGCACGGGGAGTCCGGCATCCGCAACAAAGCTCGTGGGGAGGGCGTGCACCGCGGCAATCGCGCGCCCGATCGACGCCGCGAGACCGGTGCGCCCCTGCAGCTGGCCGAGGCCGAGCTTGGATCCGTAGACGAACTCGTAGACGACGGCGCGCGTGCCGTCGAGGGGGATCTGCCCGGCGAAACTCGAGACGGTGAAGGGCAGGCGGGAGCGCACGCCGGTGCTCAGTGCCTGCAGCGCGACGAGGTCGGCGGACTGCTCGGCCTCCGCGGCCTCGGAGCGCGGCACCCGGATGATCCAGTGGCGGCCGTCATCGCCGGTGATGAGCGCGGAGTCGAAGTCGCCCTGTGATGCTGAGCCGAAGGAGGCTGAGGCCACGGCATTGAGGCCCGGAGCGGCCGTGGTCGCCAACGCGGCTAGAGTGAGATGAGATCTGGCCATACCTCACAGGGTAGGTTGCGCATCGCCGGTCGGTGCCAACGCCACGCTGTTGCCACCCCCTTCGATGATTGGTCCTCGATGCCCGGTTCGTCCCCCCAGGATCTGCCACTGTCGCGCTCAGCTCATGACCGGGACTACCTGACGCGCAGGCGCCCCGACCTCTTCGCCGAGCTCGCGGAAGACCCGTCGAGTCGCGTGCTCGTGCTCTGGAACAGGAAAGCCCTCGTCGACGGGGACTCGCTCGAGCTGCTTCCGAGCGAGCGTGTTCCGCTCGCGATCCTGCGCATCTATCTCGGGAGGTCGACCGATCCCGCCGCGGCAGAACCGGTGGGAACCCCGATCGTCGCCGCGGTCGTCTCGGATGAGGTGGCCGCGCAGCTGGCGCTCGATCCGGCCTCGTGGGCGGAGCTCCGCAGCATCGGCTCCACGCTCAGCAGGCGCGACGCCGGCCTGTTCACCGAGGCGCTCGCGATGGCGAACTGGCACTCTACGCACGCGTTCTCTCCGCGCACGGGGGAGCCCACGGCATCCGAGCAGGGCGGATGGGTGCGCCGCAGCCCCGCATCGACGGATGCGCCCGGCCAGGAGAACTTCCCCCGCACCGATGCGGCAATCATCGTCGGCATCACGGACGCGCACGACCGGCTCCTGCTCGGCTCCAACGCCCTCTGGGAGGAGAATCGCTTCTCCCTCCTCGCAGGCTTCGTCGAGCCGGGGGAGTCGCTCGAGGCCGCGGTGATACGCGAGGTGTACGAGGAGTCCGGCATCCGCGTGATCAACCCCAGCTATGTCGGGTCGCAGCCGTGGCCGTTCCCCGCCTCGCTCATGCTCGGCTTCCGTGCGGTCGCGGACCCCGCCCAGAACTGGTCGCTCGAGCCGGATGGCGACGAGATCATCGAGCTACGCTGGTTCAGTCGCGAGGAGCTCATGGCATCGCTCGACGAGGTGATCCTGCCCGGAAGAACCTCCATCGCGAGGTACATCATCGAGGACTGGTACGGCGGCCCGATCGACGACGGGCGCGCCTGGTGACGACGCCTTCGTCGATCACGGCGGACGAACTCCTCGCCGGCCTGGACGAGGAGCAGCGCGTCGCGGCCGAGACGCTGACCGGGCCCGTGTGCCTGCTCGCAGGAGCGGGCACGGGCAAGACCAGGGCAATCACCCACCGCATCGCCTACGGTGTCGTCACCGGTGCGTATGCGCCGGGCAGGGTCATGGCGCTCACCTTCACTGCCCGCGCCGCGGCTGAGCTCCGTGCGCGCCTGCGGCAGCTCGGGGCATCCGGGATCGCCGCGCGAACCTTCCACGCCTCCGCGCTCTCGCAGCTCGGGTACTTCTGGCCGCAGACCATCGGCGGGACCATGCCGCGCATCCTCGAGAGCAAGGGACGCCTGCTCGGCCACGCATCCGAGACGCTCAGGCTCAAGCTCGACACGGCTGCGCTGCGCGACCTCGCGGCCGAGATCGAGTGGCGCAAGGTGTCTCGGCTCACGATCGAGCAGTATGCGGCGAGGGCGACCGAGCGCGTGCTCCCCGCCTCCGTCGATGTCGACAAGGCCGTCGCGCTGCACCGGGCGTACGAGGCACTCAAGGACGAGCGCCGCCAGCTCGACTTCGAGGATGTCCTCCTCGCGACCGCGGGCATGATCGAGTCGGAGCCGCGAGTGGCCCAGCAGGTGCGGGAGCAGTATCGCTTCTTCGTGGTCGACGAATACCAGGACGTCTCGCCCCTCCAACAGGCGCTGCTGGAGCTCTGGCTCGGCGACCGCCGCGACCTCTGCGTCGTCGGGGACGTCAGCCAGACCATCTACTCCTTCGCGGGTGCATCCTCCGACCCGCTGCTTGGATTCCCCACGCGCTACCGCGACGCCACCGTCGTGCGTCTCGAACGCAATTACCGCTCGACGCCCGCGATCGTCGAGACGGCGAACCAGCTCATGCGGGGCCGGCCTGGTGCGCTGCAACTGCACGCGGCATCCGCCCAGCACGACGTGGCGAGGTCGGTTCGGCCCACGGTCGATCGCTACAGCAGCGACTCGATGGAGGCCAGGGGAGTGGCGAACAGCATCGCCGAACAGCTCGCGGCCGGCACGAGAGCGCAGGATGTCGCCATCCTGTATCGCCTGAACGGCCAGGCCGCGGCGCTCGAGGCTGCGCTCTCCGACGCGGGGGTGCCGTACCAGCTGCGCGGCGCGACGAGATTCTTCGAACTGCAGGAGATCAAGCAGGCGATCATGATGCTCAGGGGAGCGCTCATCGTTCCCGCGATCGAGCCGCTGTTCAAGACCGTGAGTGACGTGCTGCGATCCCTCGGCTGGACCCAACAGCCTCCGGAGGCCCGCGGTGCCGTGCGGGATCGCTGGGAGTCGCTCAATGCCCTGATAGGACTCGCCGAGGCCTCCGCGCCGGAGACGACCCTGCGAGAGTTCGTCGATGAGCTCACCGAGCGCTCGGCCAGCCAGCACGAACCGACCCTCGCCGCCGTGACGCTCGCGACCCTGCATTCGGCCAAGGGGCTCGAGTGGAACACGGTCTATCTCGTCGGCGTGAGCGACGGCCTCGTGCCGGTGAGCTACGCGAAGACGCCGGAGGCGATCGACGAGGAACGCCGGCTGCTCTACGTGGGCATCACGCGGGCGCGAGCGCGCCTGCACCTCTCGTGGGCGCAGCACGGGGCGAGCGGCGCCCAGCGCGGCGAGCGTCTGCCGAGTCGCTTTCTGGCCGAGCTGGGTTCCCGGGCAGACGCAGACAGGCGCACTCGGGGTGCGGAGTCCACACCCGCGCGGTGATCCGCCCGGTCTCGACGTCGAGCCGCAGGGATGTCGCGGGCGCCAGCGGCGACTGGTCCAGCGGGTGGCCGCCGAGCCTCGACACCGCGTACCGGGTGACGAGCGCGACCACCTCACTCGTGACGAGCGCGGACTCGCACGGGCTGCGAGCACCCCAGAGCTGGGATTCGATGGCGGGCCAGGCCGGGTCGGCATCCGTCGTGTGGCGCTCGACGCAGTACAGGCAGGCGGTGCCGCCCGGCTCGACGACCGGGCCGACGCGCACGGAGGCATCGCCGTAGACCACGGCGAGGTGCGGCACGTCACGGCGCAGCCAGGCCCCGTGCAACTCGGGGTCGATCACGAACTGCGCCACGATGATGGCAAGGTCGATATGGCCTGGGGTCTCGGCGTCCTCGTGGTCGGTTCTGTGCACCGTGATGCCGCTGGCGTCGAGGATTGCCGCGATGTCGTCGGCGGTTCGACCCGCGCCGGTGAGCGCGACATGCCGGTCGGGAGCGGACGCTTCTGTGTCCGCACAGAGGATGGGGTAGACGGCATCGAGCAGCCGGGTCACCTCCGCCTCGCCGACGCCCGCATCCTCCGCGACCATGCTGAGGCCGGAGCGACTGATGCCCCGGATCAGCTGCGCGAGCATCCGGTCGTCCGCCTCGCTCAGCTCGGACAGCGCGACCGGTGGGTCATCGAGACCGAACTGCAGGCTCGTGGGGGAGCGCCAGAGGAGGCGATAGCGGGGGTCGAGTTTCAGTACCACGCCACGATGATGCCGCAGGCGGCAGACACCGCGCGCGAGTACTCCACAGGCGCGAGCTATTCGGCCGAGCCGCTGCCGTCCTCGTGCGGGCGGTCGTCGCTCACATCGTTGAGCAGGTCTTCGATGGCCTGGTCCACGGGATCCGCGTCCGTCGAATTCGGGTCGAGCAGCCGTGCCACGAGGGGGGAAGGATCGTCGATGTCCTCGGAGGTCGGAACGAGGTCGGGGTGCGACCACAGCTCGTCACGGCGGTCGGCGCCCAGCTCATCCGTCAGTCTCTGCCACAGCGCAGCGGCTTCGCGCAGCCTGCGAGGCCGCAGCTCGAGACCGACGAGTGTCGAGAACGCGGACTCCGCGGGTCCCCCTGCTGCGCGACGGCGGCGAACGGTCTCGGCGATGGCCGTTGACTTGGGCAGTCGCTTGGTCGCCTCGGCCGTCACAACGTCGACCCAGCCCTCGATGAGGGCGAGCATGGTCTCCATCCGGGCCAGGGCGGCCAGCTGCGCCGGAGACTTCGGTGGGATGAGCGCTCCGCTGGCCAGGGCGTTGCGGAGTTCTTCGGGGTCAGACGGGTTGAAGTCCACGGTGAGCTCCTCGAGAGCGCCCGTGTCGATATGGATGTCCTGGGCGAACTCGGTGATGGACGTCATGAGCTGCAGACGCAGCCATTTCGCGTGCCGGAACAGCCTCGCGTGGGCGAGCTCCCGCACGGCCAGATACAGGCGAATCTGTTCGTCGTCGATGTCGAGGCCCTCACCGAACGCCGCGAGGTTCTGCGGCAGGATGGCCGCCTGCTGCTCCGCACCGCCGATCGTGCCGAGCAGGGGGATGCCGATGTCTCCTCCGGAGACGACCTCACCCGCGAGCTGCCCGACCACCTGGCCGAGCTGCATGGCGAAGAGTGTTCCGCCGACATTGCGCATGATCCTGCTCGCGCTCTCGATCATGTTCGACATCTCTTCGGGCGCCTGCTCGCGCAGCACGGTCGTGAGCGAATTGGCGATGCTCGTGGCGACCGGCTCTGCGAGCTGGATCCAGACCGGCATGGTCGCCTTGATCCATTCGACCCGGCTGATGAGCTTGGGAGTGACGGTGAGCCCGGAGATCGTGGTCGACTCGCTCAGCCACAGTTCCGCGACCACGAAGGACTGCTCGAGTGCCTCCGTCTCGGCCGGAGTGGTCTTCTTGCTGTCGCTCGCCGCGATGCTCTTGGCCTGCTCTTCTGCGAGGCCCCAGTTGATGCCGTCGTCGCTGCTGTTGAGCGCGTTCTGCAGCTGCCCCATGAGCTGCCGCAGCAGGGCGGGATCGTTCGGCAGGCCGGCGGCATTCGCCAGCTTGCTCGCGTCGATATCCGAGTTGCCCGCGAGGAAGTCGCGCAGCATGTCTCGGAACTCGTCTTCCGAATCGTCGGACGGAGTGTCAGGCATGAAAACTACGCTAGTCGCCGTGCGCTCGCCGATGGTGTGAATTGACCTAGGCTTGACGCTCTACTGTGCGCCTGTGGCGAACATGCCGCTTGACACCACCCCTGACGAGAATGAAAGGACCGCGGTGACGCTCTTCGCCGGAGGCCTGACGGCCGTGTCCGCGGGCAATGGCGGCACGTCGCGCACCCGGCGTCTCGGGTGGGTCCTGCTCATCGTCGCACTGGTCGGCACCGTGATCTTCGCCATGCTCCCGTCGCCCTATGTGATCGAGCGACCCGGCCCGGTGTTCGACACCCTCGGCACGGTGAAGATCGGCGACGGCACGGTTCCCATGATCGAGATCCCCGGCCAGAAGACCTGGCCGGCCACCGGATCCCTCGACATGCTGACCGTGAGCATGCTCGGCGATCCGACGAATCTGCCCAACTGGCTCGATGTCGCCAGTGCGTGGCTCGACCCGAGCCAGGCGGTACTGCCGGTCGATGCGGTCTATCCACCCGGATATTCCGTGCGGGACTCCGTCAAGCAGGGCACGGTCGACATGCAGAACTCGCAGAAGGATGCCATGGCCGCCGCCCTGCGCGAGCTCGGTCACAGGGTCCCGTCCGTCGTCACCGTCGCCGGCCTCTCCGCGGAGTCGCCGTCGAAGGGCATCCTGAAAGACGGAGACAGGATCGTGAGCGTCGCGGGCACGCCGATCGACTCCGTGAACGGCCTGCGCGAGGCGATCGCGGCGGGAGGAGCCGGTTCCCCTCTGGCCATGACCATCCTCCGCGGCACGGCGACTCTCACGGAGACGGTCATTCCCAGCCTCAGCTCCGGCGCGAAGCCGACGCCGGTCATCGGGATCTACGCGGCGGTGAGCTACGACTACCCCTTCGACGTGAAGATCCAGCTCGAGAACGTCGGTGGCCCGTCTGCTGGCCAGATGTTTGCGCTGGGGATCATCGACAAGCTCACGCCGGGGTCACTCACGGGCGGCGCGCGCGTTGCGGGCACCGGCACGATCGACGCCCAGGGAACCGTCGGACCGATCGGCGGCATCCGGCAGAAGATGTACGGAGCGCAGCGCGCCGGAGCGACGATCTTCCTCGCACCCGCCGGCGACTGCAACGAGGTGGTCGGGCACGTTCCCTCCGGTCTGAAGGTCTTCGCCGTCAAGACCCTCAGCGATTCGCTCGCCGTGCTCAAGGCGGTCAGCACCGGCGAGAGCACGGCCTCTCTCAGGACCTGCTCAGCGGGTTAGCAGCGGGCCTCACGGCGGGTCCTCCCAGCTTGCGCTGGCCTAGGATGGACCGCAGGGCTGTCCTTTTGGCACGCCACGACATCTCGATCCGGGAGCAGTCTTTTGACTTCTACAGCCACAGACGAGCGACAGCCACGATCGCGCTCGAGGGCGACCGTTCTCATCTCCATCGCCATCATCGCCGTGCTGGTGATTGCATTCTTCATCTTCGCGAGCCTGTACACGGACTGGCTGTGGTTCAGCCAGCTCGGCTATCGCGGGGTGCTCACGACGCAGTGGATCGCCGGAAGCGTGATGTTCCTCATCGGGTTCTTCGGCATGGCGATTCCGGTGTGGGCGTCGATCGAGGTCGCGTTCCGCTGGCGGCCCGTCTACGCGAAGCTCAACTCACAGCTCGACCGCTACCAGCAGGTCATCGAGCCGCTGCGCCGCCTCGCAATGTACGGCATCCCGGTCATTCTCGGCCTGTTCGCCGGCGCTGCATCCTCTTCGAGATGGCAACTCGCCCTGCAGTGGCTCAACGCAACGCCCGTCGGCAAGACCGACCCCCAATTCCACCTCGACATCTCGTTCTACCTCTTTGACCTGCCGTTCTTCCGCTCGGTCGCGGCGTTCGCCTCCGCTGTCGTGCTCCTCTCCGCGATCGCGACTCTCGCCACGAGCTACCTGTACGGGGCGATCAGGCTCAACGGTCGCGAGCTGCGCATCTCACGCTCCGCGCGCATCCAGTTGGCGACGATCGGTGCCGTCTACCTCGCGCTGCAGGCCGTGAGCATCTGGCTCGACCAGTACGCGACCCTCGCGTCGCAGACAAGCACCGACCTCATCACCGGTGCCTCGTACACCGACGTCTTCGCTGTCATCCCCGGCCGCGCGATCCTCGCCGGAATCGCCGCGGTCGTGGCCGTGCTCTTCGTCATCACCGCGTTCATCGGGCGCTGGCGACTTCCGATCGTCGGAACGGCGCTGCTGCTCGTGAGCGGACTGCTGATCGGCGCCGTATATCCGTGGATCGTCGAACGCTTCCAGGTGGAGCCGAGCGCGAGAAGCCTCGAGAAGCCGTACATCGAGCGAAACATCGCGGCGACGCGGGACGCCTACGGTGTCGCTGGCGTGCAGGAGGAGCCGTACACCGCGACCTCGGATGCCGAACCCGGCGCCCTGAGGAACGACGCAGAGACAACGGCCAACATCCGCATCCTCGACCCCGCTCTCGTCTCGGACACCTTCGCCCAGCTCGAGCAGATCAAGCAGTACTACCGGTTCCCGTCTTCCCTCGACGTCGATCGCTACACGATCGACGGCAAGACCCAGGACACCGTGATCGCCGTGCGCGAGCTCGACCAGAAGCAGCTCGGTGACGCGAACAGCTGGTACAACAACACCGTCGTCTACACGCACGGTTATGGCGTTGTCGCCGCCTATGGAAACCAGCGCTCCAGCGAGGGCTTCCCGGTGTTCCTCGAGTCGGGCATCCCGGTGAAGGGCAAGCTCGGCAAATTCGAACCGCGCATCTACTTCGGTGAGAACTCTCCGGGGTACTCGATCGTGGGCGCTCCGAAGGGGGCACCGAAGATCGAGTTCGACTACCCGGCGGGCGACAAGCAGTCCAATAAGAACGCGACGACGACCTACGATGGCAACGGCGGACCGAAGCTCGACAACGTGTTCACGAAGCTCGTCTACGCCATCAAGTTCCAGTCGGAGCAGATTCTGCTGTCCGAGGCCGTGAACAAGGATTCTCAGATCCTCTATACGCGTGATCCCAAGGCCCGTGTCGCCAAGGTTGCGCCGTACCTCACGCTCGACTCCGACGCATACCCCGCTGTTATCGATGGGCGCGTGAAGTGGATCGTCGACGGCTACACCACGAGCGCGCAGTACCCCTACTCCAAGACGGAGCAGCTCTCGAGCGCGATTGCCGACACCTACCAGCCGGCCCCCGACTATCCGATCGACACGATCAACTACATCCGCAACTCGGTGAAGGCAACGGTCGACGCATACAGCGGCAAGGTGACGCTGTACGCCTGGGACGCGAAGGACCCGATCCTCAAGACCTGGGAGAAGATCTTCCCGTCCACGGTCAAGCCGATGAGTGACATGAGCTCACAGCTGCTCAGCCACGTTCGCTACCCGGCCGACCTGTTCAAGGTGCAGCGCGCGATTCTCGGCACGTATCACGTGACCGACTCAGACACCTTCTACTCGTCGAGCGACGCCTGGGTCAGTCCTCCCGACCCGACCAAGGCGAAGCCGGCCCCGCTTCAGCCGCCGTACTACCTGACGATGAAGATGCCTGGCGCAAAGAAGCCGGCGTTCTCGATCTACTCCACCTACATCCCGAAGTCGAGCACGGATGACCGTTCGATTCTCACGGGATACCTGGCGGCCAACGCGGATGCGGGCGACACGAAGGGCACGATCTCTCCCGACTACGGAAAGCTCACCCTGTTGACGCTGCCCAAGCAGGACACCGTGCCGGGGCCCGGCCAGGTGCAGAACAACTTCAACACCGACACAGCGGTCGCCAACCAGATCTCGCTTCTGCAGAAGGGTGACACACAGGTCAAGCGAGGAAACCTGCTCACGGTGCCCGTCGGTGGCGGGCTCCTGTATGTGCAGCCGCTCTACGTCGAGTCGACGGCCGAGACGACGTATCCGATCCTGAGGAAGGTTCTCGTGTCGTTCGGCGACAAGATCGCCTTCGAGGACACCCTGGATGCGGCCCTCGACGACCTGTTCGGCGGAGACTCCGGCGCCCAGGCCGGCGACAGCGGCAGCGAGAGCACTCCGTCCACCGAGACCCCGTCACCCGAGACGCCGGCGACGCCGGGGCCGACCACCCCGCAGGAGAGCGCTGCCGTGAAGGCGGCTCTTGCCGACGTGCAGACCGCGCTCACCGATCGGGATGCGGCACTGAAGTCCGGCGACCTGACGAAGTATGCCGCGGCAGACGAGAAGCTCGTGACCGCGCTCAAGGCACTCTTCGCGCTGGAGGGCTGAGTTCCGCCGCCCTCCCGCCCTCCACTCGTGAGATTGTTGGCGATTTCCGCCCTAAAACCCGGTATTTAGGGCGGAAATCGCCAACGATCCCTGATCTCGGCAGCCTTGGTCGAGGCATCCGGTGCTGTGCCGCTGTGGTAGTGTTAGTGCTTGTGCCGCGGGGTGGAGCAGTTCGGTAGCTCGCTGGGCTCATAACCCAGAGGTCGTTGGTTCAAATCCAGCCCCCGCAACCAGACAGCAACACAAAAGGTCCCGGAACCCCTAGGGTTTCCGGGACCTTCTGTGTGTAGGGAGCTGCTCCGAGACATCCGGGGCTTATAGGCAAGAACGTGTGGATGGGTCGGGTGTGTCATCCGCGTCCTGCCCAGCCTGATCGGTGCCAGAGTCCTTCCTCGGCGTTGAGGCCGG